>JAMQHL010000025.1 GCA_025993795.1 Planctomycetota bacterium
GAAGGTCGAACAAGATCAAGCGAAGCATTCATACACCTTGCGATGACACACCTGATGGTTCGAAGACTGAAGCCCGCTTCTTAAACAAGCTCTAAGCGGCTCGCTTCTTGCTCCATTTGGCAATCGGCAGCAGCATGGCGGAAACAGTACAATCTGGGCAACTGTGTTCAATGGCCCGGCGAAAAGGAACGCCCGGTGGCAAGCGAAGATCAACACGATGCATGGTATGACGATAAGTCGGAACGCATGCAACTCATTCTTGGGCCGGAGCATGGCATGGTCATGCACGCCATCATTCCCTTTGAGATTGGCGGTGGTCTCGACCTGTACTATTACCCTAAGCGAATAAGAGGGTGCGCCATCGCAACCAAGGAGCTTTCTCCCGCTCTCGGTGAGGGGCCGAACAATGACCGGTTTGAGCGCTACGAGCTGGTCATGTTCACTCGTCACCACTTGGATCTAGACCAAGCGAGGAAACCAAAGTCTTCCTTCGGCAAGGCTCACACGTCCATCAACTCCATTCTGAACTGCATTGCGGCGTACAGCCAGCAAGCAACATTGAACCCCCACCAGACATGCGAGTTCCCAAGGGACATGGAGGGCGTGGGCGGAATGTGCCTGGTCTTCGATGAGTACGGAGATTCCAACCCATACGTCCGTCAGGACTTTGGCTTGCTGGCGATCATCGAGGTCTTTCGGAGCGAGATGGAATTCGCCCATCGAAATGGAGGTGAAGCGCTAATCAACTTGTTGAAACAAGCCGGGCACTACCCCTACTCAGACTTAGATCGGAAGCCTGTCGCCTAAACACTCAGCCGCTTGGCCAGCACCACACTGCGGTAGGTCTTGCGGCCCCACTGGTGATAGTCCACGATCTCATAGCCCCGCCCGGTGTAGAACCTTATCAGGTAGTCCGCGCTCTCGCTGGTGTCGCCGCCGATCGCCCGATAGCCAAGCTCGCGGGCGCGGTTCTCGATCGCATCCATCAGCGCCGAGCCTATGCCCAGGTGCCGGAACTCGGGCTCAACGCCAAGCTGCCCGGCGTAAGCCACGCCTTCCTGGCTGGCCCATGCGGGTTTGTTAGACCGGTCCAGGATCAGCAAGCTCGTGCCGACAATGCGGCCGTCCATCACCGCCACATAGCATTCATTGCCTTCGATGCGCTCGCGCGTGACTTCAACGCTCTGGTCAGCCGCCGTGTAGTTGAAACCCATATCAACAAGCCGCTGGTAGCTGCGGTGCAGCAGCTCAGTCAGCTCGTGCAGCGAGTCGCCCGGTTGCAGCAGTCGAATCTCGAAGTCCGGCATCGCAGTGCTACGGGATCCAGCGGTTCGGCACAATGTACACCGCTACCAGCCACAGCACCATCAGCAACAGGCATACCAGCGCAACCACCGATGCAGCCGCCAGCCCATACACAAGCCAGCGCGGCGGCGGCTGTTCGTCGTTGATGCTCCAGTCCTGCATGACGTTGAAACGAACAACTGCTGATAACGTTGTCACCCACTCGTTTGCCTGCTTCGCAACGCAAAACCCCGGGCTGGCGCCCGGGGCTCTTGTTCTCTGGTTGCGTTGCCGCCGGTAATCACGTGCCTTCTTTCCAGCTTGCAAGATAATGCTTCTGTTCGGGCGTCAGCTTGTCGATGCCTACGCCCATGGTTTGCAGTTTGAGTGTTGCCACCCACTCATCTACTTCCTTGGGCAGGTTGTGGACCTTGTTGCCCAGCTTGCCCTTCTGCTTGACCGCGTACTCGGTAGCCAGCGCCTGCACTGCAAAGCTCATGTCCATCACGTTGGCCGGGTGACCTTCCGCAGCCGCGAGGTTCACGAGGCGGCCGTCGGCCAGCACGTAGATCGTGTTACCGCTGGGCAGCTTGAACTCTTCTACAAACGGCTTGGGCTCGCCGTTGCTCTTGGCGAGCTTGCGCAGGGCCTCAATGTTCAGCTCAACGTTGAAGTGGCCGCTGTTGCACACAATCGCGCCCTCCTTCATGACCTTGAAGTGCTGCGCGTCAATCACGTGCTTGTTGCCGGTCAGCGTGCAGAACACGTCGCCGACTTTGGCGGCTTCCTCAATCGGCATGACCTCAAAGCCGTCCATCACGGCTTCCAGTGCCTTCACCGGGTCGATCTCGGTCACCACCACGCGCGCGCCCATGCCGCGAGAGCGGTTGGCAAAGCCGCGGCCGCACCAGCCGTAGCCAAGGGTCACGACCGTGCGCCCTGCAAACAGGCGGTTTGTAGCGCGGATGATGCCGTCCACTGTGCTCTGGCCCGTGCCATAGCGGTTGTCAAACAAGTGCTTGCAGTCGGCGTCGTTCACCGCAATCACGGGGAACTTGAGCACACCGTCTTTTTCCATGGCGCGCAGGCGGATGATGCCTGTGGTGGTCTCTTCCATGCTGGCGAACACATGCTGCGCCAATTCTTCGCGCTTGGTCAGGATCATCGTCACCAGGTCGGCGCCGTCGTCCATGGTCACGTTGGGCTTCTTGTCCAGCACGGCTGTCATGTGCCGGTAGTAGGTGTCGTTGTCTTCGCCCTTGATGGCGTAGGTCTCGATGCCGTACTCAAGGGTAAGTCCTGCCGCCACGTCGTCCTGGGTGCTGAGCGGGTTTGACGCGCACAGGAAGACCTCTGCGCCGCCGGCCTTGAGCGTGCGCGCAAGGTTTGCGGTTTCGGAAGTCACGTGCAGGCAGGCGCTGAGGCGAATGCCCTTGAGCGGCTTTTCCTTGGCAAAGCGTTCGCGAATGGCGCGCAGCACGGGCATGTCTGCTTCAGCCCATTCGATGCGGCTGACACCGGTCTTTTGCAGCGATGGGTCCTTGATGTCGCCCTTCTTTTCCTTCGTCGCGGTCATCTGGTCCTTTCGTGGTCCAAGGCAATTATTGAAGGGCGGGGTTATAGCGCATGAACTCAGCAGCGGCCACTGCCGGTTTCAGGGGGCGGTTGCCCTTGACGAGGGTCAGTTGGCGGCGGCCCCATCATCAGCCCCATGCTGGGGTCGAGCTGCGGAATCCCTGAAGTACCCTCGGCCGCGACTGACTCGAGGTAATCCTTTACGCTTGGACGTGTCATGAAAAATAGCAGGAGGCCGTTCAGCACCATGACAAAGACAACCGTGAAGATGACGGCGCCGTAAGTGACCCCGCGCATGATCGGGCTCATCTGGTCCAGGATTTCCTGTGACTCTTTCTGGCGCCTCTGGATCTCTTTCTCGCCCTTGTTGCCTGCCTGCTCCCGAATCTGGCGATCTATCATCGACTTTTGCATCTGGCCCTGCATTTCCATCTGCCGGTCCATGGCCGAGAAGTTCTCAATCCCGTACACGGGCAGGAACAACAAGACCAGCGCCGCGCGGGCGATGGCCAGGTTCCGGCCAATTGGCTTGGGGCGTATCGCAAGCCGCACACCCGCGAGAATGCTGAGCACGACAACAAGAACCTCGCTGCCCAGATAAACCCAGAAGCTCCAGCGGCCGAGCATGTCCTCCATCATCGTGGCGGCAAACTTCTCGATTTCCTGCTTGGTCTGCTCGTCCACCCCCGGTGCAAAAGCACTGGTGCCGGCGCCGCCCATGAACGCAGAGGCCAGGGTCATCAGCAGGCTGATCGCGCCAAGTCCGCCAAGGACTATCAGCACAATCCCCCATACCTTGGTAGATGTGCTGCCCGGTCGCTTCAGCGGCGGGGGCATGAACGGCTGCTGCGCCTGCTGAACGCCGTAGGGCTGCCGGGGGTCTGGCGATGACTGGCTGGACGCGGGTAAAGTCATTGTGTCCCCTGTCGATCGGAGCAACAGCAACGCAATTCAGCAATTGCCTAAGAAATGTCTACAATCTATAGAGTGTCAGTTACACAATGTCATGGACGGTTGGCAACCGTGGACAATCCATTAAAGAGGCACCATGGCCGACAAGACCCAGCAATCGTACTATGACGCGCTCTCGGAAGAGGCCAAAATGTTGCTTGTCCTGCGCGACGAACTCTACATGGGTTCGTGGGACAAGATGGTCGACGACTTGAAGAACCGGCTGAAGGGCCGGCCATACATCTTCAAGCTCGTTAACCGGATCGAGGAGGACCTCGAGCGCATTGAGGCGTTGAGTTCTTACGAGGAAAAACACAAGCTAAACCTCCGCGATTACGACAAAGGAGATCGCCAGTGAAGCATCGTACGTTCGCCAAACGTGCGCTTACGATTCTCCCCCCCGGATTCTTGGCGCTTTCATTGATTGTGGCTGGATGTGTTGGATCTCAGCGGCGACCAGCCGACCGCAACCCGCTTGCACCGGACCCGACAAGCCGGCAGTCCGCGTCGTACTACGAGACGCAGCTCATGGAGCTGCCGTTGCGTGTGCGGTCGTACGACCTGACCGGCAACATGCGGCGCAATCCTGTCGTGATCCGCGATATGCATGTGATTCATGACGACGTGCGCGACGAAATTCTGGTGATCGACGCCGACAAGGGCCGCAACACGTTGTGGTCGATTGACGCCTACGACTTCACGTTGCACTGGAAAACGCCGATTGAAAAGCGCGTCAACTTCGACCCGATTGCCACCCGTAATTATGTCGTGCTGATGAACAGCGACGGTGAGTACCAGTCCTATGACCGCCTCAGCAACCCGCGCGTTGATGAGGCGCGGCTTGTCAACATGGGCCGCTTCGAGGGCGACGTGTTTCCCTCTGCGCCGCCCACGGCCAATGATTCGCACGTGTACGTGCCCGCCACAAACACCAACGCTGTGCGCGGCCTTTCGATGGCTACCAATGGCCGTGGAGAGGGCGCCGATACCTGGTCGTTCCCGCGACCCGGACAGTCCGTGCAGGAACGTTTCTTACAGATCAGCCTGAAACCGGCCGCCGATGGCGAGACCGTGGCATTCGTCAACAACAACTACTTCCTTTACATGGTAGACGCGCAAACCGGCGAGTTCCGTGCCGAGTGCGCGCTTGACGCCCACTCACGCACGCCGCCGGTGATCAAGGACGACTTGGTGTTTGTCGGCAGCGACATCGGCCAGCTTTTCGCATGGCAGAAGTCGGGCGAAAGCGCGTTTGTCATCACGCTTGAGGGGCTGCCCTGCGGCAACATTTTTGTCGAAGACCGCTGGATCTTTGTGCATACGCTGGAGATGTACGACCAGGAAGTTCCGACAGACGACGGCAAGGGCACACGCCTGAAGACAGCTACGCGCCCCGGCCAGCTGCTGGCATTCCAGTATGAACTGATCGACGTGCCCAACGACCGGCCGGTGTTCAATGTGATTGACGGCGACCCGTCCACAGCCTGGAAGATAGACCCCATGTGGACGCTGCCTGATGTCGGCCAGGAAGTACTGATGGTGCACGACAACCGCGTCTATGTGCTGTACGAAGAGAATGAAGAGTTTCTTAGCGTACGCGAAAAGGCCAAGCTGCGCGGCGAAGGCCGCATCGTCACCAAACGCGACGAACTGCGCACGGTCAGCCGCCAGCTGCGCGTTCTCGACGTCAAGACTGGCAACCTGCTGCGCCCGGAGTGGGACTTGAACCTGGCGGACTTCCCGTTCGTTGTCGGCAGCATGCACGAACGCGACCGCGCGATCTACCTGGGCACAAAAGACGGCTACGTTTTCAAAGTGTTCGGGAACAACAAGCGCGCAGCCGGCGGCGGCTAGTCCGATCCGACGCAGGACCAGTGCAGCTTAGTACAGAAAGGCGCAGCGACGGCTGCGCCTTTCCATTTAGAACAGCCCAATCACCGGCAAAGGCGTTTCAAACCCGGAGGCAAGTATGTCCCATCCTGACAAGACAGGTCTTAAAACCCGCGCCAAGACGCAGTTCAACGTGCGCTGGGACGAGTACAGCAGCAACGTCAAGCTCGTGGCGCAGGTCATTAAGGCCCAGATCAAACATGGAACCGGCGACCTGCACGGTGAGCTGAGCAAGGCCTTTCGCCAGCTGGGCAATGACGTCATTGAGTGCATTGTTGACGAAATGTAGGCGCTTCACGTCGCGCGGTTCCGCAACGCGAATCCGGCAACAAGAAACGTGAGCGCAAGCAATGCTGCCGCCCAGGTCAGGTCAATGGGCGACTTCGCGGGCTCGCCGATGCGGGTCGGCGTCCAGGCATCGAGGCTGCTCACTACACGGATGCCGGCTTGTGCGGCCATGGAGAAGAAGACCTCATCGTCGCCGGTTAACCTGAGTTCATGCGGCACCAGGCGCGGTAGCGCAATGCGCTGTAGCAGCAACTCGCCGTCAAAGACCTGCAACTCCTCTCCTGCCGGCAACTTATCCAGCAGCCAGCGCCCCGGCGTATCAAGCCGTGCGGCGCCGCCGCTGGAAAGGCGCAAGTCCCTGGCGGGGGCCGCAATCGTTCCGACCCAGATCAGCTCGGCGCCTTGCTCAAGGACATTCAGGAGCAGGTTGGTACGGCTGGCGGTGGCAAGAATGAACTCAATGGCAAACGCAAGTCGTTCTTGAAAGAACCCGGTGCCCCAGAACGCCGCAAGCCGCTCATCGCCCCAAGAGCGAGTGCACAGGCAAGCCGTGCGGCCAACAAGCTGCCGGTGCGCAAGCAGCGGGTACTCCGGAAAACGCACGGCCGGCGTCTGCGCGGTCAGTGTCGGCGTTACCGACCTCTCCGTGCGCAGGGCCGTCTTGGCCAGCAGGTGCAGCGGCTCAGGCACACCGCCCACTTCCCACTTGTCGGTTGACACCCAACTGCTGTCGCCCCCGGCAAGGGCCCTGTCCAGAGTCTCCAGCAGTTTACTGAACCCGTCGCTGCCGGCTGTCCAGAAGTGCACGTCGGGCTTCGACGGCGCTTCCCGCAACCAGCCAATCCACGCGTGTTGGGCTGGGTCAGTCAAGACAATGTCAGCACGGACCTTGCCGGCTGCCAGCGCATCCGCGAGCTCGAGCCATTCAAGCTGGCTTGCGCTGTTGTCTTCGCCGTCGGTGATCACGAACAGCCGCCGCTGTTGGTCTTCGCCGCCGCCCAATGCCGCCAGCGCTGTGCTCATGCTGCGACGGATGCGAGTGGTCAGTTCGGCGCGCAGGCCCCGAAGCGTCGCTGTGTGCTCAGGGGCGCCGGGACGCCGAAAGACGATGTCGCCCTGCACGGACTGGTTGAAGCCAACGAGTGCCACGGCGTCCGTCGGTGACGCGGTTGCCAGCACACGCTCTGCAGCCTCGCGCAGGCGGTCCAGCTTGGTGGCGCCCCCGGGCAGCGTTTGCCCCATGCTTTCGGATGCATCGAGCAACAGCAACAGGCGATGCGGCGGCACGTCCTGGGGGCGAAAGCGCACGGGCATGACATCCTCCAGCGCTGTGCCGCGATAGCCGCCCGGCCCGAATGCGCCCTCTGCGCCGAGCATCAACAGGTTGCCGCCTGCCATGACCCAATCGCGCAGTACCTGCAAACCGTCGCGCGTGGCCCCGGATTCATGCAACGGCAGATTGTTGATGATCAGCGCCCCAATGCCTTCCAGTGCCGCAGCCGTCACAGGCAACTCATGACTTACACGCACTTCATTGCGCGGGTCGGCCCGCAGTGTCACAAGCAGTCCATCTGCGGCCGGCGAGTGACCGCGCGGTACACAGTAGGCGATCACGCGGCGGCCCCCGGCGTAGAAAGCCACAGATGCCTCGTCGTTCGCGGGTTCGCGATCGCCCGCGACTTCCAGTACCAGCCGCACGCGCACAAGGCCGCTGCCCGGCGCGACCAGACTGTAGCTGAGCCCAGCCGCGAGCCCGCCCTTCACGCTGCGCGTGCCCTGTGCGATCGCGTTGCTTCCGATCATCATCTTCCAGCCGATCTGCGCGTCTGTGTCGCACTGAATCGTGGCGCGCAACAGGGCCGTGCCGCCATCCGCAACAGACGTCGGTGCCGTGAAATCAAGGACTGACGCATCCGGTCTGGCGGGCGGCGGCAAGCGCAGAAGCAGCAGGCGGCGGGTGTCTACGGCCTGCATCAGATCCGCGAGGCGCCCCCGGCCATCGGTCGCGAGAATGACTTCGCCATCGACGGCGGCGTCCGCACGCAGACCCGCCAATGCGGTGTAGTCGGTGCCGCCGCCCCCAGGCGACCCCACAGAACGCAGCGCATCAGACAGCTCGTATCGCGCAACACTGTGCGAAGCCGGAAGTGTCGCCCCTGCCAGGGCATCCACAATTGCCGCTTCAGCGGCGGCCTTGCGCGGCGCAATCGACCCGGAGACATCCTGCACGACTGCATGCGTCGCTCCGGGCGCCTCACTGCCTATTGATGGGCGCGCGCCGGCCAGAAGAAATGCCGCGCCCGCCAGCGCAAACAGCGGCGCTGCCGGCCGACGCAGCTTGATCGCCGCCGCGACTGCTGCCAGCGCGACAGCGGCAGATACGATTACCAGCCACGGGATGTCGAACTCAAGTCCCATAATTTCTGCGGCCGATCGCCCGCTCCTGCCGATGAACGTTGCGGGTTCCCGCCGATTCGGGCGGAAGACGAATGGAGAGTTCCATGATCAAGCACGTCGGCATCGTTCTCTTCTTCTTGATGTTCCTGCTCGTGTCCTGTGCCAACTTCCAATCCGGAAAATCCGGCCCCGAACTTCTTGCACCGATACCGACCTATGGTGCTGCCCCTTTGGTTCGGGTCAAGCTGTCCAGGCCCAGTGCAGCGACGACTCTGCAAGTAGACGCGGGAAAGGCAACCATCTCGCTTGATGGCGTACGCACCGAGGCAACGGGCAAGATTACGATCTCTCTCGATGGCGCGGCCATGAACGTCGAAGGAATCGGGCGCGCTAGTTTCGTTGAAATCGCGCCGGCACTCGCGCCGGAACACTTCAGTGTCGAGAACCGGGTCTATCGCGGCCGCCTGCGCGTCATCTGTGGCGCCGACGGTTGGGAAGTCATCAACGTTGTTGACCTTGAACAATACGTGGCGGGAGTCGTAGGCTGGGAGATGATTACCGGCTGGCCCCTCGAGGCGCTGAAGGCCCAGGCAATCGCAAGCCGCACTTATGCCGTATTCGAGATGGAATACGCACGCGGCAACGGCCGCACCTGGGACCTTGACGACACCACGGCCTACCAGGTGTACGGAGGGGTGGGTCCAGCCGACAAACCCAAGCAGTGGCGCGAAACACCGAACGTGCTGCTGGCGCGCGAATCCACCAATGGCGTGATCCTGACCTATCAGGGCAAGGGCTTCCGCGCGTTCTTTCACAGCACCAGTGGCGGCCACACGGTCAATCCTTCGGCCGGCCTGGGTATCGACGAAAGCATACCGCCACTTGCCGGCGCTGACCTGGGCGACTTCGGTAAGGACAGCCCCAAACACCGCTGGGAGCAGCGCATGGCCGCAGGCGAGTTGAAGGCGCGCCTGATTGAAAAGAAGATCACGCCCTCCGACCTTATCCGCATCGAAGCAGCCGAGACCGCACCCAGCGGCCACGCGGTGACCGTGAAGCTCTATGATCGGAAGGGGCACCATCGAGTCATATCGGCCGTTGACCTTCGGCGTGTGCTCGGGCTGTACAGCACCAACTTTTCAGCGGAGAAGCAGGGCGACGAATGGGTGTTCACAGGGCGCGGTTATGGTCACGGATGCGGCATGTGCCAGTGGAGCGCCAAGGGAATGGCTGCCGCCGGCTGGAAATCCGCACGCATTCTTGAAACCATGTACCCCGGCAGTGAACAGAAGTCGTTGTACTAGACGGTGCAGACTGCAAGGCCCGCGACAATGTCGCGGGCTTTCTTATGCTCGCACCATGGCACTGTCCAAGGCACAACTGGCACGGCAGCTTCGCGGTCACCTGGAGTTGCTCGCAGCAGGCGGCGTGCGCGAGCTTCCCGTCGCCACCAGGTCGCAGCCAACCCGCAAGCCGGCGCCGAAGCGCCAGGCACCACCCCGCATGGCGGCCCCTGCGGTACCCACGGCCGGGTTCAAGGCGGTGGTCGTGCCGTCTTGCGCCTTGGCTGAGCTCAATACCTTCCAAGGCGATGCGGCACGCACGCTGGAGCCGCTTGCAGAGCAGGTCAGGGTGTGCGCCAGGTGTCGGCTCTGCGAGACACGGACGCAGACAGTGTTCGGGACCGGCAACCCGCGTTCGCCGCTGATGATTGTCGGAGAAGCACCCGGCGGCGATGAGGACACCAAGGGCGTGCCGTTTGTCGGACGGGCGGGCAAGCTGCTGACCGACATCATCGAGAAGGGCATGAAGTACAGGCGTGAACACGTCTACATCGCCAACGTGCTGAAGTGTCGCCCGCCGAACAACCGCAACCCTGAACAGGACGAGATTGACGCGTGCCGCGGCTACCTACAGCAACAGATCGATTTGATTAACCCGAAAGTGATCCTTGCCGTGGGTCTGTTTCCAGCGCAGTGGCTGACGGGTCAGAAGCTGCCGATCGGCAAGCTGCGCGGGCAAGTGTACGAGGTCAACGGCCGCAAGGTAATCGCCACCTATCACCCCGCATACCTGCTGCGCAACTACACCGTAGAAACGCGCAAGAAGGTCCACGAGGATGTGCTGTTAGCCGTTGGCATTCTCGGTTCCGGCCCCCTCATCAACGAATAGGGGCGCAGCACGCTGCGCCCCCGGTCACACGTCTTGCACATTCGTTGCGTCTACTTTGATGTGAAGTTCTTAATCCAGTGCGGCTCCGCTGGAGTCCAGCCGCCATCCAACATATTCTGCCAGGCTTCGTCCGTGAGCCTGTCCTTCATCGGGTGCTTGAACTCGTGGAAAGTGAGCACCGGACCGAATCCGACCAGCAGGTCGCCATCGGGGTTCAGGTACGCAATCGCACACATCCGCAGCTTGCCGGTCCCGACCTCAAGCACTTGCTTGCTGTTGCCGTCCGTGTGCACATCGGCAACGACGTCCGTGCGAAGGGCACGGCTGTCCAGTTCGCCGTACTCTGGTTGCAGCGTCCACGCTACAGAACCGGCGAAGTCCTTGATGTACTTGTAGTCCTCGGCAGACAGCTCCTTATTCTGCAGCTCCTCGTCGCTGATGCGCTTGAGGCGCTCGACCATCTGTGTCAGCCGCTTCAAGCGACGTTCTGCTTTCGGGGCCAGGATGTTCAATGCGCCAAGCCCGCGCTCCATCATCCTGCACAGGCTGTGCATGCGGGCATAGAACTCAGGCAGTGGTTCTACAAAGCCTACGACGCGGGGTTCGCGCGGCACACCCCCGCCGGCCATCATGGTGTAACTCTGCTTTGCGTACAGAATGGTGTCGTGACGAAGCTGCGCCCAGCTTGCCAGCGCGGCGGTCAATGCGCGGTCTTCGAACGCCTGGGTCTGCATGTACGTCGGGTAGCCTTTGCGGGTCTCCTTTGCATCAAGCAGCGGCTTCAGCGCATACAGCCAGCCGTAGTACAGGTTCTGGTTCCAGTCCTTAGCGGTCAGGGTGTCCCATTCGCTGCGAATCAGCTTTGCTGTCTCTGGATAGTTCTTCCAGGCGGCATCACCCCCTTCCGCCAACAGGTCCATGGCGCGATCGCTGCCCATGACGTGCATGACGTCAAGGCCGCGGGGAAAGCCCCGAATCGGACCGCGATCGGACGAAGTGTATGTAAACCGCTGCTCCAGCGGCACGGTGTGTTCCAGCGGCTGATCAACGTTCGGGTACACCAGCCGCCCCATGGCCTCGCTGTCCGGGATGTAACGCTGGCCCATCAGGCGCATGCCTTGCACGGCCCGCAAACCTTCCTTGAAGAGCTCTGTCCCCCAGCCCCAGGCGGCGATACCGGCAGTACCGCCATAGATTCGAGCCAGCGGCAAAGCCTCCAGCCCTTCCATGAACTTGCGCAGTGCCTTCGTGTCGGTCAGTGAGCGCGGGTCAGCGCCGCCAAGAGTGGCATTGTACTCAGCGGGTGTAAGGTCGTCGGCCGCGCCAACAAAGAACGCGGTGGAGGCATAGACGCGCATCCACAAGTCCTTGAGCGAAACGTCGCCGCGAACAGCCATGGCCCACTTGGGGCGATCCGACATTGCCGAGATCGAAGCACCTTCAATGTCATTGGCCAGCAGCGCCGCCTGCAGGGTCATGCGGTCAGCCATCTCGGGCGTAACCGGGGGATTGGCGGTGATGCGGGCGTTGCCCTGCGGTATTTCGTGAAACAGAAACGTGGCCCGACCAAACCACATCATCGCATTGAAGTACTTCTTCAGCAGCTCTGATCGGGTGTAGTGTCCGCGCGGAACGTACTGGCTGTAGTCTTCCTTGTATCCGAAGATCGGGCTCGCATCCGGGCCCTTGTGGACCGCCATCAGCTTCAATTCAGCGCCCACCAGTTCCGCAACGTAGTCCGGCACTTCTGCGGTGCGGGCCCCGCTTTCGATTATGCGGCCGGTTTGCTCACCATCCCTGTTTCTCTCGGCTTTGCGTTCGCGCGGGATTTCTGCCAGCAGTTTGTGCGCAACTGAAAGGTAGGCAACATTACGGCGATAGGCCTCGCCCAATCGACGCTGTTGATCAACCTGCTCGGGCGTCATGTTGCCGGCCTGCAGGTTGGCCATCGATTGCTCGTAACCCTTCTTCTGGCTGTCCAGCAGGTTGACGGTCATGTCCAACATGTCCCACGCCAGAACTTCTTCCTCCAGATCTTTGAGCGTTTCATCAAAGCAGATATGAAACAGGTGCAGGATCACGTCGGGCGTGATCACCAGCGGCACATCCTCGCGCTTGAGCAGGTCGTAGATATCGCCGAGATCGTGACCGACGGCCTCTGGCAGCACGACAAATCCATTCTCGCGCAGCAGCCGCATCGCATCTTCATTGTTCAGAAGGTTCTGCACCCGTCTGGGCTTGGTGTTCGCGATCTTTGCTGAATCTAGCGGCAGGTCGTATTGCGGGACGACGGCCGCCGCTCCAGCCTCGCTCTGCGAGTAGTACTTGAAGAAGTCGAAGTCCGGACCGGTCAGCCGCCCCTTGTCTACAGCCGCATCGGGCACCTTTCGCTCCTGGCCCTTTGGCTTGTCTTCGCCCTCATCGGACACGGGCGCGTTGCCCGCTGCCAGGTTTCCCGCAGGGCCGGCGGGTGGCGTCGCCCACGACATCATGAATAGCGCAATGCCGAACACCGCCAGCGCGGCGGCATACAGCAGCCACGTGGCCGGAATGCGAATCTGCGGCAGTTGATAGACGGGTGCTGTTGCATCCATGTTCTTCTCCTTGTTTGCTTGCTCAATGGCGTTCGCCAGACGGGACAGTTCGGCAGCGCCCAGGCCGCCAATGTCGGGCCGCGCGCCGGCGGCCACAATGTTTGCAGTTGCACGGTCGAGGTTGGGGTCTGTCATAGCAGCTCCTCGGGGTTCTGGACGATCCGGCGCAGCACCACATGCAGTGCCACGCGCGCCCGTGCCAGCAGCGACTCCACGGCCTTGATGCCAAGCTGCATGCGCACGCCGATTTCGGCGTGGCTCATGCCTTCCCGATAGAATGCGAGCAGCGCCTCGCGCTGCCGCGGCGCCAGCTCGTCGAGCGCGGCGGCGCATACGGCACGCACTTCTGCCTTCATCAACGCGTCTTCCGGCATGGCATCGCCCGCGAGGAATGACGGGCGCAAATCCTCGGGCCGCACGCCAAGCGACGTCAGCGTCATCGCATGGCGCCCCGCTTTGCGACTGGTGTCGATCAGCTTGTTGCGGGTCACCGCCACCAGCCATGCCCACATCGCCTCATCGTCGGCCCACCGCCTGCCGCCGTTGCGCTCACGCACCGCAGCCGCAAGTGCTTCCTGCACCGCATCCAGCGCGGCTTCGCGGTCGTGACTTCGCGACGCTGCGAAGGCAAACAGCGGCTCGGCGAGCGAAAGAAATCGCTCAAGGCCTGGCGCCTGTTGCCGAAGCGGCGGTGACATGACCGGCATTGTCGCCTTTGATTCGTGCTGCACCATAGACTCGTTCGAGAAGCCTCCGCCCCTCGCACTTTCCTGAAATTTCGCAAAGCGTCCAACGCCAGCCAACGCCAAACGTTTCAATAGACGTCCAAGCCGGACGGCTTCCCAACCAAACCTGACGCAAGGCACTCCGCATACCGGAGAAAGGAACTGCTATGTCCAAACGACTTCGCGTACTCACAGCCGCCCTGCTGGTAGCGGCAACGTTCACACTCAGCGGTGCCCAGGAAGCAAAACCGGAGGCACCCGACACCTACCGCCTGCGCGGCTTGACCGAAGTAAAGGTCGACGAGCTGATGCGCCTGTATTCGGCGCAGACAGGCCGGCCGATCATTGTTCAGCCGAAGGCACTTCCGGAAAGCGTGACCGTCCTTACCGGCGAGGCGGAAAGCAACGCCGGCGTCGAATCACTGTTGCGGACAACGCTGGCGCAGTATCGCCTGGCGCTCGTGCAGGTCGGCGAGTTCGACCAGATTGTGCCAACCGTGGAAGCACTGACATGGGCCCGCACCGTAAAGCCTGACGAACTGAAACGCATTGAGCCGCTGCTGGTCGTTCGCACAGTTGTGACGCTGAAGCACATGACGGCAAACGCAGTCGCGTCTGCCTTGCGCAACCTTTCGAACCGACAGGGTGGATTGGTCCAACCGATCGCGGATGCCGGCCGACAGCCGGGCGCTGTATTGATTTGCGACTATGCCGAGAATGTGCGCGAGCTGCTGGCAGTGATAGATCTGATTGACCAACCGCGCGAGCAAGCGCCTGACGCGATGCGCAGCGAAGTCATCACACTCAAGCACACACAGGCAAGCGACATCATGGCTGCGCTGCAATCGGCCTGCGGCGACAACGTCAGGGCGGGAGTCGATGCGATGAACAACCGCGTCGTCATCTCCGGCAGCAATGAACAGGTTGAGCGGGTAATCGACGTGGTCAACAAGCTCGACCAGCCGAAAGCCAAGTGACTACGGCGGCCGGGGCGCGGGATTGCCTGCGCCCCGCTGCGCGTTAGAACGGCTGCATGCCCTGGTACATCATTCTCGGCTTGGGGCTTTCGCTGGTGCTAGGCGCCGGAATGCTGGCGTTCATCTATTTTGGCTTGATCAAGCCGGGCCAGAAGGACTCTCCGGTTCCTCCGACACCACCTGCGCCGTGAAGCTCAGTACCTCGGTGCCGGGCTGTTTCCAGGCATCTGCGGCAAGGCCGGCTTTGTGGCATGTGTGCGCCAGAAATTCCTCACGGTCCCACCCCCACTCTGTCGCCACCTGGGGCAGCAGCACACCGGAACGGTGGCCGCGTCGAATGTAGAGACCATGGACGCCAGGAACGACATCGGCGGGGTCAGCGGGCACCATCGGCGTCAGGACACTGACTTCATACACCAATTCTGGCAGCTCATGTTTGGTCACGGCGGGGAAGCGGCTGTCGCGCGTGCCGGCAGCGACGGCAAGCTCAAGCAGTAGATCGCCCAATGGGCCTTCGTTCTGCATGTGACCTATGCACCCGCGAAGATCGCCGGCACGCGTATGCAGGCTGACGAACGCGCCGCACGGCAAGGCAAGGCCGCCGGTGAAAGGCTTCGCAGGCGTCAGCATTCGCCCGTTCGCGATAAAATGTTCGAGGCTTGAACGAACAAGCAACAACGCGTCGCGTCGCTCGCTCGCGGACAATGGCCCGGTGCTCTGCTGCATGGAATAACTCCTTGCGGTCGTTGCGTGCGCGAATATGCTCCGGTCCGCATCATAGGAACCGTGGGCAAGCACGCCCATCCAACGACCGACAAGTGAGCCATCCATGGAAATAGTCGTGTGCATCCGCAGGGCGCCAACCACAGACGCGCGCATCAAACCGGCCGGCGATGGCAAGAACTACGAGCCCGGCGGGATCAACTACGATATCAGCGAGTACGACAAGTACGCGATTGAAGCCGGCATCCAGCTGAAAGAGAAGCACTCGGGCAAGGTAACCGTGCTGTGCATGGGCTCGAAGGAAGCCACCAAAGAAGTACGGACAGCAATTGCCATGGGCTGCGACGCGGCCGAGTTGCTGGTGGACGAAGCATTCCGTGACTCGTGGGCGACAGCCAACGCGCTTGCGGCCCGCATCAAGACGCTGCCTCACGACATCGTGCTGTTCGGATGGAACAGCGTTGACAACCAGAGCGCGGCAACGGGCCAGATGGTCGCCGAGCTTCTGGGCCTGCCCAGTGTCAGCGTTGCAGTAAACATGGAAGTTGCCGATGGTGCCGCGCAGATCGAGCGCCTGGCCGCCGGCGGAAAGCGCGAGAAGTACCACGTCAAGCTGCCCGCTGTGGTGACGTGCCAGAAGGGGCTGAACAAGTACCGAAGCCCGAACATGAAGGGCATCATGGCCGCCAAGAAGACGGTCGTGACAGAGATGCCGGCCAACGCACCCGCAGACGGCGTTTCTGTCTTGCGGCTGCAACCGCCACCGCCGCGCGCCGACGGCAAAATTGTGGGTAAGGGTTCCGATGCTGTGAGCGAGCTGGTTCGCCTGCTGCGGGAAGAAGCCAAAGTAATCTGATTACGCGAAGGATTGTCCATGCCGGATGTACTCGTTTTCATTGAATGCAGCGAAGGCAAGCCCGTGAAGACCGCCCTGCAGGCACTCGGCGCTGGCAGCCGTCTCGCCACCGAGCTTGGCGGAGTTGCGATCGCGTTAGTGATCGGCGGAGACGGCGGCGATCTTGGCAAGAAGGGTGCGGGCAAAGTGCTGGTGGCGTCCGGCGACGCGGTCAAGGCCTACAGCCCCGACGGGTACGCCCGCATATTGGCGGACCAAGCGGCAGCGACCGGCGCTGGCGTCGTTCTGGCCAGCGCCACACCGATGGGCAAAGATTTCGTGGCTCGGGCTGCAGCGCGCGCCAAGTGCGGACTTGCCGCTGACTGCACCGAGTTGAAAGTTGAAGGCGGAAAGCCCGTCGCAGTGCGGCCAGTGTACGCCGGCAAGGCAATGCTCGCCGTGCAGGCCCCCGGTCAATTGTGGGCGACATTGCGCGCCAATGCCTTTGGCGAAGCGACCACTGCCCTTGATGCAAAGATCGATCCCGTAGTGATCGGGTTCGACACCAGCTCGTTGAAGGCTGTCGTGCGCGAAATTGTAGAGGGCGTGCGGGGCAAGCTTGATGTTGCTGAGGCAGAAGTGGTGGTATCAGGCGGGCGCGGTTTGAAAGACCCCGCAGGCGAAGGCAAGCAGAACTGGCAGAACCTGGAGAAACTTTCAGAAGCGATCGGCGCTGCCGTTGGCGCTTCAAGGGCCGTTGTGGACGCAGGCTGGCGTCCCCATGGCGACCAGGTGGGGCAAACGGGAAAGACGGTCAGCCCGAAGCTGTATATCGCATGCGGAATCAGCGGAGCGATCCAGCACCTCGCCGGCATGAGTGGCAGCAAAGTGATTGTCGCGATCAACAAGGATGAGAACGCGCCGATCTTCAAGGTCGCTGACTACGGCATCGTCGGCACCGTCGAAGAAGTAGTGCCGGCACTAACCGAAGCGTTCAACAAGTCGCTGCAGGGATAGCCCCACGGCTTGAAACTCGAAACCGGGCCAGCGGCGCGGGCGGAAGCGCGAAGTGGACCGTTTGTCCACAATTCGTTGGGGCTTCGCAACGCTGTCCTATGCCGAAAGAACTTGCCGCGTGAGTCTGCGCATTACACAACGTAACTTATAACATGTGATTTCACTGACACACCCTAAGCCACAGATAACGCTATACTTAGAGCCCACTTTGACATCAGACTCAGCTTCAGAAGCGCTCAGGATTTTTGCCTTTTGATTTTGCTGAAACCTTGATTTCTAGCCTGTCCGGCTCGGGCACTGACACGTTATCCACAATGTGTGTGGGAAATGCCGAGGCGATTTCTGACATACCCGCCCGCCTTGAGACTCAAGCCCTGCACGCTATTCTGACCCCGCAGGTCGAGACCCGAACATGGCCCCCAAACCGAAAAGCAAAAAGCCCAGGAAACCGGCCCGCCGCCGCGGGGAGACGCACGTTCCCGCCGCAAGAAAACCAGCCACAAAGCCGGCTCGCAAGTCTGATGCCCCCACCGCCGCAATGCCGAAAGCGCCGTCCGCCAAGCACAGCACCAACAGCGTGCGGCCGCGCTTTACCGAACCCCTGCGCCGTTTTGGTGAGTACGAGAATGTTCGCGCGCTGATCCAGGGCCAGGCAGCGAAACTGGGCGCACGCACTTTCCTGATCAACGAAGACGATGGGCGCGAGTACAGCTTCGCCAAGTTGAACGAACGTACAAACCGCGTCGCGAACCTCCTGCGCGGGCTGGGCGCAACCACCGGCAGCCGAGTGGCGCTGGTGTTGCCGAACTCGCCGGATTTTGTCTTTGCGTTGCTGGGAGCGATGAAGGGCGGCTTTATCGCCGTGCCATTGAACCTTTCGCTGCCGGTAGAAACGCTGCGCTTTGCGCTGGAGGATTGCGGCGCAAACTACCTGATCACCGACAGCAACACCTTTCATGCGCTTGGCGATCTGCATCTTCTGCCGGGGCTTGATGCGGTTCTGGTGGCTGACAACCTGGATCGAAGCCGCGACCCCAAACTGGCGTCTTCTGCCAGCGGCCAGCAGGTGCTCGACCTGCTCACCAGCCTGGAGGCCGCCAGCGACGCCGAACTGCCAACTGAACACCCTCGCTGGTGGGACGAGGCTGAAATAGTCTACACCGGTCACCAGCTTGATCAGCCGCGCGGCGCAATTCTGCAGCATCGCCAGTTCCTGACTTCCGCGCGTTGGCTCTCGGTCTGGTTGAACCTCGGCGACGAACAGCGCGTGATGAGTGTGCTGCCGCTGTTTCATGCCAATGGGCAAGTTACCTCGCTGTTCCTGCCGCTGGTGACGGGTGGAAGCGTCGTCTTATCGCGCGAGTTCAGTGTCAGCCGGGTCTGGAAGGCGATTGAGCGCTATCGCGTCACAACGCTTTCGGCCGTGCCCAGCATGCTGGGTATTCTTGCCGACCGCGAGTTGTCTGAAGCCATACGCGGACACGCAAAGGTGACCTCGCCCTGGCCGTCGGCCCACGAAAGCCCGGGCACTCTGGCGCAACGGGACGACAACGAGGCCCGCGAAAAAGGGCTGGCCCGGGCCCACGATACCAGCAGCCTTGAGCGCGTAATCTGCGGCGCGGCACCGCTGCCTGCGGCTGTGCAGAAGGCGTTCGAGAAGTGTTTTCTGACGCCTGTGATCGAAGGTTTCAGCATGGCGGAAACCACGTGCTTCGCAGCGCTCAACCCGGGCGATGGAACGCGCCGCATTGGCAGCGTCGGAGTCGCGGTCGGAAACAAGGTGGCCATTCAGGATGACCGGCAAGCAGCACGTCCGCTGACGGAATGGCAACCGAACAGCCTGCAACGCATGAGCCCCACGATGTTTCCAACCGCCGATATCGATGAGCCGGGCGAAATCTGCGTTTGGGGCGAAAATGTCTTGAAAGAATACCTGCACCGGCCGCAGCTTAACCCGGTGGCGTTTGCCGGAGGATGGTTCCATACCGGCGACATGGGCAAGATGGATCGTGACGGGTTTCTGTACGTGCTGGGCAAGAAGGGCGAGGCGATTGACCTTGGCAGCGAACGCATGATGCCCCGCGAGGTGGACGAGCTGCTTTACGCACACGACAAGGTCGAGAATGTCGCGACCATCGGCATCGATCACCCGCGCAAGGGCCCGCAAGTCACCACGTGGGTCGTGATGAAAGCCGGAACGTTTTCAGGCGGGCCCGAGAACGGGCGCCTGCCCGCCAATGACAGCCAGGCCGAAACCGTGCAGCAGGACATTCGCCACTACCTGGCAGCCAAGCTGCCGGTGAAGAAGCGGCCAAGCAGCATCATTTTCGCACGCAGGCTGCCGCAGGACGTGGCGGGCAAGACCCGCGTGATCGAGCTGCGCAGGCTGATCCAAGGCACGAAGCGCCCCATACAGCGCGATGAAGAGGAATAGGAAGAGCGTTAGACGGGCACACCTAAACGATGATTGCGCCGCCGGTCTTCTTCAGCGTCGCGGTCAGGGCCTCAATCGTCGCAGCCACGATCTCGTGCTCGACCTCATGTATCGGCCTTCCGCGCACGTTGGCGCCTGATGCGCGCAAGTGCCCACCGCCGTTGTACAACGCCGCGACTTCATTTACCGCAATCTGGCCTTCGCTGCGCCAGCTCACTTTCAGGTCGTCGGGCGCGCTTTCCCGAAACAGGATGCAGACCATCGTGCCCTGAAGCGACTTCGGGATTGTCACCATCTCTGCGGCGTCGGCTTCGTTGCAACCTGTTGTCTCAAGCATCGCGCGCGTCACTGTGGCAACCGCCAGCTTGCCGTCCATGTGAACAACCAGCGTACCCGCAACCATCGACTCAAGCTTCAGCCGCTGGATTGACTTGCTGCGGTAGATGCGACCGGTCAATGCGGACACGTCCAGCGCGTAATCTTCGACCAGTTGCGCGACAATCCGATAGGCATCGGGCGTGCTGTTGCTGAACATGAAGCGCCCCGTGTCCGTCACAATTGCCACGAACAGGGCCTCGGCGGCCGCCTTGTTCAGCGGAATGCCGGCTTGCTGCAGGGTATGGAACACAACCTCGCCGCTGCTGCTGGCGCGGGGCAGTACGACCGCTACGTTTCCAAAGCCGGGGTTGTCAACGTGATGATCCAGGTTCAGCACGCGCGTTCCCGGTGCGAGGCGCTGCAGAATGCCGCGGGCACGGCTTTCCGCACCGCAATCGACCATCACGCAGGTGTCGTAGCCCTCAAGCGTTGCCACCTGCTGGATCGGCAGCAATGAATCCGCCCCCTCAAGAAAGCCGTACTTTCCGGCGCCGCCGTCCTGTGTTACGGCGATACACTCCCGTCCGGATGCGAGCAGCGCGGCGCGTAACGCAAGCAGGCTGCCCAGGGCGTCGCCGTCCATCTGCGGGTGCCCGCCCAGCACTACACGACGTGCCTGCGTGAGCAGACGGGCGGCACCGCTGTAATCTGCCCTGGGCTGGTCCACTCAATCCTGCTTTCTGGCTGCGCGCTCAACCGGGTTTCGAAGTACGCCCACGCCTTCAATCTCGCACTCGCACACGTCGCCATCTGCCAGGTTGCCGACGCCTTCGGGCGTGCCTGAAGCGATAACGTCCCCGGGCTCCAATGTCATCCAGCGCGACATCTCAATGATCATGCTTTCGATGTTGTGGATCATGTCGGCAGTGGTCGCGTCCTGCCGCGCCTCACCGTTCACGCGGCACACAATGCGCAAGTTCTGCGGGTCCGGCACATACCGCGCAGGCACAAAATACGGGCCCATGGGCGTGAACGTGTCAAAGTTCTTGCTGCGCAGCCACGGGTGTTTGTTCTCGCGGTCGTCCTTCTGCACGCGGCGCGCGCTGACGTCGTTGATGATTGTGTACCCGGCGACGCAACCCAGCGCCCCGATTGTCAGCTCCTTGACACGCCGACCGATCACAACACCCAGTTCAACTTCATGGTCCACGCGCCCGTCCACCCACCCGGGCACCATGATCGGCCGCTTGTGACCGGCAAGGCTGCTCGTGAGCTTGCTAAACCATACCGGCGCAGCCGGCGCCGTGTTCCCGAACTCGGCTGCGTGCTTTCGGTAGTTCTGCACCATCGCCAGGATCTTCCCCGGCCGCGGGATCGGGGGCAGCCAGTGGATCGTGGCTGGTATGTCTTCGAGCAACAGCGTTTCTTGTCCAATGGCGGCGATCAGCGCATCAAG
Organism: Planctomycetota bacterium; assembly: GCA_025993795.1. Classification (GTDB taxonomy): domain Bacteria; phylum Planctomycetota; class UBA8742; order UBA2392; family UBA2392; genus JADJRK01. The sequence continues at coordinate 21,637 of JAMQHL010000025.1, forward strand.
CTCATCGGCGCAAATGAACTCGAGGATCTCGCGTTTGCCGAAGTCGCGCACAGCGCCGCGTGTAACATCGTGCTGCACGCCGCCGCGCTCGACGCCCAGTTGCCTTTCGCCATCGCGATCAAACGCAAAGAAACGCATCATGCCTCGTCAAATCCCCTCAGGTGCGGCAGGGCGGCACCTGCGCGCAATCTTGCTGCAAGCTCAATCACCTTCAGCGCAACCGCGGCCTTGCTTGACGGCGGCAGCTCAGCCACAAGGCCCCGATCATTGATGATCCAGACATGCTCAGAGCCTTCGCCAAAATGCCCGGGCGTGTTGACCACCATGAGGTCGCAATGCTTGGCCTTCAGCTTTTTCAGGCCGTGTTTCAGGGGGTCTCTTACCTCAAGGCTATAACCAACAATCACTTGCCGGTCGCGACGCTTCCTGCCCAGCGTCTTGAGAATGTCCGGGTTCTGCACAAGCTGAAGCGTGACCTCCTTGGCCCCCTTCTTGACTTTGCCGTCGAACCGCTCTTTCGGCCGGTAGTCGCTGACGGCTGCGCTGGCGATAAACACATCACAGGCTTGAAAACGCTCTTGCGCCGCACCCAGCATGTCCTGCGCGCTGACCACCGGTATCCAGCGCACGCCCGGTGGCGGCACAAGATGGGTCGGGCCGCACACAACGGTGACCGCAGCACCGGCCGCCTTTGCGGCTTTCGCAAGCTCGATGCCCATGCGCCCCGTGCTGGGGTTTCCGAGAAACCGCACGTCATCAAGAAATTCGTGCGTGGGACCGGCTGTGATCAAGACGTTGGCCGCTAGATCAGCCATGTACGCAACCCCCTCGCATCCATTCCGGCGCCCAGCGCAGCCATGACGATCATGCGCGCTTTGTGGCCCGGGATACCCGGCGCGAACACCAGTCCTGTCTCGCGCAGGCGCGCGCCGCCGCCCTCATAACCATACGTGCCGCTGACTCGCCCGCCCCAACAGCGAGAAGTCAGCACGGTCAACACGCCGGCATCAACCGCGCGCTTGGCCGCTTCAGCCATCGGCGGCGGCAGGTTGCCACGCCCCATGGCCTCAATGACCAGGCCTTTGTCGCCGCGCTTCACGCAACAGTCGATCAGGGTGCCGTCATCGCCGGCGCTGGCTACCACGAGGCCTACGCGCGCCTCCAGCCGCTCTCCTACAAGCGACTTGCGTGCCACCGGGTAGCGATGCAGGCGCAACTCGTCGCCGTCAAACAGTCCAAGCGGGCCTACGTCGGGCGACTGAAACGTGTCGATCGCATCGGTGTAGGTCTTGGTAACTTCGCTGGCGGCAAACACCGTTGAGTTCATCACCACCATCACGCCGCGCCCATTCGCACGCGGGTCGGCGGCGACGCGGCAGCCGTGGTACAGGTTGATCGGCCCGTCCCACGAAAGCTGGCTGCTGGTACGCATGGCGCCGACCAGCACGACAGGCTTTTCGCCCGCATGCCGCAGGTCAAGCAACGTCGCGGTTTCTTCAAGGGTGTCGGTGCCGTGTGTGATGACCACACCGTCATGATTGACCAGCGCAGCCTGCACGCGGTTGCTCAATTCAAGCATGCGCGCCGGAGTCATGTGCGGCCCCGGCAACTGGCCGAAGTCGTCCACATGTACGCTGCAAAAGTTGTCGAGGCCGGGAACATCCCGCAGCAGTTCATCTCCAGACAGCACCGGCACGGCACCGCGGCCTGCGTCGTCGCGCATGCTGATCGTGCCACCAGTGAAAATGAGCTGAAGCCTCGGCTTGTTCACCCCTGCAATCTAGGACGCGCATAAAGCGCGGCAACTGCGAAGCGGCGTGCGGCTTACAGTGTGCGCACCCGTAAGCCACTTTTGACGATTTGACGCTGCAGCATTACGCGGCTATCGATAAGGTTGTGACCCGGAGACAGCCATGCACAAGATTTCTGACTTTCGTTCCGACACTGTCACACTTCCGACCCCCGAGATGTATGAAGCCATGGCCCGCGCCGAACTGGGCGATGACGTGCTGGGCACTGAACCCACCGTCAAGCGCCTCGAAGCCATGACCGCCAACCTGCTGGGCAAAGAGGCCGGCTTGTTTGTGCCAAGCGGCACGATGGGCAACCAGATCGCGATTGCGCTGCACGCTCGCGACGGTGAAGAGGTGATCTGCGAGTTCGGCGCACACACGTACAACAACGAATCCGGCGCGTTGGCCATGATTGCGCGGGCGCAAGTAAGGCCGCTGCACGGCAGGCTGGGCGTGATGGAGCCGGGCGAGGTCCAGAAGCTGATTCGACCAAAGAACGTCCACAACCCGCGCACGGCGCTGATCACGGTCGAGAACACGCACAACGCAGCGGGCGGCACGATAGTGCCACTTGCGAATATTCAGGCCCTGGCAGACGTCGCACGCCGCAATAAGACCGCATACCACCTGGACGGAGCGCGGCTCTGGAACGCCCACGTCGCCAGCGGCGTGCCGCTGAAAGACTGGTGCGCGCCCTTCAACACGATCAGCGTATGCCTGAGCAAGGGCCTGTGCTCACCGGTGGGCAGCGTGGTGGTAGGCACCCGTGAACACATTGAACGCGGGCGCTACATCAGAAAGCAGCTCGGCGGCGGCATGCGCCAGAGCGGCCTGCTGGCGGCTTGCGGCATCATCAGCATCACAAAGATGATCGAGCGCCTGAAAGACGACCATGCCAACGCACGCCGCCTTGCCGATGGCATCGCAAAACTGCCCGGCGTTGAACTTGACCTGTCCACAGTCCAGACCAACATCCTGTACTTCGGCGTGCCAGGGCGCGAAGCCGAGTTTGACACGTGGCTCAAACGCCTCGAAGCGCAGAAAGTGCTGGCCATGTATCTCGGTACGCGCTGGCGGCTGGTCACACACAATGACGTCGATGGCGAAGACGTGGACCGCGCGTTGCTGGCGTGGCGGCAGATTCTGGCCTGAGACCAGGCGGGCAATCTCTCGAAATCGCTTGCCCCGGCGCCGGAATTGGCCCATGCTTCAGTCATGAGCCAGATTTGGGAATGGGTCCAGGGCAATGCTCTTGCGATCGTGAGCGGGATTGTGTTGCTGTTATTGGCGGCAGCAATCTACGCCGTCGTCGTAAGGACCGACAAAAACCACAAGGTTCAGACAGACAGCGACGACCCGGGCGGCGACGATTGAAGGTCAGGTCGATGCGCGCATGCGCAGCCGATTGAGCACTGAGCTCTCGGGCGCCGGCATCTCAAAGTAGCCGTGCTCTGCGGCGACAGCCTCGAAGTCGAGAATGCGCTGGTAGACACCATTGTCCAGCAGCGCGACGCCACCAATGCCGAGATTGGCACGAGTTTGTGCCGTGTCGGGATTCGCCATGACGCGCACAACTGCGTTCTGAAGTTTTCGCGAAAACACGCGGCCATAGCGCACACTCGTCACGTACGGCGGCGCGGGCGCAAGCGGCGTCTGGGCCAGCACCCTCAGCCCGTCAAGAAACGCGGGCCGATGCAGCTTGAGCAGCCCCCAAGTCACACAATCGATGCAGGCGACGTCGGCTGTGCCGCTGTGCAGCATCTTGATACTGATCAGGTGTGCGCCGCTTTCAGCAACGTTGCCAAAAAACCGCCCATGGCGGGACAGCGGCGCGATCATCGCGCGCAACGAATTGGTGCCGCTGTGCGACGAGATGTTGTTAATCACCGCGCGCGCTCCACGCAGGTCCGCGAGCTCATGGGCCTTGAACCCGGCGGGCACAACCACAAAGCTTGAGTAGTAATGCGCGCTGCAACCCGGCATCAAGAAGCATGGCGCCGCAATGGCTTTCAGAAAACGCCCCGCATCAAGGGCAATGTCATAACCGCACGCCTGCGTGAACATGAGCGAGGGGTGCATCCACTGTTCGCTGTGGTGAAGGTCGCGTTCGAGCACGTCGGGCACGTAGTTTACGGCGTCGGCGCGGAGTTGTCTGGCCACGGATTGCCACAGGTCGTCAGTGTATTGGCGGACTTCCGGCAGGTCGTACCAGGGCATGCTGGCAATAGCCATCCAGCATAGGTGGCGCCGCGGGGCAGGGACTTACGCCGCCTAGAATCAGAAAACCCCCGGCGAATGCCAGGGGTTTCATGCGTACCGATGATCCGACAAATCACATCATGCCGCCCATTCCACCCATGCCGCCCATCCCACCCATGCCGCCCATCCCACCCATACCGCCGCCCATGGCCGGCGCAGCTTCCTTCTTCTGGGGGATTTCGCTGATGGCGACGTTGGTCGTCAGCAGCAGCGTCGCAACGCTGCCCGCATTCTGCAGGGCCGTGATCGTAACCTTGGCAGGGTCTACGACGCCTGCCTTGATCATGTCTTCATACACTTCCGTCTGGGCGTTGTAGCCGTAGTTGAAATCTGACTTCTCCAGAATCTTCATCGCGACTACGCTGCCATCCTGGCCGGCGTTGGCGGCAATCTGCTTGACCGGCGCGCTGAGCGCCCGCCGCACAATGCTGATGCCAATCTTCTCTTCGTTGGTGCCGCTGAGCTTCTCAAGGCCTTCCGCCAGGCGCAGCAAGGCAACGCCGCCGCCCGGAAGAATGCCGCTTTCGACGGCTGCGCGCGTGGCGTGCAGCGCGTCTTCCACGCGGGCCTTCTTTTCCTTCATCTCGACTTCGGTGGCTGCACCGACCTTCAACTTGGCAACACCGCCTGCCAGCTTGGCGACACGCTCTTGCAGCTTCTCGCGGTCGTAGTCGCTGGTGGTCTTTTCGATCTCCCGGTTCAACTGGTCGATGCGCGCCTTGATGTCGCTATTCTTTCCGGCGCCTTCGATGATCGTGGTCGTCTCTTTCTCGATCAGCACGCGCTTGGCGCGGCCCAGCAGGTCCAGCCCGACTGTCTCAAGGCTCATGCCCATGTCTTCGCTGATCAGTTTGCCGCCCGTCAGCACGGCAATATCCTCAAGCATTGCCTTGCGGCGGTCGCCAAAGCCCGGGGCTTTGACGGCCGCGCACTTCAGCACGCCGCGCAGGTGGTTAACCACCAGCGTTGCCAGCGCCTCGCCCTCGATGTCCTCAGCGATGAACACGACCTGCTTCTGGCCGCGGGCAAGCTGTTCCAGCAGCGGCATCAGGTCTTTCAGGCTGCTGAGCTTCTTGTCGTACATGAACAGGTAGGCGTCTTCGAACTCGGTGCGCATGTTGGCGCGGTCCGTCACGAAGTGCGGGCTGACGTAACCCTTGTCGAACTGCATGCCCTCGACCCACTCGACTTCGGTCTCGAGGCCCTTGCCCTCTTCGACGGTGATGACGCCGTCTTTGCCCACCTTGTCCATGGCCTCGGCCAGCATCTTGCCGATCTCGGCGTCGCCGTTGGCGGCAATCGTGCCGACCTGCGCGACTTCGGCGCTGGTGCTGATCGGCTTCGACTTCTTTGTCAGTTGCTCGCTGACCCAGTGAACGGCCTTGTTGATGCCGTCACGCACGCCAATCGGGTTGGCGCCGGCAACCACGTTCTTGAGGCCCTCTTCAAGAATTGCCTCTGCCAGAACCGTCGCGGTGGTTGTGCCGTCGCCCGCCTTGTCGCTGGTCTGGGAAGCAACCTGCTTCACGATCTGGGCACCCATGTTTTCCCACGGATCCTTGAATTCGATTTCCTTGGCAACGGTAACGCCGTCCTTGGTGACGGTCGGCGCGCCGTAGGACTTTTCAATCACCACGTTGCGGCCACGCGGGCCCAGCGTCGCCTTGACGGCGCGAGAAAGGTTACGCACGCCGTCACGAATGCGTTCGCGGGCGTCCTGGTCGAATATGATCTGCTTGGCTGCCATCTGTCTTTCCTCGTGGTTTGCCCCGTTTCCGCCACCACGTGTTCAACACGGAGTGTCAGAGTAACGGAGGGGTTCGGTTCGGTTCGGTAGTCATCAGCAGGAGCGTAGACCCAGGACTTTGCGGTTCTCTGTCTCTTCGTTCCTGCCTTCTGCAATTACTCGATCACGGCCAGAACTTCTTCCTCGCTCATCAGGATGTAGTCCTTGCCGTCGATCTTTACGTCAGTGCCGGCGTAGCTCTTGAACAGCACGCGGTCGCCCGCTTTGACCTGGAAGCCGATGCGCTCGCCGTTTTCGGCGATGCGGCCCTGGCCAACAGCCACGATCTTGCCTTCCTTGGGCTTTTCCTTGCTGCTGTCGGGCAGAATGATGCCGCCCTTGGTCTTGTCTTCAGCCTTTGCGCGCTCAATGAGCACTTTGTCGTTCAAGGGTCGAACCTTCGTTGCCATAGCTCTTCTCTCCGTGTTTCGCTCAGATCAATTCAAGTTTTCGCGATCAAGGCGCTCCAGCAGGCCTTCGCGGGGCATTTCCGAAGGCGCTTCCACGTTGCCGCCCGCCTGCGCCAGGTCGTTCTCTGTGATTCCCGTGCCTTCCACAAGCATCGGCAATGGCGGCAGCAGACCCTTCTCCGCCATCTGCCTCAACAGCATCAAGCCGGTGATCAGGGGCTGGTCCGTGCCCTGCTCCGCCATGGCCTTCAGCTGCAATAGCGTCTGCTGCAAGGGGTCGGATGTCCCGCTGTCTACGTTGGCCTGAAACATCTCCATGGCAATGGCAACCGGGTCGTTGCCCATCGCAGCGGGCACGGCGAACTTGAAAACGCCCGCCGGCGTCTGCACCAGCACGTAGCGTGTTTCAGGATCGTTCGGCTGTGAGCTCATGCGATTCATCAGTTTGCCGCGATGGCACGCCTTACCAGTTCACGAAACAGGCCTACCTTGAAGGGCTTGCGCAGCAAATCAAACGGCTTCAGTCGCAGCGCCTGCTCAATCAGAACTTCCGTCGCCTCTGCTGTCATGAAAATGCAGCCAACACCCGGCAGCTCTTCATGGACCGCGTTGTACAGCCCTACGCCGGTCATGTCCGGCAGATTCAGGTCAAGCACAAGCAGGTCGAAACGCACCTGCCTGATCAAGCCAATGGCCTCGTCGCCCCGGCCCGCTTGGCTTGTATCAACGCCCTCGTCCTCGAGCACATCTGCAAGCGTGCTTCGGAGCGGGACATTATCGTCCACAAGCAGTATGCTGCGCCGCAGAGCCATCGGTCTATGTAGTGCAAAGGCGATGCCAGTGAGTTGAATTGAACGTGGCTGTCTATAAGCCATTGGGCAGCAAACTGTTACGTTGCAGAACCAGACTGGCGGTGGTACAAGTCGCTGTCGGTATGACAGGATTGCCACCGCACCCGATTCAGGGTGCCACGTTGGCAGGCGAGAATGAAACTCATCGTTGCAGTCATCAAGCCCTATAAGCTCAACGCGTGCATTCGTGTGCTCGCCGAGTTGGGCGTAACAGACGTGCTTCATTCCGAGGCCCGGGGCTATGGTCGCCAGAAGGACCACCTCAGGGACTATCGTGATGACCGATTCGCGGTGGCGTTTCTGCCCAAGGTAAGGCTGGAGTTTGCCGTCGAGCCCGAGCACGCGAAAGCGGCAATCAACGGACTGATTGCCGCATGCCGCACCGGGCGGCAGGGTGACGGAAAAATCTGGGTGCTTGATGCCCGTGTGGCAGAGATCGAAGCTGTGACCGCATGAGCAGTGCCACAGTGCCTGACCGATTCCGCTTCTGGACGCTGGCGAATATTTTCACATTCGCGCGATTCGTATTTGCACCGGTATGCGCGATCCTGTTCCTGCAAGAAACCTGGTGGGGTGTGTGGGTTGCCGGTTGGCTTGCGGGCCTGGCGATGTTCACGGACTTCTGCGATGGCTACTTCGCGCGGCGCCAGAAGCAGGTAAGCGACCTGGGCAAAATCTTCGACCCGCTGGCCGACGCCGTCTTTTTCATCATGGTCTGGACAGCCCTTGGTGTGGCTGGTGCGTACCCCTTGTGGCTGGCGTTACCGTTTATCGCCCGTGAGCTGGTGCAGCATGTGTACCTGCGGCCAAGCGCAATGCGGCTGGGCGTGGTGCTGGGGGCGAACTTCTGGGGCAAGCTGAAGACGCTGGTGCAGACGCTGGTGCTGATCGCGATGTGCTGGATTGAGTTTGGAATTGACTACTATCCCGAGTACACACGGCTGGCCCGTGGCACCAACATCGTGCTGATCAGCGTGACTGCACTGGTGAGCGTGGTTTCGATTGTGCCATACTTCGGGGCCTTGCGGCGTGCCCAGATGGCGCGACACTAACGCCATGTCTCGATACACACGGCAGGAACTGTTCGCGCCTGTAGGCCCGCAGGGCCAAGCGCACATTCGTGCTTCGCGGGTGCTGCTGGTCGGTTGCGGTGCACTGGGCACGCATCTGGCCGAATTCTGCGTGCGGGCAGGGGTCGGCGAGTTGCGCATCTTGGACCGTGACTTCGTCGAGGAAAGCAACCTTCAGCGGCAGAGTCTGTTCACGGAAGCAGACGCCCGGCAAGCCCAGCCAAAAGCCGAAGCGGCGCGCCTTGCGCTGCAACGCGTGAACAGTGATGTGCAGATTTCAGCCCACATAGAGGACTTCAACTGGCGCAACGCGCTGAAGCTGGTTGACGGTGCCACGTTGATCCTTGACGGCAGCGACAACTTCGAAACCCGCTTTCTGCTCAATGACCTCGCTGTCAGGCAGGGTATCCCGTGGGTCTATGCTGGCTGCGTCGGGTCGCGCGCCGTGTGCATGCCGGTGATTCCGGGCCGATCTGCGTGCCTGCGCTGCATGCTTGAAGAGCAGCCGCCCGCCGGCGGCGAAACCTGCGACACGACTGGCGTAATCTTGCCCGCGGTGTTGCAGGCCGTGGCATGGGCGAGCGTGGTTGCCCTGAAGATCATGAGCGGCAATGAAGGCGCGCTGTTCAAGAAGATGTACAGCTCAGACATGTGGACAGGCGAACGCCAGATCCTCGGGGCTGCAACCCCGCGCGCCGATTGCCCCTGCTGCGGCCTGCGCGAGTTTCCGTGGCTTGATGGTGAGCGCGGCGTCAAAGCCGCCACACTGTGCGGCCGCAACAGCGTACAGCTCATGCCGGAAAAGGCTTTTGACTACGAAGCCGTAAGACAGCGCATTCGTGCGGCAGTGACAGTCACAACCGAGAACGACTTTCTCTTGCGAGTGCAGTCGGGGGAACTCACCCTCACGCTGTACCGCAATGGCCGGGCACTGGTACATGGAACGGATGATGAAGTGCGCTCCCGCGCGCTCTACACCAAACTCGTCGGCTGAGACTCCTATCCTGCAAGGGCCGGCGGCTGGCCATCGGCGGTACTGACAGCGGCTGGGACGCCACTGCCACTGGCAAACTGAAGCTGGTACAACTTGGCGTAACGGCCGCCTCGGGCAAGCAGTTGGGCATGGCTGCCTTGCTCAACCACCTCGCCCTTGTGCAGCACGAGTATGTTGTCGCTGTCAGTAATGGTGCTCAGACGATGCGCGACCACAACAGCTGTTCTGCCCTGCATCAGTTTCTTTAAAGCGTCCTGGATCAGGGCCTCAGTCTCGCTGTCGATGTTGCTCGTGGCTTCATCCAGCACGAGAATTCTGGGGTTGAATGCAAGCGCGCGCGCAAACGCGATCAGCTGCCGCTGCCCGGCACTGAACGTCGCGCCACGCTCGGCCACCATCGCACTGTATCCGCCGTTCAGGCCTTCAATGAACGCGGCGGCGTGCACGACCTCCGCCGCCTGCCTGACCTGCTCTGAACTGATAGATGCACTGCCTAGCCGGATATTCTCTAGCACCGTGCCTGCAAACAGGAACACATCCTGCAACACCATGCTGAAGGCGGCGCGCAGGTGCTCTTTGGTCATTTCCCGGATATCGACTCCGTCAATCAGGATGGCGCCCTTGTGGATGTCATAGAAGCGCATCAGCAGGCTGATAATGGTGGTCTTGCCGCTGCCGGTGGCCCCTACCAGCGCCAGCGAACTGCCGGCGTGCACCTTGAAGCTGACCCCCTTCAGTACCCAGTCTTGTGCGTCTGCGGCCTTGGCGCCGTATGCAAACCAGACATCCTTGAACTCGATATCGCCGCGGATCTCGGGCGATTTCGGCTGTGCGGGGTTCTGCACTTCGTCCTTGGTGTCAATGATGCGAAACAGCCGCTCCGCCGATGCCATGGCGCTTTGCAGCACATTGTACTTCTCGCTCATCTCACGGATCGGCCGGAACATCATCGGTGTGTACAGAAAGAAGGCAAAGAATGTGCCGTAGTTCAGCGTGCCGCCAAAGATCGCCGTGGTGCCAAACCACACGACCAGCATGACCGTGGCTGTGCCCGCAAGTTCAACGACTGGAAAGAAGATGCTGAAGTTGAACACGGTGCGATAGCTGGACTCGCGATAGTCGGCACTGCGCTTGTCGAACTTGTCGGCCATCGCTTTCTCGGTGCCGAAGATGCGCGTAACGCGCCAGCCCTGGATCGTCTCGTTCAGGAAACTGTTCACGACGGCAAGCTTGACGCGCATGTCGCGAAAGCTGCTGCGCGCGCGGCCGCGGAACACCCAGGTAATGCCCGCCATAACCGGGATCGCCCCCACCACAATCAGCCCCATGCGCCAATCCAGCCACATCATCAGCGCCAGGGCGCCAATCACGATCAACGCGTCGCCGACCAGTTGTACCAGCCCGCTGGCAAACACCTCGCCGATGGCCTCAACGTCGCTGGTGACGCGGGTAACAAGCCGGCCCACGGGGTTGCGATCAAAGAAGCGCAGAGGCAGCTTCTGGATGTGTGCATAGCAATGCTGGCGCACGTCCAGAACCGTCTTCTGGCCCAGCTTGGCGAACAGGTAAGTGTTGAAGTAGCGAGTCACAAACTGCAACCCGACGAGCCCGAGAAACCCGAACGAATACAGGCCCAGTGTGCGCCATGCTTCATCCTTGGCGGGGCCAGGGGAGTCCGCTTCGCCCATCACCATGAAAGGGCCGTTGACCGTTTCCCGAACTACCAGCGGTAGCATCAGTTCGCACGCGGCAGCGAACAGCATGAAGAACGTTCCCCATACTACCAGGCCGATGTACGGCTTGGCGTACGGGGCCAGCCGCTTGATCAGCCGGGCATCATAGGCCTTGCCAAGGAACTCGTCGTCGTCGTGATAAGCTTCCGCCAACTGCGCCTGCCTTCCGTAAACAGCCTAGAGGGGCAACGAAACGCTGCAACCCGCCGCCCCTTCACGCGTTGTGAAATTAGCTATACTCAAGGGGCCATGCTTGAGCGCGCCACAGCGGTATCTGCGATGCAAAGCCTGTTTTCGGGGCTTGAGAGCCGCATTGTTCGTCAACGCATGTTGCCGCACCCGGGCGAAGGGTCGCTCTATGATTTCGACCCAAACCGGGTATCGCGCCGCAGTTTCCGGCAAGGCGACCTGTCCCCCGGCGGCAAGGGGCCATTCATCCGCCGCGAATCTATCGGTCTGCTTCATAAGCCGATGCTGGGCCTGGCAGCGGTCAAAGTCTGTGTCGTACTCGACTTCGGCAACGCAGAACGCCGATTCACCGCCGACGCAATCCAGGAAACTGTCCGCTGGGCCTTGGCGCCGCTGCGGCCGGACATCTATTTCGTGATCGGTTTCGCCGGCGCACGCGAACCCCACTTGGCGGGCCACACGGATGAGGTTCTGCGGGCGCTTTCAGGGGGCACGAACTGGCGAGGGGCGTTGATTGAATACGCCGATCCAGGTTGGGCCGTCACCGCGCCCAGAGACGGCGCGATCCTGCCTGCATTGTTCGAGAACCTGTTCGACCCTGAACCCGTTGACCAGAAGATCGCGCGGGTTGACGCGGCGCTCTTGGCTGCCCATGAACTGCGCGAGCCGGGCGGGTTTATGCTGCTTGATGACCTTGCCCAACGTGTCGCGGTGGGCAAAGATCTGGTCACAGACCGCGCGATCCTGTATGCCGAGCGGACACCCGGTCTTGGCGTCAAGGAAGTCGGCGGAGACCTGATCATCCAGCGTGACCGATTTGAAAGCATGAGGGCCTGATGAGCCTGCTCGACCGCATCAAAAACATGATCAAGGGCCAAGCCGGCGAAGCCGAGCAGGTGATTCGTGATGCCAGCAGCACGCGCGAAATGCTTGAGCATCTGGACGACCTGATTACGCAGAACGAGGTCGAGTTACGCAAAACCCGGCAGGAGCTGGCGCGACTGGAACTGTCTGAGCGCGCCAGCATCGAGAACATCAAGTCCGGCCGCGTGGGCGACCGCGAGAAGGAGTTTGTGCTGCTGCAGATCAAGCGCACACGCACCCAGATGGAAAGCCTGAAGCTCAAGGCCGACATCCTGAACAAGAACATCGAGCTGCACCTGAACCTTGTTGGCAAGATCCAGGCCATGGAGGCCATGGACCTTCGTGGTATTGAGCAGTCGGTTGTAGAGCGCGTCATGCTCGACTTCGAAGAAGGCATGGAAAAGTACCGGGAAGCCGTGCACGCCGGAGAAGGCATAACGCAGAGCCGCGAAGATGTTCTGACCGCCAAGGACAAAGAGGAGTTGCGCACACTGGAAAAGGAAATCCTGGGTGAGAAGCCAAGGACAGAAAAGCCGAACATGGACCAGGAACTCGCTGACATTGAGGCGGAACTGATGCAGGCAGAACACGAGCGCAAACAAGCTTCAAAAGAGAACGACAAGCAGATGAAGCAGAAACCCGAGCTTGAGTAGCGACGCTGTTACAGAAGCGGGCTCGTTTCGTAGCACAGTACTTTGCAGGCAGTTCTCACAATGTAAGCGGCAGGTGTCAGCCGGGGCAGATGCCCCGCAGGAAGTCCGGAGGGTCAATGCCACAGAACTTTTTCAGCATGTTGTTCGGCGGGCGGATCGACCTGCGCAAACTGAAGGTGAAGCTGCGTGAGGTTGAGCGCGACCGCCGCAAGTACTTCATGGAGTTGCGCAAGAGTTCTGCCAAGCAGGGCACGTTGATTGAGCAGATCAAGGCCGCGCGCCGCGAAGGCAACCAGATCGAAGTGGACTACCTCTGGGAAGAGTTGAAGGCGATCAAGTACGACTTCGCGTTCAGCCGCCGCACCGCCAAAGTGAGCAACCTGGAAGGCATTGCCCTGAAGAAGTACATCCGCGGCCTGGAGCGACTTGAAAAGCGCAAGGACAAAGACGGCGTCAACAAGTTGCTGCAACGCATTCGCACCAGCGGGCTCGATGCCAAGCTCGCGCTGCAACAGATTGATGAGCAGGCGTACATGGATGAACTCAACGCCACGCTGGAAGACATCGGGCTGGAAATCGACGGAGAGTTTGAGGACCAGGACCCCGAAAAGGAGCGCTTCCTGTCCGAGATCGACACGATCAATGAAGCCGAAGAAGCAGGCAACTTCGACGAGGCCCTGAAAACCGAAGCTGAACTCAAACACAAGCTCGAATCCGAAGAAGGAGCGGTTTGAAGTAGAGGTCCCATGCTGCACAGGCACTGCGCTGTTACTTGACCTCTGTACTTTGACCTTCTGGGTACGTCATGGATCTTAGCGGCAAACTCAAACGCTCCTGCGAAGACTCGCTGCACAAGGCCAAGATGGCATGGAAGGCGGGTGATTCCGATACAGCCGCCGGTCACTTTGAGGCAGCCAGCAAGTCGATGTTCAAGTATGCCGAGTACGCCACTTCGCGCAGCATGGAGTATGCGCGCAAACGCAAGGCCATCGAGTACCGCGACTTTGCCAAGCGCCTGCGCGACACCGCAGCAGAGCAGGCCAAGGGCGGCAAGCTGCCGCCGCCACCCAGCACCAGCGTCGATGAAGACCGTGCGCAGGAAGCCGGCGCGGGCGAAACCGACCGCAGCATCAGCGAGACGGTAAGCCAGTTGATTCACACCAGCACGTTGACGTGGGACGACATTGGCGGGCTTGACGAAACCAAACGCGACATCAAGTACACGCTCGGGCTGTCGCTGGCCAAGCCGCCTGCCGAGGTGAAGATCACCACGTTTCGCAACATCCTGTTCTACGGGCCGCCCGGCACGGGCAAGACGCTGTTAGCAGCGGCGACCAGCAACAGCCTGAAGGTGACAACGGAGGGCCAGGCGCTGTTCTTCAACGTCAAGGTCAGCAGCGTGCTAAGCAAGTACTTTGGCGAAAGCAGCAAGATCATCAGCGAGATCTACGGCGCTGCGCGCGATAACTCGCCCAGCGTTGTGTTCCTTGATGAATTCGAGAGCCTGACAACGTCGCGCGATTCCGGCGAACAGTCGGGCGCAGAACGCCGCATTCTTTCAACGATTCTGGCTGAAATGGACGGCCTGAGCGAGAAAGGGCGCAGCGACATTTTCGTGCTCACAATCGCCGCTACCAACCGCCCCTGGGACATTGACGCCGCCGTCATGTCTCGCTTCGAGAAGCAGATTCTGATTCCGCTGCCTGACCCTGAAAGCCGCACCGCCATCTTGCGCATCCAGCTTGAGCGAAAGGGCTACCACGTTGCGGACGATGTCTTGGAACAACTGATCGAAATCACCGACGGCTACTCAGGGCGTGAAATCGAGCGGCTTTGCAAGCAGGCCACGAGCCAGATGCTGGGCGAACTCAATGCCGACCTGCCGGAGATCCTGGACAGCGGCCTGAAGGCCACGCAGAACTACCAGGTCAGGGTCCGCGCGCTGATTGCGGACGACTTCGAGCGTGCGGCAACCATGATCAAGCCGGTCACCAGCCCCGCCGACATGCAGCGCTACCTCGACTGGAGCCCGGAAGCGGACTGAGGATGCGCGGTGCGAACGCCAATCATGCCTGAGACACGACTGCTTGTTGAAGAATCGCTGCGGCCTGAGCTTGAGGCGCTGGACCTGCTTTCCCTTGACGCAATCTTTCAGCGAAGTGACTTGAGCGTTGTGAAGGCAAAGCTTGCCGAGCGCCAGACGCTACGCCTTGAGTCCGCAACAGGAACGTCGTGGTTCATCAAGCGCTACAACCAGCCAGCCCCGGACCCGTTCTGGAGCGGCTTGTTTGCCGAGCAGTTTGATTCCCCGGTGCAGCGCGAGTGGGCAGTGCTGCGCCGGCTGTACAAGCTGGGCATTGACGCCCCGCGGCCTGCCGCGTGCATCGAAGAACTGGACGGTGCCCGCGTGCTCCGGGCCGCGCTGGTCACGGTCGGGCTGCCGGCTGTCACAAGCCTGCAGGCGCTGGTTCGGGCCGGCAGGGTTTCACCCGCCCGGCGCCAGCGTATTGCGGCCCAACTGGGGCGTATCCTGCGCACCATGCACGACGGCGGTGTGAACCATCGCGACTTCTACCTGGTTCACATTCTGGTGGGCGCCGACGATCGCTTGTTTGTGACGGACCTGAACCGGGCTGATATTCGGAAACGCGTGACGCATCGCTGGCGCGTCAAGGATGTTGCCGCGCTGCTGCACTCGGCGCCCGGAGCTGTCACCGCCACGGACAAGGCCCGCTTTCTTTGCGCCTACCTTGGCAAACGCAAGCTGCGCAGCGCCCGCGAGTTCATCGAGGCTGCGTTCCGCAAGTCGGCTCGCATGACGGCTCATACGCGCAAGAGAGTGTCCGAGGGCGAACCGAACTATCACGTAGTGGAGTGAGGACAGCCAAGCTTGGAACTTGCGGCAGTCACTTGAGAGCCCTGCCCGCGTTTTGGCAAGTACGGCGGGGACAACCCATTGAAGATTGCGGCGCGATCTTCGATCATTCTTTCCCAAGGAGACCCATGGGTATCTTCAAAAGCAAAGAAGAGCGTCGCATCGCGCGGGATATGGAGATCAAGAAGGGCATCCAGCGCATGAAGCGCCAGGTGCGCGAACTCAACAAGTCAGAGGAAGAATGGCTTGAGAAAGCCCGCAAGGCCGGCCGCATGGGGGCCAACGACCAGCTTGCCTTCATTCGCAAGTCTCTCAAGGCGACCACGGCCCAGCGCCGCATGCTTGAGCGTCAGATGCTCACGATTGAAGCCGCCTACCAGATGAAGAACCAGGCCGAGAGTTTTGCCGTGTTCGCCGAGAGCATGGGCGTCGTCAGCAAGAGCATCAACGAGATCTACAAGACGACAGACCTGGAAAGCACGCAGCGCAATTTCGAACACGCCATGATGCAGGCCGAGACCATGGGCCAGCGCATGGACCTGTTCCTGGACATGACCAAAGAGAGCCTGTTTGAGCAGGACAGCGCTACCGGCGAAACGCTGGTAACTGATGCCGAGATCGACCAGATGATCGGCATATCAACGGACGACCGCAAGAAGAAGAGTCGCGAGGAACTTGATCGTGACATCGCCCGTGAACTCGGCGAGGACCTGGAAGAGGACAAAGCCAAATAGGCGGCGCGACGGGGGCAACTCAAATCATCGGCATCTGCGCCAAGTTGGCCGGCAGCTTGCGCTCGCACCAGTGCTGCAGCCGCTCAAGTCGCCCGCTGGATTCGATCTTGTGATAGCCGAAGATCCGCGGTGCATCGTTTCCAAAACTTTCAAACCCGGTCTGCTCAATGCTGACCCGCACGCCGCGTTCCGAGCTGACGATCACAACCATCTCCTGCACCCTGCCGGAAAGCCAGTTGAACTGCCACGAACCGCCGAGGCGCCAGTTCGCGTCCCAGGTTGCGTACTCAAAAGTATCAACCCGGTCGCGACCGACGTAGCGCAACTCGTACCCGCCGCCCACGTCCTGTTTGTGCTCGCAGACCGGTTGCCCCCACCATGCACGCAACTCGTAGACGTCCGTGAGTGCCCGCCATGCTGTCTGCTCGTCGCACGCGATTTCGCGCTCGAGCCGGAGGTAGTGAGGAGCAAGAACCTTGGTCGTCATAGGTTATGTTTCGTGTGCTTCTACTAACGCCTTGAAATGTCGTCCACGGTGTTCGAAGTTTGTGAACCGCGTGTTGGGGGCATACTCGTAAAAGCTCGCGCTGGCCGGCGACATCAGTATGACCCAACTTGCCTTCACGGTTTCAAACGCAATCTCGCAGGCCTCATCAAAACTGCCAACGATCCCAACCCTTGGTCTGTCATGGGCGTCCAAACCGCCGGAAGTCCCGTACTTGCGCATCCAAGCGGCGGAGCAACTCCGCTTGATCGCGCCGGCATTCGGCCCCTGCACGAGGACCATCTGTAAGTGCCGGTGCGCAAAGATCGCATCCGCCAAGTCGTCGTAGCTCAATCCCTTGTCGCTGCCGCCAAGGATTAACACCAACGGATGGTCAGGGAAGGCGCTGAGTGCGGCAATCGTGGACTCGGGGGTGGTTGCGATGCTGTCATTGAAGCAACGCGCGCCGTTGACTACGCCGCAGAACTCAAGCCGGTGCTCAACACCCCGAAACCGGCGCGCGCCCCCCAGCGTCTTCAGCGTCGGCTCAAGCCGCTGGTCGAGGCCCGCGTAGACTAACGCCAGCGCACACAGAAAATTCTGCCAGTTGAAGCGGCCGGGCAGTCGCAAGTCGCCCGGCGCAAAGGGCACGTCGGCAGCCTTGACGCTGGAGCGCTGGTGGATCCTGCATAGCACCGGCTTACCGCCCTCCGAGGTGATCAACGCGGGGCTGTCAGCGACGTCGCCGGCTGTGCCGCGCCGTGCATGGCAACTGATGTCATTCTCGGTCACCAGCCAGGCTGTGCTTCCTGCCGACGTGCGCTCGCTTACCAGATCGTTGACTCCGGGCCCGTCGAAGAACATTGCTCTCTCGTTGGGCAAGTAGCGATAGATCGCGCTTTTTGCCCAGGCGTACTCAGCCATGTCCTTATGCCAATCCAGGTGATTGGCCGTAATGTTGGTAACGAGACTGATTGCGCACGAACGCCGGATGCGATGCCAATCCTGAAGTTGAAAGCTGCTTAACTCCAGCACCACGACATCGTCGGCCGTGATCTCGGGAAGGCGATTGATCAGCGGCTCGCCGCAATTTCCGCCGAGCCAAACCTTGCCCGGCAAAGAAGCCTGGGCCTTCGCAGTATCGGCCCACCGGCCCTCAAGCTCAGGCTGGGCCCGCTGCATTACCTCACACAGCATCTCGTAGGCAAGCAGAGCCGTTGTTGTCTTGCCGTTGCTGCCGGTAACGCCCACCGTTCTCGCCGGACATGCCTCAATGAAGAGGCTCATTTCCATCGTGACTTCGGCGCCTGATTCGCGCGCAAGTTGCAAGTACCTGTTGTCCGGGCGCACTGCGGGGCTGTGGATTACAACATCGGCGTTTCGGAAGTCCTCTTCGCGATGCTCGCCCAAGCGGTACTCAACGGGCAAGCCTTGCAGCTCGTCAATGCTCCGGCGGAGAACGTCTGGCCCACGCAGGTCGGTAACGACCAGACTCGAGCAGTACGCCGCAAGAAACTTCACGCTTTCGGTGCCGCCGCCAAACACGCCCAGGCCCATCACAAGCCCACGTTTGCCGCGGAAGCGCTCCGGAAATTGAAGCCGTTCGGTCATTTCTCAACGGGCGCCAGAGGTTTGCGCGCCCACCAGGCCCAGTACTCAAACCTGTCTTCGGGGCGCGACCTGTCACGGTACTCCCGGGCGTTGTGGTACAAGTTCGCAACGTCAGCGGGCTCGGCGGGCACAAACTTCACGTCAACGTAATGCTCATCGACGATGACCCAGGGCGTCAGCACCTCGGCAAAAAAGTCCAGCGGCGGGTACTCGTACCATGGCACCTCGAGCTTGACTGATCCGCTGACTGTCTGGAAGCCCGGCTTGCGCAAAGTGTACTCGCGAGTGCCGTAGTAGATGAAGTTGACATAGAGTGGCCCGTCGGGGTCCTTGGCGTCGCGAGTTTTGCCGACAAACTCGCCGTCAATGTAGACGTCGGCGCCCGGGGGGTCAGAACGCACGTAAATGCGGCGCTCAACGCAACCCGACACAATAATGCATAACAGCAACAGCAATCCAAAGCGCGCCATGGGCGGATGTTAGCAACGGGCAGGTTGCGCGGAAGGTTGAAGGCAGACCCGCCGGTTATAGAGTCTCGGCGTATCGTGCAGGGCCATCTGGGGGTTATCAATGAAGAGCAAGTTCAACCGCGTCTTAATCCCGACTGACTTCAGCGATACCGCCCAGACTGCCGTGAACCTCGGGGCCGAGATCGCAGCCTATTACAAGTCGACCATCGACCTCGTGAATGCGGTCGATGCCACGGTTTACGCGTATGCCGGCTATCCGTTTGCTTCGCTGTCCAAGGAGTTGCTGACCAGTGCCGAAGACGCCCTGCGCCGCGCCAAGCTGCCCGCATCAGCCGGCGCCCTGAAGGTCAATCGCTTTGTGCTGTCGGGTAACCCCGCCACCGAAGTGGTGGAGCACGCCAAGCGCCACAGCGCTGACCTGATTGTTGTCGGCACCCATGGTCGCGGCGCGATTGGGCGCTTCCTGCTGGGCAGTGTTGCTGACCGCGTGCTGCAAAACGCGGCCTGCCCCGTGATAGTCACCAAGAAGCCAAAAGGGAAGATCAAGCACCCCAAGAAGAAGTCCAAGCCGTTTTCCCGCATCCTGTTCCCCACGGACTTCAGCAAGACCGCAGGCAAGGCACTTGCCCGCGCCGTTGCCTTGACCGAGGACATGGATGCGGAGCTGTTTGTTCTGCATGTGGTGGACGACAGCCTGATCACCACCCACGTCGAAGATGAACGCACGATCATTCTGAAGGAGTTGCGTCGCCACGCCCTGGACGAGATGAAGAAGCAACTGCCGGCGGAATTGCTTCAGAACTTCGAGACGATCGGCGCCGTAAAGCGCGGGGAACCGGGCAAGCAGATCTGCGCGTTTGCCGAAGCCAATCACTGCGACCTGATCGTGATGGGCAGCCACGGCCGCACGGGCATAGAACGCGCGCTGATGGGCAGCGTCGCCGACAAAGTCGTGCGTCGCGCCAAGTGCTCGGTGCTGATCGAGCGCAAGTAACGCAAGCCATGCAAAAAGGGCGGGCCTGTTGGCCCGCCCTTTCTAATGATCCACTCTCCAGTACTACGGCCAGATTTCCTTCAACGCCGGGTCCCCTCGCAGTTCTTTGAGACAGGGGTCAAAGTCCCACCATAGTCGATTGTTGTAGCCGGCTTCGCGGGCCTTCTTCAGGTGCTCAAGGGCCTTCTTTCGTTCTTCGTCGGGCTTGCGCGCAGGCTTCTTTTCAAGCCGCATGTCCTCAATCTGCAGGGCCGCGGCATACAGCGCGGCTAATCCGTAGTGATCGCGCGCCGGGTTTTGGCTGGTAGTAACCTGCAGTTCAAACTCATCCATGGTGTCCAACAGTTCCGTAGACCGCCTGCTGCCTTCTTTCAGCTCTTCCTGCAGGTCGTCGTACTTGACCTTGTTCCATGCCAGGAAGTAGCACGCCCGGGCATGCATCGAGCCCGGGGCCGCAGATGCGGCGTAAGAGTACGCATTCGCAGCCTCGCCAAACTTGTTTTGCGAGTAAGCGGCATGGCCCTGAAGCAGCTTCACCGCAGCGCGCTTTGGCTCAAGTTTCGCGGCTGCGCGTGCGTCGTCATATGCGCCCTTGCTGTTGCCGCTCAGCAGCCGCAGCATGCCGCGCTGCGTAAGCAACTCGGCGCTGGACTGCTTCTTGATGGCGGCATCGAGTTCGGTGATGCCCTTGGCAAGCTCCTTGCTCATCAATCGAATCGTCCCCAGGATGGTCCAGATGCGCTCGTCGTCTGAGCCCTTCTGCGCCGCCGCGTCAATCTGCTTCAGTGCTTCGTCATTCTTGCCGGCGGCAAAGGCGATCTCCGCCTTGGCCACAAGAATCTGCGCTGCGAAAGCCTCGGCCTGCAGGCCCTCTGCCTTTGCAAGCGCGGCCTGCGCGTCATCTGCATTTCCGGCGCGGGCATTGCACACTGCAAGGGCTATCCAGGCCCGGGTGCTGTATGGGTTGTTGGTAGTTGCGCTAACAAGCTCACTCTTGGCGCCGACAAAGCTCTCCAGTGCAAGTTGAGTGCGGCCCAGAAGAATGAGGGGTTCCTCGGCGGACGGGTCTACCGCCTTTGCGGCGGTTGCTTCACTGGCAGCGGTCGCAAGCTCGCCGCGGCGCAGCAGGTATTCACCCAGAGCCATGTGGCCGGCAAGGTTGTAGCGATCAAGTCGAACGGCCTCTTTGGCCAGTTCAAAGGCTTCCTTTTCCTGCCGGTTCAGGCACATGAAGTAGGCATCCCAGCCCATCACTTTGGGTTCGGCGGGGTCCGCTTCGCGCGCCTTCTTGACCAGCTCAAGGGCAGCCTTGTTGTCGCCCATCATGTTCTTGAACTTCGCCATCGCGATCAGCGCGTCGGCGCCGCCGTCCAGCTCGATCCAGCGGGCGATGTCGGCTTCCGCTTCTGTCAGCATGCCCTTCTTGAGGTAGGCACGGCTGCGCACTGAGTGTGCGCTGCCCAGACTGGCGCTGATCTCAAGCGCCTGAGTGCACAATTCGATGGCTTTGTCGTGCTCGCCGAAGTCGTGATGCTTCTCGGCGGTGGTAACCATTTCGGCTGCGCGCTGCGCTTTCTGTTCATCAGATTCGCTGCATGCGCTCACACACACCAGCGTCAGCAACAGCGCGATCGATGCGATGCTTCGTAGGGTGCCCATGGTGCCTCCGTGTCCAGGGAGTCTAGCTACCGGGTAAAAAGATTACGACGGGCTTTCACCCAGCAGCTTGACCAGCAGCGCCTTCTGCGCGTGAAGGCGGTTCTCGGCCTGCTGGTAGATCACGCAGTCGTCGTCATCAAGCACGCCGTCGGTGGCAACGACGTTGCGACGTATGGGCAGACAGTGCATGAACTTGGCACGATTCGTCTGCCCCATCTTGGCTTCGCTGATTGTCCATGAGGGCAGCGTCTTACGATACGCAAATTCCTCTGCGGGCCTGCCGTAGAACTCACGCGACAACCAGCTCTTGGCGTAGATCACTCCTGCGCCCTTGAAGGCTTCGTCCTGGTTGTTGCTCACCTTCACGGTGCCTCCTGACTTGGCGGCAATCTGCTGCGCCTGCTCCATCACTTCCGGTGCAAGCTCAAACTTCGGCGGATGCGCCACAGTCACGTCACAGCCGCCCATCGCGGCGGCCAGCAGAAAGCTGTGCGGCACCGCAAGCGGAAGCGGCTTGACGTGCGGGGCCCACGACAGCACGACCTTTTTGCGGCGGGTAGTCTGGTTGAAGATTTCGCGCAGGGTCATCAGGTCGGCCAAACCCTGGCACGGATGCTCAACCGCGCTCTCGAGGTTCACCAAGGGCAAGCTGGCATACTTCGCGAAGCTTGAAAGAATCGGGTCTGTCCGGTCTTCGTCGTAACTCTTGAGCTTGGGAAAACTGCGCACCGCAAGCGCGTCGCCATAACGCGACAGGGTCTTGGCAGCGTCCTTGATGTGTTCGGGGCTGTCGCCGTCCATCACGACGCCTTCGCGCCACTCAAGGTTCCAGGCGTCCTGGCCAACGTTCAGCACCACCGGGTGAGCCTGAAGCTGTGCCGCGCCGATTTCAAAGCTGGTGCGGGTGCGTAAACTGCTGTTGAAGAACAGCATGATGATCGTGCGACCCTTGAGGCTCCAGTGGCGCTGCTCGCGCTTCATTTCGGCGGCGAGATCAAGAATGTCGTTGATCTCGCTGATCTCGAAATCTGCCAGTCGAAGAAAGTCGCGTCCGCGGATGTCTGTGGTCATTTCGCTGCCCCCGTCAACGCCGGGAAATATGCCCCCTGTCGGGCGGATGTAAAGGCCAGTGGCGCGACTTGGCAGCGGGACTACACTGCGGTCACGCATCCGGGAGAGTGCATGGGGCTTTTTAAGGCATATGACGTTCGTGGCGTGGTGCCGGAACAGCTCAACCCGCCGATTGCATTCCGCATTGGCTACGGGTTCGCCAAACTGTTGTCCGAGGACAAGCCCGCGCCGCGGGTCATTGTCGGCATGGATGCGCGCCCGTCCGGCCCGGCGCTCGCCGCCGCGTTCATGGACGGCCTGGCCACCGGCGGCGCAGAAGCGCGCTTTATCGGGCCTTGCAGCACCCCCATGCTGTATTGGGCCGTGGCCGGTGAACCCGGCAACCACGGCGGCGCGATGATCACCGCAAGCCATAACCCGGCCCGCTACAATGGCATCAAGTTTTGTCGCGAAGAAGCCATACCGATTGCCGGCGATACCGGCCTTGCCGATATCGAAGCATTCGCAGCAACGGCGCATGAACCCCCGCCCGTCTGGCAGCACAAACCGGTCGTTGACCTGCTGGATGGCGACGCGCCCGAGGGCCTGTTTCCGCCTCTGGGCTTTAACCCTCGTGTGTTTGCCGGCTATGTGTCCCACCTGCGCCGATTCGCAAAGCGCACGCCCGAAAAGCTGAAGGTCGCCGTCGATACCGCCAATGGCATGGGCGGCGTCTACCTGGGTTTTCTGCGATCACTTGGACTTGAACTGCACGTCATCAACGGTGAGTTCGACGGCACCTTTCCAAATCACGAAGCCAACCCCAGCCGGCTTGAGAACCTGAAACCGTTGTGTGAACTGGTGCGACAGCGCCAATGCTCGTTGGGGATTGCACTGGATGGCGACGCCGACCGTGCGGTGTTCATTGACGAGGCCGGCACGCCCGTCGGGCAGGACATCATCACTGCGCTGATTGCCTCAGAGATGCTCAAGCGCCACAAGGGCGCGCCGATTCTGTATGACCTGCGCAGCAGCCGGATTGTCGCGGAATCCGTGGAAGCGGCAGGCGGCCGTGCGGTGCGCGAACGGGTAGGCCATAGCTTCATGAAGGCGACCATGCGCAAGATCGGCTGCGTGTTCGGCGGTGAGCTGGCGGGGCACTACTATTTCAAGGACAACTGGTACGCCGACAGCGCAATCATTGCGGTGATTGAAGTCCTGAATGCACTGGGCATCACCGGCGCCAAACTTGGCGAGCTGGTGCGCCCCTACCGCAAGTACGCCCAGACCGGCGAGATCAACTTCAGGGTGAAGGACAAAGAGGGCGTGTTCCAGAAGGTTCAAGAGGCTTTCGCGGACGGCAAGATTGACCACCTTGATGGCGTCACCGTCGAGTTTCCCGACTGGTGGATGAACCTGCGCGCCAGCAACACAGAGTCGCTGATTCGCCTGAACATGGAAGCGCAAACCCCTGCACTGCTTCAGGACAAGTTCGCCCAGGTTCAGTCCCTGGTCGGCGAACCAGACGCTTAGCGACTGTCGCTAAGTCATCCGCGGTGAGCGCAACAGCGCCGCCGCACCGCCGAACTTGCCTGTAAACCCGTGGTTCTTCACGAACTCAAGGTGCGTTCCGAACTTCACGGCTGTGCGCGTGACCACTTCTATGAGGTCGACGTCGACGATGTCTTTGCTTTCGCAAGCGTGGCAGACTTTCGTCGGGTCCTTGAAGATCATTCCACATTCATTGCAATGCGAACCCTGGCGCTTGAGGTCGTGGGGCAGCAGCACCTCGTAGGCCTGGCCGCGCGCCAGGTAGGCCAGGGTGTCCTCGAGGCCGCTGACGCCCATGGTGCTGCTGTGAATCTCGCGCACCACGCGGTCCATCTTCGCCGTCTCTTCTTCCTGTTCCGCCTTGTGGAAGTAGTCCACCGCGGTCTGAAGCAGCTCATGGTCTGCCGCGCGCGAATCTACGCGTTCGCCATCAATCACCCGTCGAGCCACGTCGGAAGTCAATGCCGCCTTCAATATGCTGCGGGACTTGTCCGGTCCGATCAGCACGACGCGCTTGTACCGATGCTTTGCAACCAGCTGCGCCAGCATGTCCGCAACTTCCTGGATATGCGCGTGCTTTTCACCTTCGATGCCGCGCTGAAAGCGCATCTGGGACCAACCACCACGATGGATACGCCTGTGTACCAGGTTCTTGATCTCGCTCGTGTCCACTAGTTCACCCAGCGCAACCTCAAAAATGCGGGCGTTGCGGCTGTCCAGATGCACAACGGCGTAAGGCTCAAACTCTTCGCCGATGAATGCCAGCTGGCTGATGAACGGGTAGCGACGGTAAGCGACCTGGTCCTCAAACGGAATCGAGGTTTCAAAGCGCTCAATCACTTCGCCACCCTTGAGAAACAACGCAAGCCCGATCACGCTGCGACTGAGATCCTGGCTGCGGATCAACTCGGCCTGGGCTACACCCCTGCGCAGGAAATCAATTCCTCGCTTGTCGTCACCAAGCATGCGCTCAAGTTCAGCGGCGCGGTTCTTGATGAAGATCAGGTTCTCCTTGCGGCGGTCTTGTCCGCCGTCACGGCAGCGCAGATACACCGACAGCACGTGCGGGTACTGCACCTCCAATGTCGCGAGGGCTTGCAGGCGGGCTTTCAACTCCATCGAGATCTCCGGCTCAGGACTGACACGGCAAAGGATAGGACGCCGCGACTAATGTGCAAACGCTACCCCTTCACTGGCGGGCCGCTATATTCCATCTATGCCGATATCTGCAAGGCCCAGTCGACTCCCACCCTGGTTGAAACGCCCCCTGCCCCGCAGCGGTGGCCAGAAGCCGCTCGAGAGTCTGCTGCGCGAGCAACAGCTCAATACCGTGTGTGAAGAGGCAAATTGCCCCAACAAGGCGCAGTGCTTCAGCCATGGCACCGCCACCTTCATGATTCTGGGCGACGTCTGCACCCGCTCGTGCCGTTTTTGCGGCGTAATCAGCGGCCGGCCGCCGGCACCCCCGGACAGTGACGAACCCAGGCGCCTGGCTGAGTCCGCAAAGGCCATGCGACTTGAACACGTCGTGATCACCAGCGTAGACCGCGACGACCTGCCTGACGGCGGCAGCAATCATTGGGCAGACGTAGTCAATGCCGTAAAAGCGGCCCTGCCCGCTGCAACTGTGGAAGTCCTGACACCGGACTTTCAGGCCGTTACCTCGCAGATCGACAGGGTGGTCGGTGCGGGGCCGCACATCTACAACCACAACATCGAAGTCGTGCCGTCGCTGTTTCGGACGATCCAGCCCAGCAAACGCTATGACCGCAGCCTGCTTCTGCTCAGGCATGTCAAGGGGACCGCGCCAGGCATGACTACCAAGAGCGGGCTGATGGTCGGGTTGGGCGAGACCCGCGCCGAAGTCCGCCAGACCATGCAGGAACTGCGTGCGCACGACGTGGACATGCTGAGCATAGGACAGTACCTCAAGCCCGCCCCCGGCTTGGCCGAAGTGGTAAGATACTATGAGCCGGGCGAGTTCGAGGAAATGAAGCAGGAAGCACTTGCGTTAGGCTTTCCCATGGTTGCCAGCGGGCCCTTCGTCCGCAGCAGCTACAACGCCAAAGAACAGTTCACTTCGGGATGAAACCAGCCATGGCGAAAACAGAATCATCTGGCGTAAGCGCCCAGCGTCCGTTCCGCGTGCTTGTGGCAAAGGCCGGGCTGGATGGCCATGACCGCGGCGCCAAAGTCGTTGCAGCCAGTCTGCGTGACGCGGGTGTAGAAGTCATTTACACGGGTTTGCGCCAGACGCCGGAAATGATTGTACATGCTGCGATGCAGGAAGACGCCGACGCAGTCGGCCTCAGCTCGCTGTCCGGGGCCCACATGACGCTGTTTGCGCGTGTGCTCGAACTGCTGCAAGAAAACAAAGCCGACAACATTCTGCTGTTCGGCGGCGGTGTCATGCCGCAGCCGGATATCGACAAACTCATCCAGTTGGGTGTCGGCCGCATCTTCGGGCCGGGCACAGACACGCGCGACATTTTGAAGTACCTGAGCGACGAGATTCCAAAACGCAGAGCCACCCAAGAGGTGTGATTATGGAACAACAGAACTTCCCGCCGCCACCGCCCCCAACAGGGTACGTGCCGCCACCACCACCGGGCCAGCCGGGGATGGGACCAATGCAGGGCTATCGCATGCAGAAACCGCGAACCGGCATGTGGCGCACGCTTGGGTTGGTTCTTTTCATCGGCGTGATCGGGTTCAACCTGCTGATCCTTATGGGTATGTTCGCCGGCGCCGGCGTGATGGGTGGCGGAGGTGACCCCCACGGCTTGACCGAACGCGGCCGCCAGTCGGGCTCGTCAAGCAAGATTGCGGTCATCCCCGTTGAAGGCGTGATCATGGAGGGCGGGGGCGGCGGCTTGTTTGGCGGCGGCATTGACCCCGTGGCCCTTGCGCTTGACGGCCTTCGCAAAGCCGAATCCGACGAGAAGGTTGTCGCCATCATCATTGAAGTAAACAGCCCCGGCGGCGGTGTCACGGCCAGCGACACGATTCATCATGCAATCCTTGAGTTCAAGAAAGACTCCGGCAAGCCTGTAGTCGTTTACATGAAGGACCTTGCCGCCAGCGGCGGTTACTACATCGCGGCGCCTGCCGATCACATTGTTGCGCAGCGCACCACGCTGACCGGAAGCATCGGCGTGATCATCCAGGGATTCAACTTTCACGGTACGCTTACAGAAATCGTGAAGGGCCAGGATGCAACCGTCAAGGCCGGCGGCAACAAGGCAATGGGCAGCATGTTTGGAGATCCTGAAAGCGAAGAATACAGGCAGGGTCGCCAACTGCTGCAGGACCTGGCCGACGAAATGCACGGCACTTTCAAGGGCGTTGTGAAGGACGGGCGCGATACCAAGCTCAAGCCCGACTGGGAACAGTACGCCGACGGTCGCATCCTGAGCGCATCCCAAGCGAAAGACATCGGGCTGATCGACGAGATTGGCTACTTCAACAGTGCCGTCGCGGCCGCAGAGCGCCTTGCGGGCGTCAGTGACGCTGCCGTAGTCGAGTACGGCCGCGAGATCGGACTGGGGGCATTGTTCGGGCTGAATTCAGAAGAACTTGAGCGCATGGAGAAGTCAGGGGCCATGGCATTCGAAGAGCGCATGAGCGCCAGGCTACAGGCGCAGTTGCGGCTATACCCGGGCCAGCCTATGGCGATCTGGGTGCCGTAGGGTGAAAGGCGTCGCTGACGTTTCGGGACCGGCACCGCAGCCCTGTACGTTCAGAATGCATAGCGTACCAGCAAGAAGAACAATGCCAGCAGGGCCACCACGGCAATCGTGATCCACTCGAAATACGTTTCGAGAAACGGCTTCACCTTGTCGCCGAGCGCAAAGATCAGAACGCCCATACCGAAAAAGCGCAGGCCCCTGCCGAGTACACTGGCGACAATCAACGCAGCAAGGCTGACGTTGAACACGCCACCGGCAATCGTGAACACCTTGTATGGAATCGGGCTGAGCGCCGCGCTGAAATAGGCCAGAAATGCGTTGTCCTCAAACTTCTGCTGCACCAGATAGAAGTATCCGTCGGGGTAAAAGACCGTCTCGCCTTCCCGTGGCAGCGCGGCAACTTGGTCGGCGCTTAGCCCGGCGGCAGATTCGGGTGTGCCGAACCAGCTCGCGCCGGCACCCAGGGCACGCACCACATCATCAACAACTCCGAACAGGGCTTGTCCGATGTACCAGCCGACGACACCGCCAATCACGCTTGCCACGGTGCACAGAAAGCCGTACCACAACGCGCGATTGCGTTTGCCAAGGCACATTGCAATCAACAGCGGGTCCGGCGGAGCCGGAAAGAAGCTGGAATCCGCAAACGACACGAACAGCATCACCGGCAGGCCCCACTTCGTGTCTGCCCATCCCACCATCCACGCGTAGACGCGTTTCAGTTGGCGCAGCGGCCAGAACAGCGCCCCCAGCAAGCCTCCGCGGGGCGCCTTCGATGGCGCGGTTAAGGCTTGCTCCGGCTCAGGCACGCTGCGACTCTCCGGCGATGATGACTTGCGCTAATCCCTGAGCGCTGTGGTCGGCAGCTTCGCCCGCAAGCTGAAGGCCTGCCGCCTCCAGGGTTCGCGAAGTGCTGGGGCCGATACTGTAGATGCGCAGCAATTTCAGACCGTCGGCCATTGCGGCTGAGGCGTTTTCGGCAGCGCTGGAACTCGCAAAGGCAATCGCGTGCAGCGTGCCCGCCCGCAGCAGGTTCGAAAGCGACTCAAGGCCGGCGACGTCGGGCACGTTGCGATACGCAATGGGGTCATCCACCACCGCCCCCAGTGCCTGCAAACCGTCTTTGAGCGTCGTCGGCGCTGCGTCTCCCCGGGGCCAAAGCACACTGGCCCCCTGTACCCCCACCTCGGCCAATGCCTCAAGCATGCCCTTGGAATGCGCGCGAGCCGGCTGCAGCGTGACGGTCAACCCGTGAGACCGCACGAATTCCGAGGTGGCACTGCCAACGCATCCGATGCGCAACGCAGGCGAAGGCTTTGCGCGGCTCAGCACCGCCCGTGCGGCATTGACGCTGGTCAAGACCAGCCATTCGTATGCGTCGATCTGCTTCAGTGCTTCCAGCAATGGCGCAGGATCATCGGGGGGGACAATCCGAATCAGCGGGCAGTCGTATGAACTCGCCCCTTGACGTGCCAACACTTCCGCCAGCTCTGCGTTGGCTTCGCTTTCGCGCGTCAGCGCGATATGCAGACCGCTGAGGGTTCTATGTCCCATGGCTGCCGCTATAACTCACACAGGGTCATTGAGGGAAGCCGGATGCGCCGTCTGATCGCATTTTCCATCATTTCAGTCCTGCTCAGTGGTTGCTCGGCGGCCTTTGACCTGAATGCAAGCCGCAACTTTGCCGACAATTTCATGCAGAAACTTGCCCGCGCTGACCTGAATGGCGCGTGGGAAATGTGCGACGAAAGCGCGCTCAACCGCGACACACTTGATCGTATCGCCAGCAATCCTGACTTCGCGGAACTTTTCCGCGACTACAAGGGTCTGGAACATGGCGATGGCGGACAGCTGACCGAACGTAACGGGTTCGATGACGTGCGCCTGGCCCCGGCCAAAGTCAAAGGCGACAAAGGCACAGAGGGCTGCGTCGTGCATTTCGGGCTGCGGAAGTATCCGGAAGGCTGGAAGGTCATCGCGTTCCAGATCGATCGAAGCACCAGAACTGAATGAACCGCGTTCTTCTCACAGGATTTGAACCCTTTGGCGACTGGTCCAGCAACCCGTCGTGGGATGCGCTGCAACGTGCGGAGAACCTGGGCCTGTTCGACAGCCTTGAAGTGGTGCTTGCGCGTATCCCGGTTACATACGCAGGCGCCTACAACGCGCTGGCCCGGGCGGTGCACGAGCATGCGCCGAAAAGCGTTGTCAGCTTTGGCCTGCATGGCGGCATCAGGGGCCGCGGCGCCGACGTTATCTACATTGAGACCACCGCCCGCAACCGCGACGGCGCTGGCAAGCCTGACAACGCCGGCATACTGCGCGCTGCCATCGCGATCGATGAAGGTTCGCCCGCTGAGCTGCAAAGCACGCTGCCAATGTCGGGCCTGATCGGCGCGCTGAAAGGTGCAGGCTTTAATGCCCAATCATCTGATGACGCCGGGGCTTACCTGTGCAATCATCTCTTTTACCGGGGCGCGCTTGCGTTTCGTGAGCAGATTCGTTACGGCTTTATTCATGTGCCGCCCGTAGAATCGCAGGGTGGAACGTTAACGCTCGATCAGCTGGCCCATGCGATGTCAGTAGTCGCGCGTGTCACGTCAGAAAGCACTGCCCCATGAGAAGCTGGTCAATTCTGTTATTGAGCGCACTTGCATTTGTGTCGGCAGCATGTGGCGGCGGCGACTTCGGCGGCAAAGGCGGCTGGGGCAAGGGAGGCGAAGAAGAGAAGCGCGACCCGCTGGTAGAAGTCGTGCCCGCCTGGCGCGGCTCGATTCCAACACTGGAACGCAGCACCGGGCGCGTCGAAGCGCACAACCTTGCCGACGTGTACGCGCAGGTGTCAGAGGTTGCCATTGAGGTTCACCATGAAGTCGGCGACTACGTCGAGCAGGGCGCCCTTCTCGCCCGGCTGAAATCAGACGAGTTGCTGTTGGGATTGCGCGCCTCGGAAATCGCTTTGCAGGAAGCCGAGCTTGTCCATGGCAAGAACCAGCTGGACCTGACCAAGCGCAAATCCGAGCTTGAGCGGATCGAGAAGTACTTTGACCCCAAAAATCCTGAAGCGTCGAAACTGTTCAGCAAAGAAGCCTACGAAGCCGCCAAACTTGAGTACGACAAGGCCCGCAACGCGCTTGAATCAAGCAAACTGTCGCTCACCAAGTCGCGCGGCGAGGTTGCTGCTGCCGCCATGAGGCTGAGCCATACCAGCATCCTTGCGCCGATCAGCGGTGTGATCACTGAGCGCAATTTGCGCGCCAATGAGCTGGTCAGCGGAAACGCCCTGGTGTTCCGGATTGCCGATTTCTCGGTACTTGAGGTTAAGCTGGACGTGGCAGAAGCGCGCCTCTCTGCACTGCGCGAGCCTACACGCACCCCCGGCATCAGCGTCCTTGCGCTGGAAGACAAGGTGCGTATCGACAGCGCGCAAGCCGCGCTGCTTTCGATTACGGCATTTCCGCTAGGCCGATTTCTAGGCTATGTGGACCGGATCTCGCCCACGGTTGACCAGGCCCGCGGCATGGTGGTCGTGACCGTGCGCGTGATCCCACCCGGCAGTGTGGACGAGAAACTGCACGCGCCGCTGCTGAACCAGTTGGATCGCGATTCGCGCAAGGCTGTTCTCAACACCGTTCAGGGTTCCGGCAGCCTTTCCCTGCGACCGGGGATGTGGGTTGATGCGCGCATCGCCACAGAACACATTGAAAACGCGCTGCTGATCCCCGGCGCCGCCGTGGTCGGCGACACCGAGATGGTCTGGGTCGTTACCCCGGACAAAGACGCACCGGATACCGGTGTCGCACGTGCTATGGACATCAGCAATCGTCGCGGCATTGCCAGCGAAGGCGCGATTGAGCTGAAAGCCTTGGCACGCAAACCGAAACCAGAGGCCAGCGCAGGCAAGGGCACCGGGCGACCACCCGCACCAGAAGTGAAAGAAGGCGACCTGATTGTCGTGCGTGGGCAGACGCTGTTGCGCGAGGGCCAGAAAGTCCGCATCCGCGACTTGTCGAAGTAGCGGATAGCTAAGTCGTACGTTCCGGGCCGAACCAGACAAACTCGATTGTCACCTTCCACTGCGACAGGTCGTTGCCCTTCACGATGTCAACCTTCCCGAAGGTGCGCTGCTTGCGCTCTATGCTGATCGACTGCGTAACGGCGTACTTGTCTGTGGCTTGCAGCGCGTTCTGCAGGAAAGCGGTCCATTCGGTCTGGGTGACGGAATCGAGCGTGACCTTGCACTTGTACTCAAGATAGCGCTCTTTGCCGACCTTCTTGGGCTCGCCCCGACCCGGCGTTACGTTGAAGCGGTTGTCGGTCTCCTGGATGTTCAGGTCGGCCGCAATTGAACGCATGGTGACGTGGGTGTTGTTCATCATCTCGCGGTCAGGCGGCTTGATGATCTCCTGCTTGACCTTGTAGTAGTAGTCGCCGATGTTGGGCGAGTATGCGACGCTGATGTCCGCGAACTTGCCCGCGGCGGACACATACTCACCGGACAGGGTATCGCGCTGGTCGTTGGTGAATTTGTAGCCGATTAGCGCCACCATCGCGAGCGCGAAGCACGCCACAATGTAGATCGACATGGCTTTGCTGCCTTCCTGCTCGGGCATTACTTCGTCCCTCCCTTGGGCGCAGCGGCGGTCTTTGGCGGGGTCGGCTTCTTCAGTGTCAGCGTGATCTTCACCTGGCGGGCCTGCCGGCCCTGCAGGCCATCTACGGGCTTGCCGGGCGGGTCCTGGCGTGGGTCGCCATCAAACCAGTTCGGGTGCGACGTTGCGAGTGCGCGGAAAGCCGCCAGCATCCGGTCAACTTCAGCCAGGTCCTTGAACTCAGGAACCAGCTTCTTGTCCTTGACCATTTTGTCGCGCTCTTTCTGGTCTTCCGAGAGCGAGGAAAAGAAATCAATCTGCACGCTGGTGCCTGAGACGTTCAGGTTCAGTAGCGTGAAGTCATAGCTCGGCCCGGCGGCCTGGATGGCCTTGAACACCTCAACCAGAATCTGGTCTGCGTGGTGCGGTCGCAGATAGTTGTCTGTGGTTTCCCCCATCAGGAACTTCTGGTGAGCCTGAAGCTTCTTGTGGGCGTTGGTGATCTCCTGGGCCGGGTCGTCCTCGATCACGGAGTAGGCACGGTTCTTTTCCTGGTCCTTGTCGAACTTGGCCTTGTCGGTGGGCGCGTAGGCATAGGCCTTCTTGAAGAAGTATTCCGGCCCCTGCTCACGGTCGCGCAGGTCATGGATGCCGCGTTCGTACTGGCGCTTATGGGTCCAGCTCATCAGGAACAGAATGCCCGAGAAGAGCAGCACCAGCGTCGCCGTAAACGCAAGCGGCGTCTTGGCGTAATCGAACAGCGTGCCCGGCGCCAGGTCACCATACCGGAAGTTGATGTGTGTGTAGTCCGACCCGACACCCTTGAGTGCTACGCCCGCCAGGTAACTCATTTCGCCGGCGTCAGGCAACGAAACGTCTGCTTTGCCGTCTTTGCCGGTGTTGATGGTGTGCAGCAGGTCAATGGCGATGCAATCGGAAATTGCGAGTTCATTGCCAAGCAACAGGGCAAGCTGTTCGCCAGCACCACCGAGCCCCGAAACCACAAGCCGCGTCGGCTCAGCGACCGGGTTGCTCATCAGGATGGTGCGCCGCGCCTCGACGGCCACGCGGTTCAGGAATTTCAGCAGCTCATCGCGGCTCATGTGCTTGATGCGCTCAGCCACTTCCTGCTCGCCTATGTTTACGCTTTCTGCTTCGGGCAGCTTCACAGAATCTGTGCTGCCGGCAAACTCGCGCGCTCGTGCCTCGGCATCAGCCTGCGCCTTGCGTGCCGCTTCTTTGGCGTCCGCCGCCCCCGCAGTGCCGCCGTGGGCGCCTGACAAATACGGGCTTAGAAACACACGCGCCGCGTACTCTTCGCCTTCGTGCACTTCGGAAACCGTGGCAATTGTGCCGGCAAAGTCCAACCAGAGAGCTGGCGGCTTGTCGGCAGCCAGCTCAGGGTGAATCAGTCCCAGGTTCATGGTGCCTGAAAGGTGGCTGTCTGCCCCCTCAACCGCAAGACCGGCGGCCTCCAGGGCCGTAATGCGCGACCGCACGTACTCTTTGTCGGCTGCATGCACCAGCAGGTGCGAGCTCTCGCCTTCGCTGCGCAGCACGTTGTAGCCGAGCGCCATGTCCTCAATCGAGACGTTCGGGATCACTGCCTCAACCTGGAACGGCAGCACGCGAGCAATCTGGCGTTTGTCGGTAAATGCCAGGTGGATGTCCCGGTAACGCATGCCCTCGGGTCCGACGACAAGAAACACCTTGCCGCCAAGCTTGTTCTGCTTCACGAATTCCGCGACCTGGGTGTTCAGCCACGCCTGCCGGTCGGCCACTGGCGTGCCGTCTTCGTTGCGAGCCTCGACCATCGTGCCGACCCAGACGTTCTTGATGCGCGGGTGGCGCTTGCTGCCCGCAATCTCCATGGCGGAAATTCTCGGGTACTCGATGTAAACGGCTATGGCCACTCTGTTTCCTCCGGGCGCAACGCTTTCGGTTTATACGCTTCGGCTGCCCGATGTGTTGGCGGAATTCGGTACCGGTTTTGGGGTATCCGGCGCTGGATTCATTTCGGTGATTCCGTATCCGCATGCAACCGTGCCGCGTTATGCTGCATTGACAAGGCCCATTCTATGACCGACAGAACGATCCTCGACAACCTCACGTACGACGCCCTTCCCGCTGTTCTGGTCAGCGCTACGCTTCCCAACGACGAGCCATTTGGGAACGACCCGCTCGATGAGCTTGAAGCACTGGCCGAAACCGCCGGCCTGCAAGTCGTGGGCAAGGTGTACCAGAACCTTCAGAAGATCAGCCCGCGCACGTACATCGGCAAAGGCAAAGTGGTCGAAGTGGCCGACCTGGTGCTGGAAACCGGCGCCAAGCTGGTCGTTTTCGACAACGAGTTGCGCCCCAACCAGCAGGATGCGCTCGAAGAGGAAATCAAGGTCAGTGTGCTGGACCGCACAGAGCTGATCTTGACCATCTTCGGCCAGCACACGCGCACCCGCCAGGCCAAGGTGCAGGTGCAACTGGCACAGGCCGAGTACGAACTGCCCCGCCTGAAGAACCTGTGGACCCACCTTGAGCGCCAGCGCGGCAGCCTGGGCGCCGTCGGCGGCGCCGGCGAGCGCCAGATTGAAACGGACCGCCGCCTGCTGCGCGACCGAATCAGCAGCCTGAAAGCCGAGCTTGGGCAGATCAACCGCCGCCGCCACATTGAGGTTGAGCGCCGCAATGAGCTGTTTCAG
The DNA here is from genome assembly GCA_025993795.1 of Planctomycetota bacterium. GTDB lineage: Bacteria > Planctomycetota > UBA8742 > UBA2392 > UBA2392 > JADJRK01. The sequence continues at coordinate 56,644 of JAMQHL010000025.1, forward strand.
GTGGCCATTGTGGGCTACACCAACGCCGGCAAGAGCACGCTGATGAACGCCTTGACGCAAGAGGGCGTGCTGGCTGAAGACAAGCTGTTCGCGACACTGGACACGCGCACCTGCGTGTGGAAGCTGCCCGACCACAAAGTGCTGCTCAGCGACACCGTGGGCTTCATTCGCAACCTGCCGCACAGACTGGTGGCAAGCTTTCACGCAACGCTGGAAGAAGTGCTGCAGGCCGACCTGCTGCTGCATGTCGTTGATGCCAGCCACATAAGCGCCGTGGAAATGGTGGAAGCCGTTAACGGCGTGCTGAAGGACATTGGCGCCGGCGACAAGCGCACTCTCATGGTGCTCAACAAGATCGACCTGGTGCGCGACCAGCCACAAGTCACTCATTTGCAGAACATGTACATCGAGCACGTGAAGGTGTCCGCCAAGTCAGGCGTCGGGCTGACCGAACTGGAACGCCGAGTGCAAGCCGTCGTCGAAGAGCGCGAGACAAAACTGGACTGGACATTCAGCGCCGGCAACGGCCGCCTGCTGGCCTACCTGCAACAGCACGGCAAGATCCTGAATTTGGAGTACGAAGACAGCGATGTGCACGTCAGGGCGCTGATCGAACCCAGATACTACGGGCAGGCCGTGGCGTTGCGCGACGCCTGAGCCGTGTTCTGCTAGTCATTCTTTCACGATAGTTCCTTGATGTTCCCAGCGCTCCCGGCAGCCACATAGCCTCGGCATATGTGCCCAGCACGAACAGCGCGGCTGCGGCTGCGGCACCCTTTGCAACGGTGTCTTTACCCAATCCGGGGTGCTTTGCCTCGGCAAGTCCTTCATCCAATGCCGCCTTGAACCCGGAGCTCTTCGTGCCAGTCGGCTGGTTTGCGCGATTCCAAAACCCGGCGCAACTTGCAACCGGGGTCCGGGCCGCCGGGCAGGTATAGTTTCCCATGGAGGCTATCATGCACTACGGATGGATCGCACAGTCGGCAACCAATTCGCGCCGCGCGGAAAGTGCAGCGTCCGACGCCGCTTCGGCTGCGCGCAAGGCGGAAAGCACAGCGGCGCGGCTTGAAGACCTGATCGACCGGCAAATGCTGGTGATTCGTTCGTTGCTGACTATGTGCGAGAAAAAGGGGCTGTTCAACGAGCCGGAATTCCGCGAATTGATGAACGAGGTAGACCTCAGCGACGGGCGCCTGGACGGCAAGTTCAAACCGGAAGCCGGGCCCCAGAACTGCCCCAGTTGCGGCAAGGTCAATGGCAAGCGCGCGGTGACCTGCATGTACTGCGGCGTTCCCCTGGAGGGGCGGCCGATTCTTTAGCCCAACCCCCGCACTTGGGGCCATCGCACGGCCACGTGGTAACAAAGTTTCCACTGCATATTGACCTTGCAAATGCCTTGTTCTTCACTGTACGCCATAGTGGAGGACGCGTTACTGCATGCCGTTTCTTGTTGTCGATGAAAAAGGAAACACCAGCCGTTACCCGATTGCGGGTCGTGCTATCACCATCGGCCGCGCGCCCGACAACACCGTCATGCTCGCGGACGAAAAGGCAAGCCGCCACCACTGCCTGCTGGAGCAACAGCCCGACAAGAGCTGGGTGTTGCGTGACCTCAAGTCCCGCAACGGCACGTTTCTGCACGGTGACCCCGTGCTTGAGGAGGCAATTCAGTTCGGCGAAACATTCCAGATCGGCACCGCCCGCATTTCTCTGTTCTCTGAAGAATCGTCGGCGTTTGAAACCAAGAACGCCATCGAAGCCATCCCCGAAAGCGCCCTGCCGACCGCTGAACCCGTAGCGGTAGGTATTCTTGAAGCGTTCAATGCGTTCGCCAAACCAGCTGAGGAAGACACACCCAAGTCACTGTACTTTGCCGCGGCACGCTTCACCGGCCAGTTGCTGCCGGGCGTGCGGGTCGCGGTGTGCGTTGCCGACGAACGTGGTGAGGCGCGCCCCCGAGGCTTCTTTAACTTCATCAGCGGCACCCCGGAAAATGAACTGCCACCCAACTTCCAGAACAACGCCAACAAGCTGCTCAGCCCGCGCGCGCGAACCCAGGTCAAGCCCAGGGGCGCGACCGTACCGCCGTGCGTGTACCTGCCGCTCAAGGCCGGCGAACGGCTGGCGGGGGTGCTGTACGTTGAGCGCGAATCGAAGGAGTCCGAGTTCACGGAAACCCAGGTGGCGTTGCTTGAACACGCGGCCCATGTTGTTTCGGTAGCCGCCGGTGCCGCCCTAAGCCGCGCAAACGAAGAAGCGCTCGCGGCCAAGGTCGCCAACTTCGAGAACGAACTCGAGGGTGTGCGCCGCGAACTTGAAGCCAAGCTCGACCTGCAGACCGCAGAGCTGACTGCTTTGCGCATTGAGGCCGAATCGCGCGAGCCCGACAAGAAGTGGCAGCACGATTACAGCAACATCATCGGCGCAAGCAGCAGCATGCAGGAAGTCTTCCGCATGCTCGACAAGGTAACGGACCTGCCTGTGCCCGTATTGATTCTGGGTGAACCGGGCACCGGCAAAGAGCTGATCGCGCGTGCCTTGCACTTCAATTCAAGTCGCGCCAAGACCGGCCGGTTCGTGGCAGAAAACTGCGCCGCACTGCCCGACACGCTGTTTGAAAGCGAACTGTTCGGGTATGTGAAGGGCGCTTTCACCGGCGCCGACCGCGACAAGGTCGGGTTGTTCGGACATGCGGATGGCGGCACAATTTTTCTGGACGAAATCGGCGAGATCAGCCCCGCCATGCAGGCCAAGCTGCTGCGCGTGATTGAAGAAGGCGAGATTCGTCCGATCGGCGGCAAGGTAAGCAAGAAGGTTGACTTTAGACTGGTGTGCGCGACCAATCGCGACCTGGCCGAGCAGGTGCGCAAAGGCGCGTTCCGACAGGACCTGTTCTTTCGCATCAACGTGGTCACAATCCGGCTGCCGGCGTTGCGCGAGCGCAAAGAAGATATCCCGGTCATGGTGGACCACTTCTTCAAGGTTGCAGCGCGCGAGTCCGGCCATGCGCAACTCAAGATGGACCGTGGCGTGCTGCGCGCAATGTTGACCTATCACTGGCCCGGCAACGTGCGCGAACTCGAGAACGAGGTCAAGAAGATCGTCGCCCTCTCCGACGGCCAGAAGGTTGACGCGGCGCAGCTCAGCCCGCATCTGCGCCAGGTTGCCGAAGAAGAATCGATGTCTGAAACCGGCACCTCGCTGAAAGATGTCGTCGAGAATGTCGAAAAACGAAAGATCGTTGAAGCCATTGAACGTACCAAAGGGAATAAGTCCCGGGCCGCGGAGTTGCTTGGCCTGTCACGCCTGGGACTGCGCAAGAAGATGGAACGCTACGGCATAGCCTCAGACTGAACAAGGATGCCATCTTGACGACCGGAACACGCGCCGACCGACACAATAACCCTGCTGCCCCACGCGGCGCTGCCGCTTGTCTTGCCACATTGCTGAGCGTGCTGCTGTTCGCGACGCCGATGTTTGCACAGATCTTCCCGCGCATAGAAAGAGACGAGGTCCAGCGCCGCATTCAGAGCGGCAAGGACGACACTCCGGACGAAGTTGAGACGCCGGACAAGCCGGTCGCCCCTACCCAGACCGTAGACGGAGAAAAGGCGCTGCGCCGCTTCAACGAGCTGCTGGCAGGATACGCAAGAGACGAAAAAGCAATCTGGGAAGCATCGGAACGGCATACTTCAACGCTTCATGTCTCAGTGCGCGATTACATCGAGGCGTCCATCCTGTTGAGAATGGGGCGTTACAAAGATGCAGACAAGCGCCTCAGGGCCATCGGGAGTTCGGTCAAGAAAGAGGACGAGGCGCCCTCGCGCGAATGCAAGAACCTGATTGCCGAAATCAAGGCCGGCCGCGGCTACTACCTGCGAATGATCGCCGTGGTCATGGACTTCTGGAAAGATTTCGACACCGAAGAGCAGATGCTGGCGGTATGGGAAAAGGCGCATCGTGAAGGCGACAAGATTGTGCAGGACGCGCGCAAAGCCATCGACAAGAAGAAGATCGAGAACGGCGAGAACCTGCCCCAGCAGATGACCTCGTGGCTTCTGAATGCCCGCATCTACTGGAAAAACCTGTGGGCGGCACAACAGAACGTGAAGAGACTTCCCGCCAACGTGAACAGCTGGAAGCAGCTGATCTCGGCCACCGGGGGCCGCGAGGGAAAAAGCGAAGAGTACACGCCGATGTACCTTACTCAGCGCGCCGCCCTTGAAGTCGCCCGCGAGTTCTTCCAGCACGACGAACTTGTCATCGGCGGAACCGCCGACAAGGCGCTGGGCTGGAACCATCTTGCATTGGGTCACCTGGACGGGTGGCCGGCGTTCTTTGAACCTAAACCCTATCACTCGCCGGGTGGCCGGATCGCGCTTGCAGCCGGCAAGATTCTTGCCGAGGGCTGGGTAAAGATCATGGACGGGCTGAAGGCGTCTTAGTGGATGATCTGGAGATCGAATCCTGCGACGGCGCCCTGCTGCTGCGGTTACGCGTGGCCGCCGGCGCCCGCAAAGCCCACATCAAGGGCGTCCATGGCGGCGCCCTGAAGTTGTCGGTCCCTGAGCCGCCCGAAAAGGGCCGGGCCAATGAGGGTGTGTTGCGGCTGTTGGCCGAAACATTGCAGGTTGCACAACGCCAGATTGAACTTGTCTCAGGCCACGGCAGCCACGATAAGCGGGTGAGTATCACTGGGCTCGACGAGGCAACCGCTCGCGCCCGACTGAGTTCACATTCCGAGTAGCCGCCGGCGGCCTGGAGCAAGACGACCATGAGCATCCTTCAACAACACCTGCAGGAATCTGTGCGCGCAATCCGTGAGCGCACCAAGACCAAAGCCAAAGTCGGAATCGTTCTGGGCACGGGCCTGGGCGCCCTTGGCAAGGAAGTACAAGCTGAGTTGCGCCTGCCGTTTTCCCGGATTCCGCACATGGCCAGTTCCAGCGTCCAGAGCCACAGCGGCGAGTTCGTGGCAGGCACGCTGAACGGCACGCCCGTGTATGTGCTGGAAGGGCGGCTTCACTTCTATGAGGGGCACCGTCTGAGCGACATCGTGTATCCAGTGCGCCTTCTGCATGCGCTTGGGTGCGAAGTGCTGGTGCTCAGCAATGCCGCGGGCGGCTTGAACCCCGACTGGGCTCTCGGCGACCTGATGGCGATTGAAGACCACATCAACCTGCCGGGCCTGGTAGGCGCGAACCCGCTGGTCGGGCCCAACGACGACGCTGACGGCCCGCGCTTTCCGGACATGAGCCGGCCCTACGACCGCAAGTTGTTGGAGTCAGCGCATGCAGCCGCAAAGGCCACAGGTCTTGCACTGCGCGAGGGCGTGTATGTGATGGTCACCGGCCCGAACCTTGAGACCCGCGCCGAGTATCGCATGTTGCGTAATCTGGGCGCCGACGTCGTCGGCATGAGCACACTGCCCGAAGTCGTTGCCGCGCGTCACGTGGGCATGCGCGTCGTTGCCTTCAGTATTGTGACCGACCTGTGCATCCCGGAAACGCTCGAAGAAGCCGACATTGATACGATCATCAAGACCGCCAACGCAGCCGAGCCCAAACTGACCAAGCTGGTCAAGCAGTTGGTCGGGACTCTGGCCTGAGGAGCGCCCGATGTTTAGTGGATTCAGCCACGTGATGATGTTCGTGACCGACTTCGACCGGGCTGTGGGCTGGTACACGACCAAGCTCGGTTGCAGGGTCAACTTCAGTCACCCGCCGCATTACGCTTCGCTGCAAGAGCCGCAGACCAACACCCGCATCGATCTGCACCCGACAGAATCTGACAGCAGAGACGTCGGCCACGGGCCGATGCCGTATTTCAAGGTGCAGAGCGTAGCAGAAGCACTGGCATCGCTGGCCGCAAAGGGCATCAAGGTCGGCAAGGTCCAGCAGGAAGGACCCACGAAGTTCGCAACCTTCTGGGATTCCGAAGGCAACGCGCTGGGCGTGCAGGAGTACACGGCGGAATGACCCGGCGCCGGGTATCGCCCTACTTGAACATCGCGATCACGGCCGCGGGCGTCGCTGCCGAGAGAATTCCAGTACGCTTACCCTCGTCCCGCAGCACATGCATCACTGCAGCCAGCACGCGCAGATAGGTGTTCTGGTCGTTGTCGGGCGCGGCAATCGTGACAATGATGCGAACCGGCTGCCCGTCAAGGCTGTCGTAATCAATCCCCTTGGCGCTACGGGCAATGCCCAGCGTAAAGGCCTTCACGCTGGCCAGTTTGGCGTGCGGCACGGCAATGGTCAGGCCGACACCGGTGGACATGATCTCTTCGCGCTCAAGAATGGCAGCCTTCAGGGCATCAACGTTGGTAACAGCGTCCGACTTGCCCAGGTCTTCCACGATCTCGATCAGGGCGTCGCGTTTGGAGGCGCTCCTGAGCTCCATGAGAACCCGCTCGGGATGAAGCATGCCGGAGATATCCATAGGGTGTCTTCCTGCCCGGGTCCAACTGGTTCCTGCGTCAGCGGTCGGGTTTACAACTGCACGTCTCGCTTGCAATGGCCGGTGCGGGGCGTACACTTGCACGAGTTGCAAGTTTTGGGTCGAACGCCCCCCGTTCCCCAGTTGGGTGAGCACGTAATCGCGTGCCGCTCGGTCTGAAATCCCCTAGGGGAGGCACGGCAGAATGCCAATCTTCGCCTACGAAGCGATCAACGCCCAGGGCCAGAAGGAAACGGGCGAACTCGAAGCCGCCAATCGCAACCAGGCGATTCTCGAGATTCGCAATGCCGGCCTGAAGCCTACAAAGGTCGCACAGCGGTCAGAGTCGGCCAAGAAGTCCGGCGGCGGCACCAGCGGCCCGGCTGCAGGCGGCGACAAGCCGGCAGCGCGCACCAAGGACGGCAAGATCAAGGGCCGCGCTTCCGCCCAGGCGCTGACGGATTTTACGGCGCAGATGGCGGTGCTGATTGACGCCGGTCTGCCGGTGGTGCGAAGCCTGAAGGTACTTGCCAAGCAGCAGAAGCCCGGGCCGTTCAAATCCATTCTGGAAGACGTGAGCGAAAGCGTTGAGCAGGGTTCCAGCCTGTCGGAAGCGTTTGCGATGCACCCGCGCACATTTGACCGCCTGTTCGTGAACATGATCAAGGCCGGCGAGGCGGGCGGTATTCTGGACACGATTCTTCAACGCTTGGCCGACTTCATGGAAAAGGCCCAGCGCCTGAAAAAGAAGGTCGTGGGCGCGATGATCTACCCGATCATCGTCATGTCGGTCGCCGTAATGATTCTGACGGGCATCATGATCTTCGTGATTCCTGCGTTCAAAAAGATGTTCGAAGAGCAGGGCCTTGAACTGCACATCATGACCCGCGTCCTGATCTTCCTGTCGGAGGGTGTCGCCAGCATTTATGGCATCATCTTCGCCGCGCTGCTGGTGGCGGCGGGTTTCGGCATGATGGCCTGGGGCCGCACGCCGGGCGGCGAGCGTGTCATCGACACGCTGAAGTTGAAGCTGCCCATCTTCGGCCCGATCATCAAGAAGGCCGTCACCGCGCGCTTCACACGCACACTGGGCACCCTGGTCACTGCGGGCGTCCCGATTCTGGAAGCGTTGAACATCTGCAAGAATGCCATCGGCAACGTCATCCTGGGTGAAGCGATCGACAAAGTTGCAAGCTCGATCAAAGAAGGCGAAACCATCGCCGGCCCGCTGTCTGAAACCGGGTTGTTTGACGACATCGTTGTAAACATGATCGACGTAGGCGAAGAAACCGGCGAACTGGACAAGATGCTGCTGAAGGTCGCTGACACGTTTGACACCTACGTCGACATCGCGGTCGAGTCGTTGGTGAGCATCCTTGAGCCGATCCTGATCGTGTTCATGGGTGGCGCCATCGGCTTCATCGTAATTGCACTGTTCTTGCCGCTGGTTGGATTGATCGACGCCATCGGCAACGCGTAACCGCGGCGTAGCGGAAGCGAATTGTCTCAACGGGGGCAGGTACCACAGGTGCCTGTCCCCGATCTGTTTCCTATACTGGTAGACGAGGAGGTCGCAGCGGATGTCAGACCCCAGCACGGGAACCGGCAAGTACGTCGGCATCGGTGTCGTCCTGCTGATCGCAATTGCGGCGCTGTTGCTGTTTCAGCGCAACCTGTTCGGTGTACGTGACATGCTGCTGGGGCAAGGCGACGACAACCGCGAAGCCATCCATCGCCCGAGCACTGACGGCGGCCCGACCACCAATGGCGGTCAGGGCCCCGCCATCAAGCCATTTGATCCAGCCCGCCCCGACCCCGTTAAGTACCAAAAGCCTCACGACACGCCGCTGCCGAAGCGCGTGACGATCCAGCGCAAGGCGGGCAAAGAGATCGTCGAGCTGCCGATGCTGCTGGTGCCGCAGGGCTGGTACATCATGGGCGAAAACGACGGCGTGCGCTCCAACATGCCCAAACGCTGGGTGTGGCTTGACGACTACTATCTTTCCGAGTCCGAAGTAACGAACGAGCAGTACTATGCGTTCGTCATTGATCGGGGCTATGAGTCCGGACGCTACTGGTCCGAAGAGGGCTTCAAGTTCATCGGGGAAGGGCGTTCGATTCGCGGCAGCTTCTACGTTGGCTGGCGCGCTCTGCATGAGCCCCTTCGCTTGTGGGCACTGGCCTCGCCTCGCCGGGAGGTCACGCTTGAGGTGCTTGCAGCCGACCGCAACACAGGCGCCCCGGGCTGCAAGGTGCTGGTCCTGCCCGAGACCGGAAACACGGATTGGAAGCAATGGCTGCAGGTTGACCGGACAAATGGCGCGGTGCGCATTAAGGACTTTTCCAATCAGTGGCAGGACGTGAACGGCGCCGACCCGGGCCTGCTGGACAAGGTAAAGGCAGCGCGCCTGCTTCACACAGCAGACGCTTCCGGCCGCGTCAGCCTGTCTGATCTGGGTGACAACTTCTGGATCACGATTGTCGCATGGGCCGATGGTGACCTCGAACAACCGCTTACGGGCACAGTGGCGCGCTCCGATGATCACAAACTGCGCGGCGCCGAAATGCCGGTGCTGGGCGTCTCTTGGTATGAAGCCGACGCTTGTGCCCGGTTCTTCGGCGGGTCGCTGCCCACAGAGGCCCAATGGGAAAAGGCAGCACGCGGCGACAATGGCGGCAGGTACCCGTGGGGCAACGAAGCCGAGTGGAGCATGAACTTCACCGTCGATGGCGTAACACGCACCACCACGCCGTTTGCCAACATCAACCGCTGGCGGGTCGTGAGCACCAGGTCTTTTGACAAGGGTAAGGGACCCTACGGTCACCACGACCTCGCTGGCAACGTGAGCGAGTGGTGTGCCGACGTCTACCTTGAACGCCCGGACTGGCAGGAAGCCAATCCCTATAACCGCGGCGGCGAGCGCGGCCGCAGGGCCGAGCGCGGCACCAACTGCCAGGACGATGAAGCGTATCCGGCCTACCATCGCCGCAGCAGCGACGCCTTCAGCCGAGGGAACATGCCCCGCGGCTTCCGAATCTCCATGAAGCCGGAAGACGCGCTGCGCCTCGCCAACGGCGGCTGAATTTCAGCTACAGACCGAACCCGACAAACGTCGATCAGGAAGCGGAGATTTCATGCCCGCACCTGAACCCGAACGTACCCGTCCCGCACGCCTCACCGCCGCCGAATATCGCGCCTTGGCCGGAGGCCGCCGCCAGGGCCATAAAGCCGCCGTATCGCGCAGGCCATGGGCACGCCCCCCGGTCAGTGACAAGCCTTTTCGGCTGGCACTGCCGTTTCTGCCGCCGAGCGTAAACAAGCTGTTCTCGACAGTGCGCGATCCTGAAACCGGCATTATCAAGCGGGTGCTGACCCAGAACGCCAGGCGCATTCGGCGGCTGATCCTGGCCATGGTTGGCGACACGCTGGACCCGGCGCAGCTGTATGAGATGCGCATTGACATATACCTGAGCGCCTGGACCAGGTCGGGCAAGGTGCGCAGGGTAGACCTGACCAACCGCGTGAAGTTTCTTGAAGACTGCGTGTGCGGCGCCCTGGGCATCGACGACAGCCAGGTGTTCCGCGTCGTGCTGGAAAAGCATGACTCCGAAAGCGAACGCACGGTGCTGCAACTGCGCGTCATGCCGCAGAACACAGACTCGGAAGCCGCCTGAACACGGCCGGGAATCGCCTATGAACCTTCTGCTTGCACACCTGAACCGCCGCCTGATCGTCGCACCCTTTCTGGGCCTGCTGGCCGGCTTTCTTCTGAATCGCGCCCGCAACGGTGAACTTGGCTATGCGCTGCTGTGGGAAATGCTGTTCGGCGCCGTGCTGGTTTCGTTCGGCGCGATGGTCGTCATGCAGGTCAACCGCATGCAGCTTGAGCGCCAAGCCGAGCACGAGCGGCAACTGAACGCCCTTGCCAGCAAAGCATCACAGCGCCGCATTGCGCTGGTGGAAGCCGAGGCCACGCGCTACCGCAATGAGCGGCTGCTGCATCAGCAGGCAATTCATGCCCGCACGGTTGCGGAAGAGCTGGCCATTGAGCTTGACCGCCAGCGCGAGCAGACGGGCATGCTTCAGAAGGCGTTGTCTGCGCTGGCCAGTCGTGTTGCCAACGTAGATACCGCGCCGATGGGCGTTGAATGGCGCAAGGCCACGGCGCGCATTGAGCGCCTGGAAGCGGAAAGTCGCGAAAGTGGTGAAGCACGCGAGCGCCTTCAGGCGCTTGAATCAGCGCAAGAAGCGCTGCGGCGCGAAAGCGTCGAAGTCGGCATGAGGGCGATGCAGGAGGCCGAAGAGGTCAAGGCCTCGCTGTTGCAGCTGGCCATCTCCGAAAGCCAGCGCCAGCGCAATATCAACGCACCTGAGAATGACCAGAGCGGCCGCATCTTTGAACTGGAAGCGCGCATCAAGCGTCTTGCGTTTGAGATTGAGCGCCTGAGCACACGCCAGTTCGCGGTTGTCGATGACGGTGAAGCCAGCAAGGTTGGCGGCGAGGGCACGAAAGACAGTGCCCGCATCGGCTTTCTTCGCGCGATGCTCGACGCCAACAAGGTCCTGCGCCAGCAGATCAAGGAAGCAGCGTAGCAGGCAAACCAACGCAACGGGCGCCCGCATGGGGCGCCCGTTTTCGTCTTGTCGGGTCGTTTACTTGTCCTTTTCTTTCTCTTTCTGCTTCTTCAGCTCTTCCAGAATCTTGTGGTCTTCAAGGAGCTTGTTGAATGTCTCGAAGAACAGGACTGGCTCTTCCGCCCAGGGCGTGTCTGCGGAGTTGGCAAACACCGACCATGTCGCCTTGACCAGCGAGCGACGATACTCCTTTTCGTCGTCCTTGACGAACATCGGGTCCATCGCCCCATGGATGAACAGCACGGGCACGTCAATCTTCTTGCCCTTGGCGGCATCCTTGAATTCGTACTCGGGCACCAGGATGCGCGCTGAACCTTCGATCGCTTTCTGGTACGGGCGCTGCGCATAGAAAATCGGCTCAAGGGCCTTGGGGTCGGCCCAACGACGCTTGAAGGCGCCGGTGCCCGACCACATCTTCTGTTCCTCATTCAAGCTCAGGCTGCCGATGCGGCCGGTCGGGTCGTAAATCAGGTCCTGGCCGTGGTACTTGTATGCCTCATCCTTGCTGCCTTCCAGCGCAAGGCGCGCCTGTTCGCGTGAGCCTTTGCCGCTCCAGGTCTCCAGAATCACTGCAAACGACACGCTCTCGGGGTGCAGGTTCAGGTACTCAAGGGCAATCCAGCCCGAAACACCATGCGCGATCAGGGCGATCTTCTTCTGCTTGCTGGCTTCGCGCCGTGCTTCAAACGCCTCCACCAGTTGCTTGAGCGGGTAGTAGTACGCGGTGCGATTCTCAGAGCCGTCGCGGTTGCGCATCCATTCAAGACCGGCCATGCGGCTGCAGTCCGGCAGATCCACGAAGGTGCACTTGAAAGTCTTGTTCAGCTCGAAAATGTAGGGGTACCAGTACTGCTCGGACTTGCCCAGGTCGGGCAGAATCAAAATCTCAAGGTCGGTTGGCCGCGCCGTCCTGCGGACGAAGCTGTGCCCCTCGATCTCGACGTCAGTGAACTGGTCCTTGAACTTGCTCGGTGTGCGCGGCGCAAGCATGTCGGTGTCTTTGAGGTTCTGGATCCAGAACTCCCACTTGTCGAGCTCATACCCGAACTCTTCACCGCTGATGTTCTCCAGCGCGTCCGCAATCAGAAAGCGCAGGTTCACGTTCGGTTTGCGCTCCTTTGCGCTGGCACTGAGCAGCGAAACCAAGATACGCGCGTTGGCCTTCATCGGCCCCTGCGCATCCGGCGAAGCAATCTGCTCAGGCGTTTCCATCTGGAAGCGCCAGCGGCCAAGTTCGCGAATCACACGTGCCTTCACCTTTTCTGCCAGCTTTTCCTGCGCCACCAGTTCGCCTGCGCGCTGCCAGTTCTCGGGTGTCGCCCACTTCTGGTTGTTCAACAGTGCGAACGCTACGTGTTCCGCGGCGGCAGGCTTCTTCACATTCTGCTTCGGGTCGAACAGCCACTTGGCCAGCGCATCCAGCAGTGCCGAATCACTCTCGGTTGTAATGCGCGTCAGAATCTCTGCCCGGTACTGCCACACGTCTGACTCAAGAATCGTCGTGTAGGTATCGGTCAATCCCGCATCGCCTCGCGGCAGGGACTCAATGGCCTTCATCTTGTCGAGGTTGATCGACTTCTTGTCGTTCCATACCTTGTTGAAGGCGGCCAGATCCTGCTTCAGGTCGGCTTGCGGGTTGGTCGAGAAAACTCCGAGCAATACAGCGACGGCGGCGCTCGCCAGTGCATATGATCGCAGTCTCATGTCTTCTCCTCTTCCGTCAGGGGGGTGACGGTTGTCCTGCTTTGGGGTAAGCCCTAACTCATAGTATGGGATACGGTTCAGCACAACGCGAGTGCCAAACGTTTTGCACCAATCATGGCCAATCCGCAAAGAGCCGACATTCTCCTTCCCCGCATTACCCTTGCGGCTAGCCTCGCCTTTGTGGGCGTCATTGGCGCGATATGGTGGATTTCCTCCAGCCAACTCGCGCTGGCGCAAGCCGCCGACAGCTTCATGGACGTGTTCACGGCTGCCGTCCTGACCTGGACGGTCGGCATCAGCCGCCAACCACAGGACAAAGAGCACCCCTTCGGCCACACGCGCGCCCAGCCGATCGGGGGGCTGGTTACAGCCGTGATTGCCGGTGTGGTCGCATTCGAAGTTGCCCGCAGCGCCGTGTTTGCACTGCTGGGGGATGCCGAGCCCTCACTGGAGTGGATCATGGTGGGAGTGTTCGGGGCAAAGGTCGCGTTCAAAGCCGCGATTTATGCGCTGTCACGCAACCATGGCCACGTCCGGCCGGCACTGAACGCGCTGGCGGTGGATGCGCGCAACGATGTGCTTCTGGGACTGCTTGCAGTCGGCGGGTTTTTCGCGGCGCGGTTCGGAGTGCCGACACTGGACGCCTGGCTAGCCTTGCCAATCGCGGCCTGGATCGCCTGGTCGGGCGTTGAACTCGCGCGGGATAACATTCGCCTGCTGATGGGTGAAGCACCCCCGCAAAAGAGGCAAGAACAGCTGGCGACGATTGCCGCTGCCGTGCCCGGCGTGAAAACCGCCCATGATCTGCGAGCTCACTACCTGGGCACCATGCTGCATGCGCACGTGCATATCGTCGTAGACCCCGCGCTCTCCCTGAAGCAGGCCCATGATATCGGCGAGGCAGTCCGCCTCGCCGTCGAGGCCGAGCCGGACGTGTCTCATTGCTCGGTGCATATCGACATCGAGTAGCACCCTGCCGATGCTATGCTGGCAGCCATGAGCAAGTTTCCGGCGCCATCTTCGCATAGGGGCCCGCCCGCCAACGTTGCCGGCTGCATTGACCTGCACATGCACTCAAGGTGCAGCGACGGCGAGCAGCAACCGGAGTTCCTTGTCGAATGGGCAGCCGCCCTGGGCCTGCAAACGATCAGCCTGACCGATCACGACACCACGCGCGGCGTAGAACGCGCGATTAAGGCCGGCAATCAGCTTGGCGTGGAAGTGATTCCGGGGTGCGAGATCAGCGTAAAATTGAGCGGCGGCACGTTTCACCTGCTTGCGTACGGATACGACCCCAACGACCAGAACTTTGACGCGCGCCTGCGCGAAATTGCAGCCAAGCGCGAGGCGCGCAATCGCAACATCCTGCAGGCACTTGCCGAACTTGGCATGCCGATGGCCTATGGCGAACTTACCGCACAAGCCGGTGAGGCGGTCGTCGGTCGCCCGCACATTGCCGCGCTGATGGTACGCAAGGGCTACGCACAGTCCCAGCAGGAAGCATTCGACAAGTGGATCGCTAACGACGGCCCGGCGTACTTCGAGAAGGATACGTTCGGCCCACAAGAGGCACTGGGCTTCGTCCGCGAACACAATGCGGTACCGGTGCTTGCGCACCCTTATTGGCTCAATCGCGGAAGCCTTGCCGCGACTGAAGAGTACCTGCGCGAGATGAAGGGTTACGGGCTGATGGGCATCGAAGCCATCTACCCCGACCACGACGCCGAATGGACGCAGGGATTGCTTGCGATCGCCAGCCGCCTCGGTTTGATCGTCACGGGCGGCAGCGACTATCACGGCGGCAAGACCAAGCCGCACACCACGCTGGGCCACGGAGAGGGCGGCGGGTTCAAGGTGCCGGCGGCGTTGCTCGACAGCCTGCGCAATGCCTGCCGGGCATGAGAAGCGGAACGCGATGCAGACGATGCCTGACAACTACCGCATTCGCAAAGTTGCGGTCGATGACGAGCAGCTTCGTCCGCTCATTGACCTTCACCACGAGTGCCTGCCCTCGCGACAGCACGCTGCGCCCGAACAGAAAGCCGGGTTTCTGGCCGAAGTACGCGACGCCTTGAGGGGCCGCGAAGCGCTGGTGCTGGCGGTTTTCGACGCCGATCGAGTCGTTGCTTACAAGGTTGCATACCGCACGGGGAACCGACATGAGATTCTGTACTCATGGCTTGGCGGTGTTCACCCCCACCACCGCCGCAGGGGCCTTGCGCGGGCACTGATTCGGGCCCAGCATGCATGGGCCCTTGAGAGTGGGCTTACGCACGTCGAAACCCAAACATGGGGCGACAACGCCGGCATGTTGATGCTGAACCTGCAGGAAGGCTTCAGCATTGTCGGCGCAACCAGCGGCCCCGACCGCCCGGGCGTCCGCGTGATCCTGCGAAAGACTTTGTCAGCCCCGACCCTTCCACGTTAGACTGCGCGCCAAGTTCATTCGCCAAAGGCCGGCATGACACATGTGGTTCTCGCATTGCTGTTTCTGGCTGCCGCGCCGCTGGCAGCCCAGCAACCCAGCGCCGCCGAGGTGGCCTTTATCTATGAACTGAACCGTGCCCGCGCCAATCCCCAAGCTTACGACACGGCCAACAGCCTGGGCGGCATACTTTCCGGTGTCGCGGCACAGCCGCCTCTTGCTGTCAACCTAGACCTGTGTGAGTCCGCCCGCGTCCATTCAACCGACATGGCGACCAACGGCTATTTCGCGCATACCAGCCCGACGCTTGGCGCGCCCAACGGCATGGCCATCAACGCGGGATATCCGCTGCCATACGCATCGAACGGTAACAACATTGAGTCTCTAGCGTGCATCTTCACGACCGGGGGCTCTATCAGCTACGTCGGCGCCGATGCCCTCAAGGCGCTCATCATCGACCAGGGTGTCAGCCCGCCTGGTCACCGTTACCACCTGCTTGCCATGCAGCCCTTTTGGGAATCGCACCGCGAAATTGGCACCGGCTATGCCGAGGGCGCTGCGCCACAGGCGGGTTACAACGCGGGCGCATACTGGACGATCCATACGGCGGAACGCACGGGCACCGACCCGGTCTGGATCACGGGCGTGGCCTACAACGATGCCAACAGCAATGGCCGCTACGACCTTGGAGAGGGGCTGGCGGGCGTGACGGTATCGGCGACGGGCCCTGGCAACCCAAGCGTACTCACCAACGCAGGCGGCGGATACTCTCTGCCATGCAGCAGCGGGGCATGGACACTCACCTGCACCGGCGGCGGGTTCAGCGGCACCGGCGATGAAAAGGGCGGCGGCGGTTGCGCGTCAAGCCCCGTCGGCGCACGACTGCTGTGGGGCCTGGCCCCGCTCTCGCTGGCAGCGCTTGGTCGTCGGCGCAGGGTCTTTGCGTCACCGCGCCATTCTCGCTAACCTGCGTCCTCCACCGGGGGGCAGGGCATGCTTCGACTGTCGGCATTGTTGATTGCGCTCGCGTGCTGTTTGGGCGCCCTTCACGCCCATGACCTGGGCCGGTTCCCGGCGGGCCGCCGCGTTGCCAACCTGTTCAAGGCGCAACCGGAGGCTGCCGACGGCAAGTCGGGCACAGAACCGGCCAAATCCCTGATCGATGCATCGAAATGGCGCTCCTTGAACGCCGAAATCTGGGGCGGGGTCGTTGCCAGCAAACACACGACGTTTTCAGCCGGCTTGGGGTTCGGGTTCAAACTGATGAGCAATATCTCGTTGAACTTCCGGCTTGAGTACAACCAGGAGCTTGGCACGGCGCGGACTTACCGTCCACAGGTGCGCGCGGCGTGCTTTGAGCCCACCGTGCGCTTTCACTTCGACTTTGACCCGATGATTGCTTTCTATACAGACCACGGTCTCAGCGCGTCTGCGGGCTACTACTATTACCAGGTTGACAAGCGCATCAGCGGCAGCGGTTTGGGCAAGGTGTTTATGCTGACGTTGGGCACCGTACACACCGCCGGGCTCGAGTTCGGTGACGATTTTACTCGCGGCTTCATTGAGACAGGCCTGCGCACAAATTTTGCGCTGATCCAGTCGGCCGACAAGTCCGTGAAGGGCTTCCAGGACAACCTTCGCGAAGACGGCCGCTTTCAGTGGCTGGTGTTCCGGGCAGGCCTCAGGCTCTACTTCTGAGCCCTGTGCGAATACTCTCTTGCACGGGCTACCACCGGCAGTAGCATATAGTCAAGCCCCGAGTCCGCGCCTGTGGCCGATACCCCTTGGCCGCTGTGGAGTCGAAAATGAAATCGTTGTTCGCGATGCTTGCTGTGGCGGCCGTATTCTTGATGAGCGGCTGCACCGTCTTTCAGGATGACATCTACAAGATGCAAGCCGGCTATTACTTCAGCGGCAGCTTTGACGCCGTGGACAATGCAATCCACGACGCCATGGCCGAGAAGTTCGGCAAAGACCGCGTATTCCGCGCCGATGTGGAGTGGAAGTACGAGCACTGGACAGCAATCAGCGACCAGCGCGCGATCGGTCTGGAAAAGTACCGCATGCGCGTAAGCGCATACCCGCAGCTCGGCGCGGATGGCGTCTATGAGCCCGTGGTCGTTGCGCGCGAAGAGGTCTACACCGGGTACAGCACCGGGCGCGGCGGACCGACGGCCATGTACAGCAACAAGTGGACGGTCGCCGGACGTGACGTTGACCTTGAAGCTGAGCTTGCCAACGAGATCACCGCGCGACTTCGCAAGGCAAACGCCGGCGGCAAGTAGCATGAAACGAAACCGCATCATGAAGGGGGCGCCCCTTGCCCGAGTGGCGCCCCTGTTTGCATTGCTGATGATTCTGGCCGGCGGATTGAAAGCCGAAGGCCCGGAAGTCGAAGCAATTGACTGGCTGAAGCGTTCGCAGAGCGCGCTGTCCGACGGAAACCCCGAGTGCGCCAGGTTTGCCGTACATGCCGCAAAAGCCAAGCCGATGGGCGCGCGCGAAAACGTGCAGCTCAGTCTGGTATTGTTCTGGATGGGCCAGTTCGATGATTCAGCACGCTACATGCGGCGCGCGCTGGCTGTGGACCCCGCCGCCATTGCTGGACTACCGCCGCTTGCCTCGCGCATGCCGGGCGCTGACGTTGGCCTGCGACTGAACCAGCTTGCCCTGCGGGCCGAGGCGGATTCCGAGATGTGTTTTTTGACCGGTGCGATGCTGCTGATCGACCAGGACAAGCGGCGCGCGCTGGCGTTTCTTGTGCGCGCCGAAGAACTTGCCGGCAGCGACACCCAGGCTTCGCGACTGTCGGGCAACAGCGACGATCGCAGCCGCCAACGCGGCATCAACAGCCTGCGGGCCGGCGACTGGACCGACGCCGCCCGCTCGTTCGCTTTTGCGGCACTGGACACACCCGGCACAGCCGAGCATTACGCCGGCATGGCGATCGCGCTGGCCGCGTCACAGGACGTGCCGATGGCGCGCAAAATGCTCGCGCGGGCGTTTGACCGCTATGCGGGAGAGCGCCTGCTGTCGTGGCTGCATGACCTGAAGCCGGCCCCTGGGGCCTGCGCGAGCGCCGGCAACGCCCTGCTTTCGCTGTCACAGCCAACGAAGGCGGACCTGCAGCTTGCCGCACTACTGTTGTTCACCGCGGGCTTTCATGCCAAGGCTTCTGATGCTGCGGTGCGCGTGCTGGTGGCAGACAAACTGGACCGCTTCGCGTACGACCTGAAGGCGTTTCAAGAACAGCGCGGCCTGTCTGCTGACCCCGCAGGTACGGACAACGACACTGCTGTTCCCACCCCGCCGGATCCCCCACAGCCGAAACCGGGCACCATGGACGATGCGCGGCGACACATTCGCCGTGCGGATTACGACGAGGCGCTGAAGGTGCTCGACCCACTGGTCATCGCCGGGGCCGAGCCCGAGGTGTACCGGCTGGTGTTTGTCGTGCTGATCGGAAAGGGAGATTTTCTGGATGCGGCCGTTGCTCTGCAGACATGGTTTGAGAAGGCTTCGCGCGAAGATCGTACGCGGCTGAACTCACTTCGCGACCTCTTCGGCCGCTCGGAGCTGTTTGATGCCTGGCACAAGACCGTGCTCAATCGCCGCGCCGCCGACCCGAATGCGGCGCTGCCGCGTCTCGTGAATGCATGGGTCGAGCTGACCCGGGGGCGATACCGCACAGCACGCGAAGAACTTTTGGTTGCCAAGATCGAGCTGCCGACGAACGAGATGGTCAAGGCGCTGGATCGCATTCTTGCCGAGGATGCCTTCCTGCAGGACGTGACCCCGGACGGCGTACCGGAAGACCCGTCGCCCCGCGCGCTTCAAGGCCAAGCCGACAAGTTGTTCCGGGCCGGTGATTACCAGGGCGCGCGCCGCGCATACCTCAAGGCCGCCGAAGCAGATGCCAAGCTGGCCTACATCACGCTTTCGCTGCTGCGCTGTGCCTTTGCGCTTGCGGACTACAACGACGGCTACTTGCGGCTCGTTCAACTGCTTGATGAACAGCAGGCGGCCATGGCCGAGGGCAAGGCTTTCCAGCTGCTGGTCGTGGACGGATACGCCAGCGCCCAGGTGTACGCCGGGCACCTTGAGGCGCTGCGCAAGCATTGCGAGCAAGGCGGCAAGGATGGCGGCATCAAGCTGGATGCCGAAGCCTGGGCGCTGTACGGCGCCATACTGATGGGCGAATCCAGTTTCAAGCCCGCTGCGGCCGCGCTGGCGAACTGGAAGGCATTCGCGCCGGACCGCCAGTTGAATAGCGGCCTGTTGCGGCTGCTTGAGTACGCCAACAAGCGTTCCGGTTGACGCGCGACTGCCCTGCGCTTCTACTTGCAGCATGAAGCTGAAGACCCGCCCCGAAGACTTCGTTGTCGATGAGTCCGCCGACTTTACGCCAGACCCAGCGGGCGCCCACTTCGTGTATGAACTCACCAAGCGCTCGGTGGCAACGCTGGAGGCGCTCTCGATACTGGCCAGGCGCAACAAGCTGCGGGCCACCGAACTTTCCGCTGCCGGCCTCAAGGACAAGCACGGCTTGACGCGTCAACTTTTCAGTTCAGCGCGGCCTCTCAAGTCCGACACTGGTGATGAACGCCTTGAACTGCGCTTCGTCGGCAAGGCGCGCGCACCGCTGACGGCCGCGATTATTCTTGGCAACAGGTTCCGCATCGTGATGCGCAATCTGAGCCCGGCGGAGCAGGCGGTGCTGGCTGCCAACGCCGAAGAGATTCAGCAGGCAGGCGTTCCGAACTACTACGACAACCAGCGCTTTGGCGGCATTGCGCACGGGCAGGGCTTCATTGCCAAGGCGCTCGCGCGAGGCGATTGCGAAGAGGCCGTGCGCCTGCATCTTGCGGCCCCCCACCGCAAGCAGAGCATGCGGGACAAGACCAACCGGCGTCTGGCAATCGAACACTGGGGCGACTGGGCGACGTTGTATGACCGGATGACGCGTTCGCCCGAACGCGCCCTGGTCGCCTATCTGCAGGAGCATCCGGGAGACTGGGCCGGATGCTTCGAACGCATCACGCCAGCGCTGCGCACGTTATTTGTTGCCGCCTACCAGAGTTTCCTTTTCAACCGTGTGCTCACGAGCGTGATCGCGGCCGCATGCCCGGAGCACGAGTGGCTGCACAACCGCTCAGGCGAGCTGGCGTTTCACCGTCGCCTGCCCGCGCAAGACTTGCGCGAGCTGGAGTTGCCGCTGCTCGGCGCATCGACGCGGCTGGCCGAGTACCCCGCTGTCGGCACTCATGTGGAAGCCGTGCTGGCACTGGAAGGCGTTTCGCTGGAGCAGTTGCGATTGGCTGGCCTTCAGCGCACGCGATTCAAAGCCGCATCACGCAAGGCACTGATGACTCCTGGAGGCTTTAAGATGGAGCTGCCGCAAGCGGACGACTTGAACGAAGGCCGCGCAAAGGTGACTGTATGCTTTGATCTGCCGCGCGGCAGTTTCGCAACAATCGTTACGCGGCGACTGGTACTGGGCGCGCAACGCCCGGCAGATCAGTCCGGCGGGTCTGAATCCTGAATGGCTTCGATGCCGCCGACCTTCATGTCATTGCCCTGCGCCAGGTCCTCGACAAACCCGTACCTGTTCGTGAACCAGCGGGCAAGGTCGATTGTCTTGCAGCGTTCACTGCAGAACGGAAACCACGCATGCTCCGACACGCTCTTGTAGGTGAAGCGCTTGAGGCACTCGGTGCAACGCTTTGTGCGGGCCTTGGCCAGACGCTCAGTCCTTCTTTGTGCCGCCTGGCTTGCTCTCTGGCGCCTTCGTTTCGGCGGGTTTGGTGTCGGTCTTTGACTCGGGCTTGGATTCGCTCTTTGAGTCCGGCTTGGGCTCACCGCCCTTGCGCGCGTAATCCGTAAGGTAAAAGCCGCTGCCCTTGAAAATCAGGCCGCCGCCGGTGCCGATCAGGCGCTTGACCTTGCGTTTGCCGCACTTGGGACAAAGCTTGAGGGGCTTTTGCTTGATGCTCTGGAACGCCTCGAATGTGTGGCCGCAATCGGGACATTGGAAGTCGTAGGTTGGCATGCTGCCGCTCCGCTGCTGAAACCTGAACCTTGCCTACCCGCGCTTGTTCACGCGCACCTTGCTGGCCCGCAGCACCCGGTCGTGCATTTTCCAGCCGCGCTCAAGCTCGGCGGTGATCACGTTGTCGGGTACATCGGCGCGGCTGTCCGTCAGAAGCGCCTCATGAAACGCCGGGTCAAACGCCGTACCCACGGCGGCTATCGGCGTGACATCCCGCCGGGCGAGCGCGTCGATGAACATCTTGCGGATCAATTCAACACCTGCATACAGCGCCTCAAAGTCCTGAGCCTTTGCGCCAACCTCAAGTGCCCGCGTAAGATTGTCGATCACCGGCAAAAAGTCGCGCGCCATGGCGCCGCCTTCATAGCGGGCGGCGTCCTGTTGCTCTCGGCGCAGGCGCTTGATGGTGTTGTCAAGCTCGGCCTGTCCGCGCCGCGCCACGTCAAGCCAATGCTCGGCCTTTGCGGCCTGCTCCGCCAGTGCCACGAGTTCCTCGTCGCTGAGCTTGCGAAGCTTCTTGGCTTTCTGGTGCGGTGGCAGATCTTCCGCAGCAATGAGTTCGCCACGCTTTGCTGCTTCCGCGATTTCGGCATCGTGGCGGTCATGCAGTGCTTCGTCCGCCGCGCGCGGGTCGCGTGCTTCACCTTCCTGCACAACCTCATTCTGGTTATCTTCGGGCATTGCCATCTTCCATCCCCGCCCCGCTAGCCGGGCTACTTGCTGATCAACTTCTTCACCTTGTCCAGAAACGACTTCCTTTCTGGTGATATGTTCTGCTCTTCCGTTTCAGCGAACTCGCGCAGCAGTTTCTCCTGCTCTTTCGTCAGCTTTTCCGGCACTTCGATCACAACTTCAACCAGCTGGTCACCGCGCCCGTGCCCATCGAGTCTTGGAAAACCTTCGCCCTTCATCCGCGTCACCGTGCCGGCCTGCGTGCCGCGTTGCACCTTCAGGTCAGCGCGGCCGCGCAACGTCGGCACTTCAAGCTTGGCCCCCAGCGCGGCCTGGGCAAAGCCGACCGGCAGCTCTAGATAAACGTCCGCGCCCGCGCGCTTGAACAATGGGTGCGGCTTGACATGCACATCGCACAGCAAGTCACCGGCCGGGCCGCCGTTCTCTCCGCTCTCGCCTTCACCGCCCACGCGCAGCGTCATGCCATCTTCAATGCCAGCCGGAAGTTTGAGCGTGATCTCCTTGTCTTTCAGCACGCGGCCCGTGCCACTGCACGGCGCGCATGGGTCGCTGATGACTTCGCCGCGGCCCGCGCAGCGCGGACAGGTGCTGCGCATACTGAAGAATCCCGCGCTCGTCATCACGACGCCGGCGCCGTTGCACTGCGGGCAGTGGTCCGGCTTGGTGCCCGGCTTCGCGCCGCTGCCGCTGCAGGTGTCACAGGTTTCGGCTTTGCGTATGGTGATGGTCTTTTGCGTATTCTCAACGGGATCACTGAACTCAAGCTCAATCGTGCAGCGCAAAGAGGCGCCCCGGCGACCGCGGGTGCGCGAGCGCGCGGCACCGCCAAAGAAATCACCGAACACACTGCTGCCCCCGAAAATCTCGCTGAAGGCACTGAAGATGTCCTCTACGTTGCTGAAGCCGCCGCCGGGAAAGCCGTTTCCGACGTGACCGTAGGTGTCGTACTGCTTGCGCCTTTCGTCGTCAGACAGAACCGAGTATGCGTCTGCGGCTTCCTTGAATTTGCCTTCAGCCTCGGCATCGCCGGGGTTGCGGTCAGGGTGGTACTTCAGCGCCAGCTTGTGATAGGCCTTCTTGATGTCGGCTTTGCCGGCGTTCTTGGCCACTCCCAGCACTTCGTAGTAGTCGCGCTTGGCCATTATTTTGCGCGGCGCAGCAGCCCGGACTCAGCGTCCACGAGTTCCCATCCCTCGGCGGCCAGCGCATTCAGCCTGCGCAGGCTGTTCACCCGGCGATCAAAGGCGCTGCTGCCTTCCTCGTAAGGAAACACCAGCGCGTTGTAGTACTCTTTGTCCGTCGGCTTGGCTGCCCAGCGTCCAAGATCAATCTCGTAGCTCTCCAGCCTCGGTACAGGCAGAAGGAAGCCATATTCATAGCCCGATGCACGCTGCGCGTTTACGGTCTGCGGGCGGGCAAGCGAAATGCCGCCCCATGCCAGCACCACCGCCAGCGCGCCAATCGCCACACCAGCTGCAATGCGCTTACCCATCGCGTTCTCCCAAGGTTCGCACCACGTTTGCCCCGCTCAATGAAAAGCCCGGGAGTTGCTCCCCCGGGCCCTTACTCACTGCATAGCCGGCCCTGGCACTCACTCAAGCTATGGCGCCGGAAATCTTCTTGTCTTTCTTCTTCAGGTCGGTGACGAGCGTGTTCGTCGTCAGCATCAGGCCCGCGATGCTGGCTGCATTCTGGATTGCACAACGCGCGACCTTGGTGGGGTCAATGATGCCGAACTTGAACATATCGCCATATTCGCCGGTCAACGCGTTGAATCCGTCGTTGTCCTTCTTCTTTTCTTTCAGCGTCTCGACAACGTCGGTGCCGTCATAGCCCGCGTTGCTGGCGATGGTGCGGCAGGGCGCCTCAAGTGCGTTGGCCAGAATCTCGGCGCCGATCTTCTCGTCGCCCTTGTAGCTTGCGGCGCGAATCGCCACTGAGGCGCGAAGATAAGCCACGCCGCCGCCTGCCACGACCCCTTCCTGCTTTGCGGCACGGGTTGCGTTCAGCGCATCGTCCACACGGAACTTGCGCTCTTTCATTTCGGCTTCGGTCATACCGCCGACCTGGATCTGTGCCACGCCGCCGGTCAGCTTCGCCAGGCGTTCCTGCAGCTTCTCTTTGTCGTAGTTGCTGCTGCTTTGCGCGACCTGGGTGCGCAACTGGGCAATGCGGTCTTCAACGGCCTTCTTCTTGCCGCCGCCCTGGATGATGGTGGTGTTGTCCTTGTCAACCTCAATGTGCTTGGCGGTGCCAAGTACGTCGATGTCGATGTTCTCGAGGCTCTGGCCAAGGTCTTCGGTGATGCACTGGCCGCCGGTCAGAATGGCGATGTCCTCAAGCATCTGCTTGCGGCGGTCGCCAAAGCCGGGCGCCTTGACTGCAACGACCTGCAACCGGCCGTGCAGTCGGTTCAGCACCAGCATTGCCAGCACTTCGTTTTCGATGTCTTCGGCAATAATGAGCAGCGGCGCGCCTGTGCCTGAGACTTTCTCAAGCAACGGCAGCAACTCGCGGACGCTGCTGATCTTCTTTTCGTAAATCAGAATCTTGGCGTTGTCGTACTCAGCGACCAGCTCGTTGGCGTTGGTGATGAAGTACGGGCTGAGGTAGCCTTTGTCGAACTGCAAGCCGTCCACGTAGGACAGTTCAGTCTCGAGCCCTTTGCCTTCCTCAATCGTGACCACGCCTTCGTCGCCGACCTTGTCGATGGCTTCAGCCATCAGTTTGCCGATCTCGGCATCCTGGTTGGCGCTGATCGTGGCGACTGCCTTCAGTTCGTCTGCGTTCTTGATTTTCTTGCTGTTCTCTTTCAGCCACGCCACGGCAACTTCTACGCCCTTATCAATCCCGCGCTTGATGTCCTGCGGGTTGTGGCCGTGCCCGGCCATGAGCAGGCCTTCTTCAATGATTGCGTCGGCAATCACGGTTGCGGTAGTGGTGCCGTCGCCCGCTTCGTCGTTGGTCTTGGAAGCAACTTCCATCACCAGCTTGGCGCCCATGTTCTCGAAGGGGTCCTCAAGCTCGACGTCCTTTGCAACGGTGACGCCGTCGCGGCTGACCGTGGGCGCGCCGAATGACTTCTGCATGATGACGTTGCGGCCGGAAGGGCCCATCGTCGCGCTGACAGCGCGGGCCAATTTGCGAGCGCCATCGGCAAGTTTGCGGCTGGCTTCCACTTCGTATAGGATCTGCTTGCTCATCTTCAGTTCTCCAAGCCTCCGGTACTGCCTGTCTAAAACAGAGCTACAGAGTAACGGAGGGATTCGTCAGTCTTCGCAATCCATCTTTCAGCAACGCCACGTTGAAATTGATCAGCAATGCGACTGGCTTGCCTGTCAAGCGCAGATACGTGATGACTTGCGCCTGGTGAATCGGCAAAAGCTTCTCTACTGCCTTCAACTCAACGACAACTGTGTCTTCAACGACCAGGTCTATCCGGTACCCACTTTCCAGCTTCTTGCCTTTGTAAACCACCGGCACAGGAATCTCTGTTCGGCACGTCAGTCCGCCAAGCTCCAATTCATGCAGCAGGCACGCCAAGTAGGCTGGCTCCAGCAATCCGGGACCCAGAGCCCTGTGGACTTCACTGGCGCCCCCGATGATTGCCTCCGTCAACTTGTCGATCCTCTATTTCTCTGTGACTCCGTTTTCCAAGGCGTTCCTATTCAACAATCGCCAGGATCTCTGCTTCGCGCATGATCTTGTGCTCGACGCCGTCCAGCTTCACGTCGCTGCCGCTGTACTTGCCGAACATCACGGTGTCGCCACGCTTCACACTGGGCTCAAGGCGCTTGCCATTCTTCAGCATGCGGCCGGGGCCCGTGGCGATCACTGCGCCCTTCAGGGGCTTTTCCTGCGCAGTGTCGGGCAACACGATACCGCCCGCAGTCACTTCTTCGGCGTTGGCCGGCTTGATTACGATGTAGTCGTCCAGTGGACGGAGTTTGGTTGCCATGATTCGATCCTCGATAGAAGGCCGCCAGGTTGGATGCCTGCGCCCGGTTAGTAGTCCATTTCTTCGTCGCCGTGGCCCATGTCCGCCGGCTCGTCTTCTTCAACCTTGGTAATGATCGCGTCGGTAGTCAGCATCAGGCCGGCCACGCTGGCTGCATTCTGCAGCGCGCTGCGTGTGACCTTCAGCGGGTCAACGATGCCCATTTCGTACATGTCGCCGTACTTGTCGGTCAGCGCGTTGTAGCCGTAGCTGGCGCTCTTCTCAGCGAGCACGTTGCGCGCGATGACGCTACCGTGGCGACCCGCGTTTTCAGCAATCTGCTTGATCGGGCGTGAAAGCGCGACGCGCAGGATGTCGATGCCGGTCTGTTCGTCGCTGTCGGCGGCCTTGGTCTTCTCCAGTGCAATTGATGCCCTCAGCAATGCAACGCCGCCGCCCGGCAAAATGCCGCTTTCGGTGGCTGCACGTACACTGTGCAACGCGTCTTCCACGCGGGACTTGAGCTCTTTCATTTCAGGCTCGCTCGAAGCACCGACTTTCACCACGGCGATGCCGCCCGCAAGTTTGGCCAGGCGTTCCTGCAGCTTTTCGCGATCGTAGTCGCTGCTGGTAACGCTGATCTCGCGGCGCACTTCCTCGCATCGCGCCTTGATGTCTGCGGTTCTGCCCGCGCCCTCGATGATCGTCGTGTCTTCGCTGTTGATCACAACGCGCTTGGCTGTTCCGAGGTCCTTGATGGTGATGTCCTCAATCTTCTCGCCAAGGTCTTTCATAATCGCCTTGGCGCCCGTCAGCGTCGCGATGTCCTGCAGCATTGCCTTACGGCGGTCGCCGTAGCCGGGGGCCTTCACCGCAGCCACATTCAGCACACCGCGCAGTTTGTTCACGACCAGCGTGCTCAGGGCCTCGCCCTCAACGCTTTCCGCAATAATCAGCAGCGGGCGGTTCGCCTTGCTGACCTGCTCAAGCAGCGGCACCAGCGGCTGGGCGCTGGTGAGTTTATCCTCGTGAACCAGGATCAGCGGCTTGTCAAACTCGACGGTTACGCTTTCGGTGTTGTTTACGAAGTGCTGGGACAGATAGCCGCGGTCGAACTGCATGCCCTCAACCCAGTCCACGTGCGTTTCTGCGGTCTTGCTTTCGTCCACAGTGATGACGCCGTCTTTGCCGACTTTTTCCTGCGCGTCGGCAATGATCTTGCCGACTCGGGGGTCGTTGTTGGCGGCGATGCTTGCCACAAAGGCGATGTCTTTCTTGCCTTCCACAGGGCGCTTCATCTTCTCGATATACGCAACTGCTGCATCCACACCCTTGTTGATGCCGCGATGAATGCTGGCGATGTTCGCGCCGGCCATGGTGTGCTTGATGCCTTCTGTGAAAATCGCCTGCGCAAGCAGCGTTGCTGTGGTGGTGCCGTCGCCTGCCGTGTCGCTGGTCTTGCTGGCAACCTGCTTGACCATCTGGGCCGCGCAGTTCTCGTACGGGTCCTGCAGCTCAATCTCTTCTGCGACCGTCACGCCGTCCTTGGTGATCGTCGGCGCGCCCCAGCCCTTGTCCAGGACAGCCGTGCGGCCCTTGGGACCGAGCGTGGTGACAACGGCACGGGCAAGTTTCTCAACACCCCGGGCAAGTTTTTCGCGTGCTTCCGCGTCGAATACGATTTGCTTGGCTGGCATGGATCAACCCTCTCGGTTCAATGTATCGAAGTACAGGCATTGGCAATGCAAACGCGGTGCCAACCACGTGCGACCAACGTGTTGCCGCAAGTCCCTGTTGCCTATGCGGTTATGGTGCGCCTGTGACGTGAACTTACTCGCTCACCGCCAAACTGACAGGAGCACTTGCGCCCGTGAAACCAGTCTGCCCGATTGGCAGACAAGTCCCACTGCCGATGTGCCAGGGATTCTGTCATCAGTTGGCGAACTCATTGATCAATCGGCTTCGATAATTGATCATTGCTGATTCAACTCAACCGTATCAGGGTTGGTCTGTGCCCGGAGCCATAAGATGATCCGACTCATGCTTTGCCTTTGCGTTCTTTCCCCAGTGCTGGTTGCGCAGGCCACGGTCACCAGCATCTTTCAACAGCCTGTAAAGGGCAGCGTCACCAAACTGGATATCCAGGGTCGCCTTGAGGTTAAGGTAGAGGGCACCGACGTACCTGCCCGCGTACCACTGGACGAAATCGAAGAGATCTCGTTCGGTCACAAGGGGGATGAGCGCAAGCGCGAAGACGCGCCGCTGCGCGTCTATCTGATCAATGGCGATGTTCTGCACGGCGCGGCCGACAACGGGCCTGCCGATGACGACGAGCTGTTTGTGCTGCGTGCGCCCCGGTTTGGCGAATTGACCATCAGTGTCGAGGCCGTCAAGCGCCTTGAGTATGTGGCCAACGTTGCACCCAATCTGCTACCCGAGCTCGACCCCGCCGCCAAGAGCGACGTGGTCTACTTCGCAGCCAGCGGCAACGCCCCCGAGCAGGCGGATCCGGCATCGTCACTGGTGCGCATCGTCAAGGACGGCGCCTTCCTGTACAACGAGATCCTTGATGGCAAGAACTATGACGGCAATAAGTACGGCTGGGCACGTTTGCGCGGGATTGTCTGCAAGCGCAACACGCCGGCATCATTCGACAAGCTGCAGGGCATTTTCACCCTGCGTGACGGCAGCGTGCTGCGTGGCGTAATCAAGGCCTGGTCAGAGGGCAAGATCACGGTTGAGCACAAAGTGCTGAAGCGCGACATCACGCTTGAAGAGAACAACCTGATTAGCGTGACCATGAAGAACGGCCGCTACGTCTACCTGAGCGACCTCGAGTTCGCAGAGCCACCGGAAGAGCGCCCGTACTATCTTCCCGGCGACTTCAAGTATGAAGAGTACCTGTTCAAGGTGCGGCGTGATCACGCCCAGGGTGGCGGCGCCATCAGCCTGCGCGGCAAGGTTTACGCCAAGGGCCTGGGCGTGCATGCGATCAGTCGCCTGAAGTTCGACCTGAACCGCGGTTATTCGCGATTCATCGCCGACATCGGCATTGACGACACCGCAGGCGACCTCGCCAGCGTCGAGTTCAAAGTGTACGCGGACGGAAAGCTGGTTTACGAATCCGGGGTTCTGCGCCGCTCAACCGATGCGCGCACGATCGACGTTGAGGTCCTGAACGCGCGGCGCATTACGCTTGAAGTCACAGCCGCCGACAACGCCGACATCCAGGATCGCGCCAATTGGGCCAACGCGAAAGTTGTACGCTAGATCGCTCACAACCCGTTTCCGGCGTTAGGTTTCGGCCTGCATCGTGACCAGAGTTGAACAACGACACGGGGACTGGGCCGATCCATGGAAAAGAATCGTACTGCATTGCTTGTCGGGCTGCTGTTGCTGGTTGCGATCGGGCTGGGAATCGGCTGGTTCCTGCTGAACCCACCGGCAGGCGGCAATCGATCGACCGACACAACGGCGTTGGACACGCCAGACAACACAACAAAGAAGCAACGTCTCCCGGCCAATGGTCAGGGCGGCCCGCAAGACGACGGTTCTTCAGGCGACGACCAGGGTCCGCAACCGCACGTCAACAAAGACCAACCCGAAGTTGAGCCTGCTGTTCCGACCATGCTGTCAGTTTCAGGTACGGCACTCGACTTCTTTGATGAGCCGGCAAGCGGCATCACACTCACGCTGCTTCCCGAAGACGGCGACACAGCCGGCGGACCCACGGCGGTGACCGGCGACGAAGGCAGGTTTACATTTGAGGTCGAACTGCTTGTGGGCAAAGGCTACTTCGTGGCGTGCCTTGAAGAAGGCAAAGCCCTGACAGCCACAGAGACGTTTCTTGTGAAAGAAGAAACGCCCGTTGAGGGATTGCTGATTCGCATTTACGCGGCGGCCCGCGCTTTCGGTGTGGTTCTGAACGGCGCCGACCAGTCGCCCCTGCCTGATGTCAGCATCGAGCTGAATGCGCGTTCGGACGAGAAACTGCAGCGCCTGGGGCGCATCCTGGGCCGGTGCAAGCCGGTCAAAAGCGACGCGCAGGGCAAGTTCGAGATGGAAAGCATTGCCCCCGGTGCCTACCTGGTGTACGCGCGCAAGCAGGGCTGGATGTCGCACGAGTTCAACCCGGTGACGCGCTCGCGCCAGGAAATGGAACTGGACGAGTTTGCGAACTTTGAGCTGCTGCCATTTGTGCTGGTCCAGGCCGGCGGTATCGAAGGATACGTGCTCAAGCGCTCCGACAATTCCCCGGTGGTCGGCGCAACTGTCGAGCTTGGCACCGTGCTTGGCGGCACACTGGCGGTTACGAGTACTGACGCGACGGGCTTTTACAAGTTCGACCAGGTCCCCCCCGGCATCGGCGCCCCTGGCGGCGAAGGCGACGGCATGGGCGGCGCCGCCGTGCGAGCGATCGCCGCCGGGTACGCAATCGCAACCCGTGACCTGCGGGTGCGAAGCGGGCAGGTACGCAAAGATGTGAACCTGCTGCTTGAAGACGGCGCCGGGGTAACCGGCCGCGTGGTTGATACGAAGCAGCAGGGCATTGCCGGCGCGCAGGTCTACTACAACGACAATGACTTTCTGCGGGGCGGCGAATGGGTTGCAGGCATCCGCATACCGCCGCGAACGATAAGCACCACGACCGACGAGCAAGGCAAGTTCACGCTGGCAAATCTTCCTGTCGGCAGTGTCGGCATCAGCGCCAAGGCGGAAGGATTCGGCAACAAGACCGCGCAAGCCACCACCACCGCCGGCAGCACCGCAGAAATTGTGATCGTGCTTGAGCCCGCAGGATGGATCGAGGGCACGGTATCCAATGCCCAGGGCGCTGCAGTGCAGGGCGTGCCGCTGGCGGCCTACGACGTAAGCGGGCCGGGACAGCTTGCATTCATCATGAAGAGCTTTTTCGGCGAGACACTGCCTGACCGCGGCGAAAGCACGCTCTTCCCGTCCAGCATCCGCAGTGACGAGAATGGTGCGTTCCGTGTTGAGGGCCTGCCCGCCGGCAAATACGTGCTGCTGGCAAATACCCGCAACTACCAGAAGTACATCAGCCCCGAGCTTGAGGTCAAAACCGGCGCCGGCACGGTGCACAACGTACGGCTTGAAGTTGGCGGCACGATCTTCGGGCGCGTCTACGATTCGTACTCCAAGGCCGTGCCCGGCGTGCCGGTGACTTGCGCCAGTTTGATGGGCCAGGATTCGGCGCGTATTCGCACCGCCTACACGGATAGCAACGGCAACTATGAGCTGACGGGCCTGGCGACCGGCACATACACGGTTGTGCGCAACAGCGGCAACATGGCCGCGTTGCTTCTTCCGAACCCGAGCACTCAGGTCAAGGTTGCCGCCGGAGAGCGCGTTGAGTTTGACATTTACGACCAGAAACCCGGCACCGCCCGGCTGTATGGCCGCGTAACGGAAGACGGCAAGCCTTACGCCGAAAAGCAGATAGTGCTGATTGGCGGCAATCGAGGCGGTTTTGCAGCCATCACCACCCGCACCGACAAGCAGGGGAACTATGAGTTCCGAAGTGTCGCGTTGGGCACCTACCAGATCGCGCAGCAGGGCCAGGGCCCGGCGCCCAGTTTGGTGCGTAAACGCGTGCACGTAGACAAGGACGGCGACGTTGAGTTCGACGTGAACTTTGTGACGGTCAAGATCAGCGGCCGTGTTGAGCTGGAAGGCGGCAAAGTGCCCGAGGGCCGGGTGCGCGTGATGGCCAGCCCGGTGAGTCCTGACGGCGCCGATCAGGGCAACGACGAAGAGGGCGTCAGTGAAATGGAGATGCTGGTGTTCCGCGAAACCAACGCCGACGGCAAAACCGGCGCCTTTGAACTCACCGGAATGTCACCTGGATTCTATCGCCTTACGGTGCGCAGCGAAAAGAACGGCATGGTCACGCGGCCCTACCTGAACTTGCGCAACAGCGTCGCGGGTATCGTGATTACGCTGCCAGCCGAAGGCGCAACGCTGAAAGGCACCGTGACCGGCATTGACGGTGCCGCCAACAACACGCCCTTTGGACTGATCGCCGCGCTTACGATTGAGGACGACCGCGGGCAGCCGCTGTCGCTGGGCGGTTTTGACAACGGCGTGAACCTGACCGAAAGCAAATCATTCGAGGTAAAGAACCTGGCCGAGGGCAAGTTCACCATCACGCTGTCGCTGCCCGGCTACACGCCGGTCACCCACACGAACGTTGAGTTCAAAGCGGGCCAGGCGGTGGCACTGACGTTTGCGTTCGCGCCCAGCGGCAACCTGAAGATCCGCCTGTTGAACACAGACCTGAACGTCCAGACCGCAATGGGCCTTGAGTACGAGATTCGCAACAGCAAAGACGAGCTGTTCAAGAAGCGCTTCACGTTTCTTGACTTCTTCAACTCTGACGGCAGCACCACCCAGGGCGACGACAATTCGTTCACGATCAAGGACCTGCCGCCCGAAAGCTATACCATCACCATGACGATGCCGGGGTACAAAGCCGCAAGCCACCAGTTCACGATCGTCGCTGGGCAGACCACCGAGATAAGCGTAGAATTTGAGAAGAAGTAGACGAACGGGTGAGGCTCACGGCGTGACACAGACCGGATTAAGTACGTCAGATTGTGCCGAGCCGGGTTCGTGCGTCATTGCTGCCCGGCGCGTTTGCGGCGTGCCGTTGCTGCTGGGCATGGTCATGCTTAGCGCATGCGCAACCCAGGTCCGCGTCGATGGCAGCGGGCCGCTAGCTGGACCAGACCTGCGCCCGGTCCAGAACGGTGAAAAGGCACCCCAGACCCTTGAGGACATGCTCACGCACGACGACTTTGACCTGCCGCGCGCGTTGCTGCTGTTCAGCGAGAAGTACTATCCTGAGTTCAAGGGCCAGGCCCACGACGTTGACGTACCGGCCAAGCTGAAGCGGTTTGAAGAGTATGCTGACGGATTGCGCAAAGAGATCAATCGCGCGCGCTCGCCTCGCACGCGCTTGCTCGCGTTGACCGACTTTGTGCATGTGCGCCTGGGGCTGCGATTTGACCCGACCGACCAGGGCGGCGCGAACCCCGAAAACCTGTTCTTTGACCGCATGCTTCAGAACCGCTACGGATACTGCGTATCGCTGTCGCTGGCGTACCTGGTGTTCGGCCAGGCGGTGGGCCTGGATGTGCGCGGCATTCGCATACCGGGCCATTTCGCGGTCATTTACCGTGACCGGGAGGCCGATGGCACACCTTACGAAACGATTCCTGAGACGACCGACTTCGGCTCCACGCGCGATGACCTGCATTTCTTTGCGCAGTACCGCTTCAGCACAACCAGCGTGAAACACGGCGTGTACCTTACACCGCTCACCGACAAGGAACTGTTCGGCACGCTGTACAACAACCTTGCCGGGCTGACCTACCTTCGGAACGACCTGGAACTGTCGGTCAAGCGCTACGACCGTGCGCTTGAGCTTGCGCCTAATAATGCCGAGGTCATGTACAATCGGGCGGTCGTGTTGCGCAAACTGAAACGCGCCCATGAAGGGCTCGGCAACCTGAATGAGGCGCTTCGCCTTGACCCCAACTTTGTGCTGGCCCTGATCCTGCGGGCAGCCCTGTTCTGGGAGAACGGTGAGAAGCGGCAGGCCCGTGACGACCTGGCCGAAGCCATGCGAAAGCGCCCGGACTGGGTTGAGCCGCTGATGCTGGAAGGCCAGTTTCTGATGGACGATGGGCAACTCGATGAAGCCCGCAAACTTTTCGAACGCGTGCTCGAGATGCGCCCGGATTTCAAGTCGGCACACATCGCGCTTGCAGAGCTTGAAACAAAGGCGGGCAACATCGCCAAGGCGCGAAAGCACATGAAGGCCGCGGAGATGGACAAGTGAACAAAATGCCCGCGCGAATAACCGGCCGCGAGATCGCGCTGGCCGCGCTGTCTGAAACCGGCGTGCACGTCACACATGCGCAACTGGAAGAAATCCGGCGCCACAGCACGGAACTCTACCGCCGTCTGCGGTCGGGCGAGCCGACCGTCGTGATCGTTGAGGCGCCGAGTGTACAGTCGCTGGATGTAATGGCGCTGCGCTGGATGTTCAAGGGCGGCATTACGCCCCTGGTGCTGTGTCCCAGCGACGCCGCCGAATGCGCGGAGCTTGCGGTCACCGCGGCCAAGGCCGCCAACCTGCTGAAAGTGCCGGTGTTCTTTCTGCTTGAGGAATCCGTTGCGGACGACGAAATCCATCTCGATGAAGCAGCCGAGCAACCCGAGTTATTGTTTGACGCCCCAACGCCGATTGACGCATCCGACCTGTCGCCCGAAGAGTCTGACCTGCAGGATCTGGAGGCGCGGCTGTCGCGACCTCCGCGCGGCTTCACGGCAACGCGCATCGATGCCACCCCGACCGATGCGGGCAAGCCGGAATGGCTGGTGGTTACCTACGGAGCGTCGTGTGCGCCAGCGCATGATGCCGTGGTTGCCGCCCGTGCCGAGGGACAACGGGTGAACCTGCTGCATACGCGCATGCTGTGGCCGCTGCCCGAAGCCGAGATCCTGAAAGCAGCCGCAGGCATGAAGCACATCGTTGTCGCCGAGCGTAACCTGGGCCAATACGCGCTTGAGATTCGCCGCATTCTGCCCGAGTTGCCGGTGATCAACGCCGGCAGGATCACCGCCCCGTTGCCGGCCGCCTTGATTCTTCAGCGCCTTCAGCGGTCGCCCCGGTGCTGCTGATGCTGCACTTGTACAACATCACGTTGATGCTGAACCGGGCGCTTGAGACGCGGCGGCTGCACAGCAACACACACGGCCAGGTCGTGCGCGAAGTAATGGACCACGTCGCCCGAAAGCACGCCAGCGTGTTCGCCTGGGTGGTCATGCCCGACCACATCCATCTGCTATTTGGGCGCGCGCTGGCACTTGCTGACGTGGATGTCTTTGCCGGCCGTATCAAGCGCCTGATCAACAAGGCCCTGAGCATGCGCCAGATGCACAAGATGAAATGGCGTGACGGCTGCGTGAGTTATCCGGTGGACTTGTCCAACATCGCCCACGCCAAGACGCACATTCTGGCCAACCCGGTGCGTGCGGGACTGGCTGCAAAGCCCGAAGACTACGCACTGGCAGGCACACCTGAGCCCTTGCCTGAAGGTGCGTAAGACGAAACCGGGCCGGCAACCAGTGCCGGC
The DNA here is from genome assembly GCA_025993795.1 of Planctomycetota bacterium. Classification (GTDB taxonomy): domain Bacteria; phylum Planctomycetota; class UBA8742; order UBA2392; family UBA2392; genus JADJRK01. The sequence continues at coordinate 91,687 of JAMQHL010000025.1, forward strand.
CCGTTGATCACTTACCCGCTTAGCGATTGCCGCGGCCCGGCCGTGCCTGGCCGGCTTGCGGCGTATTGCGGCCGCCTGTGCGGTTCACCGCGTTCAGGATGTTTTTGGCCGTCTCCGCATCGACGTAGGTGGAAAGCGCGGCGCTGGTGGTCGCGTCAAGATCGGTCATCTTCTGCTCATAGGCTTTGTCGTCGACTTCGACGCCGTCAATGCGCTGGCCATCGCGCTCGCTGCGCAATTCAGCGCGGAACTGAAGGTGCGTCACCAGGGCGTTACTGACTTCGGCAATCGACCCCTGCGGGATGTTCAGGCGCGCCGCCTGCCCTTCGACAAACCGGGGGATGTATTCACTGATCTGGACCTTCTGATCTTCCAGCTCTTTGGCGCGATCGGCTTGGCGTTCCAGGCGCCGCTCTTCGCGCCTCTCTTCTTCCAGCCTGGTTACAACACCGCGCACAGCCGTGTCGAAATCGCTGCTTCCAGCCGCCGGCCCGTCCTCCGGCGCCGCTACCGGGGCTGATGCCGGCTTGCTCGTCTTCAGCGCTGCGATCTCGGCTTTCAGACTGGCGATCTCGGCGCTGTGGTCGGTTGGCTTGGCAGACTTGGACTGCTCGATGTCGACCGACAGCTTCGCCAGGTCTTTGCGCAGGCCGGCGATTTCCTCACTTGCGGAATGGTCGGTTGCGGTCGATTCAGGCCCGTCAATCGCGACGGGCGCCACCTGGGCGCTCTGCACGCGGTTGTTGAGCGGCACCAACCCCAGGGCGACGGCGCCTAATGCAGCGCCCGCGCCAAGGAACCCGGCAGCGAGTACGGCAAGAATCGTCTTCATGGCAGCCCTCCTGTTCTTGCCCAAGTAACCCTGCACAAGGGGTTATGGTTCCGCGAATTCCGGGATTCGCGGCAGCGCCCTGTTAAGCCCCAAGATATGGCTTGAACACCATCAGGTATCCCAAAGCAGCAATCGTCTTGCCATCCTTGATGTTGTTCGCCTTCAGTTGCACACGCAGCTCTTTGAAACTGAACGGCTTGGTTGTGATGTCTTCATCCTCGTCAAACTTCTGCGTGCCTGGCGTCAGGCCAGTGGCCACGAAGATGTGCATCTTTTCGTCCATCATTCCCGGGCTGGGAAACATCGTGAACAGGTGCTCGATCTTGCCGGCTTTGAAACCGGTCTCTTCTTCCAGTTCGCGGGCTGCGCAGGCGAGCGGGTCTTCCCCCGGGTCAAGGGTGCCCGCCGGGATTTCCCAAAGCGGGCGTTTGGCGCCGATGCGCCACTGCTCGATCAGTAGCACGGTGTCATTGTCCACCATGGGCACGATACATGCAGCCCCGGGATGCTCGATCACCTCGCGCTGCACCTCTTTGCCCTCGGCGTCCTGCAACGTGACGCGCGCGACCTTGAACGCCTTGCCCTGGTACACAGTCTCACGGTTCAGCTGGATCATTGCGCGGCCCTTGTTTCCTTGTGTTCCAGCTCAACCTGCACGCTCCCCGCATCCAGCCGGCCGCCCTTCAGCTTGCCGGCGCCTGGCGGTTCGCCCGGTATGAAGATGTCAAGCTGGCGCCGCGCCCCGGTTGGCAGCGTGAACTCGCGAACCCCCTGGCTCAACCTAAGCTTGCCAAGCGCCGTGGCTGAGTCACGCGACGCAACATCGTCAAGCCACCTGCAGGCCCACTGCACACCATCGTCACCGGTAAGAGTAAGGCTTGTCAGCTTGACCTTGCGCTCGTCCTTGCCCGTGTTGTGCAGTTCCAGCCGCAGCAGGCGGCCCTTGGCCGAAATGCCCATGTCTGCGCGCAGCTTCTCGGAAAGCTCCGCGTTGTAGGCGTCTGCGTCATCGAGGTCACGGACGCTGACGGCTAACCCGCCCGCTTCGCCCTCGACTGACGCGATGACCGCGCCCGGCTGGCTGGTCGGAATGTCAACGTTGGAAACCTGTGAGCCGCCAAACGGCCGGATCGTGTACAGAACATAGAAGAAGAACGCACTCGCGGCCAACGCGCTCAGAATCACCAGTACGTTCAGCGCAATCTGCGCCTTGTGCGCATCGCGGCGCGAGCTTTCAAAGCCGCCTTCCGGTTCCGCCTCTTCAGTCATGCCGGCAGTGTAGCGGGCGCGCTGCGGTTTGTCTTGGCAGCAAAGGGCAGGTGCGCAAACACCAGGACCGCCCGCAGGCGGTCCTGGTGTTGGTCGTCAGGCTGAAGAATCACTTGGCGCTGCGGAGCTGCTCCAGCAGGTCTGCTACTTCCTTGTGAACCTTGCGCGATGCATTCACGACAAGCTGGCCCTGCACAATCTTGACGCTGGCGGTGCTGCCCCAGTCAGCGTCAATGCCCTCTTCAATCATGTCTACGATGTCCTCTGTTTCGACGATCTTGTCTTCGTCGCCGTACTCAATGACCGGGCCGCCGCTGCCGTCGTCCTCGCCCTTCAGGCGAAGCTTCGGTGCCGGGAAGTCCTTGATCTTGGCGGTGATGTCGCGCACGTCATAGGTCTTGGTCGATGTGACCGACTCAGCCTTTTCCTTGGACGTGATGTACAGAACGCCGTTCTTGTAGGCCTTGTGCAGCGCCACCTGGTCGATCACGATGTTCAGCGCGTTGCCAGCCTTAATGTCTCCCAGTTCCAGGCTGATCTTGCGGTCTTCGTCGGAAACCCCTTCCAGCGCCTTCTTGTCAAACACGATCGTGATGCGGCACTTCTTGGCGATGTCCTTGACCACTTCGGTCACGTCGGCATCTTCATAGGCCAGCGTGTCGAGCTTGGTCGATTCGAGTTGGGACTCGATCTTGCGGTAGGTCGCCTCGTCTTTCTCGGAGGCGCTCTTGGCGATGCTCTTCTGCGCGAACACCGGCACAGCCGCGAGCACCAGAGCTATGGCGATAGCGAAAAGTCGTTTCATACGCGATTCCCCAAGGGGTATAGACCGGGGCAGAACGGCCTTCGTGGCCTCCCCCACTGTAACCGACGCACCCCCTTGCCGCAAACTATGGCTCACAAGGACTTGCGCCAAAGCGATGCTCGCGCGTTGGCTTCGCGCATCGGGAAATCACGCCTCGCCAAGGTACGCGGCCTTCACCCGCGGGTCGTTGCGCAGCTCGGCAGATGCGCCCTGAATCTCGATACTGCCGCTTTCGATGACATAGGCGCGGTGGCTGTGCTTGAGCGCGATGTTGGCGTTCTGCTCAACCAGCAGGATGGTGACACCCTGTTCATTGACCCGGTCAATGGTCTCAAAAATCGTCTGCACGATCAGAGGCGCCAGCCCAAGGCTCGGCTCATCCAGCAGCAACAGCTTGGGCGCCGACATCAGCGCGCGGGCGATGGACAGCATCTGCTGCTCACCGCCCGAAAGCGTACCGCCCTTCTGGCGCTTGCGCTCTGCCAGCCGCGGAAAGATGTCGTAGGCCTGGGCCAGGTCAGCGGCCACCGCCGGCTTGTCCTTGCGCGCGTATGCGCCGATCTTGAGGTTTTCTTCGACGGTGAGGTTGGGAAAGATCCCGCGACCCTCAGGCGCCATGACCAGGCCGCGTTCCACAAGCCGGTGCGTGGGCACGCGAGAGACTTCTTCGCCGGCGTAATGCACGCCCCCGGTCCTGGCGCGCAACAGGCCGCATATGGTGGCAAGGGTAGTGGTCTTGCCCGCGCCGTTTGCACCGATCAATGAGACCACTTCGCCGGCGTTGACGTGCAGCGACACATCCCGCAGCGCATGAATCGCGCCGTAGAACACGTTGATGCCGTCAAGTTCAAGGATGCGGTCAGCCATTTCGAACTACTGGATTTCCCACCAAAACACACGAAGATGCACGAAGAACTGCTACGCCGTACCGAACTCCTCGCAGGTGCCTTCAAGTACGGCCCTGAATGTTGTCTGAATCTGTGGCGGCGCATTCCGAATGTACTCAACTGCCGCCCTGCGCTGGGCTTGTGTTGCGTTGCTTCGCCTCAGGTACTCGACCACGCTGGACTCGGTTGACTCCACCCCACGCCGCTCAACAAAATTGGACTCAAGATCGGTCCAGATCACGGCGTCAAGGTTCTTCTCGCGCGCCCAAGCCTCGATAGGATCGAGAACGCCCCGAAACTGGCTGTGACGCTCTTCAGTGGCAATCACTACGTATCCAATCTTTGCGGGATCGGTCCCTTCGCGTTTCCGCAAGTTCTCACGCGCCTCTTCCAACGAAGCAAGTGAAGATTCAGACCAGAGTACGCGCACTGGCATCGCCGGGTTCCAGATCACGAGCGTCAAGCGTTCGTTCTCTTGGCCCTTGCTTGAAATACGCGCGAACTCTATCGGCAACCTACAGCCGTCCTTGAACCAGCCCATGTACGCGCCTTCGCCGTCCGCTGCGTGGTGGAATTGAAGCCCTTTCGGACACCAGACCAGTGAGCCCCAACCGAGTATCGCTATCCTCATCAAACCCCTCTTCGTGGGCAGATACCCCTCAGACCACAAGCCGCTTCCGCTCCAGCTTCCCGACACTCCCAAAATTGATCAGTAGACCCACACGTTCTCCGGTGGCGTGCAGATAGTTGGCCAACTGCGCTTCATCGCGAGGCACCAACTTCTCTTGCGCCTTCAACTCAATGATCACTTCGCCATAGACAAGGAAGTCTGCTACATAGTGCTTCTTCAGCACGATGCCCTTGTATTGCACGGGCAGAAACTTCTCCGCCTCATGCGGAAGGCCTCGCCAGGTCAATTCCAGACCAAGCGATTCCTGATACACCGCTTCCAGAAAACCACTTCCTAGTTCGGTGTGTACCGCCATTGCCGCGCCGATAATGGCGTACACTTCCTCTTTGAACAGCAGATCCTGGTCGTCGGTCATTTTCGTGTCCCTTAGTGTCCCTTCGTGGGCAAAGTCAGTCGCCGCCGAGGTATGCCTCGATCACCTTTGGGTTGTTCTGGATTTCCTTTGGCGGGCCAAGCGCAATCGTCTTGCCGTAGTCGAGCACCTGGATCTTCTCGCAGATGCCCATCACCAGCTTCATATCGTGCTCAATCAACAGGACAGTAACTCCCAACTCGTCGCGAATGCGCCGAATCAGCGCGCTCAGCTCGGCTTTCTCGCCGGTGTTCATGCCGGCCGCGGGCTCATCCAGGCAGATCAGCCGCGGCTCGGTGGCCAGCGCGCGCGCGATTTCAAGCCGTCGCCTGTGCCCGTACGGCAGTTGCTTTGCCGGCAGTCCCGCGCGTTCCTCAAGGCCCATGAACTGCAGCAGCTCATAGGCCCGCTCGCGCTGGCGCCTCTCTTCACGGTAATGGCGCGACGTGCGCAGCAGGCTGTCGAACAGGTTGATCTTCGCGTGCTGGTGCGCGCCGGTCATCGCGTTCTCAAGCACGCTCAACTCGTCAAACAGCCGGATGTTCTGGAACGTCCGCGAGATACCCAACCGCGCCACCTCCACCGGGCTGCGGCCGCTGATCAAGCGCCCGCGAAACTTCACGCTGCCGGAAGTCGGGACGTACACGCCGGTCAGCATGTTGAACACGGTGGTCTTGCCGGCGCCATTGGGGCCGATCAGCCCGTACAGGTCGCCTTCTTCGATCGACAGGCAGCACTGATCGACAGCCGTAAGGCCGCCAAAGCAGATCGTCAGCAGCTCGGTTTCCAGCAGAACGCTCAAGGCTTGGTCTCCGAGTCCCCGCCTCGAAGCCGCGCAGGCAGCACCCGCCGCAGCAGCTTCAACGACAGTTCGCGCTGACCAAAGATCCCCTGTGGCCGGAAAATCATCATCAGGATCAGCACCAGCGCGTAGACCACCATGCGAATGCCCGGCAGTTTTGCCTGTTGCTCAACATCGCGCAGGGCTTCAGGCAATACCGTCAGTACGATGGCTCCAACGATCGCACCGGTCAGGCTGCCAAGGCCACCCAGAACCAGCATCACGACCACTTCGATGGACTTCATGAACCCGAACGTCGAGGGGCTGATCGTGCGCAACAGGTGCCCGAGCAAGCCGCCCGCAATGCCCGCAAAGAAAGCGCCATAGATAAACGCCATCACTTTCAGTCGGGCGACGCGTATGCCCATGACCTCGGCGGCGAGTTCGTTCTCGCGTATCGCGATCAGCGCGCGACCAAATGTGCTGCGTTGCAGAAAGACGCTGCCCACAACACAGATCCAGGCAAACGTAAGAATCCAGAAGCTGCTGGCATAATTGGGCAGCCCCGGCAGCCCTCGCGCAGCACCGACCGAGTCAAAGTTGGTAAGCAATATGATCACGATTTCGCCAAATCCCAGCGTCGCGATTGCCAGGTAGTCACCCTTCAGGCGCAGCGTGGGCACGCCGACAATCAAGCCCGCCGCCGCCGCCGCCGCGCCCCCGACCAACAGCGCAGGCACAAATCCCCACGCACCGTCAAACAGCGGAGCACGCACGATGGTCTCGCCGGTCTCGGTGTTCAGCACACGCAGCGTCGTCGTGAAATAGGCGCTGACGTAGGCGCCGATTGCCATGAATCCGGCATGGCCCAGGCTGAACTGCCCGCACAGCCCGTTGATTACGTTCAGGCTTACCGCAAGGATGATCGCGATGCCGCAAAGGTTGATGATGCGGACGACGTACTCTTCGATGAACTCACCGAGAAACCAGTCCACACCGAACGCGAGGCTGACTCCAACCACCAGCAATGCCAGCGTCCGGTGCATCAGACCTTCTCCCTGCCGGATTTACCCAGCAAACCGGAAGGCTTGACCAGCAGCACCAGGATCAGCAACACAAAGGCAACGGCTTCGGCGTACGTCGTGCTGAAAGTGCCGACGACCGATTCGGTTACGCCCAATAGCAGACCACCCAGCGCCGCACCGGGGATGCTGCCAATGCCGCCGAGCACAGCGGCCACGAAGGCCTTGAGGCCCGCCATCAGGCCCATCAGAGGGTCGATGGTCGGCTGGTCCATGGCGACCAGCACGCCGGCAACTGCCGCCATGATGCTGCCGATGGCAAAGGTCAGCCCGATCGTGCCGTCAACGTTAACGCCCATCAGGCGGGCCGTGCGCATATCAAAGCTGCAGGCGCGCATGGCGGCACCCGGCCTAGTCTTTTGCACGAACAGGTGAAGCCCGGCCATCATCACTGCGGCGACAACAACGATGATGATCTTGGTGTTGGTCAGCGCCACAAGCCCCAGATCAACGGACGATTGCTCAATCAGGGTCGGAAACCCGCGGGGGTCGGCCTTGAACAGCATGATGCCGCCGTTCTGCAGCAGCAGGCTCACACCGATGGCCGTGATCAGCGCGGCAAGTCGGCTTGAGTTGCGCAACGGCCGATAGGCAAAACGCTCGATCAACATGCCCAGCAGTGCGCAACACGCCATGGAGCACACAAACAGAAAGCCGACCACATACAGCGGCACTTTGGCGGGAACAAAGGACGGGTCTTCGGGATCGGTCGTGTAGCCCATCCACTTGGCCGGGTAGTAACTGAAGTACGCACCCAGCATGTACACTTCGCCGTGCGCGAAGTTGATGAGTTGCAGCACGCCATACACCATGGTGTAACCGACGGCAATCAGCGCATAAACGCTGCCCTTGGCAATGCCGTTGGCGACCTGCTGAAGCAGGGCTTGCGCCAGTGAGGTCCCACCTGAATCAACTGTCGCAAGCAACTCCAGCACGTTCGCCTCAATCGAGAATGCCGGAACCCGCGGGCTCCGGCATTGTTCGTGTATGCCCGCGCTACTTCACGTCTTGCGGATAAATCTGCTTCACAGGTAGGAACTTGTCGCCCTGCACTTTCAGAATGCTGATCGGCTTGCGCGCATCGCGATTCTCGTCAATGCTGAACGTGCCGGTCACGCCCTTGAAATCCTTGAGGGCCGCAAGCGCGTCGCGCACCTTGGCGCGGTCGAATTCGCCCGCGTCTTCAATCGCCTTCTTCACCACGTACACGACGTCATAGCCCAGCGCGGCAAGGCTTGACGGCGCCGTGTTGTACTTGGCCTTGTACCCCTTCACGAAAGCCTGCACGTGCTCGCTGGGGTCTTCCGGGCTGTAGTGGTTACCGAAGTAGCTGCCCTCAAGCGCGCCCTTGCTGTTCGGTATCAGGTTGGCGCTCTCCCAGCCGTCGCCGCCCAGCATCGGCACGTCGTCGCCAATGCCCTGCCCGCGAATCTGCTGGCTGAGCAGCGCCACATCGTTGTAGTAGCAGGGCAGAAAGATGATGTCGGGCTCTTTGGCCTTGACGTTGGTGATCTGGCTTGCGAACTCTTTGGTGCCCTTCTTGTACGACTCGTCGGCGACAACCTCACCGCCCAGGGCCTTGAACTTCAACCGAAAGTAGTCGGCCAAGCCTGTGCTGTATGCATCGTCCTGGTTGCGGATGATGGCTGCTTTGCGCTTGCCCAGTTCTTTGTAGGCAAACACGGCACACGCACCGCCCTGGAAGTCATCCAGGAAGCAGATGCGAAAGATGTTCTTGCCCTGCTGCGTGACTGTGGGGTTGGTGCTGCTGGGGCTGACCATCGGCACGCCGTTCTGCTCAAACACCGGCGCTGCCGCCAGGCTCAGGCCCGACGCAACCGCACCCATGGCGACCAGCACTTTGTCCTGCGTCGCCAGTTTCGTGGCGACGTTTCCTGCCTCTTCGGCTTTGCTTGCGGTGTCATAGAACCGCAGGTCGATCAACTTGCCCTTGATGCCGCCGGCCTTGTTAATTTCTTCCACGGCGAGGTCTGCACCGTTCTTCGTGTCTCCGCCGAACGTGGCAATTTCTCCGGTTGTGCTGACGAACAGGCCCAGCTTGACGCTGTCTTCCGTGGCGCCGCTGCCGCCCGCTTCGTTGCCTTTGTCCTTGCACCCGGCGCCTGAGAACGCGAGCGCCAACGTCGCAATTGCCAGTATCAATGCGTTTCGCATTGCATGCTCCTGTGTCGGTCCAGCCGGAAACCCGGCGCTTTGGGAAGCGGCGTGAGAATAGCCATAACACGGCATCGCTCAAGCTATTTTGGCGGATGGGTTGCCCCTTGCGGGTGTCGCCGCCTTTGCTGCAAGCTAGACTGGCCCAAAGCCGGAGCGAAGCGTGCCAACCATCGAAGAAGCCTTGAGAGTGCCACTGGATGGCGACTACCTTACGTGCGGCCTCAAGAAGCCGTTCTATGTGATTGCCCGGGATGGTGACATCCAGTGCTTTGTCGGCTTCCGTAACAAGACGAAAGACTTCGACAACGAAGCCAACGTCGTGATCTGGGAGCGCGACCGCGTGATCCGCGAAGCGGTCGCATTCATTGAACGCATGGGCGAGGTGCGGCTTGGCCCCTGTCGGGCCGAGACGTTTCCAGAGCCCGACACGCTGGAAGAATTCCTGCGCAGTTTTTCGACCCACGGCAACCTAGCCAGTTACTTTCCGCCGATCCTCACGAAACTTGGCCTGTGCGACGTCTACAAGAAGGGCCGGGCGCTTTACATCAAGCGCTCGACCGAAGGCGCACCGTGAGCAACGACCTGCCTGAACTGCACGACGGCATACCGGTGTTTCCGCTGCCGGGCATCACGCTGTTCCCGCACACCCAGTTGCCGCTTCACATATTTGAAGAGCGCTACCGTAACCTGGTGGAAGACACGCTGCGTAAACCGGAAAGCGAACACTGCTTTGCCATGGGCAGCGTTCTCGACTCCCCCGGCCCGGGCGCGCTGGGCGACCCGCCGGTTTCATGCTTTGCAGGTGTCGGGCGCATCACCGAGTACTCGCGCACGCCCGACGGGCGCTTCATGCTGGTGCTGCAGGGCATCGGGCGCGTGCGGCTTTCCGATGAGCGCGCCCTGTGCAACGGCTATCGCGTGTTCAGTGCCGAATGGCTGAAGGATTTTCACACCAGCCACGAACCCTCATGGGACGCCAACCTGGGGATGGAACTGAAGACCCTTGCGGTCGCGCTGCTGCGCGAACAGGCTGAGAAGTTCCGGCGCGTGCTCTCGGACTCGCTTGAGCTGGGGCCGTTGACCGACATGCTGTGCGGATACCTGCCGTTTCCGCCCGATTTCAAACTGGAACAGATGGGCACCGCCAACGTGATCGGGCGCGCAGCCGCGACCATCAGCCAACTCGAACGCATGCTGAACGAAGCGCCCGCCAAGCCCATGCAGCCGGATGACGCACCGGCAGAAAACTAGTCCGTGATCTGGGCGCGCTGCTTGTCGCGCCACTCGATCAGCCACTTGTCCACGTCTTCGAAGTCGTCCAGCTTGCCGAAATGATCGCGCGCTTTGGCAGCATCGCCCAGGCGCCGGTGCAGCTCACCCAGCAGATAGTGCACGACCGGCATGTCGTCTGCGCTGAACTCGTTGGCCGACAGCGCCAGCTCAAAATACTTCACGGCTTTGCGGCGCGCCTGCTTCTGGTCGTCGTCGGGCTCGCCTTCCATGCGCGAGCACCAGGTGGCCTGCAGGTAAAGGTCAGCGACTTCGGCGCTGCGCTTGCCGCAGTAGGTCGCAATCAGTGCTGCGCGTCGGTAGCGCTCGGCGCCGCCCAGGGCCTGCCCCTCCTGCCAGTGAAAGCCCGCCAGAAGGTCAATCACCTTGCGGATGCGCGCGGCATCTTTGAGGTTGCGATAGTCGGCTTCGAACCCGACAAAACCGCAGCCGGGGCACACATGCAGAAACTGGGGCAGGGGGTTGCCGTCTGTGTAGCGCGGGCAGAAGTCCGGGTCCTTCTCGCCCACCTGATAGCCGATGACGAGCTGGGTTTCGAAGACAAGCTCACAGCACGGGCAGGTCAGGGTCTTGGATTCATATTCAGGCATGCGCCCCACGGCCTCTCAACCTTACTTCGCCAGCAACTCGGCATAGCGCAGCATGTCGTCACTGCGCACGTCGTAGCGATAGATCTTGCCGTCGCCGTTGACCAACACATTGAACGGGATCAGGCTCACGTCCAGCTTGCGGGTCAGGGTGTTCTCGGCTTCACGGTCGATCCAGGCGTTCTTGAATGCGATCTTTTCTTTGTTGCGCTCAAGCCACTGCTCAAATGCGGTGCGGCTCTCGTTGACGCTGATGCCGAAAATGCCCAGCTTTTCGCCGAATTTCTTGTGGGCCTGTTGGATGAACGGCAACTCGCCCAGGCACGCTGAGCTGGTGCTGTCGTACACGATCAGAATCAGCGGCTTGCCGGCAAAATCAGCGCGGCTGGCCTTTCCGCCGCCGACCATCGGCAAATCGAAGTCGGGCAATTCGCGACCAATCCAGCCCAAGTTGTCGAGTTGCGCCTGCAAAAACTCGCGCGCTTCTTCGTCTTTCTTGACGTCGCTGCTGTCCAGCAACACCTTCAGCGAGCGTTTGGCATCGTCCACGCGGTCGAGAAACAGAAGTGCCCGCACGCGCATGACGCGGACAGCCGGAATCTCAGCGCGGTCCGCGTGTTTCTCAATGAAGGCCTCAATGGCCGCCACGCAGTCGCTTTCCCGGCCCGCGATCTGGAACAGCGTCTGGGCCTTCAGGAAGCGTGCGTCTGCGACCAGTTCGCTGTCGGGGTGTTTCTCAAGGAACTCGTCGGCCGTCGCGATCGCCCGATCCAGACTATCCGGCAGCCTGGACCATGTGACTGCCAGTTCAAATCGCGCGGACATGACGTCCTTGGCATCCGCGTGGCCATCGATGTAGGCGCGCAGCGCGGCGGCATACTGCCGGTCAAGGGCGCGCATCTCGTTCTCGACGGCTTCAAGTTCTGCGGGCTCAATGCGTTCTTTCTCGCGCAGGCGCTCATAGCGCGTGAGCAGCACGTTGCGGCTCTTCTGAAAGTCTTCAAACAGCTCTTCGTAGTTCGCGTAGGCCTTTGGTTTCTCTTCGGCTGTCGGCGCTTGCTGTGCCACGGCAAAGTACGGCGCACCGGACAGCAGCAACGCTGCCGCCAACATAGCCAGGGCGATTCGGGACATGGCATGCTCCCCTTCAGGGGTTGGCCCCACCTGGCGCGCCGAGAATGCGGCGAGGGATGCGCCGATACGATTAAACGGCCAATCGGGCGGTTTGGCAAGCGCGCGCAGCGAGTTCACGCTGAATCAGTTGTCTTTGCGCAGACTGCGCGTGCGGCTTTTGTGGCGCGTCTTGGTCTTGTTGCGCTTGCGGCGGCGGGTGCTGCCTTCAATGTTGGCGATCACCGGGTCGGCAAAGTCGTCCGGCTCAGGTGCCAACGTCTTGCCACTTTCGGAATCCGGCAGGTCTTCGAGGCTTATCACGGTATCCGATGCATCGGGCTGCCTGTCAGTCTCGTCCTCTGCATCGTCGTCTGCGTCGCTCTCTGCATCGTCCAATGCATCGTCAGATGCTTCATCCGATGCCTCGTCTGAGGCATCCGGCGCCGGCTCTTCACCGCGATCGTCCCTTGCCCCGGCTTCGGCGGCGGTTTCCCCCGTTGACTCGCCGGCCGGGTCGTCTGGCGTGGCGTCTTGGGGCGCCGGGGCTTCGACCACTGCGGCGGCAGCGACTTCCACGGGGGCTGTCGGCTGCTGCCCTGATGCTGCTGCGGCTTCATTTGCGGCACCATCATCCAGGGGCATGGCTTCGTCAGATTCGCCATCGTCAAAGTCCGGCCATTCCTGGTTGTCTTCTGACGCTGTGCCGGCAGTACCCGGCTGCATGATGATTGTGTCTCCCGAGCCCGTTGGCTGCGGCGAGAAATCCTCAAGGTCACGTGGATTGGGCAATCGCGCGCTGTCGACCGCCGAAATCGGCGCCTCGAGCTCGGCATCCAGAAGATCATCGCCCTGGGTTTCGGGCTCAGCCATCTGCAATGCCTGATGCGTCGGCCTGGGGGCGCTGCGTTGCACGAGATTGGCCGGGTCGTTGCCGGCCGCGCGATCGCGCGCCTGGCGCAACGCAGCGACCAGCCTGTTCAACTCGTCTTCTGTATGGGCCGCAGACACCGAAATGCGCAACGCCTCTTGCCCCTCGGGCACGGATGGCCAGCGAAGGGGGTAGCAAAGCAACCCCTGCTGCTCAAGCTGTTCTGCGTAGTACAGCGCCTTATCCGGCGTCCCCAGCGAGATCCCGACAATGTGGTGCTTGCCTGTAGGCTTGAAGTCTGCGGTCTTGAGGCGGTTGCGCAACTGCTTGACATTCGCATGCAGTTTCAGGCGCAGGGCGTCGCCTTCGCGTCGCACAATTTTGATTGCCTCAATGTTCGCCGCAGCGAGCGCAATGGGCATTGAGGTGGTGTAGATGAAAGGGCGCGAATGGTTGATCAGGTGCTCTTTGACTTCCTCGTTACAGGCGACAAACCCGCCATAACTGCCCAGCGCCTTGCTGTATGTGCCCACCACAATCGGCACCTGCGCCAGCACGTTCTGTTCTTCAGGCAAGCCACGGCCGCGTTTGCCAATGCATGCGTTTGCATGCGCATCGTCAACCAGCAGCAGCGCCTTGAACCGCTCGCACAGCTTCACAATGCGGGGCAGTTCCGCGGCGTCGCCCTGGATGCTGAACAAGCTGTCGGTGACGACCAGGCACTTGCCGGTGTGAATGCCGCCCAGTTTGCGTTCAAGTTCGTCGTAGTCGCGGTGCTTGAACACCTTGATAGTGGCGCCCGAAAGCCGACACCCCGCCACAATACTCGCATGGTTCAGCGCATCCGAGAAAATCGTGTCACCCCGGCCGACCAGCGCGGTGATTACGCCCAGGTTAGCCTGGTAACCGCTGCCGAAAACCAAGGCGGCTTTGGTGCCCCGAAACGCAGCGGTCTCGCCCTCAAGCTTGTTGTGCAGTGTGCTGCTGCCGGTGACCAACCGCGAGGCACCCGTCCCCCACCCAAAGCGCCCGGCAGCGCTGGCGGCGGCTTCCGCGACGCGGATATTGCCCGCGAGCCCCAGATAGTCGTTGCTGGAAAAGTTGATCAGCTCGTGGGAACCAATCTGCACGCGCGTCGAGCCCATATGCCGAAGCGAACGCAGCTTGCGGTTCTGCTTTCGCGACTCTCGCTCATCGCGCTGCTGTTTGAAAAATCGTTGCCAGATTTCCGGAACCACGTCTCCCCCTGAGAAGTTCCAGTTTAGGGAATTGACACACCCCTGACCAGACACGCGAATGTGACCGCCGTGCTATGGCGCCGGAGGGCGACTTGAGGGCGCCCCCCTGCGCAACCGCATTGGCCCGTTGCAAATGAGCCGGCGCTGGCACTTGCATTGGCAGTTGGTCAGTGGTCACTTGGACGACGCCAATTCAATGCCACCACGTCGCCGGAGTCTGCCCATGCCCATCGTTGAGTGCGTTCCCAACTTCAGTGAAGGTCGCAACCAGGAAACCGTTGACCTGATTGTCGCGGCAATCACAGCCGTGCCCGGCGTATCTCTGCTTGGCGCAGAACGCGACCCCGACCATAACCGCAGCGTGGTCACGCTCGCCGGCCAGCCTGAAGCGGTGCTGGAAGGCGCATTTCAAGGTTGCAAGAAGGCGGCCGAACTGATTGACCTGCGCAAACACCAGGGCCAGCACCCCCGCATGGGCGCCACGGACGTGATCCCGTTTGTGCCCATCAGCGGCATCTCGATGGAGGAGTGTGTGGCGCTGGCCGACCAGCTTGGGCAGCGCATCGGCGCAGAGTTGAACATTCCGGTCTTCATGTACGGCGAAGCTGCCAAGCGCGACGACCGGCAGAATCTTGCCGAGGTGCGGGCGGGTGAATTCGAAGGCCTGCGCGAAGAGATCGGCAGGAACAGCCAGCGCAAGCCTGACTTCGGGCCTGAGCGCATTCACGAGACCGCCGGCGCAACGGCTGTGGGTGCGCGCTTCTTCTTGATTGCGTACAACGTGAACCTGAACACCCGTGACGTGAAGCTGGCCAAACGCATTGCCAAGGCAATCCGCGAGAAGGACGGCGGCATGCCGGCAGTCAAGGCGATGGGTTTTGACCTGCCCGCCGAAAGCTGCGTTCAAGTCAGTATGAATCTCGTGGACTACCGCCAGACCAGCCCGGCGCAGGCATTTCTGCGCATCGCGGAGTTGGCCGAGGCCGAAGGCGTGCCGATCCTGAACAGCGAGATCGTGGGACTATTGCCACAGGAGGCTCTGGAACTCTGTGCCCGCCAGATGGCGCAAACGAAAAAGCTGCAGGGTATGGAAGGAGCGGGCCAAATCTGGTTGAACCAGCTTGCGGCAGAAACCCTCAAGCTCAAGGATTTCGTGCCCGACGAGCAAGTGATTGAGCTGAGACTGGAAGACTTCATGGCAAGCGACCTTGAGCAGTTCCCGTACATCGCGGGTGTCAACGACTTCCTTCGCGACCTCGCCAGCGACAAGCCCACGCCCGGCGGCGGCGCGGCGGCGGCGGTACTGGGCGCCACCGGCATCGCGCTGGGCGAGATGGTCGGCAACCTGACGTTGGGCAAGAAGAAGTACGCAGAGGTGCAGGACATCATCAAGGGCGCCATGGCGCAGTTGACGCCTTTGCGGGACAGAATGCTGGCCATGTTTGCAGAGGACGCCCGCGCGTTTGAAGCGTTCGGAGAGGCCATGAAGCTGCCCAAGGATACCGACGAACAAAAGGCTGCGCGTGCCAGCGCCATGCAGGAAGCGTTGAAGGGCGCCACCATGACGCCGGACCAGACGGCGGCACTGGGAGTTGAGGCGTTCAAGCACGTCGCGGCGATCGCCAAGGTCGGCAACAAGCACGCGATTTCAGACTGCGGGGTCGGCGCGCTGAGCCTTTACGCGTGCATCAAGGCCGCAGTCCAGAACATGTGGATCAACCTGCCCGGCATCAAGGACGAGGCTTTCAACGCCAAGTTCACGGCCCGCGCAAACGACTACGTACGCGAAGCACAGCGCCTGCTGGATGAGACACTGGCCGTGGTGAAAGCAGCAATCGGATAGTCCGGGCGCATCGAAAGCGCCGGGCGTTGGACGGCAGCAAAGGCAACACGGGCCTTTGGCCGGTGCAGCTACATCGCCCGCAACGCGGCGCCACCTTACTTCACGGGTGGCCAGATGCGGTCGAAGGGGTATATACGGAAGATCACCCGGCCCTCGACACTTGACGTGTGCGCCCACAGGCGATTCACGCCCGGCGGCTCACTGCGGCGAACGTCGATTTCAAGCCAGCGGCGGCTGTCATTGCTGTGCGTGCGATTGTCGCCCATCACGAAAATGCGCTGCGGCGGCACCTCGATCTCGTCGCCCTCAGAAATATGGCTGCCCAAGTCACCAATCGAGTACGACCGAAGCGTGCCGTCTTCGTTCTTCAGCTCTTCGGCATTGAGGTAGTCCTCCGTGACTTGCGCAAACGCGGACGAGCCCTTGGGCTTGAGCCACAGCCTGCCGTCTTCAAACTTGATGGTGTCGCCGGGCAGCGCGATCAGGCGCTTCACCAGCTCAGCACCCGGGTCTTCGGGGCTGCGAATCACGACAATGTCGCCGCGCTTGATGCCAGGCGTCAGGAAGCCGGGCAACCAGTTGATCCACCACTTGTCCTGGTTGTTCGCAATCAGCGGTGTCACGCGCTCAACCACCAGCCGGTCGCCCTGGGCCAGCGTGCCCTCCATGCTTGGGCCCTGCACCTGGCTGACCTGCACGACGTACGCGCGCAGCAACAGCACAAGCATCAGGATCTTGAGCACTTCAACAAACACGCTCCAGGCCATGCCCAGAGGCGTTTTCTTCACGCCCTTCTTCTTGGGCATGCTGCCGGAGCGCGCAAAACCGCCAGCCTTTCCGTCAGCCCTGGTTTCGCCGCCTTCTGACTCGGCGGCCCTGGTCAGGCGCAGGCTGTCGCCTACCTTTCCCCAGAAGCTCTTCGGCCCCGCAGGCTCAGCAATGGGCTTGGGCGGGCGACCCGCGCCCTTGCCCTTCACGCTCTGGTTCTTGATGGCTTCATCAGTCAAGTCGGCGCGAATGCCTACGGGCACCATGCGGCCGCTGTCAGTCTTGCCCACCTTTACGCCGAACTCTTCAGCAGCCATGGCCGGAAAGTCGCCTGCGGCATACTCTTCCCAGTTCATGTCATCGTCGTCGTTGCGACTGCGGCTTTGTTCGTGGAAGTCCGGTTGGGGCTCCGGCGTCGATTGCACGCTGCGCACCCTGGACTGCGGCGGCGCCTTGGGCGGATCGTCCTCTACACGCCGGACACCGCTGGGTGTCAGAACGACGCCGCTGCGGGGCACTTCGCGTGTCGGGGTACGGTCGTGAATCCTGGGCAGCCCGGGGCTGAGGCCCGGGCCCTTTGGCTGGCGCTGCGGCGGGGCTGCGTCGCCACTTGGAGCCAGCGGGTGATCCCCGGCCACCTGGTCGTCAAAAGGGTCAGGCACATGTCGGAAGTCAGCCGAGTCCGGCTTGTCGTTGTTCAGGCTTGACGGACGCCGCATGCGCGGCGTGGCAGGCTGATCAAGATGTCCGAAGAATTCGTTGCTTTCCTCGGGTGCCATCGACGCGCTTTCTGAAGCAGTCCTGGTCCGCAGATCAGGTTACCAGTGAATGTAGAAAGAAGCAGCTACTCGCCGAAAGGATCAAGATCCTCCGGGCCGGAATCAATCCCGCTCTCCTCGCGGGGCGACTCGCCGACATCGCCGCCGCCAAGGTCCAGCTCATCTGCAGCTTCTGCGGCAGCGGTCCCGTCGAGGCTTGACTCGTCAAGATCGCTTTCGCTCACCGCCGCATGACGCCCGGTCTCTGACTGGGAATCGAACCCGGATTCGTCCAGCTCACTCATGCCGACATCACCGGGCGGCGACGGGGCATTGGGGTCGATCGGCGCGTACAGGCCCGAGTCGTCACCGCTGAGCGTCGGGTCGTAGTTTTCTTCCAAAGCGACGCCTTCGCCGGTGATCGCGCTGTCATCGTACGATTCCGCACGTTCTGTAGGCTTGGGCGACCGCAGTGTCGCTGCACTTGCGGGCGGATAATAGCGGGCAAGGGCGTCATCGATCTCGTCTTCCGTGACCACGAACAGCTTCACCTTGCTTGCCGTCAGGCGCCGCAACTCCAGCAACCTGCGCGGGTCAAACGGGAATGCCGCCGCAACCAGCAGCAGCTCGCCTACCTTCTCAATCGGTACCACCCGGTAGCTGCGGGCAATCGCCGGCCGCAGCACCGCCAGCGCCGCCTCTGAGGGCCGCACACGCTCAAGGTCTACGGGTGCCAGGCTTTCATGGCGTGCCAGAAAGCGATACAGCGTCACCTGGTCGGTAAACGCGTTGTCCATCAGCAACTCGTAGGCGGCTTCGCTGACCTGGCCTTCCGCCAGCGCGTCGTCTACTTCTTCGCGTGTGATCACGCCCTGCAGCCACAGCAGATAGCCTGCCCGCTGCTCCATTTCATCATGCGCGGCGGACTCGCGGGCGACGGGCTCTTCATCATTGACGACTACACTGCCCTGGCCGCTGTCGCCGAAGTCCACGGGGCGCTCGTAGCCCAGGTCATCAGGCGGTGGTTCCTGCACATACTGCGTTTCGTAGTCGGCCGGCATCGGCGTCTGCACCACGTCACGCTGCCCCTGCTTGGGTGGGCCCTTCAGAAAGCTGCCCTGGGGCGACAACTCGTCATCCGGCTGCACCGACTGCATGTCCTGCTCGGCGCGGTACTCTGCCGACTGGAACGCCATGCGCGACGAATCCTGCATACGCGGCTGCAACGGGCCGCTTTGCGGTTGCTCGGGGCCTCGCTGCTTGAACATGCCACCCGGATTGGCCTGCGGCGGCGGTTGAGGTTGAGTGCGCGCCTCTTGTTCGCGGCGACGCATCTCGTGCAGCATCTTCCTGCCTTCTTCGCCCAGCAACTCCTCGGCGCTGACACCGGCAAGCGTATTTCCGCGCGCAGATGGCGGCGGCGGCGCCTGGTGCGCGCGCGACACGTTGGCGCGCGGCACGGGCATGTTCACGACCGGCGGGACGTTGTCACCCCTTGAAGACGGTCCGGGGTCAACTGACGGGCGACGCCCCGACCCCATGCTGTCCATGACCGGGGCCTCTCCCTGGAATCCACCGCCGGCCTTCGGAATCCGACGCGTTCCGCCTCGGCGGATCACCATCGTTTCCATGTCCTTCTTACTGTCGCCGCCAAGATCGACAGGCTTGCCATCATCGGTACGTCGCAAGGACGGCTTGGCAATGCTCTGCTGCGGCGCCGCTTGCTTCGGGACCGGGTTAGTCTTCTCGCGCCCGATATTGCCCATCAGGCTGCGGTTGCGCGCCGACTGGGTGTTCGGGCCCGCCATGCCGTCCATGCGTGCGTCACGCATGACGCCCGGGCCGCGATTGCGCTTGGGCGGCTCGAGCGAAAGAATCTGCGTGCGCCGCTTGGGGCCACCTTGTTCAACCGGGCCGGTCTTCTTGCTATCAGGCAACTGCTTGCTCTCTGCCGTCGGCGGGCGTTTAGCCTCGCCAGTCGGCACGCGGCGGTTTTCGTTCGTAGGCGGGCGCAGACCTGGGGCCGGCTGACCATGAGGCATGGTGCGCTTGGGCGGCGGAGGTTGCTTGCCAGCGTCGTCGTCCGGAATGTCAACCATGAAGCTGCTCGTCTCGTTCCCGGTAATGTGAGAACACGCCACACACGCTACGCCAGGAAAGCGACGCGGTGTCCGTTGCTGAAAGACCGTCACAACAGGCGGCCTCTGCTATAACCAGACTAAGGAAACGGTCCTTATCCCGATGCGGAGATTGTAATTCACACAGCCAATCGGGCAATGGGGGTCAGCCCCATGGAAAAGCTGTGGATTTCCGTAACCCTCGTTTGCGGTTGACTCTACGAGAGAGGTGATGTATCCCTATTGGGCCAAATGGCCAGCAGCTATGTAGGATACTGAACGGAACGAACCCCTGATTGGGGTGTGCAAGACTTGCGTTTCAGAGTCTGGCACAAGGTAAGTATCGAAGGAGCACCCTTGACCGACCTGCGCTTTGACATCACTCCCATCGACGCCTTGGCCAACACTGCCCGGGTTGTCGTAGAAGGCGCGATCGACGCCACCACTGTCATCTCATTCGAGTCGCAACTCAAGCAGCTGCAGGAGGACGGCTACACAAACTTCGTCCTCGATATGCAGGGCATTAAGTACGTGAACTCAACCGGCTTGGGCAGCCTGGTCGCAACCGCGGACAACCTGGAAAAGGTCGGTGGCGGTCTGGCACTGATCCGGGTGCACCCCAAGGTCAAGGTCGTGTTCGACATGCTTGGCCTGAATTCATTTTTCCGCATCTTCACGAACGAAGATGAGGCTGTGAACTTTCTTGCCACCAGCAAAGGCGGCGAAGCCGCCGCACCGGCGGCTCCGCAACACGCGCCCGCACAGCAGCAGCGTGCGCCGGCCCAGCCTCAGCAGCAGCGCCAGCCTACGGGCCAGTATCAGCAGCCGGGATACGGACAGCCGCAGCAGCAGCACCGGCAGACCAGCGTGGTCCAGCAGCAACAGCAGTTCCAGCAGCGCGGGGCAACCGGCCCCGTTCCGCAGCGCGGCGCGACCGGCCCGGTTCCGCAGCGCGGCACGACCGGCCCCATTCCGCAGCGCCCGCCGACCGGCCAGTATCAGCAGCGACCGGGCACCGGCCAGTGGTCGCCGCCATCGCGCGACAACCCACAGGTGGTTGCGTGCCCCAATTGCGGTGCATCGTTCAAGGTCAGTCAGACCGGGCGCTACAAGTGCCCGTCATGCGCCACGGCATTCGTGGTTGACCCGCAGTTCGGCGTAGAGCTTGCTCCGGCCACCAGCCAGTTGACGCTGGCGTTTACACCGGAATGCCGCGAAGGCTTCAACCTGTACCTTGGCGCCATGTGCCGCCGCGCTGGTTACAGCGAACAGGACTATAACGGCCTGCGCGCGGGACTTGACCAGGTGCTGCAGGGTGTGCTCCAGAACTGCTACCAGGGGCGCATATACGAAAGCTACGCCGTTGCATTCCTGCCTGCGCGCCGCAACCTGCAGATCAAGTTCATTGTTGCAGGCCCGACGCTTCAGGGCGACCCGCGGGCGTATTTCCCGCAGGCTGCGCAGCAGATGCCCGACCTTGCCATGCGTCCGCACCCCAAGGGCGGTACCGTCATCGTGATGAGCTTCCGTCGCTAGGCCCGGGGCTTTGCCTTCCTGAAAGCGCGCCGCCACGATTGGCGGCGCGCATCGTTTGCCCCATGCGTACACGGCCCCATCCAATCCGCAATCAGCAACCTACAATCCGGAATTGAATGGCTGACTGGTTCTCCAACCCCGCCGGTTTCTGGGCACTGACGCTGCTGGCGCCGCTGCTGTTGCTGTACATGCTGCGTCACCGGCCGGTACGCCGACGCGTGCCCAGCGTGCTGCTGTGGGCGGGAGTCGCGGAGGCCCAGGTTTCGACCTCGCCGTTCCAACGGCTGCGCAAATCCGTGTCGCTGTTCCTGATGGTCGCGGCGCTGCTTGCCATGCTGCTGGCGCTGGCCGGGTTTCGGATACCCCAGGGCAGCCCGCAGGGCCTGCCCATCACCATTGTTCTGGACATCACCGCCGGCATGGGTGCCCGCGAGGACGGCCGAACCCGCCTTGAGCTGGCACGCGAACTTGCCCAGGATGTCATCGATGCTGCCGGCAACAGCCGCGTGTCGCTGCTGTCGTGGGACGGCAGCCTGAGACCGCTGGCGCCAGCCGAAAGCTCGGCTGCTGCGGCTTCCAGCGCGCTGGACACGTTACAGGTTTCGGCCCGGGGCGCGGACAGCGCCGGGCTGTCCCGCGCCTTGAAACAGCTGGCCGGCGATGGCGGACGCCATGTCGTGATGATCGGCGATCAGGACCCCGGCACCGAAGGCAACGTGCGGTTTCTGCTAGTCGGCAGCAACCGGCCCAACGCGGCGATCGTTACCGCCGGCGTAAACGAGCCGACGTCGGGACGAATCGAGATTACTTTCGGCATAGAGCTGTACGGCGCAGATCAACCGCAGCGTGTAACCGTGGCGCTGGAGCGCAGTATTGGCGATGGCACTGAGCTGGTCGATGCCCGCGACGAAACACTTGCGCCCGGGCGCCGCGTTGCCAGCACCTTCACCGTGCGCGATGCGGGGCTGTACCGGGGCGTGCTTCGTATCAACGACGCGCTTGGCACTGACGACAGCGCGTGGCTGCGAGCAACGCTGCTGCCGGTATTGCCGGTATACGTCAGCACCGACGCGCCCGAACCGGTGCGGCGTGCCCTCTCGGCCATTGAGCAGGGCATGAGAACGATTCGCATTGCCGGCTCGGCCGAGGGTGCAGCCGCTGTGCTGACCGGCCGCGAGGGCGCGGGCGCCCAGCCGCGCCTGCCCGCCGCATTCCTGGGGCCGATTGCGGCGCCACCCGGCGTCAGTTTCGGCGCTGAAACAGATGCGTCAGGCACCCCAGCCCGTCCACTGCCGGCAATCCTGTGGCGCGGAGCCGGGACTCCGGGAGTCATCGCGCGGCAGGTTTGGCCGATCACATTTGATGGGCTGATGCGCCCCGTGCTTGAGGTGGACGGTGGCCCAGCCGTGGCATTGTGTGAGCGCGACAACGGCTTGCGCGACCTTGTCATCGGCATGGCACTGACGCCCGATGGCGGAACGTTTCAGGACCAGCCGGCGTTTGTGATTTTCTGGGCCAACTGGTTTGACTATGTGCGCGGCTTGCTTGACCCGCTGCCGCGTGGCGCCCTGACGACCCGCGACACGCTTCGCGTGCCGGCGCTGGATGGGCGCGATCGTTTCTATCTGACGGGCCCAGGCTCAGACCGCGAAACAGAGCTTGCGCCGGGTGCCGGGCATGGCCTTCAGGCGCCGGGGATCTATCGCACCCGCGGCCTGCAAACCAGCGTCGCGGACTTCGGCGTCAGCCTGCTGGACGCAACCGAGAGCGACCTTGCCGTTACCGCCAACATCGACAATGACGCGGTGATGGAGTGGATCAGCCAAGGCGCAGACGCCGGCGAGCGCGGGGCGCTTGACCTCGGCCCTTGGCTTGCACTGATCGCTGCCGCCTTGCTGGTCATTGAGTGGCTGCTGTTCCGTCGGCGCTTTCCGCGCCGGGCGGTCGATGCAGCGCAGCCTTCAACGAATCCCCATACTCGTGCAGCGCGTGCCTGAACTCTGCGGCCATGCCGCTGTTTTCGCCAAACCGCATCGCGTAGTACATCTCTGTCAGCGCCGCGACGCGGCCGTGGGTTTCGCCGCCGCGTCGCATCACCCTTTGCGCAAACTCGCGCGGCGTTTCGCTGGGCCGCTTGTGATAGCCATACCCGGCCAGCAGCAGCAGCAGCTGAAAGTACATTCCCCGTTCGCGCTTGCGGTCCTGGCCGCCCATGCCCTTCAACACATGCCTCTCGATGCGTTTGCGCCTGCGACGACGCAGGGCAATGAGCACGAGCAGAGCCGACACCGGCAGCAGCAACACCGCCGCGCGCAGAACGCCGCTTCGCGGCAGCAACCCGTCCGGCAGCCATGAGGTCACCGTCAGCAAAGCATCATCAAGCCGCGAAGCGTTCCCCTCGGCCCATTCGACAACGCCGGAAATCATCTCCCTCTGCTTCGTTCCGTCAAAATCCTTCACCCAGTCAGAGTCTGTTTCACCGCCCGCATCGACCTCTCCGTCGGGTCCAGCGGGTTCCACCGGGGGCTCCGGATCGGTCGGTTCCGGCTCGACGGGATCCACCGGGCCGGTCCCCGTGCCGCTGAGCTGGCTTGCGGGTGTGGGGTCAAATGCAACCCAGCCCTGGCTCTTGAAATAGACTTCGACCCAGGCGTGCGCCTCAGATGTCGTTACGGCCCACACGCCGTCGAGGTTGACCTGCCGCGCCGCAAACCCCGCCGCCAAGCGGCATGGCACGCCAAAGCAACGCAGCAGCGCGCACATGGCACTGGCAAAGTACTCGCAATGCCCGAAGCGTTCGGTGGCTTTGGGGTCGGTGTCGAGAAACCTGGCAAGCGAGTCCGGTCCTGCCAGCGGCCTGAAATCAAGCGAGTAGGTCCACGCCGGTTTGCCGGCGATACTGGCGCCCTCGAACATGCGCACAATCCACTGGGCCGCAGCGTACACTCCGCGTTCTTCTTCGGGTGATGCGCGATTGTCGCCCGCGACCTGGCGCTGCAACTGCTCATACCACTTGAAGCGCTGCCGAATCTGCGCACGCAGCGCCGGCGGGATCGCGCTGTACATGGCCGAGACATCCCCTGCGGTTACTTCGCTGTTGCGCAGTTCTCGCGCCATCTGCTGCGGGGTCGCCACCAGGTGCTGCGCCTCGATCAGCATAGATTGACCGCTGCGCAGGCTCGCTGCCCGCAGTGTCTGCTCGACGGTGCTGTATTGCAGCGGGCCGGCGTAATCCCGCACCAGCTGCGCCTCGACGGGCATCGGCACGACGCCGCCCTTGCCCAGCCCGCCTTGCTGCATCGTCAACTCATAGGCTCGCGTGCGCACGCCCATGCGCTCCCTGGCCGGGGCACCCGGCAGTTTGCGTACGGGGCCTTCGCGCACTGTCTCCACATTGGCGGCATCGCTTTCCAGGGGGCTCCAGCGCTCGCCGTCAAACCTGGCGTACGTGAATGCCCGCAGGTACAGCACGCTGGGCGCTTCGGCTGCGTCATATAGCGCGCGAACCTCAAGGGCCGGTGTTCCTGTGCGCTGGATTTCGCCGAAATCGCCAAGGTCAACACCATCGGTCAAACCGGCGACGGACGCGGGCGGCTTGTTGGGGTCGCGCGGCGGCCCGGTATCTCCGGGGTTGCGCGGTCCTTTGCCGTTGCCGCCATCGGTGCCGGCGTCAGGGCCCTGGCCGGGCAGTTGCGATCCCGTCGGCTCGTCGGCAAAGCTGATGCGCGGCGCGGCGAAGTACAAGAACATCGTCAACACCACAGCGCAGGTCGCCAGCAGCGGGAGCGTCGCAATAAACGACCGGCGCAACACACCACCGGGCCGCGCCGCCGGCGGCAGCTGGCTTGCGCGCTTGACGTACACGCCATGGAACAGCATGCCCGGGTGCTGCAACGCCAGAAACAGCGCACCCAGCGCAGCAATGCCGGCAAGCCACGGCCAGACCGAGTCGTCAATCGGCCGACGCACGCCAATCACGGTGCTGAACAGGGCCAGCACCAGCACAACCGAGACAAGCCGCGGCGCATCGCGCACGTACAACACCATGATCTGCACGCTGACCAGCACCAGCGGCAGCGGCGTATTCAGCACGGCCTTTACGAAATCGTCCGAATGCGCCCGAATCTCTGTGCTGTGAAACATGATCAGCATCAGGGGCGCCATCGAGTACGCGACCAGCATCGGTGTGCGCCAGCGACGCAGGTTGGGCAAGCGCAGGAATGACTCCTGCAGTCCGATGCACACGCCCAGAAACACCAGCTCAGACCAGTGCATCAGCCCGCGCCGCTGAAAAAACACCGTCAGCAGCACAAGCGCAATGCCGCTCATGCGCGCGAGGCTGAAGTACTGCGACTCGCGCGATGTGCGTTTCACGGCTGTGCCTCAGGTTGCGGGCCGCCAAAGCGCGCGAGTTCAGAGCCCGCGATGCTCTTGCGACCCATCGCGTCAAAGCGCAGAAACTGCTTGAAGTCAGGCTCGCCGGCGCTGACCACAATCGCGCCACGCCCGGCCCGCAAAGCAGCCTCTGCGTGCTCTTTCGGGCCCAGCGTCACCAGCACCGGTACTTCGTGCAGCGCACCGACGCCGACTTCATCAATCCAGTCGCCAAGGCGGCGCTCCGAGAACCCGGCGACTCCCAGCTTTTCCATGACCGCATGATAGTGCGCGTCGCCGCGACCCGGCCGGCTTGCATGAACGGCGCTTCCGTACCACGCAAACCGGAACATCACTCCCTGCCGCGTAAGGAAGTACGTGATGCCCGCGAACAACCCGATCGCGCTTTCAAGCCGTTGACGAAGCGTGCCGGGATCGCCGACCGACGCGGTATCCAGAATCAGCACAAAGCTGGCGTCCTGGCGTCCTTCCAGTTCAAGGATCATCGGCTTGCCGGTGCGCGCCGTGGTGCGCCAGTGAATTCGCGCGACGTTCTGGCCGGGCAGATACTCGCGCACGCCATAGACCTCTTCCTGGCCGCGCGATGCAACGCTGGACTCGCCGAAGAAGCGCGCTGACTCAAGCAATCGTTGCTCAAAACCTTCCGACAGGCGCGCGGGGCGCGGATAGACCAGGATGTCGCTGCGGAACGAAAGTGCTCGCGACATCCGCATCAATCCGAATGGAAACGCGCTTGACACCGTGCACGCACTGAGCCTGTGCTTGCCGCGCCGCCCGAATGCCGCAGTATAGCTGGCCCGATGCACGAATCCCGGGCTGACAGCCATGACCAGATTGGCGGTTTCGTCGCGGTAAAGGTCGGGCAGTGAAGTGTCATCCAGCTCAAGGGCAAAGCGCGGGATCGGCCCGTGGTTGTGCAACAGCAGCACGACGTCAATGCTTTCGCCTGCATGGGTCTCGGCGGGAAGTTGCCGCTTGAGGCTAAGGCCCCGCACATTGAACAACACGACCAGCCCGTTAATCAGCAGCAGCGCGAACGGAATGCACGACAGCAAAACGAAGCTGTTCTCGCGGTAATAGCTGCCGGCCGTGAACAACAGCATTGACGCGCCAAAGAAATACCAGCCAAGCCGCGTCGGGACGGGCAGGACAGCAAGGCGACGGACCAGCCTTGCGATTCGACTCTTGGCGCCGGGTTTCACCGCCATACTGTGCGTTAAAACGAATACCGAAGCGATAAGTTCCCTGCTATCGGTACGGGAACCAGCTGATGTTGCCGTTGCGCAAGCTCTGCATGTACACGCGCCCGACGGCCGGCGCAAACAGCAGCTCCAGCGGGTCCACGGCGACGGGCACCCGCCCTACACGGCGACGGCTGCTGACGTCAAACTCCAGCATGTCGCCCGACAGTGGCCGCGCAACCAGGGCACGGGCGCCGTCCTGGCTGAAGACAACGCCGCCGATGAAGCCAACCATGCGCTCGCCGCGGTGCCAGCGCAGCTCATCTTCAATTGTGATTTCGCCCAGCAACTCAAGGGTTTCGCGGTGGTACACAAACACGCTTGAAAGCCCGCTGACCCATGCCTCGTCGCGTGTCGGGTGAAACGCTACCCGGGCCAGCGCCTGCTGCTCGACGGGCCAGACGATGTCGCCGACCAGCCCGTGGCTGGCAGCATCCAGAACAAACAGGTGGTTGCTGTCCCCCACGGTAAGCCAGCGGCGGGCACCCCCGGGCTCGTCATACAGCGCACCCGGCAACGCCGTCTGCTGCAAGAAAGTCAGCGGCACTACCCTTGAGCTGGCGTTGCGGCCATCCAGCTCGTACAGCGCCGGGGCCTGCAGCTCGCCCTCAACCGGCGACAAGCCGGGCACTACAACCTGCTCGCCGCGCACGGCTTGGAACACCGGCACGGGCATGGCCGCACGCTCGTTGGTAAAGTTCGCGATCTCGGGCACGTCGGTCAGCTTTTCGTTCAACCTGGCGGCGTGGCGGCCCAGAAGCTCAGAAATGCGCGCCATGTCGTACAGCTTCAGGCGCAGGCCGCCGGGGTTTCTCGGCCACGAGCTGCAGACCACCAGTTGCCCGCTGTTCGTGGGCCAGGCGCGAAGCTGTGTCGGTGACGCCGCAAGCTGGGCGTGAAACTCGACGCGGGCCGTGTCAGGTTGAAACGCGTACAGCACGTCCAAACCGTCCACACGGCGCCGATAGAACAGTGTGTCGCCGGTCGGGGAAAGAAACACGCATGCCCTTAGTGGTGCGAACGAAAGTCGTCGATCGCTTTCCCCAGCAGCTCAAGCCCCTGCCGAAGGCGCGTCGGCTCAATCTTGTAACCGATGCGAAGCCACCCCGGCGACTGAAAGTACTCGCCGGGCACCACCAGCACGCCGTAATCGTTGCGGCAGACCGTGGTCAGATTGCCGGTTTCCTCAATGCCCTTTACGCGCAGCCAGACCGTGATGCCGCCGGGTGGCTGAAAGTATTCAATGTCTGTGCGGGACTTGAGCCACTCCTCAACCACGGGCCAATTCTGCTCATGAAGCCGCCGCGCCACGGGCCGCAGGCGGGGCAGAGCCTCCAGGGCCCGGTGCGCGAGATTCTGCGCGATGGTCGGCAACTCGGGGTCCACGATATCGACCAGGTCCAGCATGCGCGACACAAGGCGCTCAGGTGCCGCCGCCCAGCCAAAGCGCAAGCCCGACAGGCCGTACACCTTGGTCAGGCTGCTGGTGACCGCAACGTTGTCGCCAAGGCTGAAGGCGGTGTAGTCGTCACCTGGCTTGAGATGGTCAATGTACACTTCATCTACCAGCACCAGCGCGTCGTGCTTTGCCGCCAGGTCAATGATCGCCTGCATGGTTTCGCGCGGCATGAAGCTCATCGTCGGGTTATGCAGGTTGGTCAGCACGATCATGCGGACGTTGTCGTCCATCAATGACTTCAATTGCGCGAGATCAGGCAGAAAGCCGTTCTCGACTTTGCGCGGAAGGCGCACGACTTCGGCCTGCACAAGGCTGGCCAGGCTGAAGAACTGAGGGTAGCCCGGCGTTTCAATGATGACCTTGTCGCCCGGGTTCAGTTGCGCGGCGTACACCAGAAAGTTGGCCTCACTGCTGCCCGCGGCCAGCAAGATGCGCTCGCCACCGCACCCATACTTGTCGGCAAGCCATGCCACGTTGCGCGGGTCGCCGTAGTTGCTGCACAGGCTCGTCAGGCTGAAATCGGCTGGCTCAAACGAGAGCAGGTCAGACTTCGGCGGGCTCATGCCGCTGCCGGACATAAAGATGCCGTCGGCATACTCAAGCCGCTTGGCATAGCGCATGTACTGAAAGGGCTCAAAGTCCATGCCGGGTTTGTAACGCCAACGCGAACATGTGACAAGGCGCGTGTTCGCGGCAAAAAGATCGACCGCTGGACTGAAGTTCTCACACGGCTGCGTCCGATAAACCCATGGCGAGTGTGCCGGAGAACATCGTGAGCAGCGAAACCACAACCGGCCTTTCCAAGGTCGAGGTCATACGCATCGACGAAACCCGCATCGGCGAAGCCGCCGTCGAGTACGTGCCGGCCGAAACTGAGTTCAAGATCGTCGTCAACGGCCGCGTCGAAACCTCGCTGCACTGCGCCCCCCACCGGATCAAAAGCCTGGTCGTCGGGTGGCTGATGGCAGAAGGCATCATTGAGCGCGAAATCGACTTTCTGGCCATCGACACTGACCTGGACCAGTTCGTGATTCGCGTAACGCTAAGCCGCGAGGCGGCAATTGCCCTCGAGGCCCGTGCATTCACGGGTCCGATCGGCCAGTTCAATGAACCAGACTTTTCGCGCAAGGTTACCACGGCGCTCGAACTCAAGCCCGAGCAGGTGACGGACCTTGCCCAGCAGTTCAAAAAGCTGTTTCTGGGCCTGCGCAGCAGCGAGCGCATGTGCTACCTGGCGGCGTTTGCCCAGAACGGCGAAATCCAGAGTTACGGCGAAGGTTTTCATCGCGTGAACGCTCTGTACCGCGCACTGGGCGAGCTTGTGGTCGCAGGTGTAGCACCCAACGACCGCATCGCGCTGGCCAACTTCGGGCTTACCCGCCAGATGACACTGCGCCTTGCCCGCGCCGGGGTATGCATGGCGATCTGCGCTGCCCCGCCAAGCAACGCCGCGATTGAAGTAGGCAACGATTACTACCTGAGCATCATCAGCACGGCGATCGGCGGCCGCATCACCGTCTACAGCGCACCCTGGCGTGTGGTCTGACCGCGCGGAAGCTGCGCCGCGTGAGGCCGATCATGACAACCACACCATCAGCCCGATAAAATTCACCGCGAGCAGGATCAGCGGCGGCAGCAGGATGCCCAACGTATGCAGGGGGTGCGGTGCGCGAAAGCCCCCGTCCGGCCCGATCGTCACGCCGGCGGGTAACGCGTCCACCACGCACGAACGCGACGGGTTGCGCGGGTGATAAAGAATCTGCTCGAACTCTTCGTCTTCAAGCCGCTGCGCTTCGTGGCTGCGGGCAACTGCGATGTGCCGGCTGCCGTCGTGCGCTTCGAACTCGTACTCGAACTTGTACACCTGCCGGTTGTTGATGCGGGTGTTCGTCGGCGACTTGCCTGCCAGCTTTCCGCGTACAAGCTCGCCATTGCCCAACAGTGACGCGCGGCGTATGCCTTCGCGCAAACCGAACAATAGAAACAGCACGCCGATCGTCGGAAAGATCATGATCACCAGCAGCACCCAGATCGGCGCCGGGGCCGAGCGCGCGTTGACAATTCGCGAGACCTCGGGATCGTCGGCACGATACTCAACCTTCACGGGCGCGCCCGGCGCATGCAGCGAACCCAGAGTGTAAGACCGGCCTTGATGCGCCACCCCGCGGCTGTCGGTGAACTCATAGCGCACGGCAAAGACCGGCGTGCCGGGCGTGTCGTCGCTGCCCCCTTCACTGTAGTTGGTGCCCTCAAGGTCGATCACCCTTCCGGTGGCCTGCACCATCTCACCGCTGAATTTCCAGAGCGAGCTGACGTCCGTCAACGGCACGAACACCCAAACGGCGATCATGGAAATCGAAAGCCAGATACACCCGAACAGGTTCGCGAATCCCCCAAACAGTGAAACCGCGTACACACTAACGGGCACGCCGCGCAGAGCCGGGCTGGAAGCACCACCGGGTTCCGGCGTTCTGCGCGAGTATTTGTCGAGGTTGCTCATGGTCCCCTCAAGGCCTCACCAGCCGCCAGGAATCCCTTCAACACGGCAGCGGTTAAAGAAACCACCACCATCAGCGCACCCACTGCGGGAAAGATCAGCACGAACCACAGAAACCGGTCGGTGGGCATCAACTCGGTGCCCTGCACGCGCGCCGTGCTGGAATCGTCGGGCATGTACTCGATGGTCCCAACCTGGCCGGCCATGTAGTCAACACCCCTGACATAGCTTGTATCCAGAATGGGTTGGCCGTTAACCTTGAACTTGAAGCGGATTGCCCGTACTCGCTCTGCGTCGGTGGTTTCGTCGCCGCTGTCGTAAAACGGCATCGGCTCGCACTCGATCACCTCTCCGGGTGCGGTACTGGCCGCACCCTGAAACGCGCCGATGTACGGAAGGTCCGAGTCCGACAACATGACCCAGGTCATCCCGACGGAAAACACGCACCACAGCAGCACAAACACGTGCGCGGGGTGAAGCAGGGCCCTCAAGAAGCCGAAGACAAAGCGCCCGATGACTTCCAGGACAATCACGAAACAAACCCGGTGCGGCGCAGCAGTTCGTCGGTGATGCTGGAGGTGCCGGGTTGCGCAGCCTCAAGCTGGCGGCGCACGTATTTGCCGATCAGGTCGGCTTCGAGATTCACCAGAGTGCCCGGTTTCCAATGGGCGATGCTGGTGACCTTGCGAGTGTGCGGTATCACCGCGATCGTAAGACTTGACACGTCAAGCTCGGCAATGGTCAGGCTGATGCCGTCCATGCACACACTACCCTTGAGGATGCACTGCTGCGCAAATGCCGCGCCGCAACCAACCCTGACCCGGACCTCGCCGCCGGCCTCGTGCAGCGCCTCCACCGTGCCGGTACCGTCCACATGGCCCTGCACGAAATGCCCGTCAAAACGTGCACCAGCCTGCAGGGCGCGCTCGACATTCACTACGCTGCCGGTTTGCAGGCCGCCCAGATTTGTCAGCTTCTGTGTTTCGGGCACCGCCTCAAACGTCGCGACCGTGCCTGCCAGTTGCGCCACGGTCAGGCAGCAGCCGTTCAGCGCAACGCTATCCCCTAGCCGGATGGATGCCGCGCCGGGCAGTGTTGACAGGTCAAGCTTGACGCGCAGCAGACCGCCCTGCCGATCGGCAGATAGCACGGGTAGTGCGGCTTCCACGATTCCGGTAAACACGCGGCCATCACCCCTTCGCAAGCGCCGCAGCGATTTCTTTGGCCAGCTTTTCTGCTGCCTTGCGCTCGGCACAGTCCGGATACCAGCGCCACTCCGTACCAAGCGCCTTTGCTGCACGATCCGGCTTGCCCTTGTCCAGCTCTTTCTGGGCCTTGTCGACATCCGGCTTCAGCGCCTTGTCGGCATCGGCGGTTATCTGGTCCAGCGCGGCCTTGTCAGCCTTGATCGCATCCATGATCGCGTTGGCCTGCACCGCACTTGGCGCAAACTTGTGCGCCGCTGTTTCGGCCGCAAGCATCCACGCCTTCAACCACCGTTTGCCCTTCTGCTCGGCCTGTGCTTTGCGCAGCAGCTTGCCGGCGTCTTTCTCCTGGTCCTTGGCGAGCTCTTCTTTGAACTCGAGCAAGGCGGCATGAATCGAGAGCCCCTGCCAACGCTCCAGGGCGTTTTCAAAGTCCGCGGTGTCGGTGACGTCATGCTTGATCTTCGACTTCATGGCAGCAAACAGGCGCTTAAGCTCGGCCTCAAATGGCTCGCCCTGCCCCTCAAGCCACGTGTCCAGTTGCATGCCCTTGACCAGAAAGCGCAGGTCGGCCAGAGCGTCCAGGGCCGCCATCGGGTCCGTCTTGACCATGTCAACGATTGCCTGCTGTCGCGCCTTCAGCAGGTCAAGCGCCACCGTCAGCAACGTCAGGCCTTCTGTGTCTACCGCATCCGCACCGTCCACCGGTGCTAACGACAGTGCGACGGCTTTGCGATAGCGATCGTGCGTGGCGGCATACCCACCCGGGTAGGGCGTGTACAGCGGGTCGCCACAGAACACCGCCTGCCATGAAAGCAGCCGGTTCGCCACCTGGCCTGCCTCGCCGTAGTTCCAACCCTTGATCAGGCGGTCCCAGAAAACGTTCTCGAAGGGAAAGCCAATCGTGTAGGGTTCATACACCGTTCCATAGGTGCACGTCGCGTTCCATCGAAGTAGCGGGCCGACCCAGTTGCTCTCGCCCCGCACCGTTGACGCGCTGAAGCTGTGCAGATGGATGCAGATGCCGCCCGTACGGAACTTGACCGTGCCCGCCGGCTTCTGGGTGCCGGCGTACCAGCCGTAGTAGTGCAGCGTTTCGGTACGGGTCGAAAGGTCCACGACCTCACCGTTGGTGTCATGCACGTACGGCAGCTTGGCGGCCTTCCAGCAGTCTTCGACCTTTTCCATGATGTTGTCGCGCTCGGTGTAGCCGTCTTCTTTGGTCAGGCCGCGCGTGTCCAGAAAGCTCTCGCCGCTGCAGCCCAGCGCTTCAGCCAGGATGGCCTTCTCGACCAGCCCTTTGGCAATCTCCACGGTCGCACCGTCAAGCCGCGAGACCACGAGAATCTTGTCGGCTGCAACCAGCGGCTCGGCTTTGTCAAACACCGGGTTCTCGACGACGCCCTTGACGTCGTACTCGCCGTTTCGAATCAGGGCCAGTTCGCCATCAACGCTGCCCCAGTCGCGGCCTTCAAAGGCGCCTTTGTCGTCTTCGCGGTCTACTTCTTTCACTTTCAACGGCACGCCGCGGGTCGGCACAATCACCATGATGCTGTCATCAGCCAGCACAGCCTTGGTAACCGGCTCCCAGATCTGCTTGTTGAACGTCTCGCGGTCAATCTCCTCGGCTTCACTGGTGCTGAGCTTGAGGATGCGTGTGGGGGCAATGCCGCGCGCCTTTGCATAGTATTCGGCGATCTCGACGCTGCCTGCGGCTTTGTCGTTGGCAACGATCAGCACATTGTCAGGCCCGAACGCCCATAGGGGCGAGCAGGCAGCAAACATGCACAAGGCAAACCAGCGCATGAACAACTCCTTAATCGTGGCGTCAGCCGTGTGGACTGATGCTACACCCCCGGCATGGATTCGTGCTAGGATAATGACATGCGAATCCTGATGACAACGCTTGTGGCCATGGCCGTATTCTGCGGGGTCGCCAACGCCTGCTGCATCTGGGACAGCGACTTTCTCGAAGACGAGCTGCTGCCGTGGCCCGATGCCCTGGACACCATCGCCGGTCGCATCGAACGCCAGCCCGCAGCTTATTACGAAGCACGCCTCGATAAGGCCCTGCGTGAAACGCTTTCGGGCGGGCGGGTACACAACCAGCTCGTGGCGGCCCAATGCCTCGACCAGTTGAACCGCCAGGAAGAAGCTATCGCCATATTGCGGCCGTTGCTGGACGAAGTCCTGCCGGCTGCTGAACGCACAAACGTTCGCAGCTTGCTTGCGCAGATGTACACAAACCTGTGGTGGCAGGGCGGCACGACCCGCATCTCCGCAGCCGTTTGCATCACCGAGGCACGCCTTCACAACGCCGGACTGCCGAAGTCGCATTTCCTGGATGCGATTCTCGGATGGGCCGAGAAAACCGACCCGGCAGAAACGGGCGGTATGCTGGCAGACATGTTCGGCCTGCGCCATGCGGGCCTCAAGACGGCACTGACTGACAACGGGCAGTTGCGCGATCGCGGCCTCGCGGGGGCGGCGGATGTGTTGCTGGCGATGATCCGCCTGCACCCGTTATGGGAGAACTTCGATTCGTTTTACACACTCAGTCTCGTCTGGGCCGTGGACGGGCGCCAGGCCCTGGCGCACATGGCACGCCTTCGCGCCTGGGAACTGCACGGGCAGGGCAAGCTCTCGCGCGTTCCGGGCATTGAGTCGATCACGAACATCAAGGCCATCACGGTCGCGCGCCAACCGGCCATGGGGGTTCTGAAAGATATCACACCCCTTGAGCCCAAGTATCGCGCTGCACTGGAAGAGTGCTACGCGGCGTACCGCGAATACGGCGATGCATGGCAGACTGCCCGCCGTGATTACGTTGCCGCAACCCTTGCCGCAGGCACCGCTGGCGATGACCCGGCATTCTGGGCCGGGTTCAAGGCACCCAGGCCATCGCTGCCGGCGCTGCCCCGACCCGAATTGATACCCGCGCCGCAACCCGCAGAGCCCGCGCCGGCTGTCAACGAATCCACCGATGACGCAGCAGTCGCGGAACCCGAGGTACCCGACAACGGCAGTACAACATGGATCATGGTGATCGCGCTGCTGTCGCTGCTGGCGGCTGGCTTCTTTGTCAACAACCGCGCCACGCGCAAACCGCCGGGACCGACGCCGTGATGCGCCTGTGCCTGCTGTGCCTGGTGAGCTGCGCCCCACTGTGGGCGGGCATCTGGGACATCGACCGGCCCGACGACACCGCACTGCAGGACGTTATCGCAATCATCAGCGGGCGCTTTGACCGGCCGACGCCTGACTTCTACCGCGCGCGCCTGGACCGCACGCGGCCGCTGATTGAGGCGCTGCCGTCGCCCCCCACCGATGTCGACTTGCCGCGCCTGCTTGAGGCATTGCCGCTTTTCGACGACGCCGCAACTGCCCTGATGCGGCTGGGCAAATTCAACGACGCCATCATTCTGCTGGATCGCAAGGTCTTGTGTGCGCAGCAGGTCAAGGCGCTCAACACAGCGCAGGGGCGCCTACACCACATTCGTGCGCTTGCCAACAAGGCAGCCTGCCTGCACGCGCGCTTTCAACGCGACGGCACACGCGACGACTTGACGCTGGCCCGCATCACGCTGCGCGAGCTGCTGGAGATGGACACCTACAACGCCGATGCATTCTTTGCGCTGGAAGAAGTGGCGTGGCTGCTGAACCCACCCACCTACAAGGGCGACTTCGGCCAGCCCTTTCCCAACCTTCTGGATTTCGGCTACCGGCAGGTCACTGTGACACGCGGGCAGGGCGCACTTGCGCAATTCGGGCGCGCCGGCGCCATCGTGCACCTGTGCAGGCGCATTGTGCACGGCGGCGGCTGGCAGGATGTTGACGTCCTGCATGCCTTGAGCCTGGCGCTGTGGGTCGAGGGCCGCGACGAAGAAGCCATCACCGCGTGGCTGCGGGTCAACGAGTTGTTGGCAGCGGGCGCGACCTCGCGCGTTCTATCGGGCCCGGCGAATCTGCCGGCGGCGATGGCCGTGCACCTTGGCGAGATGACGAACAGGGCAACTCAGCAGTCAGTGTTCAACGACATCCGGGCCGCAGCCGAAGCGTGGGTGACCGAGCGAAACGCCTACGCCGGCACTCGGATCAAACAGGGCCAGCACCCGGACACCGACCCCGCGTTCTGGAGCGGCTTCGGCGCAACACGACTGCCGCAGCCCGGCGTGCCGGAGCCCGAACCCGAAGCGCCGCCGGTAAGCACGCCTTTCGTCGTGGGCGGGCTGGCTGCGTTTCTGGTGATGCTGTTCGTGATGGGCGCCATGGCGCTGCACATCGGCCGCCGTCACCCCAAGGCCCCGACGGTCGATGAAGTGTAAGCCGCTGAAGGCCCCCGCCTTCTCAAATAGAAACCTTGTCGCACTGGCTTGTACGCTTTCGGTGTCGCTTCTGAACACTGGAGGTTGCCATGTCCAAACGTCTCAAAGTTCGCAGGTTGCCCGCCGGCGTCAA
>JAMQHL010000026.1 GCA_025993795.1 Planctomycetota bacterium
GTCATGGGCAACCTCACGGGTCAACATATTGCTAACCCATGAACGAACGGAGTTCGTTCAGGTTGCCCACCTTTTCCCATGCAATATCCGGGCTAGAAATAGACCCGACGGAATGTTCGGTAGGGATACTGGTCAGGATGCGATGGTTTGTGTTCCCGCATCCTGCCTACCCTGTATCTCCTCTTGGCCTTCTCCGTGCTCTTCCGAGATCTCCGTGGCGGCTTCAAGCCTCGGCGCGGTCGAGCGTGCGGTAGCCTATCGCTTCGGTGATGTGTTCGGCGCCGATGTCCTGCGCGCCGTCAAGGTCGGCAATCGTGCGCGCGATTTTGCGGATGCGTGTGTAGGCCCGGGCGCTGAGGTGCAGCGTCTCCATCGCGGTGTCGAGCAGCGACTTCACTTCCGGGCGCAGCGTGGCGTAGGTGCTTACCTCTTTGTCATTCATGCCCGCGTTGTTGTGCAGGCCCTCGCGCGCCCGCTTGAACCGCGCGGTCTGCACGTCGCGGGCGCGCTGCACGTGGCTGAACATTTCGCTGCTGGTCATGCCGCGCGCTTCGCCGGACAGTTCTTTGAAGTCCACACTCGGCACTTCAAGATGGATGTCGATGCGGTCAAGCAACGGGCCGCTGATCTTGCTGCGGTACTGCGCAATCATGCGCGTCGTGCACGAGCACTTCTTCTTGGGATGCCCCAGATACCCGCACGGGCAAGGGTTCATGGCAGCGATCAGCATGAGGCGCGCGGGAAACGTCAGGCTGCCCGATGCCCGGCTGATCGTGACTGTGCCGTCTTCAAGCGGCTGGCGCATGACCTCAAGCGTCTTGCGGTTGAACTCCGGAAACTCGTCAAGAAACAGCACGCCGTTGTGCGCCATGCTGATTTCGCCGGGGCGCGGCGTTGTGCCGCCGCCGATCATGCCCGCGTCGCTGATGGTGTGATGCGGCGCGCGAAACGGCCGCTGCGTGATCAGCGGGGTCTCGCGCGTCACCTGCCCGGCAACGCTGTAGACTTTCGTGGTCTCGAGCGCCTCATCCAGCGTCATGCGCGGCAGCACCGTCGGCAGGCGCTTGCTCAGCATGCTCTTGCCCACGCCGGGGTTGCCCAGCATCAGCACGTTGTGGCCGCCTGCTGCGGCAATCATCAGCGCGCGCTTGGCTGATTCCTGGCCTTTGACGTCGCCGAAGTCGAAGGGATGTTCCGACACGTGCTCGAAGTACTTCTCGACGTCGGCGTGAAACGGCTCAATCGGCAGGTTGCCATTGATGAACCCGACTACCTCGCGCAGGTGGTCCACGGGGATGACTTCAATGCCCTGTACGACAGCGGCTTCGCCGGCGTTGTCCACGGGCACGATCAGGGATTTCACATGGCGCCTTTTCAACTCAATGGCAATGGGCAGGACGCCCGCGACAGGCCGCACGCGGCCATCGAGCGCCAACTCGCCGATTACGGCGTGGCGCGAAATTGCGTTGGCGTCGATCTGGTTGCTGACGCCCAGCACGCCGACGGCAATCGGCAGGTCGTAGGCGGGGCCTTCTTTCTTCAGGTCGGCGGGCGCGAGGTTGACGGTGATGTGCATCGCCGGAAAGTCGTAGTTCGAATTGCTGATCGCGGCACGCACACGCTCGCGCGATTCGGTGATCGACTTGTCGGGCAAGCCCACCACGGCAAAGTGCGCGTCGCCGCCGCCGCGACCAATCGGCGCCCCGTCAACTTCAACGTCAACGGGCGAAGCCGAAATACCCGTAACCCCCGCCGACTGGATACGCACGATCATGCCTGGGTCCTCGATTTGTGTCGGCGCTCCGCGACGGAACGGCAAGCGCGGCCATCTCTGCCTGATACGGAAGCACTGCGCATACCCGCCGCAGAGCCTGCTGCCTTACCAACGAACCTGGTTGAACAACGCCATCAGTTTTCTGCCGCGTTCGGGGCCGATGTGGCTTACGTGTGCGATCTTGCCCTGCAGCCAGCCCCTGAAATCGGGGTGATGATCGTGGTTTTCGCCGTGGGGCCCGCGCTTGACGCAGTTATGCAGTATTGCCTTCAGCTTGTCGTAATCGCGGCGTGACACGTTGGTTTTATTGTTCACGACAACGCCCGTAACGCGCTGCTGGCGGCCCTGGCGCATGACGCGTGTCTTCTTGTCGTTCAGGCGCAGGCCTTCGGTGTGCACAATCTTTGTGACGAGCCCGATGAACTTTGTCGCGTGAAACGCGAGGTCGTCGCCCCCGCTGAAGGTCATGTCGTCGGCATAGCGCGTATAGTCAGCGCCGAACTTGCGTGCCAGCCCGGTCAATCGCTTGTCCATACGATGGCAGATCGCGTTGCTGATGCCGGGGCTTGTGGGAGCGCCCTGCGGCAACTCGGGGTGGCCCCACCGGACGTTCTTGTACGCCTTGGCAGCGTACACCCAGTTGTTGCCTTGTTTGACCTGTGCCTCCGCAAGACGCGCCGTTGTCAGGTTGGCAAGGGCCACCGCAGTGCCGCGGCCGTAGCCCAGCGAACGGAAGTAGCCCGAGACGCGCCGGAACGTGAAGGACGGAAAGAAGTCGCGCACGTCCAGGCTGACCAGGACGTCCTTGCCCACGTGCACGCTTGCGCCGCTCAGCACATCTCGGCCCTTGCGAAAGCCGTGGGCGGCGTCGTGCACGGGCAGCTTGCTGACCAGCTTTTCCAGCAGCGCTCGCTGCACCGCTTTCAACTGTGGAAGCGGAACCATCAGCAGCCGTTTGCCGCCTGAGGACTTGTCAATTTCCTTCACCGTATAGTGCGTGGTCACGTCCTTGCCCGACAACGGCCGGGCCGCAAGCCACACGAGTTTTCTGCGCTCAACGCCGGCCAATGCCGCCAATGCGTCGGTGTGTGGAAGCTCGGGCAAGCCGGCTGCGCGCACTCTGGCGGCGTCAAAGTACGGGTCGGGCGACTCCCGGCTGCCGCCAAGGCTGGCAATGCCTCCGGGCTCGGAGAATCGGCCGGTCAGAACGTCGCGGCAGCCGGAAATGGTCTGGTCCGGGATCGGCCCAATGGGCGTTTTGCTGCGCCGGCGGCGCCAGCCCAGAAACTGAAAGCGCATGCCCACGGCCTGTGCCTGCTGCGGCGTGGGTACCGGCACGGGGCGACCATAGCCAGAGGGCGGCGGGGGGG
This sequence comes from Planctomycetota bacterium, assembly GCA_025993795.1. Taxonomy (GTDB): domain Bacteria; phylum Planctomycetota; class UBA8742; order UBA2392; family UBA2392; genus JADJRK01. The sequence goes on from JAMQHL010000026.1 coordinate 3,145, forward strand.
GCGGCGGCGGCGGATAGGGGCTTGCATCCCGGGGCTGCTGGCGGGGCGACGAATACTGCTTCTGGGGATTGCCGCCGTAGGGGTCTTTCTTCTTGCCAAAAAGCCAGTCGAAGAAACCCACAGTCGCCCCCGCCGAACGCGGGCGTTCGGCCCGCATTCTAAGAAAAGCAGCGGACGAAGCGTCCGCCGTTCAACGGCGCGTGGGAGAGACTTCCAGCTCTCGGCCACGCTCAAGCCGAGATTGGTACAATCTCGACTTGAGCGTGTGATGCGTGAGAAGCCACTGCGATTGAAAGGGGTAACCCCTCTCTTTGCCTCGAAAGGCAGTTCAAATCTCTCCCGCGCGCCGGGCGCATTGTAGGAATCTGGAATCAACAGGAAAGCGCTTCAGAACCCGAAGCCCAGGTTAATGCTGATCACCTGCTCGCGGTTGCCCGGCTGGTTGATGATCGGGAACCCGAAGTCCAGCGCGAACGGCACCGGCAGAATCGGCAGCAGCAGGCGCAGGCCGATGCCGCCGCTGACCGTCCACCCGGTTGGATCAAACGTGTTCAGCGTGGGGCTAAGCTCGCCGACGTCCACAAACCCGACCAGCCACAGGCTGCCCGGGAAGATCGGGAAGCGCAGCTCGGCGAAACCGTGAACCATGAAGTTGCCACCCAGCGCCACGCCGTTGCGGCTGGGGCCGACGCCGCTGAACTCAAAGCCGCGCAGCAGGCCGCGCCCACCGAGGTTGTTACCGCCCATCAGGAAGCGCTCAATGAACGGAATTTCGGCCGTATCACTGTGGACGTCCTGCCAGTGCGCGGTGGCGCTGAGGGCAAGGACAAGCGTGCGCACGGGGTCAATTTCCGCCAGTGGAATGAAGTACTCGGCATTGGCGCGCATGCGCCAGAAGTCCACGGTGCCGCCCAGCAGCACGCCGCCTGTGTAACTGAAGCGATAGCTCAGGTTGAACCCGCTGGTGGGAAACGCCGGGTTGTCGGTGGTGCCCCACGAAATCTCGCTCCACAGCGTGCTCAGTACGTCGCGGCCCTCGTCGGCCCTCAGCTCTGGCGGCGCGTTTGCGGCAACATCAGCGAGTTCAAGAATTGAATAGGAATAGCCGACGCTCCAGAGCACGTCAGGAAACACGCGCCAGCCCACGAACGGGTCAATGCCAAGGCGGCTACGCGTGTAGTCGGCATAATTGATCGACGTGTACTCGCCGCTGACGCCCGCCGAAACGGGATAGCCGAAAAGCCACGGCTCATTGAAGCTGATGCGGTAAACCTGCTGGCGGTCAAGCGGCGGCTGCGCGGTGAACGACAAAGACTGGCCGGCGCCGGAGAAACTCCAGTTCGGCTCGCCCCATGCCCAGCTGATCAGCGAGCTGACGTCAAAGTTCAGCAGCGTCAGGTCAACCGAGGCGGTGAAGCCGGTCGCAGAGTTGAACCCGGCGGCGAAGTTCAGGCGGTTGGTGCGGCCTTCGACCATGTCGTAATCAACATCGGTGTATTCAATGTACTCGCCCTCGCTGATCACGAGCCGCGGAGTGGTGCGGGCCGCCACCCCTTGTCCGGGCGCCGCCTGCTCGAACCACTGGGAGCGCTGCAACCTTATGGTAGAGGCGCGCAAGCGGTTACGGTCGTAGACGTCGCCGGGATAGACGCTGACCAGCCGCCGCATCACGTTGTCGCGGGTCTCGACGTTGCCGCGGAAGTTCACGGTGCCAACGATGCTCTGGTAGCCCTGCTGGATGCGCAGAATCATGCCGACCCTGCGCACGGGCCACGGTGACTCCCACGGCGTCTGGATGAACTCGGTTTCGGTCTCGACGCGGACGAACTCAACCTCGATGTTTGAGTATCCCTTGTCGGCCAGCAGGATGCGGACGCGACCTGCCATGCCCTCGGTGAAGTCGCCGGGTGCGCCGGTAAGCGCATACTCATCCCATGCCAGCACGGTACGCAGGTCGTAGGCCTGGAAGTAGCGGCCCTGTTTGGGGTCATTCAGGGGGGTCAGGTACTCGCGCCCGTAGCGCTGTTCTGCGGTAGCCAATGCTACGCCGTTGGCTTCGAGGCGCATGGCTTCCAGCAGGTCGTCGAATTCGACGACGGGTTTGTCGAACTCGCGGGGTTGGGCGCCCTGGGGTACGCGCGGCGCGCGGGTGGCGTACTCAATGCGCATGTCGCTGACGGCATACACCGAGCCCGGCTCAATGTGGTAGATCAGGTTGACGCGAGAGCGCACCTGGTTCATCTGAAAACTCGTGAAGGATACGCGGGCATCAAGCCATCCACGCTGCTGCATGTAGGCCTGCAATGACTCGGCGTCGCGAATCGCGTCGTTCTCGACGAAGGGCTCGCCTTCTTTCATGCGCATGACTTCGCCCAGCACGGCGCCCTTGCGGTCTGCCGATGAGGCAAACACGGAGTACCAGAGCTGGTTGATCAACGAGAAGAGACCGCTCAGCCTGTCCACAGACAGTGCGTCGTTGCCCGGCGAATCAATGTTCTCGAGGCCGCGGAAAAGGATGTCGCCGACGCGCATCAACTCGCCTTCAAACACCTCAAAGACCAGCACGGTGCTGCCGCCGTATGCGTCATCAATCAGGTTGCGCACGGTGTTCAGCATCGGCTCGCGCATGCGCCCGTAGTCGGTTTCAAGCTGTTTGGCATCAAACTTCTCGGGCAGGCTTAGAACGCGCTCGGTGACCTCGACAAACGGAAACCCCCGGGCCTGATAGAACAGCTTGATCTGCTGCCTGGCGCCCAGGATGTTGGCGGCGCTGGCGTCGGTAATCACGTCGCCGCTGAATGCGCCCATCGGGAAGTATGCCGGCGCCACCAGCCCCCCGTCACTCTGCAGGCCGGGGGTTTCACGGACCGGTTCCTGGCCCGCGATCACGCGTTCAAGGTCAGTTGTGAACCCCGACTGGTAGATGCCGCTGAAGGTTACAATCGCCAGCGGATCGTTCTGGATCACACGGAACACGACATCGATGCCCTGGGGCAGATACTTGTGCTCGGCGCGCACGTCGAGAAACGAACCGGTCTCGAACAGCCGGCGCACGTCGTTGTCGAGGCGCACAAGGCTGAACTCGGCGCCTTCGGCGGTGTCGGTCTTGCCCAGAAAGCGGTAAAGGTCGCGCATGCCTTCTTCGGACCACTTGCCGCCCGAAGGTGCCAGAAAGCGCACGCGCTTGACCAGCGGTTGCGTAAAGATCAGCTTGACGCGCACGCCCTTGCTCTGGTTGGGCTGGTCAACCAACTCGGCGCGTACGTCTACTTCGCGGAACATGTGGCTGGTTTCGGTAAGGTACTTGACGTCGCGGGCGAGATCTTCGGATTTGAAGGCCTTACCCTGCCGGGTGCGCATCACGCCCAGGATCTCGTGCTTGCGGGCGCTGTCGGGGGCGCGATCGAAGACCTTGCCCTCGGACTTGACCTGCAGCTCAATGGCGATGATGGCGGTGCCCTCGGTGCCGACGTCAATCTTCTGGGCCGACGCCAGCGCTGCAATCACCGACAGCACCGCGAGCGGTGCTGCCAGAAGCAGGGTCAGTTGCAACAGCCAACGGGACAAACGATCCCCCAATGCAGGGGCGGGATTGTAGGGGGCATGCGGCAACTAGACCAGCCCATAGGCAATGTGACAACCGCCGCTGGTTAGTGCGCGATAACCGATGCCAGCGCGGGCGCAGCAAGTCGCGCCCCTACGCGAACTCCAGCACGACTTTGCCGGCTTCGCCTTTCAGCATGCGCTCGATGCCGCCCCTGAACTCGGTGTAGGGCAGCACTTCGGTGATAACCTTGCGCAGCTTGGCCCGTGCCTCGGGCTGGCGCACCAGCTCGCGCACCTTGTACCAGGTGTCGTAGATGCGCCGGCCGATGATTCCCTGGATCGTGATGCCGTTCCAGATCACGTCCTTGCTGTAGTCATCAAACGTGTAGGCGGCATCCTTGGGCAGGCCGAAGGCGATGACCTTGCCGCCGCGCCGCACAGCCTTCACGCTGTTTGTAATCGCGTCGGGGTGGCCCGACATTTCCAGCACCACGTCGGGGCCGTCCAGGCCTGCGGCTTCGCGAATCAGGCCCTGAATGCGGGCGCGCTCGGCGCTTCGTTCTTCGGCGGTGCGCGCGATCTTGCCCATGATCACGTCGTGCACGCCGATTTCGCGGGCGATGCGGGCGCGAGTTTCGCTGACCTCGACTGCAATGACTTTCTGGGCCCCGTGCATCAGCGCGATCACGGCGCTGAACATGCCGATCGGCCCAAGGCCGATGATCGCGACGCGCTGGCCCTTGAGCGGAAAGTGCGCCGCGGCGTGCATGGCGTTGCCCAGGGGCTCCTGGATTGCGGCAATCTCGAACGGCAGGTCGGCGTCGTTCTTCCAGACGCACGAAGCATCCAGCGCGATGTAGCCGGCCCAGGCACCGTTGCGGTCAAAACCGATCACTTTGTCGTTGACGCACACATGTTTTTCGCCGCGCGTGCACTGGTAGCACTTTCCACAGACCACGTGGCTTTCGGCGCTGACGAAGTCGCCCTTGGCCAGCTTGACGGCGGGGTCGTCCATAATGGTGCCGACGGCGCTGCCGATCTCGACGACGTGGCCGCAAAACTCGTGGCCGGCGATCACGCCGTGCTTGAAGTTGTCGCTGGCGCGCAGCACCTTGGGGCGGATGGACTCGTCCCACTGGTAAAGGTGCAGGTCACTGCCGCAGACGGCGGCTGCGCGGACCTTGATGAGCACTTCGTTGGGTTTGATGGATGGGATGTCCGCTTCGCGAACCTCCATGGCGCCGGGTCGAGCCGCGACAACCTGGATGGAGGGCATGGTGGTAGTCATGGAAGTGATTCCTCTTGGTGCGGGCATCGTAGCGTTTTTGCCGGCAAGTAGGGATAGAGGGCCAAGCGTTGGCCCGGATGCTCGCCTCAGTGTCGCACCGCAATAGTCACGCCTCGCAGGCGTCAACGCAATCCGTACAGGTGCATTACGGCCGCCCAGCCGCTAGGCATTGCTTGGACGGTCGGTTCTTCGACCGACTGGGCGTACTTCACGACCATTTCTAGAAAGTACTTGGCATGCAAGAAGGCCTCGACAATTGGGCCTGCAGCATCTGCCCAATGCGCGTTATGTGCGGGCTCAAACGTCTTCCCGGTGCCCTTCTGGACAATTGCCAAGAATAGCGGATGTAGTGGGCGCATCGGCGCAAGTTGCTGCAAGCTGTTCGCGATGCGTTGCGTCAACTCCTGCAGCGCATATACCTTGGAACTCTGATGATAGTAGCGGTAAAGACCATCCTCATAACCCCAGAAGCCACCGCACTCAGCAAGCAATCGGCAAAGTTCCGGCAGGGCGTCTTTGATGGCAGTGAACAACCCGACCACTTCCGGGCGTTGATCCAGACACACCGGTGTTGGGATTGACGTGTCCATCGTTGTAAAGATAGCCACGAGGGCGACGCGCGCCACCCGCGACTTCTTGTCCGCTGCTGGGGTCGCACTTGGCACACGCAACCCATATGGCAACATACAACTATGGACGAAAGTGTAGACGCGATACCTGACTTTCAAACTATGGGTTGGAATGTCTTGAAGTCATTTGAGGGCGGAGGAGTCCTTTCGCCCGAAGAAGTTCGTCAATCTGTTCGCCAACAACTTGCGTTGTCAGACGAACAGGTGTCCCGGAGAACTAAGTCCGGGTCGACAATCTTTGCAAACCGCGTGGCTTGGGCGATGGTCAGACTTGACGAGGCACGGCTAACCGAAAAGACTGGCCGGGCGCTGCGGCGCATTACTGACCGGGGCCGACAAGTGCTGGCGCAAGGGCCGCTGCGGCTAGATGAAGCCTATCTGCGACAGTTCCCGGAGTTTGAAGCGACAGTTCTTCGTTGGCGGAGTGGCCGCAAGACCAGTCATGTCGCATACGACCAGGGCGACTCGCCCGACGTTATTAGTCGTACACCACAAGAAGATCTGCGTGCGTCGCTAGACGCTGCCAATGCAGTGTTGAGCGACCAACTACTGGAGAAGCTGCGCGCGGCCCATTGGTCCTTCTTCGAAGGGGTGGTGCTCGACGTGTTGGCCAAGCTCGGATACGGCGGCGGGAAGCGAGAGTGGTCAGAACGCATTGGTCAGCCCGGCGATGGCGGGGTTGACGGCATTATCCGTGAGGATGCGCTTGGACTGGACATGATCTACGTACAAGCGAAGCGGTACGGTGAAGACAACATCGTGGGGCGCCCGGCACTCCAGCAGTTCGCGGGAACCCTGGACATGAAGCACGCAAAGAGGGGCGTGTTCATCACGACGAGCAGTTTTGCTGACACGGCCGTTGACTTCGTCAAGGCAATAGAGAAGCGGATTGCATTGATCGACGGCGCTGACTTGGTTGAGATCATGATTGAGCACGACGTCGGCGTCCGACCTGTCGAGAGCTTCATCCTGAAGGACATCGACGAGAACTACTTCGAAGCCTGAGGCATGGCCTGCGGGCCCACGGCCTTCCAGCGCGCCAGCAGCAGCAGCAGTCCGCCGGCGATCAGCACGCCGCCCACCGCAAATGGCCATTGCGGGCCCGCCGCATCGTAGATCGCGCCTGCACTTACCGGCCCGATGATTCTGCCCAGCGTGGCCGCGCTGGCAGCCACACCCATCATTGCCCCTTGCTCGTCGGCGCGGGATTGACTGCTGATGATGGCCAGCACGCTCGGGTTGCACAGCGCGTTGAACGCACCGACACCAATCGCCAGCAGCACCAGCCACAACATCGCGTTCAAGCCCGGGTTCAGCTCAACCTGAAACCCGAACACGAACATTACCACCACCAAGCCACCCAGCCCGGTCGCCAGCACCGCGCGGCTGCCCAGCGCCCGTGTCAGCCGACCAATCAGCCCCCCCTGCACAAACGCCAGCGTCAACCCGACGGCCACGAAGACCCACGCGTTGGCGCTGGCCTTGATGTGCAGGTGATCGACGTTGAACTGGCTGAACATTGCCTCAAGGTTCGCAAACCCCAGCGTGACCACGAAGTAGACCAGCAGCATTGGCCCGATGCCCGGTCGCCCCAGGTTGCGTACCAGCGCGCCCAGCTTGCTTGCGCGCCGCGCAAGACCTGCCCGCAACTGGGGCGGCAACGACTCGCGCATGATGGTCAGCGTCAGCGTGAACGACACCGCGCTAAGCCCGGCGGCAAACAGGCTCGGCACCATCAATTGCAGGCGATGAAAATCCAGCGTTGCTTGTGTGCCCTCACGAATCAGCCCGGCGCTGTCATGGTCCGGGGCGGACCCCAGCAAACCCAGCAGCGGCTCGCTGACCAGCAACCCGCCAATCGCCGGGCCGAATACGAACCCGATGCCGAACGCCATGCCGATCAACCCCATGCCCTTAGCGCGCCGCTCGGGCGGAAACGTGTCGGCCATGTATGCCTGCGCCGTGCTCAAGTTCGCGGCGCACACGCCCGCCAGCGCCCGCGAAATCAGCAGCCAAGTCAGGCTGGGTGCGAACGCAAACAGCAACCAGGTCAGCGAGAAACCGGCGGTGCTCATGGCCAGGATCGGTCGGCGGCCCACGCGGTCGGACAGCCGGCCCCAGATTGGCGCGAAGATGAACTGGCACAGGCTGTAGGATGTCAGGATCAACCCGACCAGCACGCCGCCCCGAGTCTCAAGGCCGACAGCGCCGGCAAGTGTGGTTGCCCATGCGGGTACATCAAAGATCGCAACGTAATAGGCGAGGCTTGGCAACACGATGCCGAAGCCGAGCAGATCAATGAAGATGATCAGTAAGACGACAGAAACGCCGCGGCGCTGCGCAGGTGTGAGTGAGGGTCCAGCCATTGCCCGATGTAAGCACCCGGAGGCCGGCTTAGGAATTGCCTATAGCGTGCCTGGCAGCGAACCCGCATGTTTGGGCAGAGTCTGGAAACTGCGTTGTCGTGTAGGCAGTATGTGCAATTCGTTTTTCAGGAGAGAGCGATGGGGGATAAGCAAAAGAAGAAGATGGGCCTGGTCATGAGGCTGCTGCTGCTGACCTTCGGCGGCGGAATGCTTCTGGCTGTGGGCGGCTACGGGTTCGTTGAAGTCAAGTTCAGCAGCAAGATGGACGAAACCTTTGAACAGCCGGTCACCGCACTCGAAATCCCAGAGGGCAACAGCCGCGCGATTGAGCGCGGCCAGTACCTTGTGAACAACGTAATGGGCTGCAGCTACAGTGACTGCCACCGGGCGGATTTCGGAGGCGGAACGCTGTTGGACGAGCCGCCGATGGGCATGATCTACGTCCCCAACCTGACGGCTGGTAAGGGCAGTGTGACCAACGAGTACACGGGCGAAGACTGGGCGCGCATCCTGCGCCACGGCATCAAGAAGAACAAGACACGCGCCATTTTCATGCCGTCAGAAGACTACACCAATTTTTCTGACCAGGACCTCGCCGCAGTCGTGGCTTACATCAAGAGCATGCCTGCCGTTGACCGCGAGTTGCGCGCCCACGACCCGGGTTTTCTGGCGCGGGCATTGATTGCCACCGGCGAGATTCCGTTCGCCCATGGCAAGATCGATCACAATGCCGTGCGTCCAACCGCAGAGCCCGGCCCGACCGTCGAGTGGGGCAAGGTGATCGCGGGTACATGCTGCGGCTGTCACGGGCAGGGCTTTTCCGGTGGCAAGATTCCCGGCGGCGACCCGAGCTGGCCCCAGGGGCGGAACATCTCACCGGACGAGGCCACTGGCATCGGCAAGTGGACATTCGAGGACTTTGAAAAGGCAGTGCGCCACGGTAAGCGCCCCGATGGCACCGAGCTGCACAAGTCCATGCCGTGGAAGACGTACGCGGGCATGACCGACGACGACGTAAAGGCGCTGTGGGAGTACCTGAGAACGGTACCCGCCAAGCCCGCCGGCGGCCGCTAATGCAACGCGATCATGGGCCGGGCTCAATTCGGGCCCGGCCCTTATTCATTTGTTATGCTGGCCAGCACGGAGGGAGACCATGATTTATTGGCTGCTTGCCGCGCTGGCGGCGTTCGCTGGTGTTTGCACCGCGCAGGACCAGCATTATTGGACCCAGCAGTTCGGCACGCGCAGCCACTTGATGGGCGGCGCCGTCGTCGGCGGCTGCGACGACTCGAGTGCGGGCTATTACAACCCGGCCCGACTTGGCTGGATTGAGAACGACTCGTTGTCGGTAGGCGCCACGCTGTACCAGATGGATCGCTTTCTGATTCGCGACGGGGCTGGCGACAACCGCGACATTGACGCCTTCAACTACCGCGTTGTGCCCACACTTGCCAGCGGCGTGCACATTTTCGATTTCGCGCCGCGCCACGTGTTCAGCCACCTCGTGCTTGCGCGCCACTACTGGAACAACAGTGCCTCAGCCCGCGAAGAAAGCCGCGAAGACATTATCGTCCGCAACCCAGGTGAAGAAGACTACACGGGCCAGATCACGATCGATACCAGCGTGCAGGAGTATTGGCTGGGCATTGCATGGGGCTGGCGGGTCACCGACTGGCTGTCGGTGGGCGCAACGGCGTTCGGCGCGATCCGGATCGAAAAGCTGCTGGCAAACGTCAACGCCCGGGCTGTCTGGTTCAACCCGAGCCTTGGGGTGTTTGAGACCGCTTCGGTCGGCAACGACGTGTACGTCAACTATTTTGACATTCGGGCGGTGCTCAAGCTGGGCCTGGCCTTTGAGCACGAAGGCTTCAAGGCCGGCGTGACGGCGACTGCGGCGGGCATGCACATTTTCGGGCAGGGCACGGCTTCGCGGGACCTTGAGATCATCAACATCGACACCAACAGCAACGGCGTCGGAGATTCGCTGATTCTCAATGACCGACAGGATGAGCGCCCCACGGAGTATCGGTCCCCCTGGTCATTCGCGTTAGGGTTGGAGTACGCAGTTGCGCCGACCGGCACGCGCATCGCCTTCTCGTGCGAGTACTATCTGAGCGTGGGTACCTACACGCTGCTCAAGCCCAAGAGCGCCCCCTTCTTCCAGGGCGTGGGTGGCAACTTTCCCGGCAACAATGACTTCCTGCGCGTGCGTGACACGCGCGAAGGTGTATTCAATGTGGCCGCGGCGGTCAGCCAGCATTTCGGCAACTGGTGGCTCGGCGACTGGACGGGCTATTGGTCGTTCTACACCGACTTCTGTGCCGACGTACCAAAGACCGGCGACAGCATCCAGATCGGCATGACCCAGTGGGACCTGTACCACGGGATTACGGGAATCGCGCTGAAAACAGAAAAGCACGAGTTGGCCATTGGCGCCCACTTCATGATCGGCAGCGACAATATCGTCGGCAACATTGACCTCACCAGCCCCACGGAAGCCGGGTTGCTGTTCGGCCCCGGCAAAAATACACGCGGCGTGTATTGGTCAGTCGGCCTGGTCGTGGGCTACACGTACTTCATCTGACGAGTGCTACCCAAGCCCGCGCCACTCGCGGTCTTCGAGGAACTCCTCCTCGCTGATGATCTGTTTGCCGAGCACGTCTTCGAAGACTTTCTTGGCGCCGCGGGTCTCTGTGCCTTCTGTGAACAACCTTGAGCACACATCCAGCAGCTTCCACATCTGGTCGGCGCTGCTGCCGGTGTTCAGCGCACCCTGTACGTGGCCCTTGAGCTGCGGCGTTACATCCAGCGGGATCAGCGCGCCGACGATGCACAAACTGCGCACGCGCGGCTCAAGCACGCTGCGGCCCAGCACGCGCCCGTAGCCCTCAACAATCGCCCAGTCGCCAAGGTCCGGGCTGTTGCCGCGCGCGTAGCGGTCGATCTGGTCGGCTTTGTCCTGGTACACCTGGTCGAACAATTCGCGGCCGCGCTTGCGAAACAGCGCCATGTCGTCGCCCTCGAGCGGGTGTTCGCGCAGCTTGATTTCGCCCGTCAGGGGGTTTCCGGCTTTCTTGCAGGCATCCTTGAAGGCCGCCAGCGCGTTCAGCGTGCGCGGGTAGCCTGCAAACAGGTGCGTCTGCACGATTGCCTCGCGCAGCTTTTCTGGGTCAGGGCGCGGCTCAAGCTTGAACAGCGCGTCGAAGAGGCGCCGGCAATGCTCGCCGTGGCCGTCGGCGGTGATGGCTGCGCACATGGCCAGCGCGGCGTCGTCGCGGGAAAGCGGGTCAATGCCGGTCAGCAGAAAGCTGATGGTCGCAGGCTCAACTCGTTTGGCGATAGGCATGGGGGAAGTTTGGCACGGAAACGCCTCTAATTCCATCCCGCGACAAACAACTGCCTTGCCGCCAAGTTGCCAAGAGGCGCCAAGCTGTATCCGAATGGCGCCTTGGCGGCAAAATGCAGTTTGCAGTGGTCACTCGTCCAGATGGCCGAACTTGCCGTCGCGGAAGTCGTGGATTGCCTGCTCTATCTCGGCGGGTGTGTTCATCACGAAGGGGCCGTAGTTGGCAACCGGCTCGTCAATTGGCTCGCCGCTCAGTAGCAGCAGGTGCGCGTCACTTGTCGCCTTGACGTTGATGCCCTCGCCTTGGCGCTTGAACAGCACTAAGTCGTTCTCCTGCGTTTTGCGGTCGTTGATGTTGGCCTCGCCTGCCATCACCAGCAGTGCGGCGTTCCAGTCCTCGGGCACCGGCAGTTCAGCACTTCCGCCTGCCTGCAGCCGAACCTCAAGCAGGTTGATCGGGCTGAACGTGTGTGCGGGTCCCTTCACGCCGCGATACTCGCCGGCAATCACGGTTACGCGGCCCATGGGCAACTCAGACACACCCATCATGTCGGCCGCGATAGCCTGGTACGCGGGCTCGGTCATCTTGTGCACAGCGGGCAGGTTGACCCAGATCTGCGCCATCTGGAAGTTGCCACCATTGCGCGCAAAGGCGGCATCGTGGTACTCGCGGTGCAGGATACCGCTGCCGGCGGTCATCCACTGCACATCGCCCGGGTGAATCACGCCGCTGTTGCCCATGCTGTCGTGGTGTGCCACCGCGCCTTGGAACGCGATGGTTACAGTTTCGAAACCGCGATGCGGGTGGGGGCCTACGCCACGCCGCTCGTTGTCTGTGGGTGCGAACTCAAACGGCTTCGCATAGTCCAGCAGCAGGAACGGGCTAAGGCGGCGCATGCCGCCGGGAATCGCAGAGAAGTAGCCGCGTACCGGAAAGCCGTCGCCGACCCAGTGTGGCGCAGGCGGGCCGTAGACTGCTTCGATCACTTTCTCGGTTGCCATTTCCGTCTCCCTTCAGCGGCTTAACAACCGTTCGATATCGAATAATCCCGTCGGCGATTACGGGGGCGACACCCAGTGCGAGATCGTCTCGGGCAACTTGCCGTTCAGCGCCGTCAGTCGAAGGGTGTTCAGCGCGGTTCGGGCCGTGCGCCACTTCACCAGTTCGCGGTCGCCGGGTACTCGCAGGCGCCAGGCTCGCACGTCGTTTCCCATAGCGGCGCCAAGCCACACCGTGCCCACGGGCTTGTCAGGCGTGCCGCCCGTCGGGCCTGCAATGCCGGTGACCGCGACCGCCAGTTCCGCGCCGCTTGCCTTCAGCATCCCGCTTGCCATTTCGCGCACGGTCTGTTCGCTGACCGCGCCGTGCTCTTTCAGTGTCTTCTTGAACACGCCCAGCCGCATGTGCTTGGCTTCGTCAGAGTAAGTGACCGCGCTTTCCAGCAAAACGTCGCTGCTGCCGCTGATGTTGGTCAGCAGGTGCGCGATCAGGCCGCCGGTACAGCTTTCCGCGCATGCCACGTGCAATCCGGCGTTCCGCAGCGCATCCACCGTGGCTTGCTCAAGGCTTACGTCGCCCTCGGCGAACACCAGCTCACCCAGCCGGCTGCGCGCCTGATCCAGCAACGGGCGCAGCTTGTGCTCGACCTCTTCGTCGGTTTCGGCCTGCACGCGCCAGCGCAGGCGGATTACGGCATCGTCCACGAGGATGGCGCCTTCGGCTTGCGGGCTTTCCAGCAGGTCACGCACGCGGTTGTTCAGGTCGCTCTCGGGTGTGCCGAAGACGCGCAGCTCGCGCGAGTGATAGCGGTCGGGCAAGCCGAATTCCTCGATCACGGCTTTGCGCAGCTCTTCATTCCAGACGCCCATCATCTCGCGCGGGACGCCGGGCACAGCCGCAATGCCGCCCGCGCCATGCCTGGCCAGAAAGCAACTGGCGGTTCCGAATGCATTGGGCACCAGGCGCGCGCCTTCGGGGCGCATGCACTGGCGCTCGCTGCCTTCAGGGAACTTGCGGGCCATGGCTGCGTAGCGCTCTTGCAAGCGGGCCAGCTCATCAAGGTCAAGCTTCAGCTCAACGCCCAGGGCTGCGGCGGCAGCTTCGCGCGTGCGGTCATCTACTGTAGGGCCGATGCCGCCGGTTGTGATAATCAGCAAGCCTGCTTCCAGCGCGGCTTTCAGGCGACGAGTCAGGTCGGGCAGGCGGTCGGTCAGGGCCATGTGGAATTGCACATCAAACCCCAGCTCGGCCAGCGACTGTGACAACCAGGCGCTGTTGGAATCGATGACAAATCCGTGCACAACCTCGTTGCCCACGGAAATCACGGCGGCTTTGCGGTCCATGGGACCAGTCTTGCTTGCGCGACGGATGGCGCAAGGCAGCTACGATCTTCCTGTGTCCTATTGGTCGGGTCCAATTGACGCTAGACTCTGGCGATGGCCGAGTTTGACGGCATCCTGTTTTCCGACCTGCACCTGTCCGACGACAAGCCGCGACTGAACGAGCTGTTTGACGCGTTCGTGGACCGTGTCGAGGGCACGCCGGAAGTGGCGTGCCTGGGCGACCTGATGGAGTACTGGACCGGGCCCAAGCACGTGCGATGCGAGCACGGCCAGTACATCTTTCGCCAGATGTCGCGACTTGCACAGGGAGCGAGGCGCGCGATCTGGGTCAACGGCAACCGCGACCACATGTTCCAGGGCACCGCCCACAAGGCGGGCTTTGACGCGTACCGCAACCGCTATTTCGGCGAGTTCTGTGGTGTCCAGGCCGACCTTGAGCACGGAGACCTTTTTTGCACCAGGGACCGCAAGTACCAGCGGTATCGCCTGTGGTTTCGCAATGTGCCCTGGGGCCTGATAGGCGTTTTCGTTCCTGCCGACAGCGGACACAAGTTCTGCCGGTACCTGCGCAGCAAGAGCATGGGCGAGTTTGCCCGCCGCGACCCTGAGTATTACGGCATTCAGCGCAGACCCGTGGAACGCCTTGTGTTCCGCGGCGCCAAGGTCATCGTGTGTGGCCATGTGCACACGCCGTTTTCGCGCGATTACCAGGGTGCGAATGATATCGGGCGGTTGCACGTGATGAGCGACTGGCGGGAGAACGGCGCGGTGGTGTGCACAGTCAAGAACGGCGAGTTCAAACTGATGCGCTTCGATGGCGAGGGCTTTACCGAGTTTGCGGCACCGGAAAGCCAGGGCGTATACGAGTTTGAGATGGCGAAGTAGTGCGGAGGGCAGGAAGCAGGGGGCGGTTAGAACTCACGAACAGACTGAGAGCCCTCGGCACCAAGCACTGTACCCCAAACCTGGAACTCAGAACCCCAATCATTGTCATGACTACAATTGACCTCGTCTCCATCATTGACTGCCTCGGTGCCCCAAGGGTCGCCGTGGTCGGCGACCTGATTCTGGACCACTACGTCTTTGGCAACGTTTCGCGGATCAGCCCCGAAGCCCCGATCCCGGTGCTTCACGTAACCCGCGAAGAAGACCGCCTTGGCGGCGCCGCCAACGTGGCCGCGAACGTGCTTTCGATGGGCGGCCGCGCGAAGTTGATCGGCGCGATCGGCGGTGACGAGCCAGGCTCGCGCTTTCGCAAGCTGGCCAAGGCTGCCGGCGCGCTGCAGCTTTCCGCTGCGCGGACAACTTCGCGCCCGACGGTGCTCAAGACGCGCATGGTCAGCCAGAACCAGCAGATGCTGCGCGTTGACCGTGAAAGTGGCGCTTCGCTTGACAGCAGTGAACTTGCCGAGGTTGTGACGCGCTGCGATAGCGCCCTCAAGGGCGCAGGTGCCGTAGTCATCAGCGACTATGGCAAAGGAGTCGTCACCCCGGCGTCAGCACAGGCCGTAATCAAGGCTGCGCGCAAGGCGGGCGTGCCGGTGATCGTGGACCCCAAGGGCCGCGACTACTCCCGCTACAAGGGTGCCACGGCTGTCACCCCGAACCGGGCCGAAGCCGAAGCCGCAACCGGCATTGACTGCTCGAGCATGGCGGGGGTGGAAGCCGCCGGCCGCAAACTCTGCAGCGAACTGAAACTCAAGGTGGCAGTAATCACGCTGTCGGCCCAGGGCGTGGCGGTGATCCCGGCCAGGGGCGAGATGGCGCACTTTCCGGCCCAGGCCCGCAGCGTCTATGATGTTACCGGTGCGGGCGATACGTTCATTGCGGCTTTCACGCTTTGCATAGCCGCAGGCAGCGACTTCAACACCGCAGCCCGCATTGCCAACTATGCGGCTGCACTGAAGGTGGCGCGCTTTGGCGCGGTCGCGATCACCCGCGAAGAGTTGCGCCGCAGCGTGATGTCGGCTCATGAAGGCTACCACCACGCCGGCAAAGTGCTGGGTCACGACGAACTTGGGCAAGCACTGAAGGCGCACCGCAAACGCGGCGAGAAGATTGTCTTTACGAACGGGTGCTTTGACCTGTTGCACCAGGGGCACGTAACATACCTGAACTTCTGCCGCGGCCAGGGCGACGTTGTGGTGATCGGTGTGAATAGTGACGCCAGCGTGCGGCACCTGAAAGGTCCGACCCGGCCGGTCAACGAAGAAGATGCCCGCGCACGCGTACTGGCGGCGCTGGCCGACGTGGACTACGTGACCGTGTTTGAGGAGGACACGCCCGAGAAGCTGATTCGGAGGATCGCACCGGATGTGCTTGTGAAGGGAGAAGACTGGTCAGGCAAGCAGGTCGCCGGCGCTGACTACGTGACGCAGCGCGGCGGCAAAGTCGTGTTCGCGCCCTTCGTGGCTGGCAAGAGCACGACGTCGCTGATCGAAAAAATGGGTGCAAAGCGCCGCAAGTGAGGACCCGTGTCGAACGAAAAGATCATCGCCGAGTTCAAGCGCCAGCTTGCCGACAGCGCTGACCTGAAACGCAAGCTGCTGGAAACCCAGGGCGAGACGATGGCTGCCATTGCCGTCGCTATCGTCGATGCGTTCAAGAACGGCCACCGGGTCTACTTCTGCGGCAACGGCGGCAGCTTCACTGACGCGCACCACATCGTCGGCGAACTGGTCGGCCGCTACATGTACGACCGCCCGGCGCTGCCGGCATTTGTGCTGGGCGCGGGCGTAGCGACCTTGACCGCCATCGGCAACGACTACGGATACGACCAGATTTTTTCGCGCGAGGTGCGCGGATGCGTCCAGGCGGGTGACGTCGTGGTCGGCCTGAGCACCAGCGGCAACAGCAAGAACGTGTGTGACGCGCTGCAGATTGCCCAGGGCATCGGGGCGTTCACGATCGGTCTGGCGGGAGGAAAGAAAGCCCGCATTGATGACGTGAGTGACCTGGTACTGCACGTGCCCAGCACGCTGACGCCGCGCATCCAGGAGTGCCACATCGCGGTAGGGCACGTAATCTGCGACGTCGTCGAGCAGACGCTGTTTCCAAAGTAGCCCGCGCTGCCGCATTTCATTTCGCACCACACCCAATTGCTGTACGCAGATGCGATCGGACTTCAAGCTGCTTCACGCAAAGGGGCGAAGAACTGAAAGAAGGCTCTTCTTCGCGCCCTTCGCCCCAGGTAGCTCAACAAGCGAGCGATCAGTTAGACGCATCCCCAGTGGCCGCGCCCGCGACTTCCGTCGCGGGCTTTAGTTACGTCCGATAAACTGCCGATATCTGTATGCCGGCGCGGTGCCGGGTTGTTTCCATTGAACTCCGGTGACCATGCCCGCTGCGCGCGAACAACTGATCGGCATCCAGAAGCGCCTTGTCGAGGAGCTGAAAGAAAGCATCTACGACACCATAGGCCGCGACGACGCCGCCATGGATGCCTATTACCGCGAGTATCGCGTCGAGTTCCAGCAGGGGTTTGAGCGCGCCGCAAGCCGCGCCGAGATCATCCAGCGCCTGATGCGCGCCAACGTGGCCTACCTGGGCGACTACCACACGCTGCGCAGTGCCCAGGGCGCCGAGCTTGACCTGCTTTCAGCCGCCGCCGAACGCGGCCGCAAGATCGTCATCGCCGCCGAGATGGTCCACGCCGCCGACCAGCAGCACGTGGCCGATTACTTGTCCGGCGCCATCGACGAAGACGCGTTTCTGTGGCGCGTGAAGTGGGACAAAAGCTGGGGTTTCCCGTGGGCAAGCTGGAAGCGGTTCTTTGAACTTGCGCGCCGGCACAATGCGCCGCTGTTTGGCTTGAACCTGCAATCCGACGCAGCCGACGCCCTGGAACAGCGCGATGAGTATTCGGGCCGGCTGGTAAGCTCGCTCACGCAGCTGTACCCCGACCGGCTGGTGGCCGTGGTGTACGGCGACCTGCACCTGGCGCCCACGCACCTGCCCGCCGTGGTGGACCGTGAACTGGCGCAGTGGGGCATCAAGCGCAAGTGCGTGACGATTTACCAGAATTCCGAGACTCTGTACTGGAAGCTGGTGGAGGCGCGCCTTGAGCACGTCGTGGATTACCTGAAGCTGAAGCGCGATGTGTATGTCGTGATGAACGCGACGCCGCTGGTCAAGTTCCAGAGCTTTGCCAACTGGCAGCACCGGCGCCACGTGGCGCTCGCCCACGACGAAGACGAACTGGACATGCTGGGCGATACCGGCCTGGCCGAGCAGGTGGCGGGCTACATCCGCACCATCAGCGAGTTTCTGGGCGTCGAGCTGGAAGAGCGCGACAACTTCGAGCTGTACACCGCGGCCGACCTCGACCTGCTCGAGAACATGGTCAAGCGCGGCATCTACACCGCAGAAGAAATGAACGCGCTCAAAGACTATGTGCACATGGCCGAAAGCGCGTTCTTTGAGCGCGCCCGCGTGCTGTACATCGGCAACTTCACCGTGGCCAATGCCGCCGAAGCCGCAGGCCGGTACATCATGGCTGCGCTGCGGCCGGTCAGCACCGAGCCAGTGGCAACCCGCGACGAGTTTTACGCGCGCTGCATGGTTGAGGCGCTGGCGTTCTTTTGCAGCAAGATTATTGATCCCGGTCGCGCCGCCCGCGACGAAGAGGACTGGCAGCAGGTGCTCAAGCAGTACGGCCGCCGGCGCAAGCTGGGGCGCATCCAGAAGCTGGATGTGTTCACGGCGCGGGCGTTCGTGCGGCACAAGCAGTATGTGCGCCGAGTGCTTGAGAAAGACAGCTACGCCGGCCCTCCTGGGGCGCTCTATGGCCTGCCCACTGACCAGCATGTGGCGGTCACACGGGCACTTGGGCGCGCGTTGGGCGAGCGGCTGTTCGCGGCGCTGGGCGAAGAGATAGTGACTCCGGCGCAGATCGTAGAAACCATGCAGGACGCGATTCGCGAGCCCGATGTGTCGCGCAACCGCTACTTTGAGTTCCAGCGCCAACTGCGGGGCCAGTCCCGCACCCACAGCCCGCGCCACCGCCGCCCCCGCAGCTTCGACGAATAGAGATGATTCGCCCGCAAGCGGTGCCTGCTCCCCTTCTCGTCTTTTTGCCAGCCACAGGGGGATTCCCGCCGGGTGCGCACGCGATGCTGCTACGCCTTCGTTTTGAGCGTCTCTACTTTTCCTTTTCCGGGGTAGCGCCTTCCGGAGCCGAGCTTTGCAGGCGTTCCAGCTCGCGCTTTAGCTTCTCGATGTCCTGGCGCAATGTATCCAGATCCTGTTGTTGCTCCTTTCTTACCTCGATGTACTCCTTGTCGATCTGCCGCGAAAAGTACAGAGACATGAAGAACACGACAAAGCCAAACAACAAAAACGGCAGAACCCCCCCACGCCATGCGCGTTGAAAGACAGATACGATGGTAGACGGCCCTTCAACGTCTGGCACTCGACCATCCGTCGTGACGCCTGCCTTTTGTGGGCCATTGCCCGCATCGCTGGTCATAGGTCTCGTCCTTGGCTATTCAGGCGCATTAGTCCGCTTTTTAAGTTCTTCCACGGCGGCACGGTATTGACGCCCGCACTCAGCCTCCTCCTCGCGAAGTTTCAGGACGCTCCTCATATGCTTGCGGGCCGCTGTGTTGATGCATGCCAACGCATCGAGTGCGGAACCCCCGAATGCTGTTTCCCACAGACAGTCATTCAGGTCGTTGTCGATCTCGTCAACCCGATCCGCGTGTCGCTGGCGCGCCGCCTCGTAGCACTCTCGGCGAGTCTCCTCCAGTTTCTCGAGTTCGGTCCTATTTGCGTCCTCCCATTCTTGCCAGCGGCGGCGTATTTCATCGAGTCTGGCTGCTTCTTCAATCTCTCGCCTTGCCTTGTCCAGATCGTAAGCTGGGTCATAGTCGCTTCCGTCTCCTTGCGGTATGCGAATTCCGCCGCCGCCACTTCCTTCCAGGTGCAAGTGGACCGGTTGGACTTTCAGGCCGGCGCCGGGAGTCATTGCAAGCCGATAGTGTTGAGCCGGCTTTGGCGTGAGCATGCTGCTTAGCGGATTGACTTGCATGGACAGGTATGGACTCTCCATAGTGCACCCGTGATCGCTTGCCACTTGTTGGGCTAACTCTCTGACGCCGAACGGCCCGAGGCCAGCTTGCGGCTGTCCAATTCGCGCTCGCGCAGAATTGTACATATGGGTTGCGGCAACCTCGCTGTTTCGCGACGGCCGGAATCCGCGGCCATCGTCCAGTCCGCTGCGTTCGAGTTCTCGTTCGAGGCTTTGCAGCAATGTTCTGGATATCACGTTCGGTGGCAGCTTGACCGTGGCTTCCTGGCCGTAGGGCACGACGACTACTGAGTCGTCGAGTGCCTTTGCCGCCCTTGCCAACGCGGAATCTCCACAGCCGGGGCAATCCGCTTCGCCATTTCTTGTGTTTTCCATGGCTTGCTCCGGCTTCGCAGGCGCGGCAAGCCGCGCCCCTGCGATCAGGTGGTGGGCAGGTCGGCTACGAGGTTGAAGCCTTTCAGTATGCTCAACGAGCCTTGCGATCCTATCGCGATCCCCGTCGGCCAGCTTGCCCAGGTGTCCACTGTCGGCAGCGTCGGTACTGTCACGGGCGCCTGAACGGTCCCCGCAAACGGCACGCTGGGTATGTCTAGCGTGACGGTGGCCTCGCCCTCACCCGCCACACCGTTTGACTCGCGTTTCACGAACCAGCTATGTTCCAGTTTCTTCGGAACAAGACCCGTAATGCCGCGATAAGGTCCCGGGCCGCCGTCGTCGCCCAGCACCATGAAGTAGATGATACCCGTTTCGCCCGCTTGATCATCAATCAAATCGTTGATGTACCACGGCGTGCCGTTGAACGCCGTAATCGGTGCTGTTATCTGCCCGTGAATCGGATCCGACCATGTGTCCATCACCTCCTTCGGCTCGCCGCCGCCGGCGCCGAAGTACAGGCTGCGGAACGTGCGAAGGGCGCGCGAGTTCGACATGATCGCGTTGGGTCGCCCCTGGTTGCTTTCAATCAGGTGATATGCCTGATCGACCGCCGCGAAAGTCAGTGCCGCGCCCGCCAGGTTGATGGTCTTGCCCGAACCCACCATGTCCTGCAGGCCGGGAAACTGGGTCAAGCCGCCGGTGGCTTCACCCAAACGCCGGAAAAAGCGGTACAGCAGGCGTATCTTGGCCAGTTCCCAGTAGACCTGCTTCAGAAGTTCGGGGTCCTGGATGCGGTCCAGGTCAGCCATGCAGATCTGGTACCGCGTCATCAGCGTGACCAACTCGAAGACAACCTCGCTGTCCGGCTGGTCCGTGTGCTCGGGTACTTCTGTCGAGCAACCGGTCAGGACGCTGGCAAGATTGTCCTTGTCAATGCGGTTCGTGCGCGGAAAGGCTACGCGAGTGCCCGCGATGCCATGCCATATCCAACGCCTGGGAATCTGGAGCTTGTGCGGGAAGTTCTCGACCAGCCAGCTTTGGCGCAGCAACTGCATGAAGCGTTCGACGTTGGCGACGGGCATGGGCGCCTTCCAAGCGCAAAAATGGAGTCAAAAAGTACCCCAAGAATGTCACAGTTGATCGCCCCTGTACCCTTCACGCGGTGCTGACTTCAGGTCTTGATAGTATCATTTCTTTTCGGCCGCCTGTCGGGAGCACCCATTGCCCCCTGCGCCTTGA
>JAMQHL010000027.1 GCA_025993795.1 Planctomycetota bacterium
CGCCGGGCGTAAGCGAAGCGGCCGCGCGAGTCATTCCGTTGGCGCGGCCGCACAAAACACGATGGCGGAGGGAGGGGGATTCGAACCCCCGGTACCTTGCGGTACACGCGCTTTCCAAGCGCGCACAATCGGCCACTCTGTCACCCCTCCGGCGGCGCGAATGTAAACGCTTCGCGGTTGCCCGGCAAGCCGGCGCGTGGCTGCGGCCATCAACGCGCGATCTGGCGGCGCGTGAACAGCCAGGCGCCGGGCACCAGCAGCAGCAAACCGACCCCAAGGCGCACCAGCCCCTCGCCCCATGCGGCGGAAGGTACCGTGCGGCCGGCCAGAAACTCGTCAAAGTAGCGATCAGGAAAGAGCTGCGGCAGCGCCGCCAGTTCCTCTTCCAGGCGCTGCATAAGTTCCGGCTCCGGCTGCGTGCCCTGCACGTCGGCGCGGCGGGCACGCGCCATCCCCTGTGCCGGGGCTAGGCTGGGCAGCAGTGTCAACGCAGCCATCAAGAGCAACCCTGCCAGCGCCGCCGTAGGCGCCGTCGAAAGGCCGCGAACCATCAGCACCGCGCACATGCAGAGCAGCGTGGCACCGAGGCTCAGGGCCAGCAGCGCAGCCAGACTTGCGGATACACCGCTTTCGCCCGTGGCGAATCGCACGCGGTCGGTCGAGGTGCCGATCAGCAGCGCCGGGTCAACGGGCTGCAACACCAGTCGCTGCGCGCCGTTGGCGGCACCGTGAAAGCTGACGCGGCGGCGCGACTCGACCTTTAATTCGACAGGCGTGATGCCGTTGGGCCCCTCCAGCCAGAGCGCCAGGGGCGATGACTGTTGCGGCGGGAGTTCCTGCGTCCAGATCGGCAGAAACTCAATTTCGCCTTCGATTGCTTCGCCGGCGGCGTCCGGCAACTCAATCCATAATGTTTCGTTTCTCTGCGGGTTCGCGATCGCCATCGCGCCGGGCTCGAACTCACGGTGCTGCGTGACACCTTCCTGTACGCGTGTCAACTTGATCGACAGCGCCTGCGAGGCGCTTGCCAACGCAGTGCCGAACATCCACCCGCCAAGCAAACCGCCGATGCTGAACACCAAAGCGGCCAGCACCAGCACGCAGAAACCCGCCATCACACTGCCCGCAAACCATTCGGCCCGGCGTGCCGGCAGCACCGCCCATCCGCGCTTGATCGACGGCCGCAGCAGAAACGCACCCCCGACAATTGCCGCAAGCGGCATCAGCACCCGCAGCCCTTCGGCGGGCAGCAGGCGGGTCATCCAGTCGCGCGTGGCGGCATCATCGCCGAATAGCCACGTCAGGGCGGGCACAGCGGCCAGCAGAACCAGCACAGCGACAAGCGTGACGTGTGCGCGGGCCGTCTCAATCAATGCAACCCTGGCGATTGCTGCGGCGCGAATCACGGCTTATCTCCGTCGCCGCGCTTGAGCATCTGAAGGTAGAAGGCCTCCAGCGTGCGCATGGGTGCCTTGCTGCTTACGACGCGCAAGCCCTTCTCGGCAGCCAGCGCTTCCAGGGCGCGGATTGCGTCCCGGTCCGGCGGGCTCAGGCGCAGCTCGTGCACGTCCTTCTCGCGCAGCAACTCTTCCAGCGTGCCCTCGCTGAGCAGCTTGCCATGATTGATGAAGGCCACGCGGTCACACACGTTCTCTAGCTCGCCCAGCAGGTGGCTTGAGATCAGGATGGCTTTGCCCTTGCCCCGCAACTCGGCGATCAGCTCTTTCATCTGCACCGCGCCCAGCGGGTCAAGGCCGCTGGTCGGTTCATCGAGGATGAACACATCCGGGTCGCCCATCAGCACAGTCGCCACGCCCAGCCGCCGCTGCATGCCCTTGCTGAAGCCTTTGACCCGGCGCCCGGCCGCAGCTTTCAGGCCCATGCGCTCCAGCAGCTCGTCAGACTTTCTTGCGGCGTCGGCACGCGACAGGCCCGCCAACGCGCCGTGGAGTTGCAGGCTTTCGCGGGCGCTCAGAAACGGCAGCAATGTCGAGTCTTCGGGCAGAAACCCCGTGGCTTTTCGGGCAGCCATTGACCCGGGCTTGTTGCCATTGATCGTGACCGCGCCGGCATCCGGCCGCAGCAGACCGACAGCGATTTTGAAGGCGGTGCTTTTGCCGCTGCCGTTGGGGCCGAGCAATCCAAAGACCTGCCCCGCTTCAACGGAAAGAGAAAGGCCGTCGAGCGCAAGCACGCTTCGACGGCCGAAAAAGTCTCGGAAGGTTCGGGTGAGGCCGCTGATTTCAACGGCTGCCACGGTTACATCTGGCCAAGGAACGTCGCCTGCAGCTTGCGCTTGAGGGCCTGGCGCTTCTTGCGATTCCGGGTGACACTGGGCTTCTCGTAATAGGCAATGCGCTTCATGGCCCTGGTAAGGCCTTCTTTCTCGCATGCCTTCTTGAAGCGCCGGAGAAGCTGGTCCACGGATTCTGAGCTGCGCGCCTTGATCTTCACCATACCGACAGGTTCCCAAGCAAGCCGATTTTACGGCATCAGGCCAACAAAAGACAATCCCGCGCAAGTGCGGGGCGAGGAGTTTAGCGGCCTCCACCAAACGAATCAATGGGCAGGAGTTACCGCAGGTTGAGGTAGATTTCAGGAATCGGGGCCACGCCGAAGATCGTTCCTCTTGCGCATCTTACCTACCGGACGGTATAGAGCAGGTGATGGCTACCAAGACCACGGATACCTGTACCCGTTGCGCGATCCTGCGACAAGCCGCAAGGCTGTTTGCCCAACGCGGTTACGACGCTGTCAGCGTGCGTGAAATCGTCGAAGCCGCCGGTTGCACCAAGCCTTCACTGTACTATCACTTCGGCAGCAAGGAGGGCCTGGCGCAGGCGCTGATCGGCGAGTTTACAGCGGCCGCAGTGGCAGCGCGGAACCAGGCGTTTGAAGAAGCGGAAGACGCTGAAGACGCCTTTGTGCGCTTCGGCCGCGAGATGCTGAAACTGGCGGTCCAGTTCAAGGACACGCTGGCTTTCGGGTTCTCAATCTGGTTCGGGCGCAGCAGCCTGAGATCCCTGGTCCGGCACGTCGAAGATACCGACAAGCAGGCCTATGCGGCGTGGGCCGAGGCGCTGGTGCGACTTGGGCTGGCACCCGCGCTGGCGATGCCGGCTGTACGTTCGTTCTGGGCGATGTTGATGCATGAGTTGATGCAGGTAGTGGCGTGCCCGCGATGGGAAGGCGACGCCGAAGAACTGTCACAGACCATCGCCACAGTGGTCATGCATGGAGTGTTGAGCCTTCATCACGTGAGGAAGAAATGAGATTCCGGGTCTTGCTGTTGGCCCTGCCGCTGGTGGTTGCCGCTTGCAGCCCGCAGTTGCCACCGACGTCCGGCAACGGGCTGGCGCGCCGCAATGTGGTTGCCAAGGCGATTGTGCTGCAGCCCCTTGAGGTGAGGATCAAGTTGCCGGTCGTGACACGGGCCGTTGAGGAGGTCGAGTTGCGCGCGACCGTGCCGGGCAACATTGTCCACATGCCCTATGATAAGGGCGACCGTGTGGAAGCGTCATCAATGCCGCCCGCAGCCTGGGAAGAAGCGCAGGACTACATCAACCGGCGGTCGATGATCCCGACCGAGGACGATATCGCCCTGCGCAACCTGGATCACCTCAAGGGCGTGAAGAGCTTCGCCCTGATTGACGATGCCGCGCTGGTCCAGACATTTCGCGAAGCGCAATCGATGTACGACCAGGCCGGGCGCGACCTCAACCGCCTGCGTGAGTACCCCGATACCACCGGCAGCCAGCTTGACCAGGCCCGCACACGTCGTGATACCGCGCGTGCCGCCGCGCTGCGGGCGCGTTCGCAGATTGAGAATACGCGCATCTGCTCACCGGTCAGCGGCGTAGTGACGGAGCGTGCCCGCCAGAAAGGCGAGTACGTGAACCCCGGCGAATTGATCGCCAGGGTTGCCGTCATGGATCGAATTCGCGCCGATGTTGAAATGCCCGAGGCGCATTACTCGGCCCTGAACGTGGGGGATGCCGTTGACGTCACCCTTGCCTCGCTGCGCGATGCCGCGGGCAAAAGCATCGTCCGCAAGGGCATCGTCGCCCGCAAGGACACGCAGGCCCATCCCCAGACTCACAGCTTCACCGTTGAGATCGAGATCAGCAACGCCGACCTGTCACTGCCCGCGGGCATATTCGGCACCGTGCAGGTCACGACCTATAAGCGCGCGGAGGCCATCATGGTGCCGTTGTCAGCGATCAAGCTCAACGGCCCCAAGCGCTCGCTGTTCGTACTCAAGGGCGAGAAGGTCAAGGAAATCACCAACATCCAGATCGGCCAGTTGACCATGGAGTGGGCCGAGATCCTGGGCGATGCAATCAAGCCCGGCGACCGCGTAGTAACCGCCGGCGCCCAGTGGCTTGGCGACGGCGACCTTGTGACTGCGCTCGAGAAAGACCCGACTACCTAGGACGGCAGCCATGCAGATCAGCAACTTCTCGATCGACCACCGCATCCCGGTTTTTGTGCTGATGGCGGGTATCCTGCTGCTGGGGGTGTACAGCTATGCGACTCTGCCCCGCGAGAGCACGCCCGACATCAAGGTACCGCTGGTAACGATTGCCGTGCCGTGGCCCGAAGCCAGCCCCGAAGACGTAGAGAAGTCGGTCACCGTGCCCCTTGAGCGCGAACTGCGTAACGTGAAGGGGCTCAAAGAGCTTAGCAGCGTATCCAGCGAAGGCATCAGCATCACGACCTGCGAGTTCGACCCCAGCGTGCCCGTGGAAGAGGCATTGCAGCGGGTGCGCGAGAAGTACGACCGCGCGAAAGTCGAGTTTCCGACCGACGTGGAAGACGAAACGATCCAGGAACTGAGCTTCTCCGAGTTCCCGATCATGATTGTCACGCTGTACGGAGCCGACGTCACCGTGCTTGAGCGCGTCGCCCAGGAACTGGAAGACAAGATCGAGGGCATCGACGGCGTGCTGGATGTAAGCATCGCGGGCGCAGTCGAGCCGCAGATCGAAATCGAAGTCGACCCCGACAAACTTGAAGCCTACAAGCTGCCCGTGAACCAGCTGATCGAAACGCTGCGCGGCGAGAATAACGACATCTCGGCCGGCGGCGTCGACACCGGCATGGTGAAAGCGTCGGTGCGTGTCCCCGGCGAGTTCAAAACCGCCGAAGACGTCGAGAGCCTGGTCGTCCACAACGTGGATGGCCGGCCGGTTTACCTGCGCGACGTGGCGCGGGCCTATCGTAACTACAAGGACCCGATCAGTTACGCGCGCCGCGACGGCAAAGACGCCGTGCAGCTCAGTATCAGCAAGCGCGCCGGCGCCAACATCATTGTGATTGCCGAGACCATCAAGTACGGGCTGACACAGGCCAAGTCTGATTTCCCGGCGGGCGTCGAGTACGTGATTCTTACTGACGCGTCGCACGACATTCGCAACATGGTCAACGACCTCGAGAACAACATCCTTTCGGGCCTGGTGCTGGTGCTGCTGGTGATCTTCTTTGCGCTGGGCCTGCGCAATGCGCTGTTTGTCGCCACCGCCATTCCCCTGAGCCTGCTGATGAGCTTCGGCGTTCTGCAGCTGATGGGCGTGACCTTGAACATGGTGGTGCTGTTCGCGCTGATCCTGGCGCAGGGCATGCTCGTCGATAATGCCATCGTCATCATCGAGAACATCTATCGCCACATCGGCATGAACAAGACGCCGATCCAGGCCGCCAAAGACGCCACGGCCGAAGTCGCATGGCCGGTCATCGCCAGCACCGCGACTACGCTGGGCGCCTTCGGCCCCATGCTGTTCTGGCCCGGCATCATGGGCGAGTTCATGAGCTTCCTGCCGCTGACCGTAATCGTCACGCTGGTCTGCAGCCTGTTTGTCGCGTTGGTCATCAACCCCACGATCGCCGCCAGCTTCATGCGCTATCGCAAACCCAAGACCAGCGCGATAGACAAGAAGGTCCAGGGCGTTGGATTCCGGATTCTTGACAGCTACGAAGCGCTGCTGCGGCGTGCCCTGAATTGGCCCAAGCTATGGCTGGGCGGCGCATTCCTTATGCTCGTCAGCACGGTCGTTCTCTACGGCATGATGGGCCATGGCGTGGAGCTGTTCCCGTCTGTCGAGCCCAAGCTCGCGACCATCAGCATTACGGCCGCTGAGGGCACAAGCCTGCAGACGACAGACAGGCTCGCGCGGCTGGTCGAGTCACGCCTGCCGGCCTATGAGGACATCAAGGGCCTGGAAACGACGGTCGGTGGCGTGGGGGGCGGCGCTAGCCCCATGGAGGGCGGCGCAGAAGCCACGCACATCGCCAATATTACCATCAGCTTCAAGGACGACGCCGACCGCATCGGCAGCCCCAGCAAGTGGATCAAGGACGTGCGTCCGCTGATCAAGGACCTGCCCGGCGCGGACTTTGAGGTCAAAGAGGCGGCAATGGGTCCCCCGACTGGCCCGCCGATCAACGTCGAGATCTCGGTCGATGACGAGGCCAAACTCGGCGAAGCCGTCACCAAAGTCCGCCGCATCATTGAAAGCGTCGAGGGCGTCGTGGACGTGCGCGACAACCTGCGCACCGGCAAGCCCGAGTTGCGCATTCGCGTGGACCGGCAAAAGGCCGCGCTGCTGGGCCTGAACACGCAATGGATCGGCAATTTCGTGAAAATGCTGATCAACGGCCAGCGCATCGGCGGATACGACGAGGGCAACGAAGAGCGCGATATCATCGTGCGCCTGCCTGCGGACAAGCGCAACGACCCCGCAGTGCTGGACAGCATTCGCATCAGTGACCGCTTCGGCAACGCGATTCCGCTGAGCACTGTCTGCTCGTGGGACTACACCGGCGGCCCGGGCACGATCCGGCGCAAGGATGCCAAACGCGTGCTGACCGTTTCGGGCAACCTGGCCGACGGCTACCAGGCTGAGCCACTGCTGGCCGAGATTGAACGCAGGATCAATGAGTCCAATGCAATGTTTCCAGCCGGGTTCAAGGCGGGGTTCACGGGCGAAAGCGAAGACAAACAAGAGGCCGCCAGCTTCCTGATGAAAGCGTTCGTGATCGCGTTGCTGGTGATCACGTTGATTCTGGTGCTGCAGTTTAACAGTGCGTTGCAGACCGGGATTATCTTGAGCAGCGTGATTCTTTCCACCGTGGGTGTGTTCATTTCGCTGATCGTGCTTGCGCAACCGTTTGGCATCATCATGACCGGCGTGGCGGTGATTGCGCTGGCGGGCGTGGTCGTGAATAACGCAATCGTGATGATCGACTACATCAACCAGTTGCGAAAAATTCACGGCAGGTCGTTGATGGACGCCATCATCGAGGGCGGGCGCACGCGCCTGCGGCCGGTCATGCTGACCGCAATCACGACGGCGCTGGGCCTGGCGCCGATGGCGCTGGGCGTGAGTTTTGACTTCTTCAAGTTCGCGTTTGTCGTTGGTGGTGAAAGCTCGGCGTGGTGGGCGCCGCTGGCAACGGCGATGATCTTTGGTCTGATGATTGCGACGGTCCTGACGCTGGTGGTAGTGCCGTGCGCTTACCTGGTGACCTCGCACTGGGGTGACCGCAGCAAGCAGTTGTTCCGGAAAGTGTTCGGCAGTACGGACGAGCTCTCAGACGACCAGAAGCCGCAACCGCCGGCACCGCAACTGCCGGCAGCAATCGAGCCGGTGTCTGACGAAGTACCGACATTGCAGCCGATGGCGTAGCAGTTGGCAGCGCCGGCGACTCGCCTGCATGCCGTGACATGTGCGGGTGTCCCGCCCACGGCCAACGCAACCCGGGCGCGTCTCTTCATATGCCTCGCGAATCAGTTCGTTGGGTCTCTGCCGGCATGTTCGCGAAGTACGGGTCCTACTTGTGCGCTTGCAGCCACACCATCATGTCGGCTGGAAACCGGGGCGGCGGCTCATTCATGTCGCCGCAGACTCAGGCAACAGGCAGCCGACCACGAGATCGGTGCTCCCGGCGGAACCCCCTGCGTCACTTCGCAAATCAACAAAGGTTCGAGCCCTTGTCGGACCCGAACCTCGCGCTCTCAACCCGAGCAGCGTCAGATGCTGATGACCGGAAGGCGGTCGCTGCTGCCGATGCGGCGGCGGCGTTTGATGGCTATGTCAACTTCTGCGGCCAGTTCAGAAAGTTTGAACTTGGCATTGAACACGCGCTGCACGCCCAGTTCGCCAAATTGCTCGTTTTCCCATTCGCTGACGTCGCGCACGAACAGGATTACGGGTGCGTCGGCTTCGTTCATCAATTCAGCCAGGCCATGGATGCCGGCGGCGCCGAAGCGCTCATAGTCGGCAATGACTACTTGCGGGTGGCGCTTGCGGACAGCCTGGATGGCGTCGTTGGTGTACTCAAACACATCAAGACGAAGCTGCTCAAGCTCAACGAGGGGCTGGCGAAGCACGGCAGCCTGCTCCTCGAGGGCGAGAATGATGCCGTAGCGCAGATGGACGTACTTGCCTTGCATGGAAAACCCCAGACGCCCCAGTAATGAAGGGGTGACTCTAGCCACTAAACGCGCCAAGTCCAACGTAAAACCGTCCGAATCAGCGTGCCGCCAGCTTACGCTTCGCGTTCAGCGATGCTTGAACGCCGCCTTGGCCCGGGCACCTTCCTTCACGAAAGTCTCCATGCCGATGTGCATGTCTTCGGTCGCCACGCACTCACCGAACGCCTTGCTTTCCAGCAGCAGGCCCTCGCGCAGTGACCGCTTGCATCCGTTGATCACTGTTGAGCACAGGATTTCGTCGATTTTCCGGCTTAGGTGGCCAATGTCCAGGGTGGGTGCGCTGTCCGGCAGCCCGGCGATCGGGCCGGTGTTGATGCGCTTCAGCTTGGCTTTGCCGCTGGCGTAGTCGTTCACCAGCTCGACGGCGCGGTCTGCGACGTCGCCATCGACTTCTTCGCTGATCAGGCCCCATTCCAGTGCGGTCTTGCCGTCGATCGGTTTGGCAGTGCGCATCATGCCCAGGGCTTTGTCGAAACCCACCCAGCGCGGCAGGCGCTGCGTGCCGCCGGCACCCGGGATGATGCCCAGGTTCACCTCAGGCTGGCCGGCCAGAATCTTCAAGCCCTTGCGGGCAATGCGGGCGTGGCAGGCCATCGCCAGCTCGTTGCCGCCGCCGAACGCCAGGCCGTTGTACGCGCACACGACGGGCTTCTTCATGGCCTCGATGTAATCGAGCGTTACATGAAACTGGCGGCTGTTCGCTTCGCCCTCGGCCGCCGTCTTCAGCGCCGCGAGCATGTCGATGTCAGCGCCGCTGACAAACGCCTTGGTACCGAAGCCCGTAATCACTGCGCCCTTGATGCTGGCGTCGGCTTCCACTGCTTCGCAGTGCGCCCGCAGTTGCCGGAAGACCTCCAGGTTCAACGCGTTCAGCACGGCTGGCCGGCGAATCTTGATGACTGCCACGCCCTTGACGTCGCGGCGGAACACCATCGGAATCACAAACGGCTTGCCCGCCTGCCCTTTGATGCAACGGGGCACCGGAAAGCCCGGGTTGTCGGCCGCGTACTTCTCGACCAGCTTGAGGGCGTTGTTCACGCCCATCTCGTTCATCCACTCAAAGGGCGGCTTTACGACCAGGGCGGTGCTGACGGCCATGTTCATGTCGCCGACGTTGCTGATGCCGGAATCAACGATCTCGCCAACCAACCCGAAGTACGCGCCGGTCATGGCGTCGGCAATGCGCTTGAACTGTTCTTCGGTGTATTCGACCTTCTCGCCCCGGCCCGCAGTCTCCCAACTGCCCTTCGTTTCATTCAGTGCCTTCAGGCTGGCCGGTGTGCGGAACCAGTTGTGAATCTTGGTGGTGTAGTGGTCGAGGCCGACAGCGGTGATGGGGTTGCCGCCGGTAAGATTCATGGCCGTGAACGGGCCGATACCAAGGCCCAATGCCTTGCGTGCGATCTCGTCAACCTGCTTCACGCTGCCCGCGCCGCTTTCGGCCTGCAACGCCGCGGCCTGGAAGACGCCTTCAAAGACCGGGTCAATCGCGTAGCCATAGCGTGAGCCGACCTGGATCGGCGCCTTGCCGATCTGCTCATAGAACGCCATCACCCAGTTCGTGACGACATCGTGGGTTTTCGCGCCTGGTACCACTTCAACGATGATGTTGCGCTCGGCTGGAAAGAAGTAGTGAACGACCAGGCCGTGCTCGGGTGCCTTGGCCTTTTCGAAGATCGCCTCGGGTTCCATATGCGAGCTGTTACTGGCGATGATGCAGTCGGGCTCAACGACGGCTTCGAGGGCCGCCACGATCTTCTGCTTGATGTCTTTGTTTTCGGTCGCGGCTTCAACGACAAGCCGGCAACCCTTCAGCGCACCGTAGTCGCTGGTCCAGGTAAGTGACGCGGTCATGGCTTCGGCTTCGGGCGCCTTGAATGCGCCGGACTCGACGCCCTTGGCGACCTTCTTCTCAAGCTTGGCTTTGCCTTTGGCCAGCGCATCAGCACTGACGTCAACGACGACGACCGAAACGCCGAACGGCGCCAGCACCTTGGCGAAGTACAGGGCGATGTCGGGTCCGATCTGCCCGCTGCCGATAACGCCAACTTTTTCCAGGGTCCAGTTCTTGAGCGTGAATGCCATCGCGATCTCCTTGATCCATGGGTTTAGCGTCTGTGTTGCAAGGTGCAACGGTTTGGTCCGCAGATGGACGTGAACCCATAATTGACCCGGAGACCAATCCCGCCATACTCGCGTGGCAACCCAGCGACGGAGACAGCCATGGCACTCAAGAACGTGTTCATTCCTTACGGCGCTTACTTCAGCTCGCCCTTCATCAAGTGGCAGGGCAGCATCAGCCACCTGCACAGCGGCATGCTGGCTGCCGACACCGCCAAGCGCTGGCTTGCGGCGCGCAACATTTCGGCCGAGGTCTTTGACAGCATCGCGCTGGGCTGGACTGTGCCGCAAAAGCAGATCTTCTACGGCGCACCGTGGCTTGCCGCGCACCTTGGCGCAGCGGGCATCAGCGGGCCGATGTACGCGCAGGCCTGCGCCACGGGTGCCCGTGTGCTGGCGGGCAGCGCCCACGAGATCGAGACCGGCTTTCGCGAGTGCATTCTGGGTCTCACGTTTGACCGTTGCAGCAACGGCCCGCACGTGGTGTACCCCAACCCGATGGGCCCCGGCGCCACTGTTGACGCCGAGAACTGGGTGCTCGACAACTTCGGCCACGACCCGTGGGCCAAGAATGCAATGCTGGCCACCGCCGAAAACGTCGCCAAAGAGCACGGCATCACGCGCGAAGAACAGGACGAGTGCACGCTGGTTCGCAGCGCGCAGTTCGACACCGCCAAAGGCGAGTTCCAGGCGCGCTACATGTTCCCGCTTGAGGTCATGCAGGGCAAGAAGTCGGTGCTTATAGAAGCCGACGAAGGCATCTTCCCGACCACCAAAGAGGGCCTGGCCAAGCTGCGCCCCGTGGCCCCGGATGGCACCGTCACGTTCGGCAGCCAGACGCACCCGGCAGATGGCAACGCGGGCATGATCGTTACCACCAAGGCCCGCGCCGCCGAGCTTTCGCGCGACAAGAGCATCCCGGTGCAGGTGCTCAGCTTCGGCCAGTGCCGGGTAAAGAAGGGTTTCATGCCAACCGCGCCGCTGCCGGCAGCGCAGCAGGCCCTGAAGGCGGCTGGGCTGGAACTGAAGGACATGAAGGCAATCAAGACCCACAACCCGTTTGCGGTGAACGACGTCTACTTCGCCAAGCAGACCGGGCTGAAGCTGGAACAGTTCAACAACTACGGCAGCCCGCTGGTCTACGGCCACCCGCAGGGACCGACCGGCATGCGCGTGATCATTGAGCTGATCGAAGAACTGGCAAAGAACGGCGGCGGCCAAGGCCTGTTCACAGGCTGTGCAGCAGGCGACAGCGCCATGGCGTGCGTGTTGAAAGTGGGGTAGCCATAGCGCAGGCGCCCCGCCTGGCGTGAGCATTTACCGGTTCGGCCGGCAAGGTCCATGATGACGGAGGCTGAAGGCAAGAAGATCATCATTATCGCGGGCCCGAACGGAGCGGGCAAAACCAGCTTCGCACGCGCATTTCTGCCCGCTGAGGCCAACCTGCCGCGCTTCATCAACGCGGACCTGATTGCGGCCGGCCTGGCCACGTTCGCGCCGCAAATCGCCGCGCGGAGGGCGGGTCGGCTGATGCTGGAAGAAATCGCGCGCTGCGCGCAACGTGGCGAGAATTTCGCCTTCGAGACCACGCTGTCCGGTGTTGGATACGTGCGACATATCCGGCAATGGCGGGCTCAGGGTTATCGCGTCAGCCTGTTCTTCCTTAGTTTGTCTGACGCTGAAATCGCCATCGCCCGGGTGGCGGAGCGGGTGCGCCAGGGCGGCCATAACGTTCCCGAACCGGTCATCCGCCGTCGCTTTGCCGCCGGGTTGAGGAACTTCCACGATCGCTACAAACTGGCTGTGGACGATTGGGCCCTGTACGATAATGCAGGCATTGCCCCGGTGATGCTGGAATGGGGGGAAAACCTATGACGCGACAAGAACTTTCCAAGGCCCGCAATCCCGACCTCCGCGCCTCGCTGGTTGCGATTGTGCGCGCGGCGACAATGGCGCGCCAGATCGCGATGCAGACCAACACCGCCATTGTGGTGGTAAAGGACGGCAAGTTAACGCGCATTCCCGCCGAACTCCTGCGCACGGACGTCGCATAAGCACACGGCCCAGCGGGGATGCGAGGAATCATCGAGCTGATAGAGGAGCTGGCAAAAAACAGGCAGAGGCCACGGCCTGTTCCCAGGCTGCGCAGCCGGCGACAGCACCATGGCGTGCGTGTTGAAAGTGGGGTAGCCGTTGGGAGCGGCAGGAAGCGGCTGGAAGGGGCGCTGTACTCGGATACCTTCTTGCTGAGTAGCGAGGAGTGCAATGGTCGCAAAACAACATCCCTTGCTGGCGGAGCTGACCCTGCCAGCGCTGTGGGTGGACGTAGACCAAGGATCGGTGTTTGTTATCGATTCGAAGGAGGCCTCTGACGGCAATTATTTGGGTTACAAGGGTTTCCAGGCACTTGAAGTATTCGACAGCGCAGGGCGCTATCTCTTGGTTGAATCAATTTCACTTGAAGGCAACCCGGGCTGGCTCAAGCGCGCATGGATGCGCGTAGTCAACGCCCGTTGCAGGGTCGTGTATGATTCTGTGAAGGACTTGGGGAAGTGAGCCTTGGAGATGTCAAGAGTCGGCTCAGTGAGATGGCCGAGATCAACCGCGACATGATCGAGTCCGGTCGACCGTTCGAAGAGTTCCTCGCCGAACTCGCCGCTGCCAGAACCGTTGCGGACCTATGCAAGCTCTATCGTTAGCTCCATTGGGCCAACAAGGCTTCTGGGGGCGCAGGCCTCCGGCCTGCATTGACGGGCGCGTCCCTCGCCCGGCGTCGAGGTGCGGGCAAGATGCCGCATACCAAGTGCAGGCAGGAAGCCTGCGCTCCCGTTCCGCGATGCACGAGAATCCTGTCCATCAATCCTATACTCGCGCTATGAACAAGCGGGCCTGTGAATGGACGCTGCGTATCGCCGTGGCGGTTACTTGTGCCGGCGTTGGCTGGTCTTTGATGCGCTGGTCGGGGCCGGTGTTTTCTTTGCTATTCCTGGACTTGGGCTGGTCTGAGGTGTCCGCCGCGCACCTTGAACGAGGGGCGGCGTTCGCCCTGTTTGCTTGCGCCCTGATGGTCCTCATTCCAGCCGGGCTTGGCGGCGCCAACATGCAAGCGGCAGATGCAAACCACACGCCCGTTGCGCCCCACGCTCGCGGCTTCAACGTTGCATGGTTCGCAGCCATGTTTGCGGGCGTGTGGCTGCTGCTTGCCGCGCTTGCAGCCTCGCGTGTCGACACCTGGGCGCCCGCGCTGGTTGCACCCGCCCACGGCGCGCGCTATTGCGCGGCGTTCGCACTGGCGGCATTGCTGCTGGGGCGCGTGCGGATTGCGCAGGGCCTGCTGGTGGCCGGCGCCGTCGCGACGTTTGCCGCCCACGGGCTTGAGGCGCTGCTGCTGCGCGCTGAGTTCGTGGACTACCTGATCGGGCTCGGCTGGCGCGTGTCACAGGGTGCTGCCGAAGGTGTGCTGCTGGCCATCGGCGTGACGGACCTCGCTGCTGCGGCGCTGCTGCTGGCGCTGTTCGCGCGGCGGGCGCGGCGGGCCGCGGCCTGCCTGCCCGCCGCTGTTCTGCTGGGCTGGATGGCGTTCTGGGGCTTCTCCACGGCGGCGGTACGCATCGTTGACATGGGTTGGAGCAACCTGCCCGAGGCGATGATTCGGGTGGCGAACGGCGCGGTGCCGCTTACACTGCTGCTGCTTTGGCGCCGGAATCCGGACAAACGAGACGAGCCATGAAGCGGCACGCAAACATCCTGGTCGCCTTGCTGGTGCTGGCAGTTGCAGCCACAATCGGCGTGCTGACCGGGCCCACGGGCTTGTCCGACGAGAAGCAGCCCAACCCTGACCCGCTGCCTGAAACTGTCATTGAGGGCACCACGCCCGCGCAGTGGCGGCTGGTCTGGACCACCGACCCGGCACACGAAGCGACCGTGGGCTGGACCACCGCCGAGGCGGCAAAAACCAACGCCGTGTTCTTCGACACCGAGCCGCGCCAGGGCGCGCTTAACAAGTACCGCCACCAGCAGGCGGCGGCGGCGGGCCGTTATTCGGCGCGCAAGCCCGTGCTGCATTACGCGAGTGCCGAGTTGAAAAAGCTCAAGCCCGGCACGACCTACTGGTTCGTGATGGTCAGCGATGAATCGGTGAGCCGCGAGTTTTACTTCATCACAGCGCCCGAGGGCGATGCCGAGTTCAAGTTTCTGTACGGCGGCGACTCACGCAGCTACCGCGAGCCGCGGCGCGAGATGAACCGCCGCCTGCGCGCGCTGTTCACGCAAGACCCCGAGATTCTCGCGCTCGTGCACGGCGGCGACTACGTGCAGGACGGCGACAAGCTGGAGCAATGGGTCGAATGGCTGACCGACCATGAACTCACCGTCACCGGCGCAGGCCGCATGCTGCCCATGGTGCCCGCGCGTGGAAACCACGAAGCCGATAGCGTGATCTTCGACGAGATCTTTCACAACCCTGGTGGCAAAGGGCTGAACTATTATGCCACGGCCATCGGCAACGAGTTCCTGCTGGTGAACCTGAACACCGAGATCAGCGCCGGCGGCGACCAGGCCGCGTTTCTGGAAACCACACTCAAGAACCACACGACCGTGCGCTGGCAGTGCGCCAACTATCACCGGCCGGCGTACCCGGCGGTGAAGAAACCGGGCAGTGCACTGAAGTACTGGGTGCCGACTTTCGAGAGATACGACGTGGACGTGGCGTTTGAATCGGACGGGCACACCTTCAAGCGAACTTGCGCTATCAGAGACGGCAAACCCGACGCAACGGGCGTGACGTACATAGGCGAAGGCGGCCTGGGTGTAAGGCAGCGAACGCCTGACCCGGAGCGCTGGTACTTCCAGGGCGGAAAGGTCGGCAGCAGCAACCACGTGCAGAAGGTAACAGTGCGCAAAGACAAGCTGCTGGTAGAGACCATAGCGCAAGACGGCAAGCAACTGGACACCTGGGAGACAAAACCCAGAGCTGTACGCCGCGACTGATCTGCGCGCAGTGGCATCGGCATCTTGCCGATGTCGTTGCACTGGCTTCCAGCCAATGCCTGACTGCACACGGGCTGGAAGCCCCTGCAACTCCATCGGCTTGAAGCCGATGCCACGGAGAATGCCAATGCCCGCCGACTGACCTCGCCCCGTTGCGGGTGTGTTGATAACTTGTATGATTGCTCGCGTCAGGAGATGCAGCCCAATGTAACGGCTGCCTGATACAACCTCCGACAGCTAATCGCGTCACGCCTCGGCCGGGTTCCCCGGCTAATGCCACGAGACCTTGCCGCCGGTTTCTCTCGGGCTTTGAGCCCCAGCCCACTTCGGGCAGGCTCTGAAAGTTAAATTGCATGACTGTCAGTTTTGAAAGCCTGTCCATCGACGGGCGAATCCTGCGTGCCCTCACAGAAGAGGGCTACACGCACCCAACCCCAGTGCAGCAAAGCGCCATTCCGCCGGCCCAAGAGGGCCGCGATGTGCTTGCCGTCGCCCCCACGGGCACAGGCAAGACCGCTGCCTTTACCATCCCGATCATTCAGCGTCTTGGTGCAACGCGCGGCAACCCCGCGCACCTGCCCCGCGCCTTGATCCTTACCCCGACCCGCGAACTGGCGTTGCAGGTCGATGCCAGTCTTCGCGCCTACAGCCGCCACATGCCCGTCCGCACCGCAGTGGTGCTGGGCGGCGTCGGCCAGGGCAGCCAGGTCAAGGCGTTGCGCCGCGGCGTGGACGTGCTGGTCGCGACACCGGGCCGCCTGCTGGATTTGATGCAGCAGGGCCATGTGCGCCTTGAAAGCGTGCAGTTTCTGGTGCTGGACGAAGCCGACCGCATGCTTGACATGGGCTTTCTGCCCGACGTCAAGCGCATCGTCGCCAAGGTGCCGACCAAGCGCCAGACGCTGTTCTTCTCGGCCACGATGCCGGGCGCAGTGAGTGAGCTGGCGAACTCTCTGTTGCAGACGCCGTTCAAGGTCGAAGTCGAAACCCGGCCTGCGGCGCAGCGCCGCATTGAACAGCGCGTGCTGTTCGTGGACCAGGGCAACAAGACAGCCCTGCTGGGCAAGTTGCTGGACGACCCCACCGCGCAGAGCGTGCTGGTGTTCGCCCGCACCAAGCACCGTGCCGACCGCATTGTCAAGCAACTGAACCGCGGGCGCATCGGTGCCGCTGCGATTCACTCGAACAAAAGCCAGAACGCGCGCCAGCGCACACTGCAGGCATTCACCCAGGGCGACCTGGAAGTGCTTGTGGCCACCGACATTGTGGCGCGCGGCATTGACGTGGACGGCATCACCCACGTCATCAACTATGACCTGCCCGACGACCCTGAAAACCACGTGCACCGGATTGGCCGGACCGCACGCGCCGGGGCAGCCGGCATCGCGCTGTCTTTCTGCTCGATGGAAGAGCTGGACAAGCTCAAGCAGATCGAGAAGTTCACGGGCGAGAAACTTGAGGTCGCAGAGACCCAGCCCTACCACAACGCCGGCATCGCAGACGCCCACGCCCGCGGCAGTCGCGGCGCGGCCAAGCAGCAGCAGCAACAGCAAAGAAAGGGCCGAGGACGGAGCCGCAGCCGCCACCGGGGGCGACGCGAACTCGTCGCGGCGCAGTAGAGGTCGCGATTAACTGAGGGCAAACCCTCCGCGTAAGCGCTTGTCATTACCTGCAAATCTGGTCGAGGGTGTGGATTGCTTCCACACCCTCGATTGCGTCTTGGAGCCGGTCTTGAGGCGTTTGTGGTACTTCTCAATCAGCCGGCGTAGTGAGCAGCGGGCAGCAGCGGCCCGCTGCCGCTGGTTTGGTGTTCAGGCCGGCCGGGCTGCATCGCGCGGATGCTGTCAACGGCTTACCGGCGCCCCAGGGACCGCGGGAACAGGGGCTGCCGGCGACGACGCAATAGCAGAATCGCAAGCGTCAGAAGCAGCAGCCAAAGCGGCGATGATACCGCGCCAACGCTGCATCCGCCGCCGTCGCTGCTGCCACCTCCGCCTCCGCCACCACCGCCGCCGCCGGTCGAAACTGTCACGGCTGTCGAGGTTGCGGGTGTAAGGCCGCCGCTGTGCGTGAACTCAATTGTGTAAGTGCCCGCCGTGTCGATGCCCAGGTTGGTAAACGCTGCCACGCCGTTCACCACGTTGGCGACACTCGCACCGACGAACAACGCCGTGAGGGGCCCCGAGACAATGGCAGCACTGACGGTCGTGCCGTTCTGCGGCACCAGAATGCCGCTTGCGTCATGCACCTCAATCACCGGTTGCGGCGAAAATGCGGCGCTTGGCGCTGCGCCGCCGGGCTGTGTGGCAATGAACAGCCGGTCAGCAGGGCCGGCAGCGGCGCCGATATTGAATTGCGCGGAAACCGCGTTTGTCAGGGCGCCCGACGTAAACGTCAGGGTGTAGTTCGTACCGGCAAGGTCAATGCCCAGGTTCGTGAACACCGCGACGCCGCCGGAGGCCGCGACTGTCGCCGTGCCGAGTATCGCTGCGCCGCCTGTGCCGGTACCGGTTGTGATTGCCGCCATCACGTTGGCTGTATAGTTCGTGTCCACGTTGCCGGTGCCGTCGCGCGCCTCAACGACCGGTTGGGCCGATAGCGCGCCGCCCGCCGTGCCGTTGCCCGGCTGGGTCGTAATCACGAGTTGCGTGGCTGCGGGCACACTG
The DNA here is from genome assembly GCA_025993795.1 of Planctomycetota bacterium. Lineage (GTDB taxonomy): Bacteria > Planctomycetota > UBA8742 > UBA2392 > UBA2392 > JADJRK01. The sequence continues at coordinate 18,271 of JAMQHL010000027.1, forward strand.
GCGACCGCATCGCCGATAATCACGATGTTGTAAGGGTTTTCGTCCGCGTCGCTGTTGTTGATGATGAAGCCCAGGCCGAACTGCTGGCCGGATGTTGTCGGCGTGACACTGATCTGGAACGTGGTGCTGCCCGTCGTTGCGGCGACGGGCGTTACAGGCTGCAACACGACGTTGGCCGCGCAGTTCACAACCGAAAGCGCAATGATCTCGACCAGCGGGCTGCCGGTCAGGTTCAGCGCTGCGCTGCCGGTGTTGAGAATCGTGTATGTCAGCGTGAACGCGTTGCCCGCTTGCCGGTTGCCGACAGCGTCCTGCGAGCCCGCCGCGATGGACAGGCTGTTGCGCTGCACATCCATCTCGGCGGCGCTGGGCGCGACGATGGTCTGGTCGTTGCCGGTGATCGGCAGGGGCGTTGTCGGCGATAGAATGCCGCTTGTGACAATGCTGGTGAGGCTTAGCTGGTAGATGCGGCCGACCGTAGAACTGCCCACACCGGCAACGTCTATCGCCACGAAGTACGGCCACGGCGACGGCAATGTGGACAGGGTCGGCAGCGGCTCGGTAAAGCCGCTGAACGTCACGGGGAAAGTCGGATTGTTCACGGTCGCGACAATCGTGTCGCCGGCGTCCACGGACAGGTTGAACGGGTAGCTGTCGCGGACCAGGCGGATGCGCACCGTGTCGGCGGTGCCTGCCGGATTTGAACCGTTGGCGTTGGCAATTGTGCAGGCCGTGAAGTTGATCGTGGCCGAGCCAAGAATCTGGACCGGGGCGAACGCGAATGCGCTGTAATCGGTGCGGCCCTGCGCCACGCTGTTTGCCGGAATCTGCGGAGTGCCGTATACAGCCACCACGTTCTGCGCGAACATCGGCACGGCGATTGTCGCAATCAGCATCGCCGCTACCAGTTGGAATCGCATAGCCGCCTCCGGTTGGTCCAGTGATACGAGTCTCCCAGCCTGCGAACCCCCGGGGCCAATGTCAATCTGGAACATGACCGCGCGGGCCCTTGAGCGCGAGCCGCCATTGAGGCTGAATCGCGGCACAGAAAGGCCACACATGCGCACCAATGTCCACGATCTCGGCGGTTTGAACACACGCGTTGTTGACGCGTTGGCGACGGGCGCCAAACCGGCGCTGGCTGTGATCCTGTGCCACGGGTTCGGTGCGCCGGGGACCGACCTAGTCCCCCTGGGGGCCGAGATGCTTGAGGCTTCGCCAAGCTTGGCGGCGTCCACACGCATCTATTTCCCGGAGGCGCCGCTTTCGCTTGATCGCTACGGCATGTGGGGGGGGCGTGCGTGGTGGCTGATCGACTTCGAAGCCATCCAGCGCGCCATGGAAGAGGGCGGGTTTCGGCAGCGCGCCCGCAACGAGCGCCCCGACGGCATGCTGAAGGCACGCGCCGCGCTGCTGGCCATGATCGATGCCGTGAAAGCGGAAACCGGCTTGCCCACGTCACGCATCGCGCTGGGCGGGTTCAGCCAGGGCAGCTTTCTTACGGTGGACGTGGCGACGCAGCTTGAAGAAACGCCGGCAGCGCTGATCGCGTGGTCCGGCACACTGATGAACGAAGAAGAGTGGCGCAAACTCGCGCCGCGCCATAGCGGGCTGAAAGTCGTGCAGTCCCACGGCCGCCAGGACCCGCTGCTGCCGTACGAGTGGGCTGAGCACCTGCGTGATTTCATGCAGCAGAGCGGCTGGCAGGTTGAGTGGCTGCCCTTCGATGGCCCGCACACCATCAGCCCCGCCGGCCTGCGCGCGACGGTGAAGCTGCTTGAGAGCCTGGGTTAGCGGTCATCACCAGCGGTCGGGGGCGTTTGGCCCTTGGCTGATTTCGTCAAGCCAGCCCGCTTTGGCGTTCGGGAACCGTCGGCGTAGGGCACGTAGGGCTTGATGTCGAGCACGGGCGTGCCATCCAGCAGGTCAATCCCGCGCGGCGTGTGAAACGGCGCAACTGAGCGTCACCACCCTAACGCCTCGTCAGCCAGACGTGCTCAACCGCAGGGCTATCCACCGTCGAACCGGAACGCATTCGCACAGTTTCCGACGCAAATCCTGCTGCACGAACGCGGAACACCAAACTGCCGTGATTCGCGGGGTAGCCTTTGACAAGGGCCACTCCTTGATCGTCCGTCGTCGAATTCAGGTAAGGAGAACCAAACTTCTCAGCGGCAGCCATGTGGTCGTCGTCCCAATACCACTCAACCTGAGCACCCGACACCGGAATCCCATTGATCGATCGCACCCTGAATTCACACGCGCCTGCCACTTCTGTCATGTGCGCCTGCACCGATACCTCATTCTCGCTTCCGGTGACCGACACCGACCTGACAAAGGACCTGTTGCCATCTGTCAACCAGAGGGTGTAGGCCCCCGGCATACGATTTTTGAACACCAGATTCGCGGCAAACCCACCATTCCCCGACTCGGCAGGAATGATGCCAAAGTTGTACCGCAGAATGGCCGAGTCTGTGTCCGGGAGAATCAGCGCCGCGCCAAAGTAACTTTCAAAGTCCTGCACAGGAGTGACAGTCACGCGAATAGTCGTGGCCGCTGGCTCCGGTCGCGCCGGCCGGAGCCAGAGTTCGAGCCGCCCCGGTCTCGTCGTGATGTCGTAAGTGGTTGAGAACACTTCTATGGCACGGCTGCGTGAAGTGACGATCACTCCAATCTTGCCGGGCGGAAGATTCTGAATAGTTACGCGGTCACGTTGCGCCACGTCGATGTGCACGAGGCCCGATTCCGGTGACCCCTTTACCTCTTCGTTCCACGGCCTTGGATTGACTATCATCTGCAGGTCGCCGGGATGATTGAATCCATCACATACGAATACAAACTCGATCTGTGGGTGCGTAGGACGTATCGTACCCAGGTCGTACACTTCACCCGGACGGACATGAATGTCCAATTGGCTCTGCATATACGCGCCATCTGCCGCAAAATGTAGCTGCACACGTAAGTTGCCCGGCGTCAGGGGGCCTACCCGAAACTCGCCATCGGCGGCAGGGTTCCTCGCTGTTTCATGTGGATTTGGGTCTGGGCGGGGCGAGTTGCGTCGTGAATTGATCCAGCACCTTCCCCAGCGGTGCGCCGATCAGGTA
>JAMQHL010000028.1 GCA_025993795.1 Planctomycetota bacterium
CATGGGCAACCTCACGGGTCAACATATTGCTAACCCATGAACGAACGGAGTTCGTTCAGGTTGCCCACCTTTTCCCATGCAATATCCGGGCTAGGGGAGCTTCCGTAGCAACCTATGCCCCCAAACAACGCGGGCCGCGGCAAATCAACCAGCAACGGTTTAACCACAACCACCGATGCAACATCCGGAGCAGCGGCACTCCATTGAACCGCCACCTCAGTTCTTGCAAATTACCAAGTGATTGGTAATTTGCAAGAATGCTGAGACGCGGGATCCTTGACGACTTGCGGCGAAACCTGACCGACTACCCGGCTGTAGCCATCGTGGGGCCGCGCCAGTGTGGCAAGACCACGCTCGCAGCCTCACTGGGCGGGTCTTACTTCGACCTCGAAAACGAGGCGGACAGACTGAGGCTTGATCTGGAGTGGACCGACGTGGCGTCCGGAATGAAACTGATCGTGCTTGATGAGGCGCACGCCGCGTCGGAGGTCTTTTCCCGGATTCGTGGCGCCATCGATCAGGACCGCAAGAGAAACGGCCGCTTCCTGATTCTTGGTTCGGTTTCTCCCTACCTGATGAAACAGGTGTCCGAGTCTCTGGCTGGGCGAATTTCGATCCTTGAACTTACCCCGCTGTTGTTCACAGAGCTGAAGGCGCAATCGCAGCGCAACCGGCACTGGCTTTGCGGCGGCTATCCCGATGGCGGCGTGCTGACGCCCAAGTCGTTTCCTCGCTGGCAGAAGAACTACCTGGCTTCACTCACGCAGCGCGACTTGCCCGCCTGGGGTCTTCCCGCGCGACCAGCGGTCACGGAGCGATTTGCGTACATGATTGCGGCGCTGCATGGGCAGCCCTGGAACGCCTCCAAGGTGGCCCAGGGACTGGGTCTGAATTACCAGACCGTGAACAGTTACCTCGATTACCTCGACGGCGCGTTTCTGATTCGACGACTGCCCCCGTACCAGGCCAACATTCACAAGCGGCTTGTAAAAGCCCCCAAGGTGCAATGGCGCGACACAGGGTTGCTGCACTTCATTCTTGGCGTGGTGTCCCGCGACAGCCTATTGAAACAACCGTGGGTCGGAGCCAGCTGGGAAAGCTATGTCATAGAACAGATTCTGGGAACGCTGGGCGCAACCGGCCGCACGTTCGCTCCTTACTACTTCCGGACCAGCGACCAGTTCGAATTGGACCTGGTGCTTGAAGTCGATGCGGATCTTTGGGCGTTTGAGGTCAAGCTGACGACGGCACCTGGCACGGACGACATGGCACGGTTGAACAAGACGGCCGACATGATTGATGCCACGCGGCGCGTTTTGGTTTCCAAGACCGCAAGCCCCGCTGGCGACGGCAAAGCACTATCGACGAACCTCGAATCGCTGCTGGGCCAGATCGTCAAGTGGACGTGAACGTCGGCAAGGCTTTACGCCAGGTCGCACGCTGAAAGCCCGCCACACACCCATTGCGGTGCTAGATGTCCAGGTTCTTCACTTCCAGTGCGTGGCGTTCGATGAACTGGCGGCGGGGCTCTACCTGGTCGCCCATCAGGATCGTGAACATCTCGTCGGCGGCGTCGGCATCGTCCATGGTCACCTTGAGCAGCACCCGGTTGCCCGGGTCCATCGTGGTCTCCCACAGCTCGTCGGCGTTCATTTCGCCCAGGCCCTTGTAGCGCTGGATGCTGATGCCCTCGCGGCCGTGTTCGCGCACCTTGTGCAGCACGTCGTTCAGGCTCAGGCACGGTATTTCTTCGCCGTCGTCAAAGCGCAGCATGAACTGTTCGGCCTGGTTCTCGCGGCCGTTGATCGCCCAGGCCGGAAAGCCGCGCACGTGCAACTGGTTGATCACCTCTGCCACCTGCTCAGAGAGTTCCGGCAGTTCGATCAACTCTTCGATCCTGCCGGCGTCGATCGTGCCGGCCGCCAGTTCGGTTTCCTTGTTCGCGCGCTCTGCGGGTGTCATCACGGTCACACCCTTGTCCTCGCGGCCCTTGATGAACTTGTTCAGGGCGTCGGCTTCGTGGTCGTGAAAGTAATGCGCCTTGTCGTCGCTGAACACGACGCTGGTCGGCAGGCTGTGGTGCTCGGCGCTAAAGCGGGCGAAGTAGCGGTTGGGGTTTACGCCCTTGCGTGCAAGCTTGGCGGCGAACTCTTCCAGTTTGATCAGCCGCTCAAAGATCTCACTGCGCATCTGCGCGCCGTTGAAGTCACGCCCCTTGGCGTCGATATCCATTTCCTTTGGCACGCGCATCGCCGCGCCCTCCATGCCCATGCGCATCAGCGTGTCATTCATTTCGCGGTCGCTGCGGACGTACTCAGACTTCTTCTTGCGCGTGACCTTGTACAGCGGCGGCTGTGCGACGTAGATGTGGCCGGTGTCGATCAGCTGCGGCAACTGGCGATAGAAGAACGTGAGAAGCAGCGTGCGGATGTGGCTGCCGTCCACGTCGGCGTCGGTCATGATGATGACCTTGCTGTAGCGCAGCTTGCTCAAGTCAAACCCGCCTTTGCTTGCTTCTTCGGTGCCGATGCCGGTGCCGATGCTGGCGATCAGGTTCTGGATTTCTGTGTGCTGCAGCATCTTTGCCAGTGTGGCCTTCTCGACGTTCAGGATCTTGCCGCGCAGGGGTAGAATCGCCTGGAACATTCGCTCGCGGCCCTGCTTGGCGCTGCCACCGGCGCTGTCACCCTCGACGATATACAGCTCGGCTTCTTCCTTGTTCTTGGTCAGGCAATCGGCAAGTTTGCTGGCAAGAAAGCCCGTCTGTAGAGCACCCTTGCGCACGACTTCACGGGCCTTGCGGGCGGCTTCGCGGGCGCGGGCGGCGAGCAGGCTGTGTTCGCAGATGCGCTCGGCGGACTTGGGGTGTTCTTCCAGATAAGTCTCAAGCGCGTCGGCGACAACCGAGTCCACGGCGCCTTCCACTTCGCGGTTCAACAGGCGCACCTTGGTCTGGCCCTCGAACTGCGGGTTCTTCACCTTCACGCTGATCACCGCGTACAGGCCCTCACGGAAATCGTCGCCCGTGGGCATCGTGATCTTCTTGACGTCCTTGCCCTTCTTCTCGAGGTATCGGTTCAGGTATCGCGTCAGGCCGCGCGTGATGCCCTTGCGAAAGCCCGTCTGGTGCGTGCCGCCAAACGGGTTGTTGATGTAGTTGCCGTACGTGTGCGTGGGCAGTTCGCCTTCGCCGTCGCACCACTGGAATGCAGCTTCGACGTCTACTTCATCGGGCTGGCCCGGATTGACCATCTTGTGGCCATAGCAGACTTCTTCGTTGATCTTGGTCTTGTTGCGGTTGTGCCACGCGACGAACTCTTTGATGCCTTCCTTGAAGTGAAAGATCTCTTCTTTGCCTTCGCCGCGATGATCAACCAGCTTGATCGTCAGGCCCTTGGCCAGAAATGCCAGCTCGCGCAGGCGCACAGCCACCGCGGGATACTTGAAATCAATCAGCTCAAACAGTTCGCTGTCGGGCAGGAATGAAATGCGCGTGCCGGTTTTGTCAGTGGGGCCGGTAACCCGCAGGTCTTTGGATTTCTTGCCGCGCGCAAACTCAATGACGTGTTCCTTGCCGCCTTGCCAGACCGTCACCCTGGTCCATTCGCTGCACGCATTCACGGCCTTCAGGCCAATGCCGTGCAAGCCGCCTGCCGTGTTGTAAGCCTTGCCCTCAAACTTGCCGCCGGCGTGCAGGTCGGTCAGTACCATTTCGACGCCGGGTTTGCCGGTCTGCTTGTTGATGCCGACGGGAATGCCGTGGCCGTCGTCGGTGACGGTTGCGCTGCCGTCCTGGTTGAACTCAACGACGATGGTGCTGCAGCGGCCGGCAAGCGCCTCGTCAACGCTGTTTGCCACGATCTCAAACACCAGGTGGTGAAGGCCATTCACGTCGCGCCCGCCGATGTACATGTCGGGGCGCTTGCGAATGCCGTCGAGACCTTCAAGGCGAATCAGGTCGTCGGCGGAGTACTCGGCGATCTTGGTGGCTGCTTCTGCCATTACTTCCTCGCTTGATTGCGGCGCTGGCCGCGGCTTGCATCTTTGCGGCGCCTGCCGCGGGAGTGGATCAGGAGTTCAGAGAGCGTGTCGCGGCCCTTCAGCAGCTCACGCATCCTGTCAAACAGCGCCTGCTTGTAGACGACGCCGAGTTCGTGGGCCAGCGACGGGTTGTCCAGCGTCACATGGACGGCCCCCGTTTTGGCCACGTTGCGCACTTCAGCCAGCGCGGCCGCTTGTGCGTTGACGCCGGGCACTTGCTCAATGGCCATCAGCCATGCGTTGCGAATGCGCTGCAGGCGCGAGCGGTTGTTGCGCTTTTGCTCGCCCATGTAAACCGTCAGCGCAGCCGCAAAAGAGACAGGCATCTTGGGCGTGCGGGTGTTCTGGCGCAGACGCTCCAGAGGGTCTTTGGAGGCGTCCTGCGGGGCAATCCGGGTGCGTTTGACAAGGCGAGTCGCCATCGCGGACACTATACAAATGCAGGCGACAATAGGAAGGCAAGAAAGGCCGCAAACCCGCTTGAAATATGGTGTTGGCGGCAATTGGAGGGCCTGTGGATAAGTGCTGAATCACACCCGGCGCAGGGAGCGCCGGCGGTGAGGCCGGGACTGTCGAGAATTCTGGGTCGGCCACAGAAAAACAGCCCCGAGCTGACGTTCGGGGATCGACGCTGGATGGCGCCGGGCGTAAGCGAAGCGGCCGCGCGAGTCATTCCGTTGGCGCGGCCGCACAAAACACGATGGCGGAGGGAGGGGGATTCGAACC
>JAMQHL010000029.1 GCA_025993795.1 Planctomycetota bacterium
GTACGCGCATCCGGCATGAGCACGCGGGCGGCGAGTACACCGACCTGCACCTGCCCAACCCGCGGCGCCACGGCGCGCTGATCATCCGCGACGCAGCCGACCAATGGGTGAACGATGAGGGCACGCTCACCCTCGACGAAACCGCGCACCCCGGCGTGATTGCCAACGTGCTGGTGGACGCGGTCGGGCAGCCGACAGCCTGCGTCCAGGCGGACCCGGCGCAACTCACGTTCTGCTGGGGCCCTGCCATAGGCGACACAAACATATTCGTCGCGCCGGTGTACAGCCAGGACGGCACAACCCAGCGCCTCGGCATTGGCGTGCAGTTATTGGCAGACCAGACGACCAACGCGACCTCGATGCCGATTGCAGGAGTGGTGACAGGCGACAACGCGGAAGCCGACCAAGCCGCCGACGGCAGCGACCAGTGCGACACCGGCGAATGCTGCTTCAGACAGCACGCCCCCAACGAAAACGTAACCGTCCGGCGGAACGCGTATTGACGACGCCAAGGCTCTTTGAGCTGCAGTCGGGTTACAAGGCGTTCGAAGGGGCTGGATGCCTACGACACTGTCTGAGGCCCGCGCGTCTTGAGCCAGGTGTCGGGCAGCAGTTGCGCGACATGGCTCATACGAGTCTCTGGCAGGCGCCCGAGGACGTAGCGCAGGTATTCGTAGTAGGGGTTGGCGCAGCAGCGTTTGGCGGACTCGACCAGCGTGTAGACGACCGCGGCGCTCGTGCCCCTTGATCCGAGCCGGCAAACAGCCAGTTCTTCCGGCCAATCACGACGTTACGAAGTGCCCGCTCGGGTTCAACATGCAGTCGCCTCTTCCAACACGGCATCGGGCTTCATGCCTGCCTTTGCGCAGGCCTTATGTACTGCGGCGACCTGCAGATCGATTTCTTTCAGGTCTCCAATGCTCCGCAATATGGCGATCCCTGCCCTCAGTCCATCTTTCGCGAGGGCGGGGTCCCCGCTCAAGACCCGAAGGCTGGCTTGTTCGCACAGAGTTGTCCCCTCAAAACGGAGATTGCGAACCTCGCGATGAATGGAAATGGCATCTTCATAGCCGCTTTCGGCTTCCTCCAGGCGGCCCATGTCCTGGTACAGGCTTGCCAGGTTGCCCACAGCGATGCCCTCGAAGCGTCTATTGGCAACTTCGCGATGTATTGCGAGCGCCCGGAGCAGCGTTCGCTCCGAAAAATCCAGACGTCCGGTGTCACGGTAGATGAGCGCCAGGTTGCCCATGGCGATGCCTTCGCTGAATCGGTTCCCGACCTCTCGGAGAACGACCAATGCCTGTTCCGAGTAGTTCTCCGCTTCCGCCAGTCGACTGGTTTCCTGGCAAACGAGTGCCAGATTGCAGAGGGCGATGCCTTCGCTTCGCCGATTGCCGACTTCGCGGTGTATTTCAAGCGCATCCGTAAACAGCCGCTCTGCCTCCGTTGGCATTCCTCGTTCCAGGCTCAAAGTGCCCAGGTTGCCAAGCGTTACACCGACTCGGAGACGATCACCCGCCATATGATTGAGGTCCAATGCTGCATGATGGCATTGTTCAGCTTCCATCAGGCGTCCGGAACCCTGGTAGACGTTTCCCAGATTGCCTTTCGCCATGGACTCGCCGAGCCGGTCGCGAACCGCGCCGAATAACTTCAATGCGCGCAAGTACTCGCGCTCTGCCTCCGCGATCCGACCTGTCTCACGATAAACGATGCCTAGACTGCTCCGTGCGTATGCCTCGCCGTGCTGATCCCCAGACTCGCGAAACACCTGCAACGCGCCCTTCAACAGCACTTCTGCGCGTGTTGGTTCCGCGTTCAGCCTTCGCGCTTCCCCTGCCAGGCGCAACGCTTCCGCTGCCTCTCTGCCTTCCAGAAGCTCAGAAAGCGATTCCCACGTCATCGCGCACCGTTGGTTCTGGAACTGCCCGTGAGCACCCTCCGCCGCCCTTTGAAGGTAGATGATTCGCCGTGCGCGAAGCATCCCTGCGCGTTGCGTGGCGGCCTGTTCCATTGCGAGCCTGGCGTGTTCAGCGAGGTCAAGCGCGACCGCGTCTGTCGGGTGTGAATCCAGCGACCGCTGTCTTGCTTCGCCCAGCGATGCGGGTTCAGGGGCTGGTCCGCCGAACGCGTTCTCCATTTCGAAGAATGCGATCTCGTGCAGCGCGGCGCGTTCGCCTGGCAACTGCATCTGGTAGGCCGCATCGCGAAGAACCGTGTGGCTGAATAGATATGCGTCTTCAGCGTGCATGGTGCCATGTTAGCAGCGACGATGCCGTCGTATGCAGTGCCCTCCCGCCAGAGACTCCAGCAACCTGGAACTGATCCACGGCGCCAAGAGCCGTCTGAATGTACGGCCCGCGCGCCTTCAGAACTTTCGAAGGCTTGTAGTGAGGCACGAACTCCATGCAGAGAGCCTTCTGGCCTTCGGACAGCTCGGCTGCGTGGTTAGTCTGCTACGACGTTTTTGAGACTGCTTCTACTCTTCGTCGGATGCTTCCGGCGCTTTGACTTCGGCCTGCTCTATGACGGGCTCGTCTTCGTCGGAATCGCCGTCGGCTGGTGCCGCAAGGTCGCCCTCGGTCGGCAATTCGCTGATACCGCGCAGGCCGAACACGCGCAGGAATTCGCCGGTAGTGCCGTACAACGCGGGGTTGCCGGGCTTAGTGTTGTCGCGTTCTGTGACCTTGACCAAGCCACGATCAAGCAGCGCGCGCACCAGGTGGTCGCTGCCGGCGCCGCGAATGTTTTCCAGCTCGCCGCGGCCGATCGGCTGCTTGTAGGCAATGATCGCAAGTGCCTCCAGCGTTGCCGGCGACAGTTTCTGTGCCTCGCGTTCGCGCACCAGTTGCTTCAGCAAGTCGTCGTGCTCAGGCCGCGTGGTCAGCGTGTAGCCTTTGGCCAGCTCCTGCAAACTGAACGCGCTGCCCACCTGCTCATAGCGGTGCTGCAATGCCTCAAGCGCCTGCTTTACCGGAATCACGCTGGCAAGACCCACCAGTTCAGCAAGGCGGCGGGCAGCGACCGGCTTGGCATGCACAAACAGCAGCGCCTCGAGCTTTGCCATCAGCGCATCCTGCGGAATCGCCCCCAGCGCAATGACGTCGCCCGCAGACGTTTCGTCGCTGGCCGTGTCTTCAGGAATGTCGTGCTCGTCCATGGTCGTTGTGATGCGGTTACGGTTGGTTGGCTGCACAGTCCCAGCCGGGCATGCGACGTTCATAGGCGTATCGGCCGCTGGCTGCAACGGCATTCCGCCATGCCTGGAAGCGATTCTGGTCTACGTTCGGGCGCTTGAGCAATTCTTCGCGCAGGTCCCAGAACGGCGCCTCATTGGCAAGGCGGCCTTCCTTGCGCACGACCAGCCACCACCCATGGGGCGTCTCGACGGGCTCAGAAATGCCGTCCTTCTTCAGTTTCCAGAACACCGGCTCAACCTCGGCGTCAAGCCGTCCGTCGTTGCGCCACACGTTACCGATGCGTCCCCCGACCTCTCGCGTACGGGACTCGTTGCTGTGGTTGCGCGCGAGGTTGGTGAAACTCTCGCCCTGCGTAAGACGCTGGCGAATTTGCGCTGCCAGTTCTTTTGATTCCACGCGAAGACCCCACGCCTCTGCGCGCTCGTTTGAATCTTCCCAGTAATTGACGACCAGCCGCAGCTTCAGGTTGCGCTTGGCCGTTACGTTCAGCCAGCGCTTGTAGTCGGCATCGGTCATGCCGAAGCGGTCGCGCAGAAACTCCTGCCAGGTTTTCTTCTGTTCCTTGGCACCGCGCTTGCGCTGGTCGGCCACGACCTCGTCATTCCAGCGCTGGAACTCGCCCTGCCACAGCTTGTTCAGTTCTCCTTCTTCATCGCCGGTTTCGCGCGGCTTGACGGTGATGCCGATGCGTTCAGCCTCCAGCTCAAGCATGCGCTCGGCGACCAGGTCGTCGATGACCATGCCGCCATTGCGCCGATCGGCGTACAGGATTCGTTCCACCTCAAGCAGGCGCTCAATAAAGTCTTCGGCGGTGATCACGCTTTGACCGACGCGGGCGACTTCATTCACCTTCAGTGTCCTTTCAATCGGCTTGGGCTTGTCCTGCGCTCCGGCCGCGAACCCGGCAGCGCCCGCCGCCACGGCGATCATCAGAGCGGGCAACAACCTGCCCAGAAGCAAGTTTCGCATCGAGTCTCCTTAAGGCTTGTCAGCTTTCGTGTCCCAGCCCGGCAGCCTGCGTTCCATCGGGTACTTCTGAGTGTTGAACACCCAGCGTACCCAGCGATTGAAGCGTTCGGTGTCGTTCTCTTTATCTTCTGACTTGATGAGGGCTTCGCGCAAATCGGCCAGCGGTTTCTTTTCGGGAGTGAAGGTCTGCCAGCGCGCAAAGATGTGCCAACCGAAGTCTGACTGCACGGGCGTGCTGTACTGCATGTTCTTGAGTGCCCAGATTGCGTCTTCGGCGGGCTTGACCAGCGTGCCATCTTGCTGGTACAGGCGCGGCAGCCGCCCCTTGGTGACGCCGGCCGAGGGGTCGATGCTGCGCTGCACCGCCAGGTCTTCGAACACGTCGCGCAGCTTGTTGGCGTCGGTGCTCTTTAGCATGTCGTAAGTGGCTTTGGCGTCGGACTCTTTGCGGTGCAGGATGTGGCTGGCTTCAAGGCTTTCTGTGGTCTCCTCGAAGTAGCCGACGAGCACGCGCTTTTCCAGAATCAGGTGGGCGCGTTCGCGCACGTAGTTTTCGAACTGTTCCTGTGTCAGGTTCTGTTCCTGCAGCCACTTTTCGTAGGGCACCATGCCGCGCGTCTTGATGCGCAGTTCTTCTTTGATGCGGGCGAGTTGCTTGTCGGTTTCGGCGTTGGTTTCGGCCTGCGTAACACTGAATGACATGCGCTTGCCCTCAAGCTCAAGCAGTGCCGTGTCGCGCAGGTAGGTCAGGGAAGGCGTGAGAACGCGCTCGTTGGGCTTGAGCATGTTCTCGTAGTCCCAGATGCGTGCCAGCAATTGTTCGGCAGTGATGATCTTGTCACCGACGCGCATGACTTCATTGACCTTGAGCGTCTTGTTCTCGCCCTTTTCAGGTACTTCCTGTGCGCCGGCACCGAAACCGACGCCAATGCCGATACCCAGCGCAAGCGCAAGCGCCGCCGCACGAATGAGCCATTGTCTGTACATCCTGTAGTCTCCCGGGGAACAACGGGGCCGCCCCAATGATGCTAACGCCGCAAGTGCCCCGTGCAATGCGGGTTCGGGCGCGACTTTTCCGGCACGCGGTTTCCGGATACAGTGTAATGAATTCACCGGAGTCAGTCGTGCCCTCGGACACCTCAACACCTGACGAGTTGCCCACCGCTGCCGCCAACAAGAGCGACACCGAGCAGGTGATTATTCCGGAACTTGACCCCGACATGTTTGAGCAGGGCACACAGCCCCTAGAGCGCGAACCGACCGACCGCGACCCCCACGGGCGCCTTGAGCGCGACAGTGAACGGCTTGTGCGCGACAGTGAACGACTGCGCGCCGTCGAAGACGAAACCGAGGCCGCAACCGAATCGGCCACGGAGTTGGCGCCGGAAAGCCCCGGCGTTGTGAAGGCCGCAGTCGAGACCGAAACCGAAGTGGTGTCGAGAAGAGCCGTCGAAGACGTCACCAGCAGCGAAACAGCCACCGAAACCTCGGGCGCCGGCAGCCTGTACCCGGGAAAACTGCCAAATGTGCGCGCTCCGGGCTGGGACCAGTCGGCCTATCGTTCCCGCGACGACATGAAGCCTGCGCACCGCCCCCAAAGCGCACCTGAGCTGGAGCCGGCCAGCGTGCCGAACCTGGCCGCGCTGCCCAAGGGCTACCCGGCACCGGAGCCGTCAGGCGGTGTTGCACTGACGCCCGTGGACGACAACACCGCCAGCATGCCGGTTCACAAGACGCCGATGCCGCGGAACACCAGGCCCGGCTTTACGGCAGTCAACGAGGCCGCCAAAGAGCTGGCACGGGCGGCGCTGGCGGCCGAGATCGAGAAGGAAGAAAAGCGCGCACTGCAGAACTATGAGCCCGAGGAAGGCGAGGTTCCGCCCAGCCCTGAGGTCGCCAAGCGCTTTGACGTGATTCTGCAACTGGGAAAAGGCGGCATGGCTGTGGTGTACCTGTGCCGGGACCCGCGCCGGCACGGGCGGATCTTTGCGGTCAAGGACATTCGCGCCGAGATGAAGCCGGGCATGAAGGTTGAGCAGCGAGTGGAGCACGAAGCCCATTTGCTGAAGAAGCTGGATCATCCGGGCATCGTCAAGGTCTACGACCTGATGAAGTTTCAGCGCGGCAGCGCGATTGTCATGGAATACATCGACGGGCTGCCGCTCGACCATGAGATCGGCGCGGGCCGCCGTATCAACTGGGAGTTCGGGGTCCGGATCCTGAACGAAATCGGTGCGGCACTGCAGTACGCGCACGACAGCGGCGTGATTCACCGCGACATCAAGCCGGACAATATCCTGTGGAGCGAGCGTAACAGCGTCATGAAGCTCGTGGATTTCGGGCTTGCCCGCATCTTCGGCGACCAGACCGAGGTGCACATGACACGCACCGGCATGGTGGTCGGCACGCCGCACTATATGAGCCCCGAGCAGGTGAGCGGCAAGCCGCTGGACGGGCGCAGCGACGTCTACAGTTTCGGGGCGACGCTGTACTACCTGTTGACGGGCCAGCGCCACGTCGAGGGCAGCAACGTCATGGAAATCCTTGAGCAGCAGCGCAGCAAGGAGATCCTGCCGCCAAGCCACATCCAGCGCGACATACCGGCATGGCTCAGTTACATCATCGGCAAGATGATGGAGATCAAGCCCGACGACCGCTACGCGGACATGAACGCCATGTTGCGCGACCTTGAACTGGCACAGTCCGACCCCGAGAATTTCCTGCGCAGCCCGCCGCGCGGCCCGGTGAAGCGCTACGGTAAACTTGACCTGGCGCCGGCGTCGGCGGAGGGGGAGTATCTGCCCGAGCACGGAGGCGAGGGCCGTGATTCGGGCCAGCTGCCGCCGAAGTCGCGGTCAACCAACCGCCACAGCCCGCCGCGCCACAGCACTTCGCGCGTGGTACCTGAAGAAGGCGCCGGTCCCGAGGCGCTGTCTGAGAACGAGAGTGTCCAGATTTCGGCGCTGCTGCAGCAGATAAGCTCAAGGCTGGAAATGGCCGAAAAGCGCATGGTCGGCCCCGGCACACTGGTGCTGATCGTGCTGCTGAGTGTGCTGATCGTGGTGCTTGCCATCATCGGGGGGCTGCTCTATGCCGCCCGCGAGGGCTACATCGGTTACCTGCTGAACCTGTAGGACGCCGTCCTGTTCTGCCGGCCCCGGTGGTGTACACTCGGCCCGATCAGCGACGCCGAAACAGGAGCACAAGTGGGTTTCCAGGTACCAAGACGCAAGACTCGCACCTGCATGGTCGGCTCTCGCCCCGTGGGCGGCGACCATCTTGTGGCTGTGCAGACGATGACCAAGACCAAGACCCACGACGTGCCGGGCACGCTGGCGACCATTCATGCCGCGCAGGAACGAGGCGTCGACATCGTTCGTGTCGCCTGCCCCGACGACAGGTCAGCCGCTGCCCTGCCGGCGATTATTAACGGCTCGCGGGTGCCGATTGTTGCCGACATCCACTTCGCGCCGGGTTTGGCGCTGAAGGCACTTGAGGCGGGCGTTCATTGCGTGCGGATCAACCCTGGCAATATCAAGCTTGAACTGGTGCAGAAGATCGTCGCCCTGGCCAAAGACAAGGGCGCCAGCATTCGCATCGGTGTCAACAGCGGCAGCATCATGCCCCGCAAGGGACTTGAAGTGAAAGCAGACATGGAACTTGTGATGGCGGACCTGATGGTCGATACCGCCATCCAATGGTGTGAGCAGTTCGACAGGTGGGGCTTTCACAATTTCAAGGTCAGCCTCAAGAGCAGCGACGTGCTGACCACCATCTACACCAACCGCCAGTTTGCCAAACGAACCGACGTACCCCTGCACCTGGGCGTAACCGAAGCGGGTATGCTGCAGGCCAGCACCGTGAAGTCGAGCATGGGGTTGGGCACGCTGCTGGCCGAGGGCATCGGCGACACGATTCGCGTCAGCATCACCGGCGACCCGCTGGATGAGGTGGACGTCGGCTACGAGATCCTGTCCGGGTTGCGCCTGCGCAAGAAGAATGTCGAGATCGTGGCCTGCCCGAGTTGCGGCCGCGACGAAGTAGACGGCGGCGTTGAAACGCTGGCCCGGCAGGTTCAAGAGCGCCTGAAAGACTACAAGGGCAACATTGTGGTCAGCGTGCTCGGCTGCATTGTCAACGGCCCCGGCGAAGCCGCCGAAGCCGATTTGGGAATCGCAGGCGCCAAAGACGCGGGCTATCTGTTCAAAGGCGAAACGATTCTAAGGCGCGTGCCGAACGAGAAGCTCGTCGATGAGCTGATGATTGAGCTGTACAAGCTCGAAAAAGAGCGCGCCCAGCAGGCGGAGACCGCGACGGCTTAGCCTGCCCGTTACGCAGCTACTTCATGCGGGCGCACCAGCATGGCGACCTCGGCGTCTTCGGTCAGGCAAATCAGTTGCGGCTCGCGGGGGATTACGTGATACCCCGGCAACGACGCCGCCTGCTCCAGTACCTGGTCGAAGTTCTCAAGCACGAGCGCTTCATCGGCTTCAGGCAGTGGCGCACTGCTTTGCCGCTCAAGCAGCCATGCGGCAAGCTGCGCAAGCCCTTCGCGGTCTACCCGCGCAAAGCGGCCGCCCGCGCGCCAGTGGCGCCAAGCCTCATCCAATGCGATCGGAACACTGAAAAACAGCGCAAGGTAAACGCGCATGAACGAGAAGTCGTGATCCTGGTTGTACCAGTACACGTTTGCGCCGGAATGATCGGGCGCGATCAACACCGGCTCGTTGGTGTCGGCTGCGCGGTCGATGCGCCACGTGGGCTGAGGGGCGCGGCGCACAAACGGAAACAGGGCCACCTGGAGCAGCATCACGCCCAGTCCGACGTAGACCGGATTAGGCAGCCGGATGCCGACAACAGAGACGATAAACGCGAGCCCCGTAAGAGTGCCGACGACACACACCCACCAGAACGCGAAGCAAAGCAGCGCAACGATGACCATGCCGAGCGCGGTCACCCGCTCAATCCAGCAACGGCGACGCGCTGAAGACCTGACCCAGTCCCGGGCGACTTCGAGATGTTGTTCCATAACACCAATGCAGCAGGGCGCCGCGACAGGGGAAGACGGGGTTTCCTACGCACCTGTATTCTCCCCCGCCAAAGAGCGATTGGCAAACGGTTTCATTCACGAACCGCAAGCCGCGCCGTTCAGGTGCCGCGCACCCGACAAAGCGCTCTGCGAGCTGCCTGTTCCTGCGCGCTAACAGTTCAGGCTCACGGGTGACAATCCCGAGTCGTCGTCGGCAAGGCACTTCGCTTTCATAGCCATGCTGGGCTACGCGCAGCGCTGCTGACTGGTCCAGTGCTCTGTGCAGTGGGGCGTTGAAGTCGCCGGGTCCAGCGTAGGGAGCGTGCGCCATCAAGTGCGACGGGGGTGAACTCCCGAGCAGTGACTTGCGCGTGAAGACAAACGTTTGCCCGTCAGCAACAACCGGAGGGGTTTCGCCGATTGGCCCGTCCAGCCTGCAAGCAAGGCTCGCGTCGCCCACAATCGCCTCGCCGCCCGGCAGCTGCCGGATCTCGATAAGTGCGCCCGGGGCCGGACAAGATCTTGTTCAACACAAGCCGGTCAGGCACACAGGCTGTTCATTCCCGCGCAAGGCTGGAACCTCGCGCATGGCATGTCAGAATGTATGGCGCGTACCCCGACGGCTTGGGACCAGAAAACCAGCGCACCTTGGTGCGCAGTACGGTATTTGAGGCGGGGAGAAATATGAAACCGAGCACCGTTGCCACGCTGTTGTTGATTCTTGGGTCTCTGGTTGCGCTCGCCTCTTGTGGCGCGGGCGGTGTGCCGCCCGGCGGCGGCAGCGGGGCCCCGGCGCCAATCGTGGTTTCCGTTTCGCCCGTTTCTGTTTATGTGCAGGTCGGTACCCAGCGCCAGTTCACAGCGACTGTACAGGGCGGCGGCTCCAACCCCGGTGGCGTCAACTGGTCTGTGCCGGGTGGCCCCGCCGCGGGAACGATCAATTCCACCGGGTTGTATTCGGCGCCGTCAACCGTCACCGGCACTCCAACGATTACAGTGCGTGCAACCAGCCAGAACGACCCCACATCGTTCGACGATGCCGCCGTCACCATCGTAAGCGGCCCCGTGTACGGTCAGCTTCCGGCACAATTTGAAGTGCGCACGCGCGGCGGCTGGCAGGCGAACCTGGCACCCGTCACTGTGGGTATTCCGCTGCCCAAGACTGTTCACAGCGATGCCGGCCAGCTCAGGATTCAGCGACAGCTCAGCGGCGCCAACGTGCCGGCGCAGTTCAACGTGGTCTCGCGCTGGGATGACGGCTCCATCCGCTGGGTGCAGGCCGACTTCGTGGCCGACCTTTCGGCGCCGACGGGCATCGGCGACTATCAGTTGAACAATGGCGGCACCGGCAGTGCCACGGGCGGCAACCTTGTTGTCGTGAACGGGGCAACCGACATCACGGTGAATACCGGGTTGCTGAACTTTCGGGTCAGCAAGACCGCTTTCCGGCTGTTCGAAAGTATCCAGATCGACCGCGACAATGACACGGTTGTTGACGATGAGTGCCTGGATTCGTCAGCGCTGAAGGGAATCGCGGTTATTGAAGGGGCGAACGAGTTTGTGATGAGCCAGTCGGCGCCCACCCGGATTGTAGTCGAGCAATCAGGCCCGGTTCGCGCCACGATCCTGATCGAGGGCGAACACCGCGACGCGCTGAATGCCGTCAAGCTCGATTTCATCTGCCGCATTTCTGCGTGGGCCAACCTGCCCTACATCAAGGTTCAGTACAGCTTCAAGAACATGCAGGGCGATGGCGTTCCTGCCGCCAGCGCGTCTGCCGCGGCGGCGCAACTTGCGGCTTATGCGACCGCAGACGCCATGAACGTAGACATGCCATTTGAGTTCAACGCGACCAACCCCGCAGCCATGTTCGGCGGCAGCAGCAACGACCCCACGGTCGGCGCGATGACCGCTGCCGAGTACGCCGAGTTGCTGCAAACATACGCCGGCACTCACGACGCCACCGACGCCAACAACCCGCAGCCCGCGGGCTACAGCGCCGGCACCGGTGACGGCAGCAGTGATCCACTCGCGGATACATGGGCCACTCAGAACGACACCCTGATCGGATTTGCTTGCAGCGGCAAGATCGCAAACACCGGCAACCGGGCCAGCGGCTGGGCCCAGCTCGTCGGCAGCGACCTGCGCGTGACGGCTGTGCTGCGCGACTTCTGGCAGATGTACCCCAAGTGTCTGCGCGTCCAGGGCGATGGGTTGCTTCGCGTCGGCCTGTGGCCGGATGCGGCAGCGAACCAGTTGCAGGTGTTCGCCGGCAGCATGCGCACGCACGAGCTTCTTTACAGCATTGAGCGCTCGGGCAGCCTCAGCGCCGCCGTTGCAATGTCGCGGCACAATTTCCTGAACGACCCGCCGCTGGGCGTGTGCAACCCCCGCCATTACAAGGCCGCCCAAGTCTTCGGCGAAATCGGCGTCACCAACGAAACGCTGACCGACGTGGCGGCATACACCAGCACGTCGCAGCCATTTGTCAGCAGTTATCTGTCCGAGATCATCACCCACATGGGAGATATTCTGGTTGACCGCTACGATGGCAACGGCACGGCGGTGGGCCACGAGTACGGTTTCTGGCACTTCGGCGACGGCAAGACGTTCACACCTGCCCACGGCTGGGAGAACTGCAACTGGGAAATTGCCCGCGCCTGCCTTAGCTGGTTTGCCACCAGCGGCAACCTCAACATGTTCTGGTTTGCCGACGAATCTGTGCGTCACTTCCGTGATGTTGTAGTCATGCACAGCGACATCGGCATGCGCTTTGACTACACCGAGTCGGGCAACCCTGCCGTCAGCGGCGGAAAGGCGAGCCAGCTGGGCAAGACCCGCTATTCGCCCAACAACAAGCAGCACGACCTGGGCAACTATCACCTGGGCGAACATCACCTGGATGTGTTCAAGGGCGCGTTCCTGGCCGAGCATTACCTGCTTACCGGCGACGCACTCAGCCTCGACATCCTGAAAGAGTGCTTCACTTACCTGCGCGGCACGTGGAAGCGCTTCTTTGACGCCGGCAACGGTGGCGTTGACAGCACCATGACTGCGCCGACCATGTGGCTCAGCAACGCGCTTTACATTGCCAGCGCCTATCGCGTGGCTAACGGGTTGAACGACCCCGCAGCCAACACAATTGCAGCCTATGTCTGGAATGCCGTTCGCTTGCGACAGGCGACCACCAGTCCGCGCGACCCCAATGGCAATGGCTTCGACGACAGCAGCGGCAACTTCGAGGCCTACAAGATCGGCCATTTGGCAGAAGCCATGGAGTACAGCACCTATGCGCTTGAGATTCCCAACATCCAGGTCTTTCTGCTGGATATGATGAACTGGCTGCTCGGCACCAATGCGCAGGTGTACCTTGGCAACCTGCCGACACCGCAGTTCGGCAAGTTCGCACTGGTTCCGGGCGGCGCGGTGGACTACGGCGGCCCGAACCTGATGATCGGCGCCGGCTACGGCGCTGCATACCGGCAAAGCGGGCAGGTCAACTGGCGTACAGCGGCCCAGAACCTGTTGTCAGCGCAGGAACCGAACATCGAGGCAACAACCATCGGCGATGACGGCATCCGACACTCGACCTTCGCCCAGTACTTCCGGGGTGGACCGATGCTTTTGGCTGCATTGATGAACTGAAGTGACGCCGCGCACGGTTATGTTTTCCACACGCTCGCAGCCCCTCGACTAAACCGTCGCATTGGGCCAAAATGGGCGTGCCAAGTGCGTTTCGTGCGTTCGGAGCCCTGCATGCCAAAACCCCCAGCACCGGACCAGAAGTCGCTGGTGGGTTACACCATCGGCAAGTGCAAGCTGCTGCGCATCTGCGGGCGCGGCGCCATGGGCACGGTGTACAAGGGCATGCACCAGGGACTCGACATTGAAGTCGCGGTCAAGATTCTGCCGCCTCACCTGGCGATCAACTCAAACCTGGTTGAGCGCTTCATGCGCGAAGCCAAACTTGCGGCACGCCTGAACCACGTCAATACCGTGCGCGTGTACGACGTGGGTGAAGAGTCCGGCTACTACTACCTTGTAATGGAGTTCATCGACGGTACCGATGCGCTGGAGCTGTTGCGTCGCCTCGGCCCCCAGAGCGCCGCCGTCGTTGCCGACATCGGCGCAGGTGCCGCCCGCGCCCTGGATTCGGCGCACAAGAACGATGTGATCCACCGTGACATCAAGCCGGCGAACCTGATGCTGCCGAACACCGGCGGCGTCAAGGTTGCCGACTTCGGCTTGGCGCGCGCGCTTGCAAGCGAATCAGGCCTTACGATGACCGGCGCGATCATGGGCACGCCCGATTACATGGCACCTGAGCAGGCGCAGGGCGAAAGCGTGGGGCCGCTGGCCGACGCTTACAGCCTTGGGGCGACACTGTTTCACCTTTTCGTCGGGCGTCCACCGTTCCAGGGCGCGACGCCGATGGCTGTGGCGCTGCAGCACGTAACCAGCCGGATTGTGGTGCCCGAGAACCTGGTCAAGGACGAAGCAAGCCGCCAGTTGACCCGGGTGATCCACGAGCTGACCCAGAAAGATCCCGCCAAGCGCGCCAAAGACCTGGATTCGGTCGCGCTGCGCCTGGTCGAGATCGCCCGCGCCAACAAGCGCACGCAGAAGCTGCTGTCAGAGGGCGCGACGCTGTTTGCTACGGCCGGCGTAAAGATCGACGTCGACGCGATCAACAAGGCCAAGGAAAACGAAGCAGCCGAAGAGCTGGACAAGGGACGCGTGGAATCCCCGCACCTTGAGAAATTGCGCAAAGCCGCCGAGAAGGCCCGCAGCGGCATGCACGCGGCAGTTCCCGAGCCGGCAGCCAAGCCCAAGCCATTGCCCAGCGAAATGGCCGAGCTGACAGGCGACATGGTTCGCGAAGCTCGCTCGCGCGCGCGCCGCAGTTCAGGGCAGATTGCGGCCCTGCCGCGCGACACCGGCGAGGGTTCCGGTGTGCGCCGCGCCGCCACCAGTAACCCCGCCATGTCGCCGCACCGCGAGCAACGACCTACCAGCAGCTCAAGTCGCCGACAGCCCGTGGTGCAGAACCCGGAAATGGACGAAAGCGAGTGGCAGACTTACGCCGCCAAGAGCTTCCCAACGTTCGAGAAAAGCTCGATCATGGATGGTTCGGCCCGTGAGCGTGCTGCGTCCTCAAGCTCAAGTATCGAACGGCATGCAAGCGGGCTGCACGCCCCGGTCGGAATGGATGCGCCGGCGCCGTCGGTGTATGTGCCGCCGCGAAAGAAGAGCGGCGGTCTCGGTGCGTTGCTGGCGCTGGTCATCATCGGCGCGGCTGCGTTCGGTGGCTGGTGGTTCTTCCTGCGCGACCCGGGTGGCGCCCCGCAGTCCGATGGGGGGCCGACAAGTCAGGAGCCCTCTGTGCGCCGATTCAAGGCTGCACCCAGGGGCGGCATCGCCGCTGTTGCGGCTGGGCGCAGCGGCCAGGTGGTCTACTCAGGCACCGAAGAGGGCGAGGTTCGAAGCTGGATGCCAGGCCAGACTGAGCCCGCGCACGCGCAGAAATTGCGCGGGTCAATCACGGCGCTGGCTGTGCGCGGAGATGGCCAACGTGTAGCCGTGGGCACAGACTCCGGCGAAGTCATTGAGCTCGATGCCGACAACTTGAGTATCATGCGTAACCAGGTCGTCCATCTGCCGGGCGTGCGCGTCACGACCCTCTCGTATCCGTCGGCTGGCCTGATGCTGATTGGCGACAGCAAGGGCCGTATTCGTACCTCTTCGGGCACGGAGCCGGTACAGGTGAGCGATGACGGGGCCGCGGTCAGTGCAATGCTGTGGCGCGCGGGCGAGCTTTGGGTAAGCGCAGGCTCAACCATTGCGCGCTACAACTTCGGAAACGAAGGCCTGCAGATGATCAGCAGCTTTCCGAACTTGCCGTCGCCGGTCGTGATGATGGCGGACATCGGAGACGCAGTGTATGCGGCCCTGGGCAACCATGTGCAGCGGCTGCTGCCGGACGGTGTTCAGGGCCCGGTATATGACGCTGACCAGGCATTCGTGGCTGCCACGCCCGACGGAAAGGGATTGCTGGTGTTCAGCAAGAACGGCATTTCTGTCCTCGATCCGGCGACCATGACGATTGCAACAACCGTTGAAATAGTACGTCCCGGCGTCGCGCTGGTTGCCGCCGCATGCGGCGACAAGACCCGTGTGGTGATCGGCACCCATGCAGGCGAGATTCTCGAGATAAGCCTGCGCTGATGGGCGCCGTGATCAACCGGCAACGGGCGGCTGTTCGTCGGGTTTGCCTGCTTCCGGCGTGTCGCCAGGCGGCGCTGGCTTCTTCTTGCGCACACCGATGATCTCGGGGAAGTCGCGGATTGTTTCCCGCCAGAACCCGCCACGCCTGTCTGCTGAGCTGTATTCCTTGCCGCGCAGCTTCGCTACCCGGTGCATGAAGAACATGGCCAGTCCGCACCCGAAAATCACCACGGACAGGAACTGGCCCATCGTCAAGCCAATCGAATGCAGGAATTGCGCTGTGCCGCCAAGGGCCTCGGCTTGCGCGGGGTCGATCTGGCTGTCGGGCTGGCGAATCATTTCGGCTGGAATCCGGAACAGCGCGTACAGCATCAGGAAAGCACCCGCCAACTGCCCGGGGAATTTCAACCTGCGGCGGATCAGCCACACCAGCAACAGCACGGTCACGCCCTCAAACAGGAATTGCACCGCCTGGCTGGGG
Organism: Planctomycetota bacterium; assembly: GCA_025993795.1. GTDB lineage: Bacteria > Planctomycetota > UBA8742 > UBA2392 > UBA2392 > JADJRK01. Next base: position 15,905 of record JAMQHL010000029.1, read on the forward strand.
TAGCGACCGGGAAAGTACTGCTGCACCTGCTCCCAGATTTCGGGCTTCACAGGCAGCGGGTGCAGGGCCTCGTTGGGAATGTCGCGGTAGCTGGCGCCGGGATTGGCGGCCATCCAGTCGTCCTGCAGGGCGCGCATCAACTTGCCTTGCGCGATGGCGTCGTTGTGGTCAGTGGGGAACTTCATGGCGTACCAGGGCAGCTTGTCGGCGTCGTAAATCGGTTTGCCTGCGTCGTCTGTAATCGCGCGGCCGTAAAGCTCGCCATTGATGAAATTCCCGACCCGCACCAGCGCCACGCCCAGCGGCACAATGTGTACTCCGGCGTCCAGAACGTTCCAGACGCTCGCTTTGTGGCGCCACGCATACAGCAGCACCGCCAGCCCAACGCCGAACACGCCACCGTGGAAGCTCATGCCGCCGTCCCAGACGGCAAAAATCATCTTGATGCGCGCGCCCAGTTCCATGTTGTCCTTGTTCAGGACCAGTTTGTCGAACTGGTAGAAAAGCAGATAGCCAAGGCGCCCGCCGACAAACGTGCCGAGCACTCCGTAAACGATGATGTTCGTGATGTCTTCGGCTTTGCAGCGCAGGTAGCCGGTCTTCTGAAGCCAGCGCAGGAACAGGTATCCGACGGTGAATGCCAGCACGTACATCAACCCATACCAGCGCAGCGCAAGCGGAGTGTCGCCCAGCTGGAAAATGACGGGATCAATGTTCGGGTGTGGCAGTAGTGACAGCACGCTCAGTTCCAGTGACTGCAAGGGCGGCACTCTAGTGATACGAATTGCGGACTGCCATACTCCTCTTCACGCTGCTTGTTTTAGGGCCACAGCCGCCGCACAATCGGAACATGCAATCTTTTGACGTTACGATCATCGGTGGCGGCCCAGGCGGCAGTACGCTTGGCGCCTTGCTGGCACTGCAGGGCCGCCGTGTCTGCATCATTGAGCGTGACAGCTTTCCGCGCTTCCGCATTGGCGAAAGCCTGCTGCCGTTCAGCATCGACATCTTCCGCCAGACTGGCGTGCTGCAGAAAGTTCACGATGCCGGTTTCATGGTCAAGCATGGTGCGCGCTTTGTGGTTGACGAGTCGCTGGAAGAAGAGTGCTTCTGGTTCAAGGACGGCCTCGACAAGGACCACCCATACGCGTTTCAGGTGCAGCGCGCGGCCTTTGACGAGCTGCTGCTGAACCATGCACGCGAACTGGGAGTCACCGTTCACCAGCCGCTGCAGGCCGCCGACCTCAAAGTCTCCAAAGACGCGGCCGTGGTGACAACGCCGGCCGGGCAGATCAGCGCCCAGATTTTGTGCGACGTTTCGGGCCGCTGGACGTTTCTCAGCACTCGGCAGCGCCAGCGCAGGGTTCACCCAAGCCACCGGAAAGTCACGGCGTTCGGGCACTTCAAGAACGTCGTGCGTTGCGAGCAGGACCCCGGCAACATCATCATCGCGCGCTTCGGCGATTCGCGCATGGGATGGTTCTGGCTTATCCCTTTCGCCGATGGCACGACCAGCGTTGGTGTCGTGGCAGATGCTGCCTACTTCAAGGAAAGCGGGTTGAGCGCCGCCGAGTTCTTCGACCGCAGCGTTGCAGCAAGCCGGTCCATCGCGCCCCGCATGCGGCAGGCCGAGTTATGCGGCACGATCAGGGCCGAAAGCGACTTCAGCTATACAAGCGAACGCCACGCCGGCGACCGCTGGATCAAGGTGGGGGATGCGGGCGCGTTCATTGACCCGGTGTTCAGCTCAGGCGTGTTTCTAAGCACCAAGGCCGCTGAGCTGGCGGCACAGGCCATTTCGCGCGCGTTCGACGCCAACGATTTCAGCGCGCCAATGTTTGCAGACTACGAGGCGCGCATCCGGCAGGGCACAAAGGTCTTCTGGGCGTTCATTGACGCCTTCTACAACCGCGACTTTCTGAAGCAAATGGTGACAAGCCGTCGCCGCCCCCTGCTGCAAAGCAGCATTACCAGCCTGCTGGCCGGAGACATCTACAACGAGAACAACAACCTGATCTCGTTTCTCACGGGCAAAGGCGGCGCGTTCGCCGACAGCGAAGTTGAGGCGCTGCTGGGTTGAAAGCCCACGACAGGTGCCTTGGCCGCCAGAGAGTTTCGCTGACCAGTCTGCCCACGGCCCGCGACTTCTGCCGCGTGTTTTCCGGGCGAAAAACGAGACACACCGAGGAAGATCCCTCGGCGAGCTCGGCGTAGAAAACGGCTTGGGTCACGGCAGTCCAGTGGACTGCCGTGAGAGCGAAGCCGCCCGACGCAGTCGGGCGTAAGCGAAGCGCGGGGCCCCAAGCCGACCCTCGAATCGGGTGCATCCGGCGAAAAACGAGACACGCCGAGGAACATTCCTCGGCGAGCTCGGCGTAGAAAACGGCTTGGGGGCCGGTCTTCCGAAAGCATGTAATGCAACCGACGTGCCAATCAGCCAATGTCGTAAACTATTAGCTTTGTATGACTTGCAGTGTTGTTCACAACAGACGCCACTTTGCCAGTCGTATAGTTGTTATACACACCTGCGTTTCGCCGCTCTGTTTGTTACCAGTGCAGCCGCCAGTGCGAGCATGATCAGCCAACCCGCACCATGGTCGCCGCTGCTGCACCCTGAGCTTGAGCCAGACCCAACGCTCATGCCTGAGCCGCCGTTAGTGCCCGCGATCAGAACCGTGAACGGGTTGGTAGTTGCATTCTGCTGCGTATCTTCGACCGTCGCTGTGATGCCATAGCTGCCGCTTGCAACGGCCGTTGCAGGCGCGCTTAGCAAGCCACCTGCGTCCATTGTCCAGCCAGCGGGCAGATTGCCCGCACTCCAAGTGTATCCGGGGTATCCGCCTGCGGCGGTAAACTGGTGGCCGTAGGCGACGCCCGCAACCCCGGTCGTGAGGGCGGTCGTGGTGATAACCAGCGGCGCGCCCTGCAGCACGATGTCAATCGCGCAGGGCAGGGTAGTCTTGACCGGCAGAACCTGCGCGTCGGCCACGGTCACCGTGAAGTTGTACTGCCCCTGGATCACGCTGGCCGCCGGCGCGGTCAAGTTGCCAGCGGCGTCGATGCTCCAGCCTGCCGGCAGTCCCGATGCCGACCATGTGTACGGCGCGATGCCGCCTCCCGCCTGGAACGCGAGGGCATAGGGCGAATTTTCTGTGCCTGCGGGCAGAGGCGACGTTGTAGTTATGACAAGCGGGTCTGCAATCACCAGCGAGAAGTACTTGCCGTCCTGGTGGTTCGTGCCGTACGCATTCAGCCAGAACAGGTAGACGCCTGCGTTTGCGTAGGCGGCATCGATTGTAAGCGCACCGGAGAGGGTCAGAGTCCATCCTTGCGGCAGCGTCGTGGTCACGCGCGGCAACCAGTTGTGCGATGTGCTACCACCTGCAGACGTAAACTGGTTCTGGTAGGCACTGCCCGGCGTTGCCTGCGGCAGCACCGATGACGACTCAATGCGCACCGGGTTCCCGTTGCCCATTGGGCCGTTCTCGACGTATCGGATGCGGCGCCCTGTCGGCCAGTTCATGACAGCACCGTCCGTCTCCACATATCCCGCATCTGTACCCGCCACGACCAGCGTAGTGACGCCGGCAAGGTCCGAGACGGAGACTGTGTGGGGAGTCGTGCTGGTGGGGCCGGCAAGGCCGTTGGTGGGCTGCGCATACCGGAACTCAATCGCGGCAGTAACGCAGTTGATATGCGCCTGCATGCGCACTGCGTAGGTGCCAGTCGCGCCGCCGACGCGCACATCCACGTCGCGCCATTCCACAATCAGGACGCCTTCAATCGACAACTCGTACCCGATCTGGCCTGCCGCAGGCATGAGGTCAGCCCAGTACGGCGCAACCGCGCCGGCTTGAAGCGGTGTGGTTGACGTGGTCGCGGCGCCGTTTCCGATCAGAATGTAGCCGTTGCTGCCAACGCGGAACTGGCCATAGGTCTGGCCGAAGTACCGGAGCGTGTAGCCGCCTAGCCCGGATATTGCATGAAAAAAGGTGGGCAACCTGAACGAACTCCGTTCGTTCATGGGTTAGCAATATGTTGACCCGTGAGGTTGCCCATGAC
>JAMQHL010000030.1 GCA_025993795.1 Planctomycetota bacterium
AGCCAAGGCCTCGTTCGCAGGAGCCATTGTAGCGAGGCCAGCAGGGCGGAGAGAACAACGGAATCACTGAATTCCGTGCCAGCAGATGCCGCACCTCCCCGCTGGCACGCGCAACCTTGGCCCGCCCACCCGTTCGACCCGGCGGAAAGTGCCGCTATACTTGCCGCGATGTATGTGCAGAAAGACTTCCGCAGTCGCGATATCGGCCTTGAAACGGGGCTGCTGCTGGCGCGCTATCTGCTCGATACCGAAAACCTGCACTACGGGTACTGGGCCAACGGCCTTGAACTAAAGTTCCAGAACCTGCCCACCGCCCAGGAACAATACACCGAGTTCCTGCTCTCGCACATTCCGCCGGCCGTCAAAAGCGTGCTCGACGTCGGGTGCGGCGCCGGCGTCACCGCGGAACAACTGCTTGGGCGCGGCTGTGAAGTTGAGTGCGTCGCGCCGCAAACCGCGCTGCTGGATTGCGCCCGGCAGCGCCTGCGCGACCGCGCCCAAGTGCACGCCGCGCGCTTTCAAGACTTTGAGCCCACGCGCAAGTTTGACCTGGTGCTGTTCAGTGAAAGTTTCCAGTACATCCCCTTCGAGCAGGCACTGCCCCACGCGCTGCGCTTTGTCAACGAAGGCGGCTACGTGCTGATCTGCGACTTCTTCAAAATCCAGGGCAAGAAAAAAAGCCCCATCGGCGGCGGCCACAAGCTGCACGAGTTCATCAAGCAAGCCGCGCAGCTCAATGCCGGCATCGTCACCGACATCGACATCACGCCCCAGACCGCGCCCAACCTCGACCTGGTCGATGACTTTCTGACGCGCGTCGGCAAGCCGGGCTACGAAATGCTGATGGAGCACGCGATGGCCACGTACCCCAAGCTGACACGGATGGTGCGCTGGTGGAACAAAGAGAAAATCGAGAAGGTCGAGCACAAGTACTTCAGCGGCATCCGCAACGCGCAGACTTTCAGCGAGTTCAAGACCTACCGCCTGCTGCTGCTGCGCAAGGGCGGAACGGCGTAGGTTCTGAGTTCTGAGTTCTGGGTTAGCGACAATACAAACCGCGTGGGGCCGGGGCTCTCGGGCCGTCCTCGTAGCCCTAAGTCCCAAGCCCTATACCCTGCGTTTTAGCTCGTCCCTGCAGCCGCCCCTGCAAACACCTGCCCGATGCAACCCAGCACGAAGTCAAGGTCGTGGGTCGTTGCAACAATCGGCGGCGTAAAGCGCAGCACCCACTTGTGGGTGTCTTTCAAAATCGCGCCCTTTTTCAGCAGCAGTTCGCTGAAGTGGTGGCCGTCGGGGCCGTCCCGCGTCAGCTCAATCCCGAACATCATGCCCTTGCCCCGCAACTCTTTGATGCGCGGCGATGTCTGGGCAATCTCCTGCAGCCGCTGCCACACGTATTCACCCTTCTCCTGCGCCTGCTCAACCAGCTTCTCTTCTTCAATGGCACGCAAGGCCGCATAGGCGATGCAGCTTGAAATCGGGCACCCGCCAAAGGTGCTGCCGTGGCTGCCCGGCCCGAAAAGCGCCATCAGCTTGCGGCTTGCAAGTATGCCCCCCACGGGCGCGAACCCGCCGCTGACGCTTTTGCCGATGCACATGATGTCGGGCCGTGCTTCCGGGCCCTCGTGCATCCAGGCGAACATCTCGCCGGTGCGGGCCCAGCCGGTCTGCACTTCGTCGAAGATGACCAGAAACTTGTGCTTGCGCCCCAGTTCAATCAGCGCACGCAGATAGCCTTCGTCGGGTACGTTGATGCCGCCTTCGCCCTGGATCGGCTCCACCATAATTGCTGCTGTGTTTTCGCTGATGGCGTCGCTCACGGCCTTCAGGTCGTTGTACGCGATGCGCCTGAAGCCTTCGGGCCATGGGCCGAAGCCGTCACGGGCGGCGTGTTCGTCAAGGTCAAACATCTGCGTCACGGTCAGCGTGCGGCCATGAAAGCAGCGGTTGGCGTACAGGATTTCGGGCTTCTTCTTGCCCTGCTGGTGGGCCCAGCGGCGCGCCAGCTTGATTGCGGCTTCAGGGCCTTCCACGCCGCCGTTGGCGGGCAGAAAGCACTCAAAGCCGCTCATTTCACAGACCTTGCGGCCGAACAGCGCCAGGTACGGGTCTGCCATGAAACGCCCGAGCACGGTCGGGGCATGGCTGCCCAGGAAGGCCTTGAGCGTCTCGCGAATCAGCGGGTGCCCGTGGCCGAGGTTGGCGGCGGAGTACGCGGCAACGCCGTCGAAAATGCGGCGGTCTTTGGTGTAAAGCCACGGCCCTTCAGCCCTCAGAACCGGCTCGCGGCACAGCAGCGAGTAGTTGTGGGCGACATAAGTGTCGATCAGCTCAAGCGTTCTGTCCGGGCTCAGGTTTGCGGCTTCGTCAATGATGCGGCGGGCCAGCTTGTGGGCAGTTTCAGTGTCCATGGGGCCATTTTAGCAGGCCCGTCAGGCGGCAATAACCCCGGGAAAGATCAGGAGGCAGGACGCGGGCGGCAGGAAAGAAGGCCGGCAGCCACTCCCGCTCCTAAGCCCCCAGCACCAAACTCCCGACTCGTTGCCCAAACTCCGAACTTTCGCCCCGCTTGTGCGTTCATAACATGATTCGGGACAAGAATTTAACGAGGCGCCCATGAGCACTATCTCCTGCAAATCCTGCGGCATGCAGTATGACGGCACCGGCTTGCAAGCCGGCGTGCAGTTTCAGTGCACACAGTGCGGCTCAATGGTCGCGGTCGGCGCGGCTGGCGCACCTGCCGGCGGCAAGCGCCCAACCGCGCGCCAGCGTAAAACCGCAGGGCCAGCCGGTCCCAGGGCCGCGCGCGGCCCGGTGCCGGCACGTGCTGCAGGCGGCCCGCCCCAGCGGCGTGGCGCGGCACAGCCGGTAATGGGACAACCGGGCCATGACCCGAACCAGCCACAGGGCTACGGCCCTCCGGTGCGCAAGAAAAGCAACGCCGGGTTGTTTGTGGGGTTGGGTGTCGGGCTTGTCGTGATGGTGTTGGTTGTCGTGGTGATCGTGATGTCCAGCGGCCCATCGCCCCAGCAGCAGCAGGAAGTGTCCAAAGAAGATGAGGCCAAGCAGCGCCGCGAAGAAGCGGCCCGCCGCGATGCCGAGACCATCAAGAACAACGAAGCAGTGATGAAGCCGGTCGAGGCGTCCAAGGGCTATGGCCGCGCAATTGAATCAGCGCTGCGCACCAGCGACGCCAAGACGCTGGCGGGCATGTTCGACTGGAAGGCCTACGCGCTATATAACGGCGACCTTGCAAAGAAAGACGAACAGTACCTGAAGTCGCCGCTGATTGCCGACGGCGAATGGGAAAAGAACGCCGATGGCCGCTATTCAGGCCGCTACCTGGGCACTGCGGCGCGCGGGCCGGAGAGCCTGAACGCGCGCGTGATGGGGTACATCGAAAACTACCTGATGGGCTCGGCGAACATCACATGGGATGAAGGCAAGACGAACCTGGGAATAGAAAAGAGCGGGTTCAAGGTGCAGATCGGCGCCACTGAGTACCTGGGACTGAAGATCTTCATCGACATCAAGGACCAGGGCAAGACGAAGGAGTTCTGGGTCGGCGGCCCGCGCGGCAGCACCGACGTGGTGATCCTGAACTTCATTGACCCGGGTATGCAGAAGAAGCTGCAAGAGAAAGAAGCCAAGAACGAACGTGGCGCCGACAACCGCGACCCGTACAACAACGAGCGCGACCCCAGGAACCCGGACCGTGACCCGAAAGACCCGGACAACCCGCCTGACCCCGACAACCCGCCGCTGGACCCGGATGCCGACCTGCCCGCCGTGGCAAAGACCGGCGTGACGCCAACCGACGCGGCACTGGTCAACTGCATCAATGACCTCAAGCGCATCGGTGCACTGAACGAGGCGCGCAAAGACACCATTCGCAAGACCACCGACAAAGCCGAAAAGAAGGCGGTCATGGGCGCCGTCATCGACATCCTGATCGACGCCGTGAACAGCAAAGACCGCACGCTGAAGCAGAACGCATCGCGCCTGCTGTACGACATCTGGAAGAACTTCAGCGCGGCAGAATGGAAAGAAGATGACCTGGTGTACAAGATCGACTTCGGCGGCGCGCAAAGCGATTCCGACATGACCGTGCGGCGCTGGTTGTGGACGTACAACCAGTACAAGACCGACTGAGCAAGCATCGGACGACGCCAAGAGAACGCCCGGGTCACGCGCCCGGGCGTTCTTGCAGGCGAAACGCACCGCCTTTCGGACTGGTTTCTGGAACACTTTCGGGCCCTCTTGCCGTTACAATGGCCAAGGAGGGGTCATGGGTGATGTCGGTTTCTTTCTGCTGCTGGCGTTGACGACCGTGGTGTCGTTCATGCTCAGTGAGGGCCTGAACGCCCGGCGCCGCGCGCGCCGCAACGCCCTCATGGACACCCGCCAGCCTGAAGCAGACGAAGTGTTCACCGCCGGGGTAAGCGCGCTGAGCCCGGTGCCGCAGTCATTCGTGCGCGCCTTTCGCCTCGCGATCGGCCGCGCCCTCGGGGTCGATGCCGCAAAACTGCGCACCAGTGACCGCATCGCCGCTGACCTGCGCGCCGTGAACTTTGACGCGTGGGAAGTCGCGGCTGTCCTTGAGCGCACGTTTGACATGCGCGTGCGCGTGATTGACGTGATGCGCGCTTCCACACTGCGCGAGCTGTGCAAGGAACTGTACATTCGCAGCGAAGATATCAGCGAGGCGCAACCACCCCTGCACCGCGACCCGGTGCCCAAGCTGCGCGCCCCTGAGCCCGAAGTGAAGATCGCAGAAGCCGTGGTGATTACACACACCGAGCCTGGAAACACCGATGGCCAATAAGACACCGCTGCTTCTGGGTGGCGCCGCACTGACATTGCTGCTTGCGGCGGGTGCCCTGTTTCTGCTGTTTGGCGGCGATGCACCGACGCCGCAACCGCAGCACACATCGGCCAAGCCGCAGGCAAAGGGCGACGCGCCGCCGACGGAGAAGGCGGCACAACCGGCTGCCAACGTCGCACCAGAATCAGACGCCGCCGGAAACCACCCGGCCGCCGACCAGCCCCCGACGGACTGGTCCAGCAAAGACCCGCGCCGCGTGCGCCCGCCTGATGCGGTGCCGCCGCCGCCCAGCAACCCGCGCCCGCCCAGCGAAGGCGAAGAGGGCGAAAACATCCCGGCCACCTGGACCACCACTGACCTCAGCGGCCAGGCGATGCAGGTGCACCGCGACCTCGACCTGACGCTGCGTGTGCTGCACGATCTGATGCGTTGACCTTTGACCGCCCGCAACGCCTGTCGCTACACTCGCGCCCATGCCTGAGCTTGTCACCGGACACCGCGACTTCGTATTGCCCTGCCCGTACACGCTGGCGCTTCCCGAGAATTTCCGGATCGACCGCGAGTGGCCCGTCGTGTTCGCCCTTCACGGCATGGGCCAGCACGAAGACTTGATGCGCCGCTGGCTGGCGCCGCTGCTGAAGCACCCCTGGATCTTCTGCTTTCCGCGCGGGCCCCTGCCCTACGAAATCCGAACGCCCGAGAAAATACGCATCGGCCATGCCTGGTACGTGTTCGATGGCGACCAGCCTGCTCTGCGCGCAAGCATGGCGCTGGCAACGACCCATTTGCTCAACATCCAGGACGCGATTCGCAAAGCCTACCCCACCGGCCGCAGCGCGATCGTCGGGTTTTCGCAGGGCGGCTACCTCGCACCCGTGGTCGCCACCAGCGAGCCCCAGCGCTTTCACGCCGCTGCCAGCCTGTGCGGCCGCCTGAAGCACGAGTTCATGCCCGAGGGCGGCAATACTCGCCTAGCCCAGCTTTCCGGCGGCAAGGACGGCAGCAACACGCCCGAACTGGCCGCGGCAGGCGTGGTCGGCGCCCGCGGGCGCGGATATGAAGTCGCAGAGTTCACGGACCCCGAAGCCGGCCACGAGGTCAGCCCGCTGATGATCGAGCAACTGCGCGCGTGGCTGCAAGAGGTGCTGGAGTGAACGCACGAACCACAGCAGCATGCCGGGCACTGAGCCTGCCGCTATTGGCGGTGCTTGTGCTTGCCGGCTGCTCAGCCAGCCCGTACCACGACGCGCCGCGCTACGCGGAGCCGGCAACGCGTACGGCGGCTGCGCGCCAGCTTACGCAGGCGCTGGCGTTCGGCGGGCGCGGTTACAGTGAGGTGCGCGCCAACGAGATCACACTGCGCTGGCAGGAACGCCGGCCGCTGAGCGAAAAACGTTCGGTGTGGCTTGATCGCGAGCTTGACCTGCTGGCAGTGCAGCGGGTGGGCGCCGCACACAAGCCCGGCGAAAACTGGGAAGTGAAGGTCAACGCCGTGGGGGGCGCGATCACATTTGTGTTCAAGGACGACCAGCAGGCAGCCCGCGCCGAAACGGCCCTGCGCAGGCTAAGCCGGCCGATGTCGCCACACGAGAAACGCGAGCTGGTACGCGATGCGAACCGTAAACTCGCGCGCTAGGGTACGCGGGCGATACAGTCGATTTCTACCAGCACATCCTTGGGCAGCCGCGCGGCCTCAATCGTGGCGCGGGCCGGGCGATGTTGGTCGCCAAGCGAGGCGGCGTAGGCGTCGTTGACTGCGCCGAAGTCAGCCATGCTTTTCAGGTAGATCGTCGTTTTCACAACGTCGGCAAAGCCGCAGCCGGCGGCGGCGAGCACCGCCATCAGGTTGGTCATCACGCGCACGGTCTGTTCGCCGGCGGTGGCGCCGACAACCCGGCCGGTCGCGGGGTCCAGTGCGATCTGGCCTGAGCAGAAGACGAACCCGCCGGCAATGACTGCCTGGCTGTATGGGCCAATGGCTGCAGGCGCCGAGTCAGTCTTGACCTGCTGGATGTTCTTGGACATGGGCGGTTCTCCGTGGGCTCATGGTTTCATGGTTGGCAAGCAGCGCAAGCTGGATTAAGGGATCGGGGTTCCGGGCCTGTTGGGTTCTGGGTTCTGGGTTTGGGGATTGGGGTGGACACCTGTTCCAGACTCCCGACGCCATCGTCAGTGGGCCGCTTTGCGGCCCACTGCGGACTGCCGCAGCGGCACGTGTCGCGCCAGCCCTCCTGCCGCCTGCCTCCTGAAGCACCGCTACCACACATCGGGGTCGAACAGTTTCTTGTACTGCTCTTTGGCGTAGCGGTCGGTCATGCCCGCGATGTAGTCGCACACCACGCGGTGCGTGCGCACGCGTTGTTCAATGCGCTTTACGAATCCGCCGGGCATCAGGTAGGGCTCACTGACATAGCGCTCAAACATCTGGCGCATGAAGCGTGTCACCTTCTCCATGCTGCGGCGCACGGTGCGGCTCATGTACAGTTCGTTGAACAGCATCACCTTCAGACCCTTGACCTTGGCCTTGAACGCGGGGCTGAAGTCCACCACCGGCTCTTTGCCTGCGTAGGCCAGCACGGCGCGCACATCGCGGAACCCTTCTTCGCTCAGACGCCGCGTCGTGTGCGCCAGCAGGTCGGTCACCTGCAGGTCCTTCAGTCGCCGCACCACTTGATAGCGCAGCAGGTCATCTTCGCCTTCGGGCACGTTGGCGCGCGCGAACTCTTCCGATTCGCAAAACAGCTCGCTCTTGCGCCCCGCCTGCCAGGTCAGCACTTTCGAGTCAATGCCGTCGTCCACATCGTGCGCGTTGTAGCTGATCTCGTCGGCAAAGTTCGCCACCTGCGCCTCAAGGCTCGGGCCTTCGCGCGTCGTCAGCCCCTTGAACAGCGGCTTGTCATAATCCGTCACGTGCTTCATCAAGCCGTGGCGTACCTCATGCGTGAGGTTCAAGCCGGGAAAGCGCGGCTGGTAGTGGCGCTCAAGCTCGTCCACGATGCGCAGGCTTTGGCCGTTGTGTTCATAGCCGCCGTGGTCGCGCATCAGATCGCGCATGGCGTGTTCGCCGGCGTGGCCAAACGGAGTGTGGCCAAGGTCGTGGGCGAGGCTGACGGCTTCGCACAGGTCTTCATTGAGTGCCAGTGCGCGGGCGATGGTGCGTGCGGCCTGGGCGACTTCGATGGTGTGGGTCAGGCGCGTGCGAAAGTGGTCGCCCTCCCAGTTGAGAAAGACCTGGGTCTTGTACTGCAGGCGGCGAAACGCGGCGCAGTGGATGATGCGGTCGCGATCGCGCTGGAAGCAGGTGCGGTAGTCGTGCTCGGCTTCCGGAAACGCCCGGCCCACAGAAGCGCCGGCGTGCATGGCATAGGGTGCCAGGTGCGCGTCTTCAATGGCTTCAAGCTGTTTGCGATCGTTCATGCCGGACAGTTATAGGATAGTCGTTGAACAACCGCCAAAGTGCCGACGCGGCAATTTCAGCAGGCGGCCCCGAACTGACGTTCAAGACACGCCGCGCTATACTTTTGCGATGCGATATGGATGCCTTGCGATGCTTTGCCTGCTTGTGGCCTGTTCGTCGGCGCCCGTGAACAACCAGCCGGCGGACAACAAACCGGCAAACAACGCCTCCGCCAACACGCCCGCGCCGCAACCCGAACCAGAGCCCGCGCCCGCGCCCACACCCGCCGAGCTTGGCTTTGTCATCACCACCGGCGTGCACGGCAACGAGCCCTCGGGCTACCTGATCCAGGACCAGCTCATCAAGCTGGGCTTTCGCGTCTTCGGGCCCTGCAACGAATGGGGCATTGCCAACAACTCGCGCTATCTTGAAAGCGGCGACGACCTCAACCGCATGTTTGGCCGCACCGACTGCCCGCAAGCCGAAGCCGTCAAGAAGTACCTGGCTGAGAACCCGCCAAAAATCCTGTTCGACCTGCACGAAGACCCCGACGGCACCGCCGCATACCTGATCCAGCACGGCCCCGACGACGACATCGGCCGCAAGATCATCGACGAACTGAAAGCCGATTTCGAGTTCGACCCTGAGCCTTCGTTCATGGTCGTAAAGGGGCAAGACGGCTTGCTTAAGCCAACGATACAGCAACTGCGCGCGCTGAAGTTCATCGGCGTATACGGGCTGGCCTACCACGCGTGGTACACCCACGGCTGTACCAGCATTGTTGTAGAATGCCCGGGAAGCTGGCCGGAAGAAAAGCGCAAGGCGTACCAACTGCGCGTGTGCGAACTGGCCTGGAAGTTTTTTCGCGGGTAAGCCGCGTCAGAGCTCAGAGCCCTGGGGCGGTTTCCACTGGCGGCCGCGCAGGATGTCTTTGGCAAGCACGCCCTTTTCCCGCAGCAGTGCCATGACCTGGCGGCTGCGCTTGAGGCGCTCAAGAATCGACTGGTCGCCGCCGGCATAACGCGCGACTGCGTCCAGTACCACCTGCTCGAAGTTCTGGGGCTCGACAAAGTTCTGCACATAGCGGCACAACTCGGAGGCTCGGCGGTCATGGCTGGGAGTGCGCCGCGTCACCGTATCCAGGTCAAGCAGGTACAACTGCTGGGCGTCGCCGGGCACCACCAGCAGGTTGCCCGAATGAAAATCGCGGTGCATGAAACCCGCTTCATGCAGCCCGCGAAGCATGTCGATTCCGCGCTCGTACAGCCGCACAATCTCGGGGTGTGCCGCGCTGCGGCGCCGAGGCTGCAACTGTTTCTTGTAATCGCGCAACGTGATGCCGTCAGGAAAGTAACGCCCGATGGTCCACAGCGCCTTGGGAGCATCCGGCAGCGGGATCGCGCCTGAGTCGGTCACCGGGCACACCGCAATGCCCGCGCGCTCAAGCAGTTGCGACTGCTCCACGGCCCGGCGCGCCGGGTTCCAGCCAAAGTAGCGGGCAAAGCGCTTGCGCCAGTGGCTGCGGCAGTTCATCAGCTTGAAGACCTGCAACTGGCCGTCGCGCTCGAACACGCCCAGCCCGCCGCGCTCGGAAATTTGAAGCGCGCGTCGCAGCACACCCGGGCCCAGCACCAAGGCAGCCGCGCGGGCCAACTGCGAATCAGCGGAAAGCTGCGCGCTCACGCTTGCGGCGCCGGAATCCTGCAACCCGACAGACTGCTCGCTGCGGAACTGGATGAGCATAGGCGTACCGGCTTGTCTTTCGTACCGGGCCCCATTCAGGCCCCGGATGGGCGTTCATTCAACCAAAGCGGCGCAGGCTGCGCTATCGGTCAGCCCCGGCGGCTCGCGACTGCCGCTGCCGTTGTGCATGAAGTGCCACTCAGAGCCACGAAGAACTCCGCTGGCAGGTCTTTGTGCCTTCGTGGCTCCGTGCGCGACCGGCGGTTCAGCGCCATTGACATCGGGCGCATGCACCACAAAATGCGGCCTTCTCAGCGAGACCGGCATGAAAGTTGACGACTATCCGGTGTTCACGGACCCGGAAAGCTATTCCAAGCTGCGCGAGCCCGGCGGCATTGCCGGGTGGCTCAAGACCCGCGCCGAAAACAAGGCGCTTACGCGCTGCCTGGGCCCGCTGAACGGCGTCACCACGGTGCTGGACATTCCCTGCGGCCCGGGCCGCTTGTTCCCGTACTGGCACAAGCGCGGGCTCAAGATCATCGGCATGGATTTTTCCAGGCAGATGGTGGAAGCCGCCCTCCAGCGTCACCAACAGATGCAGCTTCCGGGTCGGGTCGAACACGGCGACGCATTCAAGTTTGAGGCGCCACCGGAAGGCAGCCCTGAACTCGTGGCCAGCGTGCGCTTCGTGTACTACTTCGAGCCTGACGAGCGCGTGGCGCTGATGAAGTCGCTGGCCAATGCCAGCGGGCATTACGTGCTGATCCAGTTCAAGAGCGCCGAAACCTGGAAGGGCCAGCGCAACGCCGCGCGCAGCAAAGCCAAAGCCCGCGGCAAACGCTTTTGCACCAACGAGCAGATTTTGAAAGAGGTTGCCGACGCTGGCCTGACAACGCTTGCTCTGCAGCCGATTGGCGAGTTTTCAGACCGCGCGTTCCTGCTGGCCGAAAAGGGCCAGACCGGCGCCAAGGCAGAAATCCGCAAAGCCCCCGGCGGCTTCTGGGCCGGTATCATGCGCCTGTTCGGGTAGCCTGGTCGCGCGCCGGCCGCCTACTTCATTGTGAACTTGAAGCGGCGGGCGCCTTCGGGGTGCTTCAGTGTGATCGCTACCACGATTTCGTCGCCTTCGGCCAGTGGTTGCGGCTGGGTCAGCGGGTTGCCGTTGAGGTACGTGCCGTTGGTGCTGCGCATGTCTTCAATGAAGTAGCCCGGCCCCTGGCGATAGATGCGGAAGTGGCGCTTGCTGATGGTCGGGATTGCAAACACCGGGGCGCTGGGCGGTTCGCGCCCGATCACGATTTCTTCGCCTACATCGTAACGCCTGGCGTCTTCTTCATCGACCATGCACCCGCCGCTGGCCATGGTCTGGACCTTGGTGCTGTTGATGTCGCCCGATGGCGGGTGAGTTTCTTCTTTCTCTTCTTCGTCGTCATCGACCGAGTCCAGTGCCTCTGCATGGCCGCCCTGCCCCTGCCTGATGCTGCCGTCCATGTGCTCAATGACGCTGACTTTCACCAAGCCCGTCAGGCCGCTGCCCTCAAACATCTTCATTAACGGTTCCGCGATACGCACGACCAGCCGTTTGCTGCCGGCGGCGTCCACGAGCAGCGGGCCGATGACCTTGAAGCCCTCTTCGCCGACGTTGACGCAACGGCCTAGATCCACCTCAAGTTCCGGATACGGTGAATCAATCAGCTTGGACAGGTTCGCGTTCACGTCTTTCTTGAACGCGGCATCGCCGTCGGCTTCGATTGACAGGCGGTTCCATTGCAGCGTGACGGTCATGCCCCCTATTTACGCGGGAACGGGCAGAGTTCGCAACGGGGAAGTTGCAGGCCGCCGGGGCGCATCAGCCCAGCCGCCGAAGACTGCGACGGGGTTTCCAGCGGCAGCGTCCGGTAATCGAGAGCGACTTGCCCGCAACGCCGCATTTTAAGCGGTTTTGCTGCAAGTGCCCCGGGCCTGAGCGCCGATCTTTCGAATGCAGGGCAAGGCCTGCTTCGATCGACAGGCCCGGGGAGGATGCCCCCCATACCCGGGCCGGCGTGGGCGTGCGCAAGCGCGCCCACGTTGTATTCTGCCACCATGCTTACTGTGATCGCAAGAATACGCGCACTGCCAGAGCACGTCGCCGAAGTGGAACGCGAGTTGCGCGCGCTGGTGGCGCCGACCCGCGCCGAGCCGGGCTGTATCAACTACGACCTGCACGTCAGCCAACACGAGCACACGGTGTTCGTCTTCTATGAAAACTGGGCCGACCGGGCAGCGCTGGATGCCCACGCCGCCAGCCCGCACATGAACGCGTGGAAAGCGAAACAGCGTGGCCTGCTGGCCCACGCAGTCGAGATCAACCTGCTGGAGATGCTGACTGAAGCTCCCTGGCTCGCTTAGCCCAGGCGCACGATTTCGCCTTCGTCGCCGGCGCGCTTGAGGCGCTGGGTCCGCGTGTGCTTGGACTTCGTGCTCGCCGTGGTCAGCGGGTTCAGGTCGCGGATCCAGTTGTCCAGGCTCATCGCGTCAACGCGGCCGCTGCTCAGGCCTTTATTCAGCATGTCAACGCACGAGTCGATGACCAGTTCCTGCCGGCCGCGCTCAAGGAAGTCGCTGGTTGTCAGGCTGCGGCGCAGACTGACCAGGTCATCACGATAGCTTTCAATCTGGTCGCGGCGCTGCTGGTCAAGCTCGTTGCCGTCGGCAAAGAAACCGAACACGATCAGCGGCGCGCGGCTTACCTCGATCAGGTCCTGGCGAGCGTCGCTGCCAAAGCGGGGCGCGAACTCGTTGTCGGCGGCGACCGAAACCTGTTCAAGATGGACCGGGGCCTGCTTCTCGCTGGTGAACACAACGCCCTGCGGCCCAAGCTCAGTGCGGGTGACGCGCTTTGTGTCGGAGGTTGCAACGCAGCCGGTCATCAGCAAGGCGCCGACAGCCGGAAGAAGGATTCGTGTTGCAGTCTTGTTCATGGCCCAGCTCCTGCGAGATACCCACCTGTAGATATGACGCAGCCTGTATCATTCAGGTTCCAAGCAATATCAGGGAGCACGCGGCGTTTGCGGCATGATTGGCGCGGCAGGTCGCCCGCTACGCGGGCGCCGGCACAACGGCCAGAGGCCGATCCGGGCTCCAGGGGCGAGACGCGCATGCTACGATGGCGAAACCCCCTTCCAGCAGCTAGCCAAAGGCGCCGGACTAACCAGCCCCTTCGCACCCGGCTGCCTGGAACAAGTAGTCGACAAGGCGAAGAACTGGCTGGGGTAGGTAGAATGTCAGCTCAGCGACGGTGGAGGCGGGAATATGTGGCCCTTCAAGCGTGCAGAGTTCAAAATCGAGTTCAAGTCCCTGGGTCGTTGCGCTGAAATTGAATACTCAGAGGGTGATCAGAGGGTCAAGATTTGGCTCGAAATGTTGGCTGTCGGCCCGTCGGACTGGGCTGCGGACCTGCGCACGCTGAAGGCTTGGGATCCACCTCACGATGCTGTGATCATTTCCGACGATGATAGGGAACGCATAAGAAGTCGCGTTACCGCCAAGCTCGGCAGGGCGCGGATTGATTGGGAGATGCCATTCCCCAGCAAGCTCTAGCAGCGCCCGGAGGGTGCGTCATGTGTTAGCCCGGCGCGTCAGCGCCGGGAAATCGCGACAAGTGTTTCCGAGCCCCCGAAGGGGGCGGTATCTTGCAACCTGGAGACACCCATGTCCGACACCTACCACGCGATCAACCTGCACTTCGTGTTTGGGACCAAGTCTCGCGCGCCGCTGATCACTGACGAAATCGGGGTCGAGTTGTTCCCGTACATCGGCGGTGTGGCGCGCACGAACGACTCCACGCTGGTTCACGCGGGCGGCGTCGAGGACCATATTCATTTGTTAATCGGCATCCCGCCCAAACTCGCAGCATCGGACCTGATGCGTGACGTGAAGGCGAACAGCTCGCGCTGGATGAAGGAGCGATGGGAGCTCGATAAGTTTGCGTGGCAGGACGGGTTCAGCGTGTTCTCTGTCAGCCCATCAAAGCTGCAGGCGACGATCGCGTACCTTGATGGGCAGCACGAACACCACGCAAAGGTCTCCTACGGCCGCGAGTTGCGCGATATGTACGACGCGCATGGCATTAAATACGACGAACGCTGGATGCCGCCGGTTTGAACACTCGCGATGCCGCCCCCTATCGGGGGCTTTGGTCGTCTAACGTTCTCTTTCCCGGCGCTCACGCGCCGGGCTAACACATGACGCACCCTTCGGGCGCTGGACGACAAGGCACTAACGCTACCGCTTCTTCTTTTCGGTCTGGGTGGCCCGGCTTCACGAGGTTGCGACGAGCGTCCCATGTTCTCGCCGCATTGCGTGGTTAGCCGATTAAGGCCACGTATCAACTCGGTCGGGCATGTCCGGCGATGATACCGAACGCTGAGTGAATGCCGTCGAGCGCGGCGCTCATGATGCCGCCTGCGTAGCCCGCGCCTTCGCCGCAGGGGTAGATCCCCGGCGTGCTTACGCTTTCGCGCGTGGTCTCGTTGCGCGTGATGCGCACTGGGCTTGAGGCGCGGCTTTCAATCGCGTGCAGGATGCCGCTGTCACTGACAAACCCCGCAATGCGCCGCTCAAACTGCGGCAGGCCCGCGCGCAGGGCCTTGTTCAACTTCTCGGGCAGCAGGCCCTCAAGCGGTTGATACACGCGGCCGCGCGCATAAGTCCCGCGCATCTTGCGTGGCGATGCCAGCCCGCGCAGGTAGTGCGTCACCGGCTGCGCGGGTGTGGCATAGCTGCCGCCACCGGCCGCAAACGCCATTGCTTCAAAGCGGCGCTGGAACGCCACGCCATCGAGCGGTTTGTCGCCGAAGTCAGCGCTGTCAAACGTGGTGACGAGCGCGCTGTTGGCATAGCCGCTGGATTGCGGGCTGAAGCTCATGCCGTTGGTACACAGCATGCCGGGCTCGCTGACGGCGGCCATGGTGATGCCGCCGGGGCACATGCAGAAGCTGAACAAGCCGGGCGCGCCGGGGGGGTGGCACGCGATGTCGTAGCTTGCGGGCGTGAGGCGCTTGTCGCGCGCAAAGCGGCCGAGTTGCGCCTTGTCGATCAGCTCTTGCGCGTGCTCAATGCGCACGCCCAGTTGAAACGCCTTGCCCTCAAGCTGCACGCCGCGGGCCAGCAGCATTTCGTAGGTGTCGCGGGCGGAGTGCCCGGGCGCCAGAATCAGCGTGGACGTCTCGACACGTTCGCTGCCGTTGATCGTGATGGCCGACAACCTGCCGCCCGTGAGCTCAACATCGGTCAGCTTGGCCGAGAAACGAACCGTGCCGCCGAGTTGCTCAATCCTGTCGCGCATGCGCACCACCACGCGCGACAGTATGTCGGTGCCCACGTGGGGCGCGGCGTCGGTCAAAATACGGCTTGGCGCCCCGCACTCGACGAACGTTTCAAGAATGCGCGGCAGGTACGGGTCGCGCCGGTTGCTGGTGTACAGCTTGCCGTCGCTGAAGCTGCCGGCGCCGCCTTCGCCGAACAGGGCGTTGCTGTCAGGGTCAAGCTCAACCACGCCCGCATTCCAGCGCCCGATCTGGCGCAGGCGCTCAAGGGCCGGCCTGCCGCGCTCAACCAGCAGTGGCTTGAAGCCGTTCAGCGCAAGCACATAGGCTGCAAACCCGCCTGCCGGGCCGCTGCCAACGACGACCACGGGGCCGCGCAGGTGCGCGCTGCCCGGCTCGGCGGTCAGTGGCGGCGTAGCTTCGGGGATTGCGGCGTTACCGCCAAGACGGGCCAGCAATGCGGCGGCGTCCACGTCGTCGGCCAGTGTCACGTCGGCGGTGCAGTTGAATAGCGGCGTGCGCTCGCGGGCATCGACACTGCGGCGAATGAGCGCAACGGCGGCCACGCGCGCGGATTCCAGGCCCAGGCGCTTGATCGCTTCACGCCGCAGGCTTCGGGCGAAGTCGTCATCGAGACCGATGTTGAGGTTGTAAAGGCGCAGCTTGGTCAACAGTGCTCCGGCGGGGGGCGTGACGGGCCAGGGACACTTCAACTCAGGCGGCGAACGCGTCGATCTTTGCTGCCAGCTCAAAGTCCAGCCGTGTCAGCCCGTCGGCGTCGTGGGTGCTCAGGCGAATCAGCACCTTGTTGTACACGTTCGTCCATTCCGGGTGGTGGTCCAGAGACTCAGCGGCTTGCGCCACCCGCCCCATGAACGCCCACGCCTGCTTGAAGTCTGTAAACTCGAAACTGCGCATGATCGAGCCGTCCTCAAGCTCCCAGCCCGGCAGCTTGGTCAGCGCGGCCTGAACTTCGGCGTCAGTCGCTTTTTGGCGCATCGCCCTCTCCCACCTTGAACAGCGGCCCGATCTCGCCGCTTGGCAGCCTTGCCACGCTCACGATTGCCAGTTCAGACCCGTCTTGCGCAAGCGACGTGATCCGCAACTTCGTGCCGCGGGCTGTCGGCACGCCCGTCGGCTGCGGTGTCTTTTCTGAGCGCGCAAGCTGGGCAAACACCTCTTTCCAGAAGGCGTCGCGCAGCTTTTCGTCGGCGTTGGCGTTCTCCATGCCCTTGGCAGCCGCCGCCGACATGTGCGGCCTAAGCGCGGCAATACGCGCCGCGCGGTCGGCACGGGGCGTTACGTCTTTGCGCAGCTTGTTCAGCACGGTCGCGTAGGCGCCTTCTTCTACCTTCAGCTTCTCAGCCAGCCCGGCATCAAAGTCGAATGGCGCCGGGTCAACCTCGTTCCGCGTCAGCACGTCGCGCCCCACAAGGTAATCAAGCTCCGGCGCGTCCAGAATTTCCGTGTTGGGCGCGCCGTTGCCGAAATAGGGTGCCGCAGCAGCAATCGGTGCCGCACCCGCGCCCTCAAGGCCCACGTCGAAGCGCAAGATCTTCCAGCCCTGGGCCAGCTTCTGCCAGCTCACATGAATCCGCACCACCGCCTGCAGGTCCAGCGGCCGGTGCGCCAGCAGGTCAACATGTGTGGCAGCGTCCGGCACCTGCTCAATGGCTGGCAGGGTCGCCAATGCCTGAAAAAACAGCTTGCCCAGGCGCGTATCCCGGTGCGTCACCAGCTCCGCCAGGCGCTCATTCATCTGCTCGGTTTCGGCCGCATTGGCCGGCTGGTTGACGAGCAACGCCAGCACCTCGGCGCGGGCAGCGGCAGGTTCCGCCCCCGCAAGGTCAGGATTTTGCAGTGCCGTTGCCAGCGGAACGACCGATAAAACAGTGCCAGCCCACATGGGCGCGGCGGTCAACAACAGGGTCGGCAGCAGCAGGGTCAGGCGCATGGTTGCTCGCAAGTGTTTGCTGACATTGACGATAACGGCAGATCTGTGGCGTTGCCAGCCGCCTTTGCCCTTGTCGGTTTACATTCAAAGTGGTTCAATCAACGTGACCAGCCTCCTGGGTCCACAACGGTAGCGGCAGGGCCAGTTTGGGCCGGCTGCGGCTGACTTTGGCAGAGCATATGGCCGACGGTGAGAGTGACGTTGACTATGCAAACCTGATCCGCGCCCAGACGCGGCAGGTTGACATTGACGCGTTCAAAGAACGCGGCATGAAGAAGGTCAATGTCATCAACGCCAAGAAGATCAATGAAATGATCTCCCAGGCGGTGACGAACATTATCGGGCGCATGGAAAGCGCCGACATCCAGACGATGAAGGACGACAAAGCCCAGATCGTCATGGACAGCATGGCGGAATTCAAACGCCTGTTCGCGGAACAGAAGAAGGAGTCGGCAGACCAGGGCAAGCTGCAAGAAGAAATCGGCAGCCTGCGCGAAATGCTGACCCAGCGCGACAACGCCGGCCCCGCCGCATCCAGCGTGCAAAGCCAGCAGATCAGCGACGAAATCGCTGAGCTCAAAGCGTTCATGATCAACCAGGCCAGCCGCTCACAAAGCAGCGAGATGACTCGCGGCGCCATGATGGAGCAGCAGGCCCAGTTGCTGGAAGACCACTTCAACGACCTCAAGGCCGTGCTCGCCACTGGCGGTAACGTGGCCGCCCAGCAAGCCGTCGCCGACGACAACACCAAGAAGGCGCTCGAAGAAGTAGTAGACAAGGTGACCGTGTTGCTTGAAGAGCAGGACAAGAAGCGCAACGGTACAACCACGGATGCGCTGATGGCGGTGCTGACCGACCTGAAGCAGGACCTGGGCAAGCGCTTTGATGACCTGACGGGCGCGATCAAGCACGCCAACACCGACGCGCTGAAAACCGAAATTTCGGCCTTGCGCGACGACCTGGCGGCCAAGACCGTCGCCGCGGGCACAGCCAACACCGAGGCGCTGCAGGCGCAACTGGCCAAGATGGAAGAGATGATGGCCAAGGGCGGTGGCGGCGGCATCGGCGCCGGCGACATGAACTCTTTGATCAGCAAGCTCGAAGGCAGCATGAACAAGAAGTTCGCTGAAGCGGGCATCGGCAAAGAAGAAGTCAGCATGGACGACGCCGTGGCGGTCTCGGGCGTCATGCTTGGCGCCGCGTTCAAGGGTATGGAAGATATCGAGTCAAACATCGGCGCCCTCGATGCCAAGAAGTCGGTGGACAAAGAAGGCGGCAAGAAGGCCAAGGGCGCACTGGACGCCCTCAGAAAACTCAAAGGCAAGGGTTAATCGGATCACACCGAAACGCTGTAACCGCCGCAGGCTTATGGGTTTGCGGCGGTTTGCGTTTTTCTGCGGCTGGCACCCGCCCCACCCCCGCACCTTTTTCGGGGGGTACGACGCGCTGAGCCCCCGGCGTCAGCCTGGGCGCATGGCTCGGGCAAGATTCTCGAAGAATGTTCGCCAGAACTCGTGTCCGC
>JAMQHL010000031.1 GCA_025993795.1 Planctomycetota bacterium
CGATGCGGCCCAGCCCCAGCGGCCGCAGGGCGCAAGCACTTCAAGCGTGGCGCGGGCGTCTTGGCCTGTGTCGGCTTTGGCGGCAAGCCAAAGCAACGCCATTGGCAAGATGCCGATGCCACGCACTGATGAGCCTGCCGCGATGCAGTCCAAGTATGAGGCGCATGTGCTCGCTGCGCGGGCCTGGGCCGACGGCGACATGAAGACGCCGCCGCCCCGGTTTCCAGCCGACGTGATGGTGTGGCTGCAAGCGCACAGGCATGACCCGCATTTCGCCAACGTGCTGGCAGAGGCGTTGAGGTCCAACGCACTGATTCGGGCGGCATATGAAGAGACGCTCTCCGGGGGTAGAGCGGCAACCCCGGCTGTGTAGGCCGTGGGCGAGACGCCCACGGCTCTGCGGGCGGGACGCCCACACCACGCACTGCATGCGGGCGGGACGCCCACACCACCTACTGCATGCGGGCGGGACGCCCACACCACTCACCCCGCATGCGGGGGCGGTGGCAATTTGTCGTGGCGCGATTTGCGGGGTCGTTCGCCGCTTGACCGGTGAGCGCCTTGATGCGAACAATGCGCACATGCCGTTTCCTGACCTGACATCCTTCATTGAGGCCCTGCGCGACGCCGGCGAGTTGCTTGAGTTTCACGAACCCGTCAGCGTTGACCAGGAAATCGCCTGCCTGTCCGACCGCATCAGCAAACTTCCCGGCGGCGGCAAGGCCCTGCTGTTTCACCGGCCCACGGGCGCCGATGGCCGCGAGTACGCAGCGCCCGTGCTGATCAACGCACTGGGCAGTGAAGCGCGCATTGCCATGGCGTGCGGCGTGGCCGGCTTCGATGATTTGCGTGCGCGCCTTGCGGGCCTGCTGCATACACTGCAGACGCCGCGCCGCACACTGATTGAGAAGCTGGGCGTACTGCCGACACTGAAAGAGCTGTCGGGGTTTTTTCCAAAGCACGGCAAAGGCGGGCCGTGCCAGCAGGTTGTGAAAACCGGGCAAGCCATCGACCTGGATGAAATCCCGATTCTCAAGACCTGGCCGCAGGATGGGGGCCGCTTCATTACTTACCCGCTGGTATTTACCGAGTCGCCCAAGGACGGAAAGCGCAACTGCGGCATGTATCGCATCCAGCAGTTCGACAAGCGCGTTGCCGGCTTTCACGCGCACACGCATCACACAGCCGCCGAGCACATGCGGCAGGCGCGCGCCAAGGGCCAGAGCAAGCTGCCCGCGGCAATCTGCGTCGGCGGCGAGCCCGCGCTTACGTTCAGCGCCGTTGTGCCGCTGCCGCCGGGGCTCGACGAGATGATTCTCGCGGGTTTTCTGCAGGGCTCGCCGGTCAAGATGGTGCCGTGCAAAACCGTGCCGCTGCATGTGCCCGCAAGCTGTGACTACGTGATCGAGGGCTGGATTCACTTCGACGAGTTGCGCCGCGAAGGACCCTTTGGCGACCACACCGGCTTCTACAGCCTGGCCGATGACTACCCCACATTTCATGTCAGTGCCATCACGCACCGCCATAAGCCAACGTACTTTGCCACCGTCGTTGGCCCGCCGCCGCAGGAAGACGCGTGGCTGACGCGGGCGATTGAGCGGCTGTTCCTGCCGCTGATGCAGCAGACGGTGCCCGAGGTCGTTGACTATCGATTGCCGTTCAGCGGCGTTGCGCACAACCTGATGCTGGTCAAGATTCACAAGTCTTACCCTGGCCAGGCGCGAAAGGTCGCGCACGCCGTATGGGGGCTGGGCCAGGCCGCATTCACGA
Source organism: Planctomycetota bacterium (assembly GCA_025993795.1). Lineage (GTDB taxonomy): Bacteria > Planctomycetota > UBA8742 > UBA2392 > UBA2392 > JADJRK01. Next base: position 1,771 of record JAMQHL010000031.1, read on the forward strand.
AAGTGATTGCCGTGATCGACCAGCATGGTCCCGCGCTGCACGACGAGGCCGCCGTTGCCGCGCACGCGCTGTCACAACTTGACGCGTCAAGCAGCTTCGAGTTCGTGCTAGGGCCGACCGAGACGCTGGACCACGCAACGCGGGCGCTTCACTTCGGCAGCAAGGTTGCTATCGACGCCACCATGCCCATGGCCGGCGAGCCGGGCACAGGCACACAAGGCACGGGCATTACGGGCCTTCGCGGCGACGACCGGGCGCCGGGTGCCGGTGCGATTCACCCGGCGCCCGGCCGCCGACCCGACCTGGCCGGCATTGCGCACACGCGGTCATGGATGGCATCGGCCGACGTGTTGGCAATCGAGATCGACAAGGCCCGCGGGCACCAGGCGCGCGAGATTGCCAACCTGCTTTTCGAGCAGGCGGGTGGCGATGCGCTGCCGCTGGTGGTGATTCTGCAAGCCGGTCTGGCCAGCCCCGGGCAGACGCAGGCGCTGGTATGGGCCACGCTGGCAAACATTGACCCGGAGCGCGACCTGATGTTCGACGAAAAGCCGGTGCAGGACAACGGTCGCTGGATGCTCAAGCGCCATCCGCGCCACATTGCCATCGATGCTACGCGCAAGGATGCCCGCGACGGGTTCATGCGCGACTGGCCCGACATGCAGGTGCATGAACCGCAAGTACTGCAACGCGCGCGCGAACTGCTGAAAGCCAAGGGTATTGAAATGCCAACGGTCTTCCTGCCGGCGCAGTAACGGGTGGGCAGCCCGATTACTGGATGCGCTTGCCGGAGTGCCAGTGCGCTTCTTCCAGCAGGTTGCCGGCGGCGTCGTAGGTGCGCCAGACACCGTCCTCAAGGCCGTCCACGAAGTAGCCCTTCACTGCCACGACGCCATCTTCGTGAAACTCGCGCCAGATGCCGTGTCGAACATCCGCGCCGGCCTGCACGCGCACCGTCCATTCCGCTTTGCGGCCATCGCGGCCGTTCGGCCCCTGGCGCAACTGCACGCGTTCTTCCCGAAAGAAAAACTCCTCGCTGGCCATCATGCCGGCGGAGTAGCTGCGCCTGATGATGACGCTGCCGTCGGTGTCGTACTCAATCCAGTCGTTGTGGCGGGCGTCTTCCTGGTACTGGCCTTCCATGCTTGTTGTGCCGTCCGGGTACCACTCACGCCAGATGCCCGTCTTGCGGCCCGCTTGATAGGCGCCCTCACGCATCTTCTCGCTGTTCGGGTGCCACCAGGTCCAGGTGCCGGTCCGCATGCCCTGGTCATACTGGCCCGCAAACGACTTGGCCTTGGTGCGGTAAAGCCCATAGGTTTCGCCATGGGCATGCCCGCCAACGTAGGTCTCATTCAACTGCTCGGCGCCGTTGTCATGAAACGTCACCCAGAGCCCCTCTTTGCGGCCGCTGACATAGCTGCCGCGCGACTTGCTGCGGCCGCTGTCGTACCACGAATACCAGTCGCCTTTGGGCGTGCCGTTGTCCCATGACTCGCTGGAGGCCTGTATGCCGCCAGAGTACCAGGTGATCCAGTCGCCATCCTTCTCGCCGGCGACGTAGTTGCCCTCGACCGCCTTGTCGCCGTTGTTGTGCCATTCGAGGTACTCGCCGACCGGAACGTCGTTCTCATAGCGCGCCTGGCTTGCGCGGTTTCCGTTTTCGTGCCACCCCTGCCACTCGCCGCTGCGCAGCCCGTTTTCATATGCACCCAGGGCCTTCTTGGCCCCGGTTGCAAAAAACTCCTTGAACGGGCCGTGCAACACCTCACCCCCGTCGATGCCGCGCTTGATGCCCCACTCGGCCTTGGTCATGCCGTTGTCGTATTTCTCGGTACGGGTGCTGCTGTCCGCCGCCGTGTTGATCGATGTGGCGGCACGGTGGTCGCGGCCGATGATCTGCCACGCAATGACTGCAAAAATCGCCAGGCACCCAAGCAGCGCAAACGCGCCGATCGCCCACGTCTTGGCGGCTGTGCTCACTTTCTTGCGCTGCGGCGCGGCGCGATACATCCCGCTGGACAGCATCTGCGAGGTTTCCCGCATACGCTGAACATCGCGCGACTGGCCGTCCTCGTCTTTGAGGTACGAGTCGGCCTTTGACTCAAGGTCTTCCAGCTGGTGGCTGCCTGAGTCCGTAACCAGCCGGCCCTTCATGGCAATTGCCAGCTCCGGCGGCTTCTCGGCACATTTATAGAGGTAGACGTCGGTGATGAGCTGCTCGCAGAGCATGCACATCGCCGTCTCTTTGAGGCGGTGCTCGGCAACCTTCTGCTTGCGGTTGCAGTGAGGACAGGTGATCTCGACTGCTGCCAACGGGAACTCCGCTCGCTGTGGGCATGGCTGCTGTGTAAGTCAGGCGCCGAAACCAGCACGCCTGAACTAGCCAGCTTATCACCCAACCGGGTAGCTGCCGCACTTCGCAAGCCGGATATTGTGCATTGTAGCGGTTTGATTGCGAGGGAGAAATCGCAATTGAACGCCCACAGTTGCGACACTCGGACGCGCAGACGCGTCTGCGACTACATCATGGGCAGCACAACCCAGAACAGAATCGACCCCAACCCCGCCAGAATCAGCACGGCAACCAGGATAATCCACAGCACGCTCTGGCGTTTGTCGGCCAGCTTATGCTCTTCATACTCTGCCGAGTAATCGCCGACCTGCATGCTGCCGGGTGCCCAGCTGTCCTTCTCAAAATCGCCGCCGTAGGCCTCACTGGCGGCCACAATCTCGCTGAGATTGGTGATGCCCGACGCGCTGATGATTTTTCCATGCAGCGGAATGGCAAGCTGCGGCGCGCCCTTCTTCTTGTGCAGGAACGGGTCGTCAATCGTCCCGCGGCACACCATGCAAAGCCACGGCTCCTGAAGCCGGCTTTCCGGCACAGCCTGCAGGCGCCGGCAGTGGGGGCAGATGACGTCAACCTTTGCCATGGCGTGGCAATTCTAATCCCGGGTGCCGTGTAAGGAATGCTGAATCGTCGGCCTACTTCGCCGGGGCTTTGGCTGGCGGCGGATACGGGTCGGCCTTGGCCTCATCCATGCTGCGCGGTTGCGCATACTGAGGGCGCGAACGTGCCAGCAGCACCGCATCGCCCTTTGCCGGCACATGCAGCGGAATATTGCGCTGTCGCAGGTCAGCCATCTCGCTGCCACGGGCATCAAAAAAGCGCAACTCAACCAGGTGGTCGCCTTCAGGCAGCTTGGCCAGCATCAGGTGCGTCTCGCCGGGCAGCAGCACGTTTCCGCGTGTATCGGCCGATGCGTTTGCAAGCAAACCGGCAATCAGCAGGGCCGCGCCGATGCCCGCCGTGATTGCGCCGGCTGTCTTGTTGCCGCTGCGGTACAGCACGCCGCCCACAGCCATCGCGCTTGCGCCGACGGCGATGGTGGCGGTCTTGGCAATTGCCTTGCCCTTGAGAATGTCGTCCATGACGCGGCCGCCGCGGGTGATTGCCTGGAAGAAAGTGTCACCGATCTTGTATGCGCGGCCCAGGCTTTCGCCGTTGACCAGCACTTCAACATAGCTCTCGCGATACTCGCCCTGGTTGATGACGCGCACGCTGTTGTGATGGCCTTCGGCAGTGAAGTAGGGCCCGACACCCAACTCAAGCATCATGACGGTGTTGGCATCTTTCTGGGCGTCCAGGTTGAACCATGGACAGTTCGGGTCAAAGTTTGCGGGCTCTTTGGGCAGGCGCAGCAACTCATCAAGCATCATCTTTGCGCCGCTTTCGTCGCCGCGGGCCAGGAAGGCGCGAATGCGCATGATGAATGTGGGCAGCCAGTCGGCAGCGTATTCGCCGATCTTCAGGTCGCCGGTATCCACGTACAGCGCGTTCTTGAAGCACGCAATCGAGTTCTCGCGGTCGCCCATCATGTAGTAGAGCATGCCCAGATACCACGAGTTGAAGGCTCGCTCGTAGGGGTCACCCATCCAGAACTTCATGCGTTCGCTGAAGATCTGGGCGTCGCTGACGTTGCCGCCCTCGCTGAGGTTCATGGTGTTCCACGACCGAAGATAATCGTCGCGGGCGCTTTTCCAGTACCCCAGGCCCATCTTTGCGTGGGCACGGAAGTTCAGGATCAATGTCTTGTCGCGGTCCGGAAACTGGTTGATGTCGCGAGTATCGGTCATCACCTTCTGGTACCCGCCTTCAATCATGGCTTGGCGGGCGTCGTATACAGAGCTGCACCCGGCGCCAAGAGACAGCACGGCAAGCAGCACCAGAATCAATGGGTTGCGCAACATCATGGTGAACACCGTCCCGGCCCCGGGAAGCAACGCGGGGGCCGCGTTGGCGGCCCCCCTTAGAATCGCTTATCGGTAAACCGCGTTCGTGTCTGAAACGCGGCGGATGTCGCGGCTGCTCTTGAAAATCAGCTCGCTGGTTTCGGTGTCAATGAACTCGTAGCTGTACTTGACGGTGTCGTCGCTGGTCTCACCGTCGGTGACCGAAAGCGAAGTGAACTTGGCGCGCAGGAAGTAGTCGGCGCCCAGCTTGGTGCGGCGGCCGGTGCGGTCGGTGTACTCGCCTGCTTCTTTCTCGATCTTTTCGCGCTCAACTTCGCTGAGCACTTCCGATTCGCGAATCACAAAGCGCATCTGGTCGCGGGTGAACACTTCGTTCAGGGCGGTCAGCAGGTCTTCCTGGAAGTACTCGGTGATTTCAGGAAAGCGCGTGTTGTTGGTCGGCGTGATCAGCGCGACGATCGGCGGCTCTTTGTAGTCAGCCTTGAAGTTCTCAATCAGCTTCTGCCGCTTCACTTCTTTCACGATGTAGGCCGTGACTTCTTTGGCGTCGGCGGCGTAGGGACCGCTGTGTTCTACACCCTCTTCGTCGTCATCGACGTCCACCTTGGTGGACTGGCGGCATCCCGTTCCGTAGCCGCTGGCCAAGGCAACAAACCCAATCATCATCAGAATCGTCAGAAAGCTGCGCATGTTCATTTCCTTAAGTAAGAGGGCCCCTGCTGAGCGCCTGATAGGGTAGCCTCGCGCGTTTCCAGTGCAAGCGCAGGCTCGCCTCCGCCGTTCTTCAGCTTGGAAGCGACCGGCGCAATCTACGCGACCAACTGACGTCCACTGGCTGCTCAGATCACACAGAACAGGCCTGCCCGGGCGATCTGCGCAATCTGTGGACTGTAGTTTGACGGGGCCGCCACAGGTGCCACGTCAAGTTGCCCCGCTTCGTTGGCAATGCATCTGGCAGCGCCTCGTGCGGTCTGGACTTGCCGGCCCCAATGCAGTCTAGTCGTGCCCATGGAACCTGATTTCAAGCAACTCACCAACGAACAACTGACTGTGCCTGAATCGGCGCGCGGCCAACGCCTTGACCGTTACCTCGCCGCTGAGTGGCCGCACTATTCCCGCACGCTGCTGGCCTCGCTGATCAAGGATGGCCACGTCGCCGTCGCCGGCCTCGCTGCCAGCAAAGTCAAGCCGTCACTCAAGCTCGAAACCGGCATGCAGGTCACGGTGCAGCGCCCCACTATGGCCGAGCTTGAGCTTACGCCTGAGGACATTCCGCTGGACGTGCTGTTTGAGGACGACGCCATCATTGTCATCAACAAGCCGACGGACCTGCCCGTCCACCCCCCCAAGGCCGGGCGCGGTGGCACGCTGGCCAATGCGCTGCTGTTTCATGTGCAGAAGCTGTCACGGCCTGACCCGATTCGCCCGGGCATAGTGCACCGCCTGGATGCAGACACCAGCGGCGTGATCGTGTGCGCCAAAGATGAAAGCGCACACTTTCTGCTGGCCAAGCAATTTGAGCAGCGCACCGTCGAGAAGGAATACCTGGCGATCGTGCGCGGCCGCATGAAACACGAAAGCGGCGTCATCGAATTCGCCATCGGGCGCCACCCCGACCACTACGAAATGCAGCGCGTTCACGCCGAAGGCAAACCCGCCACCACTGACTGGATCGTGCTCGAAACCTTCAAGCGTTTCAGTTATCTGCGCCTCAAGCCGCGCACCGGCCGCACACACCAGTTGCGTGTGCATATGGCTGCGATCAATCACCCGATTGTCGGCGACCGGCTATATTCGCGCAAGCCGCCCCTGACAGTCAGCGAAATCGCTGGCCGCAAGCCCGAACCCGGCGAAGCTCCGCTGATCGCGCGGCAGGCCCTGCACGCCACAACGCTGTCTTTCGACCACCCGCGCACCGGTGAGCGCCTGACATTCGAGGCACCGATGCCGCAGGATATGGCACGCACGCTTGAGGCCTTGCGCGCAGGCCCTCGTGGACCCAGCAAAGGCGAAGAAGCCGACGACGGTGAGTAACGGTAATTTACACCCATGTCCAATTCTGACATCAGGCCCTTACGGGGCGATTCGCGCCGCTTCGCGTAACTCATTATTCCTGAAAAGGTTGCGTATCGCACTGAGCGCATGCCGATGATTGGCACGACTGACGCTTTACCGCGCACAGGAGTGCTCGGAATTCAAAACCAACAATCGACAGGAGTTACGCCATGAAGAAGTTCGCTCTGCTTGCACTGGTTCTCGCTTTCGGTGGTCTGATGCTCGCTGGTTGCCCGGACAACAAGCCGGCCAACACGCCCAAGACCAACGAAGCGCCCAAGACCAACGAAGCGCCCAAGACCAACTAGTTTCGCTGCTCGAAAGAGCTTGAACCGGGAGGCTTGCCTCCCGGTTTCATTTTTTCCCGTGAGACTACCTGCGCACACGCGACTACCCCCACACTGACGACCTTTGGAGATGACATGAACTGGATGCGCTTGATTGTTGCCGCGGCTGTAGTCGGACTGATGGTCCCATTCGCCGTTGCGCAGGACGCCAAGAAACCCGACCGCAAGACTGAATCCAAGCCCGGCGACGGCAAGTCCGCTGACGGCAAAGATGGCAAAGAAGCCAATGCCGATCGCGGCGACGCAAAGGCCGAAGCCTTGCTCAAGCGGGCCTACACTCGCGTTCACAGCGCTGAAGCCGACGGGCTCAAGAAGTTGAAGTCGGCCGCCAGCATCGAAATCGACATCAGCGCGTTCGGCGCGGGCAAGCAGGCGTTCGAGGGCGAACTGTGGTGGAAGAGCGGCGCACCGGCAATCTGGAAAGCCGCCGAAACAGGCGACGAAGGCGGAAACCCGATGCTGGGCATGATCGTGCCGATCGCCAAGCAGGTGTTTGAGCCGTACCTGGCGTACGTGACCGGCTTTGAGGCTTGGGACGTGCGTTTCAAGACTGCCAAGTTCAAGCTGCTGGAAGCCAAGAAGGAAGAAGGGGCCAAGGAAGACCCCAAGGCCGAGAAGGTTGACACGATTGAGGTCACCTACGGCGACAAGCGCGTCGAGACCTTCAACGTCTCCAAGAACACGGTGCTCAGCTTCACCAAGGACACCGTGATCGGCATGGCTGAGCAGGAGCAGAAGGCCAAGATCACATTTACGTTCGAGTACGAAGACCTGGGCAAGAAGCTGCGCCCCAAGAAGGTCACCGGCGACACCGAAATCGAAATGCCGGAACTTCCCGGCGAGAACGACCCGAAGAACCCGGGCGCGCCACGCGCAGGCGGCGGCAAAGACACCCTTTCCGGCAGCATCACCGTCGAGAAATGGGGAAAAGCCGGCGACCACGATATCGCCATTGAGCTCAAGGGCGCGGTCAGCCTCAAGAGTCTCGGCGCCGAGTTTCCGGCGGCGTTCAAGATCACCGACCCGAAGATCAACGACGCAGTGAAGGACGAGGACTTCCCAAAGGGTGAAGGCACCGCGCCGGAAGGCGCCGCCCCGGGCGAAGACGACGAGTTCTAGCCCGCGACCCCACGCGTGGGCGGGAACAGGCAGGGACCGACACCTTGGGGGCCGGTCCCTGTTTCATTTAAGTGGTGGTCGGTTGTCAGGCGAGAGCAATTCTTCGTGCCCTGGTGTCTTTGTGTGAACCGAAGTTGCCTGACAACTAAAGACTGACAACTACTTCAGCGCGGCTTTGCCCAGTTCGGTGATCACGCGCCCGCGCGGGGTTTTCTGGATCAGCCCTTCACGAATCAGGTGGGGCTCGTAGGTGTCTTCGATCGTGTCTTCTTCTTCGCCGACTGCGACCGCCACCGTCTTCAAGCCCACGGCAATGCTGCTGCCCGCAAGGCAGCGCAGGATGCGCCGGTCAAGCTCGGTCAAACCGATGCGGTCAATGCCCAGCATTGCCAAGCCGCGCTCTGCCACCGGCACATCGACCCGGCCATCACCCTTCACCTGTGCCACGTCGCGCAGCCGCTTCAGGATGCGGTTGGCGACTCGCGGCGTGCCCCGTGAACGTTGCGCCACCAGTGCCGTCGCGGCAGGTTCAATCGGCACGCCCAGCAGCTTTGCACTGCGCGTGACAATCGTTTGCAGGTCTTCTACCGGGTACGGGTCAAGCCTCTCCAGCACGCCAAAGCGCGCACGGAACGGCGCGCTGAGCAAGCCTTCACGTGTGGTCGCGCCAATCAGCGTAAAGTGCTGCAACGAAACGCGCACGCTGCGGGCGGCAGGACCGCTGTCGAGCATGATGTCGATGTGCCAGTCTTCCATGGCCGAGTACAGGTATTCCTCGACGGCCTTGGGCATGCGGTGAATCTCGTCGATGAACAGCACGTCCCCGCGCCCCAGGTTCGTCAGCAGCGATACCAGGTCGCCCGCGCGCTCCAGCGCCGGGCCGGAGGTCGCGTGCATGCCGACACCCATTTCGTGCGACACAAGATTGGCCAGCGTGGTCTTGCCCAGGCCCGGCATGCCGGAGAACAGAATGTGGTCTAGAGGCTCGTTGCGGCCGCGGGCGGCGGCAATGAACACGGACAGGTTCTCAACGACCTTGAGCTGGCCCACGAACTCGCCCAGCGTGCGCGGGCGCAAAGCGGTTTCGTACTCAAGCTCAACCCGCTGGGAGTGCCCATTCAAGAGTTGTTCTTCACGCTCATTCATCGAACCGCCTAGTCTCACGTCAAGGCGCGAGGATTACGTTGTCGATCAGTCTTGTGCTGCCGACAAATGCCGCAATTGCGCACAAAGCCGGCTTGTCTACCGCTTCCAGCGCACCCAGATCGTCTGCGGCCAGAATCTCGACGTAATCAACCCTGTCCACGTTGCCATCCAGTTCGGCCCAGCAGGCGCGCTTGAGCGTGGCCACATCGGTTTCGCCAGCCGCCAGCCCGGTTTCCGCAGCTTGCAGCGCCTTGTAGATGCTCCGTGCACGCTGTCGGTTGCGCGGGTCGAGGTAGCGGTTGCGGCTTGAAAGCGCCAGCCCATCGGTTTCGCGAACCGTCGGGCAGGTAATGACTTCAAGCGGCATATCCAGGTCGCGTGCCATGCGGGTGAGTACGATTGCCTGTTGCGCATCTTTCTGGCCGAAGTAGGCGCGCGTCGGGGCGACGAGGTTGAACAGCTTGGCGACCACGGTGCACACACCCCGAAAGTGGTTCTGGCGTGACCGCCCGCACAGCTTGTCGGCCAGGCCATCGACGTTGACCCACGTGGTAAACCCCGCCGGGTACATCATGGCGCTGTTGGGCGTGAACACTGCGGCTGCGCCCTCGCGGGCGCATAGTTCAAGGTCGGCTTCAAGTGTGCGCGGGTATTTGTGCAGGTCTTCGCCGGGGCCGAACTGGGTTGGGTTAACGAAGATGCTGACGACCGTGGCGTCGTTTTCAGCCGTGCTGCGGCGAATCAAGACGGCGTGGCCTTCATGCAAGGCGCCCATGGTCGGCACAAACCCCAGGCTGCCGGAAACTGCCTTGCGATACCTGCGCACTGCATCAATGCTGGCGAGCTGTTCCATGCCGCGAGGCTAATCAGAGCAGGCAGGCAAGCCAAGAGCCTGCATGGCAATACGCAGACCACCGCCGGCGTTAAGCCGGCGGGTGTCGATCCGTTGACGCCTCGCCGCCATTGCCCTAGATTCATGGGGCTGAATGGGAGAAATGCAGTGCAGATCGAGATGTTCATCGGGAAGTTGCATAAGGCAACGGTCACGCAGTGCGACCTGCAGTACCAGGGCAGCGTGACGATCGACGCGGACCTGCTGGTGGCGGCGGGCATTCTGCCGTACCAGCGCGTGGACATTTACAACATCAACAACGGCAACCGCTTCTCAACCTACACTCTGCCGGGAAAAAGCGGCAGCAAGGTGATCGGCATCAATGGCGCGGCTGCGCGCCTGTGCAATATCGGCGACCGCGTCATCATCGTTGCGTTCGGCACGTTTGAGCGCGACGAGATCAAGGACCACCAGCCCAAGGTCGTGCTGCTGAACGAGAAGAACGAAGTCATCGGCGAAGGGCACTAGGAGAGCGCCATGGAGGCCAGCAAGTTGAGAGAGGCGGCCAATCGGGCTCCGTTCCGCAAGTTCACCGTAAACCTCGCAGATGGCCGAAGAGTTGTTGTCGAACACCGCGCTTTCATTTCGATTAGCCCTGAAGGCCGGTCTTGTGTTGTTTGGGATGAGAACGACTCCATGGAATTGATCGACGTCAGATTGATCCAGTCGGTGACCGTCGCGCCGCCCCAGGAAGCAGACGCCGCCTGATGCCGCGCCACGACGAGCGCGAGCCGACGCAACTTCGGCCCATCAAGTTCTCGCGCTGGTTTACCATGCACGCGCCGGGCAGCGTGCTGGTCGAGTGCGGCCGCACCCGCGTGTTGTGCACCGTGATGTACGAAGATTCCGTGCCGCCATGGCTGCGCAGCGCCAATGCCCGCAAGCCCGAGGCCGACCGCGAAGGCTGGCTGACCGCCGAGTACGCCATGCTGCCCAGCAGCACCCACACCCGCAAACAGCGCGACAAGGGCGGCAAAGTGGATGGCCGCGCCGTCGAGATCCAGCGACTGATCGGGCGCGCCATGCGCGCGATCATTGACCTGAAACAGATTGGCGAACGCACGCTCTGGATTGACTGCGACGTGCTGCAAGCCGACGGCGGCACGCGCTGCGCCAGCATCACCGGCGCGTACATGGCGCTGTGGGACTGCCTGCTGCGCATGAAAGACGAGGGCAAGCTGAAATACTGGCCGCTGATTGACAGCGTGGCCGCAGTCAGCGTCGGCATCGTGAGCGGCATCCCGGTGATTGACCTTGATTACACCGAAGACTTCGCAGCCGAAACCGACATGAACGTAGTAATGACCGGCAAGGGTCGTTTCATCGAGGTGCAGGGCACAGCCGAAGAACACAGCTTTCCCCGCGAGCAACTGGACCAGCTGCTCGACCTCGCGACCCAGGGCATCAACGAAATCACGACCCTGCAACGCGCAATTCTTGACGCATGACTGGCGCCTGACAGCACCACTTCGGCCACCCGGGTGCCATGAACACGCTCGACACTTCGACCGATGACAAGGGGCTCCGCACTGCCGGGAAGGTCTTCTGGTGCATCGGTTTCATGTTCATCATGCTGTGCTTTGTTCTCCTGTTCGGCGATGACGGGTGGACTTCGATGGCGCCCTACGAAGACTGGGCGCGACAACACGGCATTGAGCCCGACGCCACGACCCGCACCCTGTGGCACTGGTTGTCCGGCCCGCCGCTCGTGATTCTGGCGTGCGCGCTCGCAGGCTTCGCGGGGCACCTGCTGGCGGCATACACAAACGGCCTGCGTTTTCGCCTGGCGTTTCCACGACACACCGCGATCTCGATGCTGCCCGGACTGTTCTATCCGCGCTGGATGCCCAACTCGGATGAAGACCTCGCGCGCCGCTATGCCCGCCTGATGTGGGGCGGTCCCATCGGCCTGACGCTGCTGCTGGCGCTTGCCGTCGGCGGGTTCGTGAGCGCGGCCGCAACCGGGCTGCACATGTGGCGCGACCTGCTGTGCCTGTTGAGCGCGGGGGCCGCCCTGTGGGCCGCCGGCCAGCTTGTCCCCGACCAGACGCGCGGCAACGTCAACACCGGGTGGATGATCTCGCGCCTCGCCCGCCACGGCCCCCACGAACGCCGTTTCGTGGCGCTGGTGCGCGTTGCCCGCCAAGCCGCTGCCAACACTCCGCCGCAGGACTGGGATAACGCACTGGTCGAGCAGGCGCTGACACCATCCGACGGCACAACGCACGAGGCCGAGGCGCTGCTGGTAGGCGCGACGCACTATGCCGCCATCGGCGAGCACGACCGCGCCCGTGAGTTGCTGGGGCGCGCGTTGACTTTGCGCAGATTGCTGGGCAAGCACGGCGTGAAGATTGTCGAAGCAATGCTCAGCCAGTTGCCCGACCCTCAAGGATAGACGCATAGGCGTCCGCTGCGGTTTGCGTGCTGTACGCCTGCTCGGCTGCGGCGCGGGCAGCTTTGCCCCGTTGCTCGCGGTTGCCGGACATGGCGATGCGGATGGCCGCTGCTACCGCCTGCGGGTCATTGAAGTCGTCAACCACCCAGCCGCAATCATGGCTCTGCACCAGTTGCGCCAGCTCGCTGTCTTGCGGCGCAAGCGCGAGCACAGGCCGGCCGGATGCCAGAATGCCTTGCAGCTTGCTGGGCATGGCAAGACCGTCGGCGCCACGCTCAATCGCCGCCACGGCGACGTCGCAGGCCGCGAGGCTGTCCTCAAGCGAATCCGAGGGCTGATAGTCGAAGAAGCGCACGTTTGCCAGGTCGCCGGCCAGAGCTTTCGTATGCTCCAGCTTGGCGCCGCGGCCGATGAAACACAGCACCGCGTCAGGCAACTCGCGCATAGCCTGCGTAAGGCCATCCAGTGGGTGCAGCAGCCCGAGATTGCCGCTGTACTGAATCACGAACCGTGCGACCAGCCCGTGCTCGCGAGCGAATGCGCTGGCCGCCTTCGGCTTGGGCTTGATCGCCTGCGTGTCCACCCAGTTCGGGATTACGCTGACCTTTGCGCGCGGCTGCAACTCGCGCGCCTTGTCAGCCATGCCCGGTGTCAGCGTAACGGTGCGGCCGCGCGCCAGCGCACGGCGCTGCCCAAAACGCAGCAGCGACGCGAGAAGACCCGGCTTGAGGCGCTTGAGCGCGATGCCAAGTTCAGGGTGAATGTCGTGCAGCACATAGACATACCTGCGGCCAATCCACGACAGCCACCAGCCAACCAGCCCCAGCGTCGGCGGGCTGGACGGCATCAGCAGCACACCGCGCGAAAAAAGCGCGCGCCAGAACGCAGTGGTCGTAACCCACCACGCCGCAAGTGCCCGCGCAGCCAGCGATTTGCCCCCCGGCGCCCAGCAGCGAGAGATGCGCACGCCATCAACAACTTCGCGCCGCGCCCAATTCGCACGCACGCCATGGTAGCGCGGCGACCACGCCAGCACGCGCACCATGCAATCGCGGGCCGCCAGCTCGCGAGCCAGCAACGCAAACAACTGGCCGTCTGCCGCCACGTCGGGCGGGTAGTGCGGAAGCAGCATTGTGATGCGTCGGGGCATACGCTTGTCATAGCAATTTGCCGCCAAGGACGCGAAGTGCGGTATTTCGTGACCCTCGCGTCAGTTCAGGCGCGAAGCGTCACGGCCTGTGTCGTGAATCGCAGGCCGCAGAAAAGATCGTGGCGTTCTTTGCGACGGGGCGTTTGTTTTCGCGGTTCGCGCGTAGTGGCGAAGCCCTGGGCAGCCGGCAACCGGCGTTCTTTCGGCGTTCTTTCGGCGTGCTTGCGCCCATTCGTCTGGGCAGTGCCTTATGCCCGCGTGTTGACGGCCTTATCTTTGAAGGTGTGCAGGTTGAAAAAGAACACGTCGTGAAAGTAATGCGTCAACAACAGCCCGAACCCGAGCAGATAGTAAGCCTGCAATACCCCGCCGGGCTTGTAGCTCAGCGTCCCGGCTTCGCCGCTGCCGGCGAACATGCCGACTCCCCGCGCCGCCGACAGGATCACGGCGATGCCCATAATCAGGCCGATGATCGCCAGCACCAGCAGGAACGCGATGCCGTAATAGCGGCGGCCGCTGTTGTCGTCTTCGCTAAGCCAGCGCACAAAGCGGTTCAGTTTCACGCCCTTGTTCACCTGCGTGCGCATGATGAACCATGTCAGCGCGATGTACTGGATGCTGTGCCAAAGGTTGAAACCCTGGAAGCTGGAATCAAGGTTCGGCCAGAGCGGGCAGAATAACCCTACGCCAATCGCGCAGGCAATCAGCAGGAACTTGGGCTTCTGCAGGATGCCCAGGCGATGCTCACGCAAGGACTTGCGGGCCCAAAGCGACGTGCAGACAACGAAGCCCAGCAGGTTGGCCATCCAGAACCAGTCGCTGAGAATAAACTCAGGCAGCAGCGGGTTCACGCGGCCGATGTGAAAGCGCCACGCCGCCGCGTTCTCGCCGAAGAATGACTGTGCCCACGCCCACGCCCAACTGTTTTCGTTCGCCATCACCATGCGAAAGCTGCTGACCGGGTACAGCGGAAACACCACTGCGCCAATATCGATCAAGCGCGACTTCATCGACGGCCGGGCCGCGTCGCGGTCCTGGTAAAAGCGTACAACGTAGCTGAGCTGGTGAATGATGTGCAGGCTGGCGATAAAGAAGAACCCGGTGAGCAGCAGAGTACGCGTGAGCTCCGACGAAAGCGCCATGATCGCCACGGTCGGCACCACCGCAAAGCTGGCAAAGTACCAGATCTTCTCGCGGTTCCTGAACTCGGGGTGCAGCCAAGTACGTGTGTAAGTCACCCACACGTGCGGCCCGCCGGCCAGCACCATGACGACCAGGCTGACAATGTCTTCGGCCACGCCCATGCGCGTGGCGGCATCGAACGCCGAATAGCGCTCAAGCAGAAACATCGAGGCATAGAAAATCAGCGGCGGAATCGGGGCCAGCAGCGCCGGCAGGATGATCCAGCGCTTGTCCCAGGACGGGTTAAGAATCCATCCCGCAGGCCCCGCCTTTGCGGGTGCGCGGTCCTGCGCAAACGTGCCAACGGCAACTTGACCAGCCATGTGCAATGTTCCTGGGGCATCGATTCGGGGAAAGAATGTAAGGAAAAGGGCCGACCTAGGCAACGGGGTTCAATCACTCATTCCGGACCCCGCGAGCTTGTTTTGGTCCCGGGCCGCCTTTGCTCTTGACATGCCAAGAGCGCTCCGCCATGCTGGTGTTTACACGTCAATACCGGCGTGAAGCGCATGAAGGAGGACTCGTGTCCAATAGCCAGCCCGCCGTCGATCCAGCGACCGTTGCCAACAACTTCATCAAGCAGTACGGAAAGGCGCGCTTCAAGCGCTTCCTGAAGCTGATCAAGGACGGCACAAGCGGCGAAACCATCGCCGAGGAATACAACGTCTCGCGCGAGCGCGTGCGCCAGTGGAAGAACGCATTCGGCAACGTCGTCCACAACTACGAAGTCAACCCGGACATCCAGAAACTCGCCGGCCGCTAACTGCCACGCATACTGGTCATTCCCCGGCGCGGTTTTTCCCGCGTACTTTCCTTTGTTGATAGAATGCAGCCATGGCTTGCCCGGTCGCCATCTTTGGCATGGGGCGCTTCGGCCGCGCACTGGCCGCTGCGCTTGATCGCTGCGAAGGCGGCCTCGTCCGCATCGGCGGGCGGGGCCGGCCTCATTCGCCACGGCTGGCGCTTGTCACCCAACCCGCCGAGTTCGTCCGCGGTTTGCCCAAGAGGTGCATCGTGGTCATCGCCGTGCGCGATGACGCCCTTGCGCAACTGGCAACCACCTTTGCCGCACTGCATGACATCAATCGCCTGCAGTTCGTGCATACGTCCGGCGTCAGCGGCCCCGGGGTGTTCAAGCCACTGGCCGACAGCGGCGCCGTGACCGGCGTGTTTCATGTGCTGCAAAGCCTTCCGCCCGAAAACGGGCACGAGCGCATCCCGGGCAGCTACGCGGCAATCGCCGGCCCCGCCGATCTCGTTGACGACCTGCGGGCGGTCAGTCGATTGCTGGGCGTGCATGCCATTGAGCTGAAGCCCGACCAGTGGACGGCCTACCACGCCGCCGCCGTGCTGGCCAGCAACGCCCTGCTGGGGCTGCTGGAAACGGCAGGCCAGATACTGAAAGATGCCGGCGTGCCGTCAGCACCGCAGTTGCTGCTGCCGCTGGTAAGGGGCACGCTGGAGAATGCCGAAGCGCTGGACCTGGCACTGGCACTGACCGGGCCGGTCGCCAGGGGCGACACGGGCAGCATTCGCCGCCACCTTGAGCTGCTTCAGGGCGACACTCGCGAGCTCTACAAAGCCGCCATGCGCGCCGTGGTCAGGCTGGCCCGGCGCAGCGGCAAGACATCGCCCGAAAAGCTGGCCGAAATCAACCGCCTGTTGAACTGAGGAATGCAAGCCTGGTGAGTTGCAGCTCGCCTGGGCGGAATCCAGGACGGCAAGAAGTGCGCGCTAACGGCTCAGCCTGGCGGCCTCAAGTAAACACGGTATGCAGCGCACTCGCCTGAACAGCGTCATCACGCCGCGCGGTTGCGTTGACTTCTGTCGCCGGCTCGGCGTCTTGGCTGGTACTCGACCCGCTTGATGCCGGCGCCTAGCGCGCTCAGCTTGGTTTCGAGGCGGTCATAGCCACGGTCCACGTGCTGGATCTTCAGCACGTCAGTTTCGCCATCTGCCGCCAGACCCATCAGAATCAAGCCGGCGCCGGCGCGCAGGTCCGTTGCTGCCACGGGCGCTCCGTGCAGCTTGTCTATGCCCGTGACGATGCTGGTGTTGAACTGTTTGCGAATGTCCGCCCCAAGCCGCCGATACTCCGGCACGTGCATAAACCGTTCGGGATAGATCTTTTCTTCCACCAGCGCATAGCCCTCACTCACGCACAGCAGCGCCATCAGCGGGCTTTGAAGGTCGGTTGGAAAGCCGGGGTAGGGCAGCGTGGTCAGGTCAGCGGCGCGCGCCCGGTTGGGGCAATTCACACGCACGGTGGACGCGTCAAGACGCTCGAAGGGTACGCGCATTTCGGCGAACTTGTCAAACAGCGCAAGCATCACGTCGGGGTCGCACTTTTCCAGCGTCACGTCGCCGCGCGTAATCGCGCTGGCGATCATCAGCGTGCCCGCTTCTATGCGGTCCGGGATCACGTCAAACGTCACCGGGTGCAGCTCATCGACACCCTGGATCACAAGCCGGCTTGTGCCCGCGCCGCGAATCTTTGCCCCCATGGCAACCAGCATTTCTGCCAGGTTGGTGATTTCAGGCTCGCAGGCCGCCTGGTCGATGACGGTCACGCCGCTGCCCATCACGGCTGCGCACATGACGTTGGCGGTGCCGGTGACACTCGGCCCCATCGAACCGCCAAGGTAGACGCGGCCGCCGGTCGGGCGGCCCTTTGCGATCACGTTGCCGCGATGAAACGCAACTTCACACCCGATGGCCTGGATACCCTTGATGTGCAGGTCCACAGGCCGCTCGCCCAGCGTACAGCCGCCGGGCTGGCTCACGTGCGCTTCACCGCGCCTCGCCAGCAGCGGGCCGAGCACACAGAAGCTGGCGCGCATCTCGCTGACGAGCTCGTAGGGCGCGGAGATGTTGGATTCGTCCACGACGTCAATTACGACGACGCCCGGTTGCGGGAACAGCGTTACATCGCACCCGAGCGTATCGAGAATGTCGGCCATCAGCCGCACATCAGACAGGTCGGGCACGTTGCGCAGAACGGTCGTGCCTTTGGCAAGCAGCGCCGCTGCCATCATGGGCAGCGCGGCGTTCTTGCTGCCGGAGACGGTCACATTGCCGGTGAGGCGGGCACCGCCCGAAACAACGAATTTGTGGGGCATGGCGATCCTGAGGTCAAAGCCGCAATGCCGGGATACCCCGACCGTTGAACTATCGGCAGAATCACCCGCATGAATGCAGCGAATCAGGAAGGGGTCTACACCGGCACCGGTTCTTCAGGGCCGATGTGCAGGGCGGCTCTTGCCTGCTCACGATTGATGCGAGCGCCTTGCAGCGCAAGCTCCAGCGTGCTGCGGCTGCTCCTCAGCGCCGACTCGCGTGACGAACGCTCGAACGCAAGCGTCCAGGCGCCGGCCAGGCCGGCCAGCCTGCGCCAGCCGTGCGAAGCAAACTTCTCGTCGAACATGGCGCGGCTGATGCGGTCCACCGCCACGTCGAATTCGATGACCAGCAGGGCGGTGCATTCCATGGCTCTCCTTCATCGCCGGGCCAGCAGCACCCGGTCCAGCCCTGCCATGTCCTGCACGGTGCGCGCCTGGCGCAGACCAGCCTGCGCTGCAAGCCGGCGCATGACTTGGCCCTGGTTGAACCCGTGCTCAAACAGGCACAGCCCCCCCGGCGCAAGACGCTCTGACGCCTGCACCAGCAGCCGCGCAGCAACTTCAACTCCGTCCTTGCCGCCAAACAACGCTTCCGGCGGTTCGTGGTCTCGCACTTCCGGCTGCAAGCCTTCGGCGTCAGCGGGATCAATGTAGGGCGGATTACTGACGATCAGGGCAAACCGGCCGCGCACCGCACTAAGGCCATCCATGCGCGCACAATGCACGAATGCACCAAGGCGAGCAGCGTTCTGGCGGGTCACGTGCAGGGCAACCTGACTGATGTCCGTCGCCAGCACGCGCAGCCGCGGAAACTCCAGCGCCAGTGTCACTGCAAGCGCGCCGCTGCCACACCCGATGTCGGCCGCCAAACCGGCCGCTTCGGGCAGTTCGCGCTTGAGCGTATCGACAATGGTCTCGGTATCCGCGCGCGGAACAAGCACTCCAGGCTTGACAACGAACGTGCGAGAGTAGAACTCGCGCTCGCCGAGGATGTAGTCGATCGGCTCGCGCGCTTCGCGGCGGGCAGCGAGCGCGTCGAACTTCGCCTTCTGATCCGGGGCAAGTTTGCGATCCCCGGCGCCTAGAAGTTCGCCGCGTGTCAGGCCAAGTGCACGGGCAAGCAGCAACTCCGCGTTCAGTCGCGGAGAATCCACGCCTGCCTGCGCAAATCGCGCGATTGTTTTCTCAAGTACATCCCGCACCGAAAGCATCGTGCAATCAAACTACAGGCAGGCAGCCCCAAGCGTAAGCTGGAGGCTGAACGAGAGGCGGGCACCAACCTGACGGTCCGGGCTTTCTAAATCACCCTTTTCCGCCATGCCCCGCTCTTCCACCGAAACAGCAGGAAACTCCCCAGCAGTGTGATGTGCACGAAGGCCGCGATCCAGCCGCCGCGGGCACCCATGCCGTACTGCGGCAGAAAATCCACCCAGCCCTCGCCTTCGGCAAAAATCAGGCTGTGCGACAACGGCACAAAGATGCACCACGCCAGCACCAGCAGCGCAATCGTTGGCACGACCACGTCGCCGGCGCCGCGCAGGCAACCCACGCAACCCAGGTTCAGCGCATCAAACAACTGATAGCCGGCGGCGATAAACAGCAACGCCGTGCCGAGCTCAATGACTGCCTGTGCATCCGGGTCGCCGGCGTTCACAAAGACGCTGCTCAGGGGCCCGCCCAAAGTTGCGAACAGTACCGCCCACATGACCATCCACAGGAATGCGATTTTCACGGCGGCTGTGCCCACCTTGTCGGCCCATGCCTTGTCGCCGGCACCGATGCTCTGGCCTACGAGTGTTGCCGCCGCAAAGCTCAGGCCAGCCACGGGAAGAAAGCCCAGCGAAGTCAGGATCATCGCAATCTGCGTTGCGGCGCCAGGGACAGTGCCGAGTTTGCCGACCATGAGCTGAAATGCCGCGAACGAACCAACGTCGAACATCGCATGCACGCCAATCGGTACGCCCAGCGCGAGCACCGAGCCCAGGATCGCCGGGCGCAGGTGCCAGGTGCGCGTAGTGGCAAACTCGCGGCGGAAGAAGCGGCTGAAAAACAGAACAAGATAGAACAGCACGCCGCCGGCCACGGAAAGCGAAGTGGCAAGTCCCGCGCCGTACATCCCCCACCCGAGCTGAAGTATGAAGAACCAGTTAAGCACGACGTTGCAGACGGCCGTAACAAGCGCGCCAAGCAGTGAAATGCGCGTACGCCCCACGCCATTGAAGAAATTGGCCACCGCGAACGACATCACAACCAGCCCGCCGCCGGCCATGCGCGGCAGCCAGTAGTCAGACGCTGCGGTCACTACATTGCCGGGCAAGCCGAAGAACGAAAAAATGTCCTGGCCGGCGATTGCTACGCCAACACAAAGCGGCGCGACAAGAACCGCAGCGTAAATGCCGTGCCAGGCGGCTTGCGAAGCCCGCGCCTTGCGGCGTTGGCCAAAGCGCTGCGCGACGATCGTCTGCACCGCAATGCCGCTGCCGCCGAACAACAACAGCAGCGTGAAGCTTGAAAAACTTACAGCGTTCATGCCGGCGATGGCTTCAGAACCCAGCCGCCCGACAAACCAGGTGTCGATCACGTTCAGGAAGGCCTGCACGCCGAACTGAACGAACAGCGGCCATGCCATCTTGACCACTGCCCTGTAGTCAACACGACGCGACCCATCGGGGGCGTAAAGCACGGCAGGCAAACGTGTTTGTACGACAGAGATGTTCATGGCGCGACTGTAGCGATTCGCCGTGGCAGATTGTGCCTGAAAAGAGCGACGGACAGCGGGCTTCAAGCCCGCTGTGATTGAGGACGGGCCGCCTGCGCGCTGTTACTTGTAGTTGCCGAAGCTGATGGGCAGCGGCAGGTCAAGCTCGCGCACTGCTTGCTGCACGGCTTGCAGCTCGTCGCGGCTCTTGCTGGTCACCCGCACGACGTCGCCCTGGATGCTGGCCTGTGCCTTGAACTTCTTTTCCTTGATCAGCTTGGTAATGATTTTGGCCTTGTCGGACGGGATGCCGTCCACGATGTTGTAAATGTGGCGGATGCCCTGGCCGCTGGCCACTTCTTCGGATTTCAGTTCCAGCGCCTTGGCATTGATGCCGCGCTTACTGAGCTTGGTTGTGAAGATGTCCAGCATGGCATCCATGACTGTCTTGTCGCTGGCGGTGATGGTGACCTTCTTTTCGCCTTTTTCCCATTCGATCAGCGCAGTCTTGCCCTTGAAGTCCCAGCGCTGTGCGATTTCTTTCTGGGCCTGCTGCCACGCGTTGTCGATTTCGTGAACGTCGACACTGGCCATGATGTCCATGCTGCTGTCAGCCATGACTGCCTCCGGTGCCATGCTTTATCACGCGCGGGCGCAGTTGTGAACTGGCGGACCGGTTTGCCGTATGGCTGCTCACGCCCGGGTGATTTCAATGGTGCAGGCGTTGTCGTCGCTGTGGTTCGTGCCGCGATTGAGGTTCACGTCGAATTGCAGGCGGCCGCGGTAGCGTTCTACCAATGACTCAATGATCCCCAGGTCGAACACGTTCGGATACGGGTTGTCGCACTGGATCTGGTAATGATCCATGCCCACCTCAACATAGCGGTACATGCCGATCTCGCCGCCGCGGTGCGCTGTGTGATAAGCGACGTCAATTGCAGCCAGGGCGGACGGCACATCGAACATCTGTTCGTCGGGAAATTCAGCCGAGTACGGAATACGCCTGCCAATCGAGTAAAGCGTGTCCGGTCCCAGGTTGTCCTGAATCGCCCGGTAGACGTTCAGCCATGCCTGTTGCGGGTACCAGCCTTCGGGCTTGACATGCTCAAGCCCCGCTGTTGCCAGCAACTCGCGCGCCACGGCCCCAACCAGAATGCCACTGCTGACCGCCACAACGGTGCGACCATCTACTTCAACGGTTGGTGAACTGGCTTGAAATGCCTTGAACATGCCGCGTCCTATCGCTGATAACCCAGTCCCCGCAGGACCAGTGATACCGCCTCGCGAACCTTCAGGCCGCCCTTGGGGTTCACAGCCTTCATGGTTATCTGCTGTTGGATTGTCCCGTAGGTACTGGCAAGAATTGAAGCCGCCGCACGCTCGCAATCTGTGTCCGCCGGCAACTGCCCTCGGCTTCGCGCATTTTCAAGCAGCACGCGAACCTTGAAGCGCGCCTCGGCAATGATCTGCCGGGTGCCGCGGCCCAACAGATCGCTCTTGGACTTGCCGATGTGCCCGAACATGTGAAGGACAATTGCAGAGTCGTTACCCAGTGCGCCTACCCGCGCCTCCTGCTCATCACAGAACCGGAGCAACCGCTCGATCGGCTGCGGGTCTTCGGACAGCCGAACTTCGCTGTCATCGGTGTACGTAAACAGGGCACGCACGAGGTCACCAGCCAGCGCCTCTTTGCTGTCAAAGTAAAGGTACACACTGCCCTTGGCCACGCCGGCGGCTTCGGCGATGTCGGCGACCGAGGCGCCGTCGATGCCGTCACGTGCAAAGACCTTCAGCGCCGCCTTGAGCAGCTGCCCGTATCTGGCTTCCCGCTTTGGCGAGGTGATGCGCATGCTGACCAACCAGTCACTAGGGTACATCTGTGCGATTGGATAAGATTACACCATGTAAGCTCGGTGTAATGGAATTCGTTCGAAATAGTGCTAAAATTCCTGACCCGCACACCGAGTCGGTGTGTAACCGCAATAGCTGCAAGGCTTTACGTACGGTTCTTCCGAGGCGAGATGCGCACCCGAATCCCTGCTAAACCATCGTAACGAAGCCCCACTTGTCTTCGCTGCGCCCCTGCACCAGGTCGAGGTAGGATTTCTGGATGCGTTCGGTGATTGGGCCTCTGGCGCCGATGCCGATCTTGATCTTGTCAATGCTTCGGATCGGTGTGACCTCCGCCGCAGTACCCACGGCGAACACTTCGTCGGCAATGTACAGTTCTTCCCGGGTCACGGATGCTTCCGTTACCGGGATCTTCAGCTCGCCGCAGAGCTTCATGATTGTGTCGCGCGTGATGCCGCGCAGAATGCTGTTACCCGTGGCGGGCGTAACGATACGCCCGTCGCGCACGACAAAGATGTTCTCGCCGCTTCCCTCACTGAGCAATCCGTTCACGTCAAGCGCAAGCCCCTCGACGTATCCGTTTGCGATGGCTTCCATCTTGATCAGCGCACCGCTGGCATAATTGGCAGCCGCCTTGGCCTGTGCCGGCGTAGTGTTGGGCGCGTTGCGTGACCATGAACTGATCTGCATGTCGACGCCCTTCTCCAGCGCCTCATCGCCGAGATACTTGCCCCAGTCCCATGTAAGAATGTCCAGGGTGACCGGGTTTTTGAGCGGGTTGACGCCCATGGGGCCGGCGTCGCGATACACGATCGGCCGGATGTAACAGGCTTTGAACGCATTTTCCTTCACCGCGGCAACGCATGCAGCGCTGATTTCGTCAACGCTCCAGCGCACTTCCATGCGGTAAATCCTGGCGCTGTCTGTCAGTCGCCGGATATGGTCCTTCAGGCGAAAGATGCCGGGCTGGCCGCCGCAGTCATAGGCGCGGATGCCTTCAAACACGGCGCTGGCGTAGTGAATGACGTGGGCGCTGACATGGACAGTCGCCTTGTCCCAGTCGATGAACTCACCGTTGCGCCAGACCTTGTTGCAGAGCTTGTTTGCCATGATTGGTCTCCCAGCTAACGATTGCGGATTGCGGACTGTTCTGCAAGTGCCGGAGAGCGCAAACCGCAAATTCCTGAACTGCGGCCGCGCCTGAGCCGCATCACTAACGACCCCTCAGCAAATTCTCAAGCGCCTGACGGAACTTTGCCAGAGCTTTGCTGCGGTGACTGATCTTGTTCTTGTCCTCGGCAGACATCTCGCCAAACGTCTGGCCCGCCGGCGGGTACAGGAACAGTGGGTCGTACCCAAAACCACCGCTGCCACGCGGCTCATCAATGATGAACCCTTCCAGCGAGCCGCGTACGGTAAACAGGATGCCTTCCGGGCTCGCAAGCGCGATCTCGCACACGAACCGCGCCTTGCGTTTCTCGGCGGGCACGCCCTTGAGGTTCTTCAGCAACAGCCGGTTGTTTGCCGCGTCGTCGCCATGCGTACCGGCGTAACGCGCGCTGAGAACACCCGGCGCGCCGCCCAGGGCGTCAACTTCCAGGCCGCTGTCGTCAGCCATCACCAGCAGGTCGAGGCTTTGGGGCGTTTCGACTCTGGGCATGCGCTCCGGTGTGAGACTGACCTTTCGCTGGCGCCCGCTGGCGCTGCGATGACGCTGCGCCGAAAGGGCCTCGAAGTCGGTTTCCTCATCGTCCTCATCTTCAATGGATGTGCTGCGGCTTGCAAAGCTCACGCGGTTGACCAAGGCCAGAAACTTCGCCAGTTCAAACGCCTTTTTCTGGGCGTTGCCGGCAAATGTCTCAGCGGTTTCGGCAATGGAAGGCACGCCGGTAAACGCAGTCAGGGCAACCAGTTCGATGGCGCTGATATCGCCAAGAATCTGGTTGATCTCACGGAATTTGTGGCGGTTGTTGGTGCCTACAACGATCTGAACCACTGCATGACCCTGTGCAATTTGTGGGGCAGTCTATGTTCTGGTGTTGGCGCTGCCAGAGCGCTCCGTGCCGAATCGTGCGCCGTCCTGGCGGTTATCTCTCCGCATCCATGATCTTGCCGTACTCGCGGTTGGCCAGGGCTTGCTGGTAGTGACGGTAACACTCGTCTTTGTGGATGCTGACCACGTGGATGTTCAAGCGCTTGAACGCGTTGGCGCGGTGCACTTCTTCGAGTATCCCGATGCTGGTGGGCTCACCGTCGCTGAGCAGCACGATCGTGTCCGCGTCAGCCTTCTCGACAATGCTCAAGAGCGCCGACTTGATATCGGTCCCGCCCTGGGCGTCCGTGCTCAGCATCCAGTTGATCAGCCTGCGTCGCTCTTCCAGCCCGTTGGTGATGCGGTCACTGTGCATCTGTTCGGTGTTGAACAGTGTAATGCCGACGCGTGCTGACTGGCTCATGGCATCTACGCAGGCGTGCAGCTCCGCAGCGGCAACATAAAAACGCGGCAGAAAGCCATCTCGCACCAGCTTGTTCACCTCGGGACGGCGCTTGAGAATGTCGGCCTTGCGGTCGGGAAAGTCCTGCCGTTGGGGCTCCCGCGCCACGGGCAGGACCATGCTCACGCTGCGGTCCACAGCAAACTGCACATTGGCGCTGTCAATCTCAAGACCATAGAACGTGGCCGCTGTTTTCTGCTTCAGGTGCTGGTAAGGCACGCCGCGCAGGCTGTCGAGCTTGCGCGGCTGAATGCTGGGTTCACCGCCGACAACTTCTTCCCATTTCGTCAGCAGGTCCCCGTGGTCAACGCCCGTCAGGTCCACCAGCAGCGCAATCGCCTCGGCAAAGATGCGCCCTTCGGCGCTGCGACGGGCCAGTTCAAACACAGGCTTCAGGCACCCGCTGGGCCGCAGGCGCAGCAGGCAATCCAGCGCGGCGCTGACGACCCACCAGTGAATGTCGTCCAGCAATTCAATCGCCCGCCCAGCGTGTTCATTCATGCCAAGCTGCCCAGCCGCAAGCACCGCTGCGGCGCGCCGCAACGGGGTCTCACTACTGATCCAGGCAACGACGCGGGCCTTGGCGAGGTCGGGGCATGCGCCGGTCGATGTACAGGCCAGCAGGGCATGGGATGCAATGTTGTCATCGTCTGATGCCAGTTTGAGCGTCAGCTTCTCGGATGCTGCCTTCAGCTCTTCGCCCTCGTACCTGGCTGGCAGTCGCTGGATTGTTCGCAGGCCGTGAATCACCTTCTGGGTGTCGTCGTCGTCAAGCCATCGCGCCGCACCACTGAACGGGGCACCACCGCGGTTGACCGAAACGATCCACCACCCGATCTCGATATCAAACACGCGGTTCAGCGCAGCCGCATCGGCAAGCACCGCAGTGTGCGACTCAATCAACGTCAGGCGCGCCAGCAGGCTGCCGAAATAGTGCGGTCGCGAGCTTGCGCTTCGTGTCTTGCGCGCATGCTCAAGTACCGCCTTCAGCGCGTCGGTCTCAAGCTCAGTCCCGACCGCAAAGTGCGCGGCCCGGGCCGCGTCCTCCACGCCTGCGGTCGCCGCAAGTCCTGCAATTCCGCGTTTGTCGCCCGCAGCCAGCAGGCGCGCGCAGGCCGCAGCCCGCGCACCCGGGAACTTCGCTTTCTGTGATGCCATTTCCAGCACCGCCCACCCGGCGTCAGTTGCGGCGTCGGCGCAGGCATGCACTGCGGCCTCGGCGCTGGCGTCGTCTTCCAGCGCCAGTTTCTCGAGCGACTTGAACGGGGTCTGCGCGCCATAGCCCCCCAGCCACCGCACGCACGCGGCCCGGCGCGCGGGTGTCTTGGCCTTGTTGAAGGCCTTGACCAGCTCCTTGTGATCGTCGGGGTCGCCGTGCTGGACCACCGCTTTGGCAGCCCAGCTTGCAACATCATCGTCGGCTTCGTCGTTGACCGCATCGACGAGGAACTTGGTCACGGTGTTTTCGGGCCATTTCGACAGCGCCAGGATCAGCCGGTACTTGTCGGCCTTGGTTGCCGCTTTCCAGTCTTTCTTTGCCTCGCGCAGCTTCTCTCTGGCGGGTTTGGCGTCGTCGCCCTTGAGCTTTTGCGCATCTGTGGGGATACCCAAGCCGAACGCGGCCAATCCCACCAGAACGCACATCGTCAGTGAACGCATACTTGACTCCGGCCCTTGAGTGGAACGGTTTTTCAGCGGATTACCAGTCAATTAAGCGGATTGCGGATTCGGGATGTCCCAAGTCCGGCCTATCATATTCGGCTAATTGTTTGAAGTTTCAATGAAATCGGGCCCCATACTGAGCTATCCTGAGCCTCGCAATCCCCTTCTGACGGAGGACGCTATGCTGCGCCGGGCTCCAGTTCTGTTGCTGCTTGCTTTGCTGACTGTGGCCTGTCTGGTTGCTGCCGCATATGGAGTCAAGGCTGACGAGCCCGCAGGGCGCGACACGACTCCGCAACTCGGCAAAGACTGGCGCCAGTTGCGCGACTCAATGGACGCGGCCTACGAGGCACTGCAGGCCGACGCGGGCGTCAAGCCCAACCCGATCGCCGACGACAGCGTGTTTCTCCGTCGCGTCTATCTTGATCTAACCGGCGCTCCGCCATCCATCGCAGAAATCAACGAGTTCGCGCCGGGCCGGCGCGATGCAAATGGCCTCAAGGGCCAGGAGAAGCGCGAAGCCATCGTTGACAAACTGCTCGCGAGCCCTGAGTTCGCCGAGCACATGGCGACCTGGTGGAGGGTCGTGCTGGCTGAGCGTCAGGGCGACGGCATTTACCAGACCTATCTTCAACGCTACCTGTCCGAGGCATTCGCCGCCAACAGGCCCTGGAACCAGATGGCCCATGAAATGCTGGCTGCCACCGGCAAGACGCCCGACAATCCTGCCCTGGGGTTTCTGCTGACCTTTGAGAACGACAAGCCGGCCATGGCTGGGCAAGTCAGCAAGGTCTTCCTGGGGCGGCAGATCCAGTGTGCAGAGTGCCACGACCACCCCTACGAGGCGTGGTCGATGGACGACTTCGAGAGCTACGCCGCGTTCTTCCGGTTGTTCAGTACCGGCGCAAAGGGTGATGGGGCTGATCGCTACTGGTTCAGCAACGACCAGGCGATCAAGAACGATGTTGACGTGCGCAACCGCCTGCGCCTGAAGGGCAAGTACAAGCTGCCGCGTTTTCTGGGCGACAAGGATTGGCAGTACGACTCCGGCAAGACCATCCGCGAATCGCTGGCTGACTGGATCACCAACCCTGAGAACCCTTGGTTCCGTGAGATGACGGTCAATCGCTACCTTGACTACTTCATGGGCGTCGGGTTCGTGAACCCCGTCGACGACTTCAACAGCATGAACGAACCCGCGCTGCCCGTCGTCATGGAAGTCATGGGCAAAGACTTCGCTGCCAGCGGGTTCGACATCCGCTACCTGATTCGCGCCATCGTCACCAGCAAGATGTACCAGCGCGCCGTTGACCCCAACCGCACCAACCGCCAGGACCGCGTTTACTACAGTCGCAACTTCGTGCGCTCCCTGACGCCGGAAATGGTGGAGCGCAGCATCCTGAAGGTTACCGGCATTGATCGCCTGAATCCGCACCTTCCGGTTCCGAACGTCGCCGACGACAAGCTCAGCGCCGACGAGAAGAAGGCCAAGCAGATCCGCGACTGGATCAGCGGCTACAAAGCCAGCCTGCGCCTGCTGATCCGCAACGCGTGGGGTGGCGACCCCGTGGTCAAAGATGTGGACGAACACGACGGCAACATTTTGCAGGCGCTGATGTTCATGAACGCTGACCTCTTGCC
The DNA here is from genome assembly GCA_025993795.1 of Planctomycetota bacterium. Taxonomy (GTDB): domain Bacteria; phylum Planctomycetota; class UBA8742; order UBA2392; family UBA2392; genus JADJRK01. The sequence goes on from JAMQHL010000031.1 coordinate 29,780, forward strand.
TGGGCACCTGAACAACTCGCTGAAAGATATTCTGGCGAAGTACCCGCACCCAAAGGACAAAATCAAGCGCGCCACCGCCATCTTCATGACCGTGCTTGGCCGCGAGCCGGACACCCGCGACAAGCAGATCCTCAACGGCACGTTCGCCAACTGGAAGGGCGGCGACGAGGTCTATGAAGACCTTTTCATCGCCCTGATGAACACCACCGAGTTCGTGAACCGGCATTGACGCCGGGGCGATTTCGCGAATCCCCGGCTGTAACCGGGGGTTACATGAAACCGAAACTGTCGAAGTTGCAACTATCTGCTACTGGCAGGCTCATACCGGAGAGATACATGACCGAGTTCCTCGTCAATCGCCGCGACTTCCTGCGCACCAGCGCTGCCGCCGGCGGCATCATCGCCACGAGCAGTTTTCTCGGCAGCACTCTGTCCGCGCAGGAGGCCACCCGCGCCCGCAACAGCAAGATCAAGGGCGTGATCCTGATGTACATGGAGGGCGGGCCAAGCCAGCTTGAAACCTTCGACCCCAAACCGGGCTCCAAGAACGGCGGCCCCACCAAGGCAATCGAGACGGAAGTGCCCGGCTTCACCCCTGCCGAAAGCCTGCCGCTCTTGGCCAAGAAGGCGAAGGACCTGCTGCTGATCAAGAGCATGGCCACCCGCGAGGGCAACCACTCACGCGGCGCGTACCTGATGCGCACCGGCTTTGCGCCCAACCCGACGATCAAGCACCCGAGCCTGGGCAGCATGGTGGCGCACCAGCTGGGCAACCCGAACTTTGAATTGCCCAACTTCGTCAAGTTGCGCGGCTCTCCGTTTCCGGCGGGCTATCTGGGCGTTGACTACAACCCCTTCGTGATCAGCCGTCCCGGCGCCAAGATCGAGAACCTTGACTACGCCAAAGGTGTAGACAAAGAGCGCATGGAACGACGCATGAAGCTGGTCAAAGAGATGGAGAAAGACTTCGCCAAAGAACGTGGCGAAGACGCGGTGCAGGCCCACAAAGCCATGTACGAAAAGGCCCGCCGCCTGATGGATAGCCCGCTGCGCAAGAAGTTCTACCTGGATGACGAACCCACCGAAGTGCGCAAGGCCTATGGCGAAGGCGCTTTCGCGGATTCATTGATCATCGCCCGCCGCCTGATCGAGACCGGCGTGCCAGCCGTGGAAGTCGTGCTGGGCGGATGGGACACCCACGACGACAATTTCAAGCGCGTGGCCGACCTATGCAAGTCGATGGATCAGCCATGGGCGGCGCTGATCGACGACCTGAAGAAGCGCGGAATGTACGACAGCACGCTGCTGGTCTGGATGGGTGAATTCGGGCGCACGCCGCGCATCAGCCCCACCGACGGCCGCGACCACTGGCCCAGCAACTTCTGCGTGGTACTGGGCGGAGGTGGCGTGAAGTCCGGCCAAGTCATCGGCGAAACGCCCGAAGACGGCATGACCCGCGGCGCCAAGGGCGAGGAGCTGCTCAAGGACCCGATCGCGCCAGACCGGCTTTACCGCACGCTCGGCACCATGATGGATTGGGACATGGCCCGCGAGTTCCAGGCCGGCAACCGCCCCATGTGGCTGACCGACAAAGCCGTTCAACCGGTAGAGAAGATCTATAAGTAGCAAGGACGAACGCAAGAAATCCCGGCCCCCCTGGGCCGGGATTTTCTATGGCCCGCGCAGCGCGTGCAGGATGCCCGCGCCATAAGCCTCCAGCTTCTGTGGCCCGATGCCGGGCACTCTCAATAGCTGGTCTTCGGTTGCCGGCTTGTCCCGCGCGATTGCGTTGAGTGTCTTGTTACTCAGTACGCGAAAGGCCTGCACGCCCTCTGACTTTGCCTGCGTCAACCGCCACTCTTTCAGCGCTCTCACAATCTCGACGTCGGGTTCTTCCAGCGACTCGGCCTGCATGATCGCCTGCTTTGCCGACTTCTGCCGCGCCTTCCGGGCCGGCTTCTCGGCTGGCACGGCGGGCTCGTCGTCCGGCAGGTTCACCCAGTGGGCGGCTTGAATGCCTTCGGCCTTGGCTTCGCGCGTCAGAAACGCGCGCTCGAAGTTGATCAGCTTGCCGTCTTTCTCAAAGGCATCCGGTTGCATGTGGAGCGCACCTGCGGCGGCCAGCCCGCCCAGCAGCTCGCGAAACCGCCGAATGTCGAGTTCGCCTTCACGCAGTGCGCTTTCATGAAGTTGCTTGGGTGTGCGCCCGTCACGCTCTTGCAGCGCGCCGATGATGCGGCACAGCAGATCGTGTTCCCGCGGCGAAGGCTTGCGAAAGCGCTTAATCACGCATTCCTGCGGCGCGCAGACATCGCAGATGCCGCACGGCCGCGTGTCCTGTTCGCCGAAGTGCGCCACCAGCGCGTCCATGCGGCAGTCGCGGCCGTCGGCAAACGCGTACACCGCATCCATCTGCTCGCGCCTGTGCGAGACGCGGGCGGCGTATCCGGGCCGCCAGTCGGCAGCACCGCGGGCTGCTCGTCCGTCGGTGTCGATGCTCGCGCCGCCCAGCGCCATCAGTCGCTCAAGATGCTTCGACGCATCCTGCTCACTCAGGTCAAGGTCGGCAGCGATCTCTTCAATGCTGCCGCTGCGACCGCCCAGGGCGCGCCAGACTCGCTCGAGCTCAGCCTGCGGCGGGTAGTCCCGATCCAGGAAGAACTCGTGCAGCCGTCGGTCGGCCCATCCATACAACAGGATTGCGCGCGATGGCTTGCCGTCGCGACCAGCGCGGCCGATTTCCTGGTAGTAGCCCTCGACGGTCGCCGGCAGTGCGGTGTGAATCACTGTGCGCACGTCGGCTTTGTCGATGCCCATACCGAACGCGATGGTCGCGACGATCACCTGCACATCGCCGGATTGAAACGCCGCCTGCGCCCGGTCGCGCGCTGACGCGTCAAGACCCGCGTGATAGGCCATGCAAGGCAGCTGGTCCGCAAGCTTGCCGGCCAGTGCGTCGCACTCTTTGCGCGAGGGTACATAGACGATCGCAGGCAGCGCCGTCGGCCCGCCCAGTATCTCTATCACTTTCGCGGCGCGCGCGCTGGGTTTCAGGTCAACGCACTCAACGGCAAGGTTATCGCGCCGAAAACCATGAATCAGGCGCTGCGCGCCCTGCAAGCCGAGCTGCTCGCAGATGTCCCGCTGCACCATCGGTGTGGCTGTGGCGGTCATGGCAATCACAGGCGCGGGCCTCAGCGCCGGCAGCCGCTCGCCCAGCAGCCGGTAGTCCGGACGAAAGTCGTGGCCCCACTCGCTGATACAGTGTGCTTCGTCCACGGCAATCAGGCCGGGCTTGCGGCGCGCAAGCCACTCGACGAATCCGGGCACGCGCAGGCGCTCTGGTGCGATGAAAAGAAAGTCGAGCTTGCCGGATTCCCAGTCGTAGCAGACGTCGCGGGACTCGGGCTTGGGACGGCCTGAGTGGATGCGCGCGGCGTTGAAGCCCTGGGCGCAGAGCTTGGCGACCTGGTCTTCCATGAGCGAAATCAGCGGCGAGATGACCAGCGCCGACCCGCCCCGCGCAATCGCCGGAAGCTGGTAACAAAGCGACTTGCCCGCGCCGGTAGGCATCACCAGCAAAGCCGACTCGCCCGAAGCCAGCAACGAACAAGCCTCAGCCTGATGCGGCCGAAAAGCCGGAAACCCGAATCGCTGCCGCAGAATCGCCGATAAATCCATGAGCGGCAGCATAGGCGCATCAACGATCACTGCGAACGAACTTCACCGAAGTTACATGTTGCGGCGGTATTGGCCGCCTACTTCGTACAGGGCCTGGCTGATCTGGCCCAGGCTGCAATGTCTGACGGTCTGCATCAGTTCGTCGAAGATGTTCTGGCTGGACAGCGCCGTGCGTTTCAGACGCTCCAGGGCCTGTAGCGCGCCCGGTTCGTGCTGCTTCTGGAACTTGCGCAGTCTTTCGATGCAGGCTTGTTTCTCGGTTTGCGTGGCGCGTGCCAGCTCGACTTTCGCTTCGTGTCCGGGCGGGTGCGGGTTCAGGTAGCTGTTCACGCCCACAATCGGCAGCTCGCCGCTGTGCTTGAGCTGCTCGTAGTACATGCTTTCTTCCTGAATTTTTCCGCGCTGGTACTGCGTTTCCATGGCGCCCAGCACGCCGCCGCGCTCGGTGATGCGGTCAAACTCGGTCAGCACGGCTTCTTCGACCAGGTCGGTCAGTTCTTCAATCACGAAGCTGCCCTGGATCGGGTTTTCGTTGCGCGTCAGGCCCAGTTCCTTGTTGATGATCAACTGGATCGCCAGTGCCCTGCGCACGCTGTTGTCTGTGGGCGTCGTGATCGCTTCGTCGAACGCGTTGGTATGCAGGCTGTTGCAGTTGTCGCAGATCGCGTACAGCGCCTGCAGTGTGGTGCGAATATCGTTGAAGTCGATTTCCATCGCGTGCAGCGAGCGCCCGCTGGTCTGGATGTGGTACTTCAACATCTGGCTGCGCTCGTTGGCGCCGTAAAGGCGCTTCATGGCCACAGCCCAGATGCGGCGGGCGACGCGGCCGATCACGCTGTACTCTGCGTCGACGCCGTTGCTGAAGAAAAAGCTCAGGTTGGGCGCGAAGTCGTTCACATCCATGCCGCGCGCGCGATATGCCTCGACGTACGTAAACCCGTTTGCCAGCGTAAACGCAAGCTGCGTAATCGGATTGGCGCCGGCTTCGGCGATGTGATAGCCGCTGATGCTGACGCTGTAGTAATTGCGGACGTTGTGCTCAATGAACCACTGCTGCACGTCGCCCATCATTTTCAGCGCGAACTCAATGCTGAATATGCAGGTGTTCTGGGCCTGGTCCTCTTTCAGAATGTCGGCCTGCACGGTTCCGCGCACGGTACTGACGGTCTCGGCGGCGATCCTGTCGAACTCGGCATCGGTCAGCAGCGCGCGGATCTGCGACCAGTCCTGGTCAAAGCAGCGCGGGTCCTGCCACGCCGACTCGAGTGGATCACGCGTACCGACACTCTTTGGCACAAACAGCCGCGCGGGCGGGCGCTTTGCGGTCAGCTTGCCATTCTCCATCAGGTGCTTGCGGGCCTGCTGCCGGATCGCCGCATTGAAGAAGAAGGCCAGTATGATCGGCGCCGGCCCGTTGATCGTCATGCTGACGCTGTTGCTGGCGGCACACAGGTCAAAGCCGGCATACAGGATCTCGATCTCCTCAACGGTAAAGATCGCGACGCCGCTCTCGCCGACCTTGCCGTAGATGTCCGGGCGCTCGTGCGGGTCTTCGCCGTACAGCGTCACGCTGTCAAACGCCGTGCTCAGGCGCGCCGCTGGCTGGCCTTCGCTGACCAGGTGAAAGCGGCGGTTGGTGCGCTCGGCGGGGCCTTCGCCGGCGAACATGCGTGTCGGGTCTTCGCCGCTGCGCTTGTACGGGTAGACGCCCGCAGTGTACGGAAAGCCTCCCGGGACGTTTTCTTCAAGCAACCAGCAAAGCCGGTCACCCCAGTCACTGAACTTCGGCAGCGCAACCTTGGGCAGCTTCGTGCCGCTGAGCGTGGTGGTGAAGTTGGCGACGCGAATTTCGCGGCCGCGCACTTCGTAGACGTTTTCCTCATCGGTATAGGAGTGAACAAGCGCGGGCCAGGACTTGAGTTCGCGCACACAGGCAGGGTCAAGCTCTGCCAGCAGGTCGTTGTAGCGCTCGCGCAGTGCGCGAGTCACGGGGTCATTACCTTCGTCGGCTTTCAGCGGCTCCAGCGGCGCGATCGACTTGTCGCCAAGCTCAACCAGCACGTGGTAGCAGGCGCCCAACTTGCCGGCAATGACCCGCTGCGCCTCTGACCAGCGGTGATGGCCGCGCACCGTTTCTGCCACTTCGCTGAGATAGCGAGTGCGCTTGCCGGGTACCACGGTCTGCTGGGTCGGGCCGTCGGCATCACAGACCTGGGTAAAATAGCGCGTCGCAAGTGTTTCGCCGGTGATTTCAGAGAGTCGCTTCAGCAAATCGACATAAAGCCGGTTCACGCCCAGATCGTTAAACTGCGCAGCGATGGTCGGGTACACCGGCATCTGCTCGGGCTTCAGGTTGCTGGGCGCGCCCCGGTTGCGCCAGGCCTGCTTGCGAATATCCCGCAGTGCATCTTTGGCGCCGCGCCGCTCAAACTTGTTCAGCACGACAAAGTCGGCGTAATCCAGCATCTCGATCTTTTCAAGCTGCGTTGCCGCACCGTACTCGCTGGTCATGACGTATAGGCTGCTGTCGACAAACCCGGTAATCACCCCGTCGGCCTGGCCGATGCCGCTGGTCTCGACGATGACAAGGTCGTAGCCAGCCGCCTTGCAGATGTCGATTGCCTCGTCCAGCGCGGCGCTGACTTCGGTGCTGGATTCGCGGGTTGCAAGGCTGCGCATGTACACACGGGTGTTATTCAGCGCGTTCATGCGGATGCGGTCGCCGAGCAATGCGCCACCGGTGCGCTTGCGAGTGGGGTCAATGCTGATGACAGCCACATGCTTGTCCGTGAAGTCGAGCAGGTAGCGACGCAGCAGCTCGTCCGTCAGGCTGGACTTGCCGGCGCCGCCAGTGCCGGTGACACCGATAACGGGGATCGCATGTTTCAGCGCGGCTTTGCGCTTGCTGATGGCCTGCTTGACGCGCTCGGCCTGGCCGGGCGGCGACTGGCCGTTGAGCTCGGCCAACGTGATCAGGCGCGCGACGCTGCCCTTGTGGGCCACATCAAAGCCCGTGATCTCGCCGTTGAGTGCATGTACGGTGGAGAAGTCGCACTCTGTCAGCATGTAGCGGATCATGCCATCCAGGCCCATTTCACGGCCGTCGTGGGGGCTGAAGATACGGGTGATGCCATAGTCGTGAAGCTCGCGTATTTCGTCAGCGACGATCACGCCGCCGCCGCCGCCAAAAATCTTGATGTGACCGGCGCCCTTTTCCTGCAGCAGGTCGTACATGTACCTGAAGAATTCCATGTGGCCGCCCTGGTAGCTCGAGACCGCGATGCCCTGGGCGTCCTCTTCTATGGCGGCGTTGACGATTTCTTCGGCACTGCGGTTGTGGCCAAGGTGGATGACCTCCGCGCCGTGGGCCTGCAGCAGGCGGCGCATGATGTTAATGCTGACGTCGTGCCCGTCGAAAAGGGCAGCGGCGGTCACAAACCGGACCTTGTGCTTGACCTGAAAGGCCTGCTTCATGGGCTGAACTCTTGCCCCAAGGGGTTCAAGGGGCCCCTTGCCCCTGGCATTCCGTAACAACGCTATGGTTAGTTATAGAACAGCGGGCCCGGAAGGTGTAGCCCTGACGCAACCGTCAGGTTGGCCACTGCCAGCCCGTAAACGAAGAACGGCTGGCCCGAAGCCAGCCGCTTTCCGGAACTTTCGGCCCTAGCGCCCTGCGGGGATTTCTTCCTCGCGGCGATTTGCATTCTGTTCGGTGCCGCGTGCGTTGCCTGCGCCCGGGTGACGATTGCCGGGCAGCACTTCTGATGGAAGCACGGTTTTGGGCAACTCGCCCTCATCTGCGCCCTTGCCAACGTTTTCAGACTTCAGGTTCTTGGTGTAGTCTTCAAACTTCTTGTTGATGGCGTCCCAGTCGGCGTCGGTCTTGATACCAAACACCTGCTTGAACGCATTCACGCCGGGTGTTGTGTCGTAACTGGTGAGCTTGATCTCACCCTTGTAGTCCTTGCCCAGAAACTCCCACCAGGCATCCCGGTAGGGGTACTTCGAGCCCTCTTTGTAGTATTGAAAGAAGTAACTCATCTGGCACGCGGTGGCGTAGTACAGGCCCATCAACGGCCCCTGGAACCTGCCTTCGGCGCCCGGCGGCACCGGGATGCCAAGCTCGCGCAGGCGGTCACACCCCAAATACACCAGCGCCGAGTAGCTGCCACACTTCAGCAGGTCCTGCAGCCGGAAGATGTTGCGGTTGCTCATACTTTCGTAGTTGCGCTGCCAGCTTTGCAGGCGCAGGTGGTTCAGTTGCAGAAACTCGTACTTCGCGTCGCGGCCCTTGCCACCGCTGCGCACGAACCCTGACACTGAGTCGGTAATGCCTTCCTGTACCAGGATGCTTGAGTAGCTGGGGCGGTCCGGTCCTTCCCCCTTGCCAAGCCTCTTCCAGTCAATCGGGTTGGCGCCGTAGTGGTCGGACAGCAGGTGGAACGTTTCATGAATCAGCACCGACTCGTTGAACCACGCGGTATCAGGGTTGGCGTCGTTTCGGTCGTCATAGGTGATGACAATTTCGTTGCGCGGCGAGTAGAACGCGCGGGCACCCGGCATGGGCTGCCCGATCTCGTCTTCGCAGTACTGCTCAAAGGTCTGGCTGTCTTTGAGCACGATCACCGACAGCGGCCAGCCTTCTTTTTCCGCTGTCTCGCCTTGCCCCATCGGCTTGACGCGCTGCAGGCTGTATCGCGTGACGAAGTTGACGCTGAACCAGTCATACAGGTGCTGCAACAGCGCCGACTTGCTTGCCAGCGACTCCTCGAAGTCCGCGCTAATGCCTTCAGTGCCGGGCGGCTTTTCGACATACACCATGAAGGGCTTCCAGTAGGTGTAGGTCCAGACCTTGTCGAACGCTTCGTTATCGCGCCGCATGGCAAGCTGGCAGAAAGAACGCTGCTGCTTGGCGCGGTTCCACTTGAGGGTTGTTGACCCCTTCGTGTCGTTGGCCTGCTTGAACCGAATCCAGGCGCGCCGGGCGTTGCGGGCAAAGCCGTCTTTCTCATGCCCGGCAAAGAACTCGTCGCCCTTCTCGATGGCCAGCTTCTCAAGCTTTTTCAGTTCCGCGACCACATCCGGCGGGAACAGTTTGACGTCCGCGTACACCGGGTCGAGTGCCACGTAGTACTTGTTGTACTCTTCGCTGCCTTCGGTTTCGTGCAGCAGGTAATCGTCCATCTTGGCGGGGCGGCTGTATGCGACCCATCCGAGCCGCTTCACCACGTCTTCGAAGGTCTTGTTCGGCACGACAATCTGGCGCTGGCCGTCCTTCTGCCTCTTGACGGCAATCCCCTCGCGCTGCATCGCCGTGGCGGCTTTGCGCAACAGGTTGTTGGCAAAAGAATACCCGTCATTGTCGAGCATCAGCGCAACCTGCGCCATTGGCAGGGCCTTGTCGCTTTCGGCCTTGCTGAGCAGTTGATTGGCCCACGCGTCCTGCTGGGTTCGCCACTCGGGCTTTTCCTTGCGCGCCTTGGCTTCTTCGTAGAACGTCCGGACCTGGTCCAACGTCAGGGTCATGACGTTGTTGATGTTCTTCTGATGGTGGACAAGCAGGCTCTTGTCCGGGTCTGCTGCCGGGCCGCCGGTGTCACTCGACGCCGCACCGACATCTCCGCCTGTACCGCCACCACCGGTGCCACTGCCACCGGAAGACGCAATGATGATTACCACAACCAGGATCACCGCAACCGCGCCACCGCCAATACCCGCGAACAGCGGCAGGTTGTTCTTCTTCTTTGGCGCCCCATGCATGTGCGGGGGCATAGCCCGGCCCATCGGCGCCGGCTGGGAGACATGACCCGTGCGCGTCGGCGCGCGCGTTGGTCCCCGACCGCGAGCGCTCGTGTCCGAGGCGGTCATGGGCGGAGCACCGATCACGGTTTCGTCCTTGCGCATCACCGAGGCGCCGCCGGTCATATCGACCGAGGACTCATGCTGTGAAACGCCCGTTGCTTCTTCGCGGGTACTAGACCCCGGGTCGATGTCGGCGCGGCGAATCGTGCGCGTGCCGCCCACAATGGTGGGGTTGGCCACCTGGGGCGAGGGCACGGTTACGGATGCGCCGCACTTCTTGCAGCTGGTTTTCTTGCCGGCGTGAGAGGGCGAAACGCTGTACTTCGTTCCGCACGCGGGACATGGAAAAACGATAGCGTCTGACATCACGGACTCCCTGCGGTTCTCGGCTTGCTGGTTGGCAGAGCCGGGTTGACTACTGTATGACATTGCCGCCTTGTTCGAAAGTCTGCTGCCTGCCAGTTCGGCGGCTTTGGCATCGGCAGCGGACAGTACAGCACGGTCAAGCGCCGGAGGTGGCGTCGGGCCGCGAAAACGCTGATTGAACGGGTCTTGCGAACTCATACTGCCAGTCCTTCGGAACGCGAGTTTTGCCCCGCCTGCGCGGGAACCGGCGTTCACGCCACTTCCCCCGAAAGCCACTCGCGCAACTTCTCAAGCGCCAGTCGGTGACGCGATTCCACCGTCTTGGCGTTTTCTTTCAGTACTTCGGCAACTTCTGCAAACGTCAAATCTCCGTAGATCTTCAAAAGCACCACTTCGCGCTGCTCATCCGGAAGCCTGCGCAGCGCACTGTCCAGCCGGTCAGCTTCTTCGCCAGACGTCAGGGTGTCGCGCGGCTTGACCAGCATCGTAGCCGGTTGCCCATCTTGCAGTGCCTTTCGTTCACGACTTCGGCGCCGAAACTCATCGAAAACCGAGTTGCGAAGGCCGCCGTAAAGGTACGCGCGCAGGTTGCGGGCTGACTGCAAACGCGCCGGGTCTTCGATCAGGCGCAGCCACAGGTCCTGGGTTGCGTCGGCGGCGTGGGCTTCATCGGCGCACATGCTGAGCGCATAGCCATACAGGCCGTGTCGATGTCGACGGTATAGCTCGGCAAAAGCATCACGGTCGCCCACGCAAAAACGGGCGACCAGGTCTTGATCCGAATCAGTCTTCGTCACCAGCGGCACTATCCATAGACGCGGCAGAGACGACGATTCCTCAAAGGAAATCAGAATTCCTGCTGCGCCGGGGCCAGAACACTCACCAGGCGGCCACTATAGCTTTGACCGCAAACTACGGGGCGAGCAATGAGTCGATTACCGAAAGGGCATGCGCGGGGCCGGGGGCCGACCTATTCCTGCTTCCACCAGCTCAGGCCGCGATAGGTGTTCAGGCGTCGCCAGATCTTGGTAAGGTCACGACGGGCAGAAAGCACCTGCTCGGTACTGTGTTTGGATTTGCCATCGTGGCGTGGGTGCAGCTCAAACGCCATCTGGAAGTCATACGTGAACTCCAGCGACCACTCGCACTCCAGCTCGGCCCGCATCAAGCGCAGTGACTGGCCAAGATTCTCGAGCTGCCACGTGCGATGGTCCGCCAGTTCAAACGCCACAAAGGGCATCGTCCCCTGGCGCTTGTCGCCGCCGGAGTCGCCGATAATGCGCACGCCCGGCAGGCCTTCAATGAACTGGGCCAGGGGAAAGCTGTCAATGCTGACGCCCAGGCCATCGGCTTCGCGTTGCAGCTCAAGCAGCTCAATCAGGTCGGCCGGGCCCTCGAGATTTCCACAGACCTCGCACTCGCGAACGGCGTCGCCTTCAATGGAGCGCACGACCACGGCATGGTTGCCGCAGGAATCACAGGTTTCGGTTTCGGTCTCAAAGTCCATGTTGAAGTCGCGGAGTATAGAGCCGCCGTCGCCAAGTGAAACGGTGTTGGTTGGCAAGCCCCCCAAAAGCAAACCGGCGCGGATCTCTCCGCGCCGGACAAGTACGCGGAGGGCCTATTTGGTGCCTTCTTTCCCGCCTTCCTTCTCGCCTTCTTCCTTGCCCTTATGGTCGTCTTCCTCTTTCTCGCCTTTCTTGCCCTCGGCCGCTTCTCTTTCCTTTTCCTTAGGGAACTTCAGAAGGGCTTTGGCATCTCTGCCGAATGCGGTCAGCACGGTCACCATACCGCCGACCTCGTTCTTGATTATGCCGTCGAACCAGCCGACATCGGCAATCCAGGACTTTGACTCCCAGCCATCGCCCTTCAAGCTGATGACCTTGCCACTCCATTTGGCACCAGCGAATTCAAGGTCCGCGAAATTCTCGTCTTTGGTCTCGATGTAGGGCGCTCCCGCATCGTCCGACGCTTCCGGCTTGGCCATCACTCCCACTTCCCTTGCGGTAGTGCCGGGCCTGCCAATCCAAGCCTTGGTGACGTTTGCCTCGCCGACCTTCTTGGTCAGGTCTATTTTATAAGCCGTAACGTAGTCGTACTTCGAGTGTTCACTTTTGCCAGTCATCTGAAACTCAATGATCGCCGTATCGCCGTCGACTTGAGTGACCTGCCAGCGGAAAGTGTTCTTGCTGCCGTACATTTCCGATTCGGTCTGCCAGTACTGACCGACTTCCACGTCCTTGTGCACGCTTACCCTATAGGACACCTTCTTCACGTTGCGGATAATCATCCTGGTCATGTCTGATTTGTCGTCGTCAGTGTCCTCGGGCGCTTCTTTGGGAGCTTCTTCTACTTCGCCATCGGTGTCAGATTTGTCCTTGCCCGGCCCACAGCCGCAGATCAGCAACACCAGCAAGACCAGCAAGACCAGTCCATGGTTGCGCATTGTGGTATCTCCGAACGTGGGCGGGACTGCATCTTACGGGCTTGCACGGCAGCGTGCACGGCAGAAAGCGCAGAACGAACGTTTGGGGGACCAGGCCAAAAGCAAACCGGCGCGGATCTCTCCGCGCCGGTCGGTGTCTCAAGCAAAAGGGTGTGACTTACTCCCAGCTAAGCAGGGGCTTGGCGTCTTCGCCAAACGCGCTCAGGGCAGTAACCATGCCGCTGACTTCGCTCTTGATCATGCCGCCGAACCAGCCGTTGTCTGCCATCCAGGTCTTGGATTCCCAGCCGTCGCCCTTCATGGTGATGATCTTGCCGCTCCACTTGCCGCCGCCCAACTCAAGGTCAGCAAACGGCTCTTCAGTGGTCTCTGGCGCCTTGCCGCCGCATACCGGGGCGGGCTTGGCCATCACGCCGATTTCCTTGCCCTTTTCGCCGGCTTTGCCGATCCAGGCCTTCTGGACGTTGACTTCGCCCATCGCGACGCTGGTGTCAACCTGGTACGCGGTGACGTAGTCGTAGCTGCTGTACTCGCCCTTGCTCTTCATCTGCATTTCGACGATAGCGACGTCGCCGTCAACCTTGGCAATCTGCCAGCGGGTGGTGTTCTTGCTGCCGTAGGCTTCGCTGCTGGTTTCCCAGTACTGGCCGGCCTTGGCGTCCTTGTGGACGGTGACCCAGTAGGTCGTTTCCTTGATGTTGTCGATCATCATCTGCGTCATGTCGGTGCCGCCGCTGCCGCTGCAACCACCGCAACCGCCGTCGCCGCTGTCGCCGCCGCCGCCGGTGCCACCGCAAGCCGCCAGCGCCAGGACTCCCATAAACGCAACCAATGCAAGAAGCTTCTTCATAATGTGAACTCCAAAAGGAAGTTGAGTGAACTCGAGCGAACCGTTTTCGTGCGTTTCCCCGACCAATCCCTGCTTAGGTGGGGACGGGCCAACCCGCAAGTGCGGATTTGCCTATTCCCATCCAGGCAAGGGCCGTGGAGTCTATGCATCCACTCACCGACGTTCAATAGACTTTGTAAAAGAAACTGACACCCAGCCAGCCGCTGTGTGGAATTCGCTAGCACGCACTAACATATGTCGAGCATTGAACTTGCAACTTCCGGCTACTGCTGGCTTACACCGCCGGCCGCATCTGCGTTGGCTTTGCTCTTCCTTAATGAGCCTGCGTTGCAGTCGGCTTTCGAGGGCAGGCTTGTTGCCGCGACCGATGTGCCGCGCGTGGCTTGGCTTCGCAACAGCCGTCAGAAACTTGACCAAGTGGTCTATTCCCGCCTTGGTCCGGGTGTGCTTGTCAGTTGCCATGGCGGCCCGGCTGTCCGAACAGCAATCGAAGCCGCGCTAGCCGGCGCCGGCGTAACAAGATGCCACCCACCCACCCTATGGAACGGGCAGACGCCCCTGACGTCAGAAGTCGCGCGATTGCTGCCAAGTCTGCACGGTCGGACCGGGTTATCCCTGGCGCTGCGGACTCTCACCGACGGCGAGAGCACGCTGCGCCGCCTGCTGGCGGACCCGGACCCCGCATGGGTGAACGCGCTTTCGCAAGCCCGCTGGCTGTTCACTCCGCCCCGCGTTCAACTCTGGGGCCCGGTGAACGCGGGCAAGTCCAGCTTGCTGAACGCACTTTGCGGCGCGGAGCTGGCGGCGGTGGCCGACGAACCGGGCTTGACCCGGGATGTGATTGAAGGCGGGTTTGAGCATGCGGGCGTACAGATACGCGTTTTCGACGCGCCCGGCGAGTGGCCCCAGGCCGACAGAGTAAGTGCTGCGGCCCTCGAACTTGCACGCCAGTGGAAGGCACAGGCTGACCTGGTGCTGACGCTCGTGCCCCCGGGCGCCGGCGGGTCGGGCGATTGGGCACTGTTCAGCCGCAGCGACGCTGACCCCCAGGCGCGCCAGCCAGGGGTCAGCGTCCGCAACCCCGCCACGGTGGAGGCCTTGAAAGGGCGCCTGGTAGATCACTTCACCGGCGAGTTGCTCGCACTGCCAGCCGAACGACAGGTCACATTTCCGCCCGCACTGCTGGGCGAGTTGCAGGCGCTTGCTGCCGGCCGTGCCGACGCACAGGAGATCGCAACACGCTGGCTGAATACTTGAGATGCAGGAATCCGCCGCTGGGTCTGGCGTCGCGGGCCCGGCCAATCCAGAATTGGCGCCCTTCCTTGCGGGCGAAACATGACCACATCCGTTTTCGTAGACGCAGCCGGCGTCACAGAGGGCGTTTCCCGGCTGGCCAAGGCAATTCAGCACCGGCATGCGCAAGCGCCGGTGCTGGTGGGCATACGTACGAACGGTGTGCCGCTGGCGCAGCGCATTGCCGCAGCCTTGGCAGCCCTGGGCCATCCGACACCACAGTTGGGCGCGATCGACATCACGCTTTACCGGGACGACCTTGGGGGGCGCGCACTACCTCAGGTTCTTGGCAGTGAGGTTCCTGCTGATCTTGAAGGCAAGCGCGTGGTGCTGGTAGACGACGTGCTTTACACCGGGCGCACGGTGCGGGCGGCGCTGACCGAACTTGCGGATTATGGACGCCCTCAACGTATTGAATTATGCGTACTGGTAGATCGCGGACTGCGCGAACTGCCGATTTGCGCCGACTACGTCGGATTTGAGTGCAAGACCGGACCAAGCGACCATGTAAGAGTTGAGTTGTCAGAAAGCGGAGCGCGCAATGACGCTGTCTTGTTGAAGCGCGGATGACCAGGCGCCCGTTGCATTGAGACACAGTCGCAGTTAGAACCGGGGCAGCCACCAGAAAGGAACTTCCGATGAAACGCATTCTGTGCCTCACCACTTTCAGTGCCGCACTTTGCGCCGGCGCCCTTGCTGTTGCCTTCACAACCTTTGACACCTCCGCCCAGCAAAGCCCCACGCCGCAGGAACTGGTTGCCGCCAAGGTCACGGAGGTTGATTTCAAGGCTGAACTGACCGACGGATGGAAAGCAGCCGCCATGATTGAGTTGGCCAGTGCCTACGCCCGGGGCAAGCCCGGCCCCAGCGTTCAGCTGCGGGCACAGCACGACGGCGAGTACGTGTACATCATGGCCCAATGGAAAGACGCGACCAAGAGCGACACCAAACAGGCATGGGAGTACAACGACGGCACCTGGTCAAAGGCCGATGGCGATGAAGACCGTCTCGCGTATGCGTTCGGCGGCAATGCTGCAAACTTTGAAGCCAAGGGCTGCGGCGCGCTGTGCCACGACGGCGAGATGCGAACCACCGGTAAAGACGAGATCGGAGACCTGTGGCACTGGAAAGCAGCCCGCGGCGGCCAGAATGGCGAGTGCGACGACCAGCATTTTGCCGGCGGCGATAAGGGACGCCCTGATGATGCCGGCAAGTCCGCTTACGAATCGAATGCTGATAAAGACGGCAAAGCCCCCAAGTGGGTCTGGAACGAAGGCGCCGACACCACGGCGGCGTTCACCGCCGACACAGCCCGCGACCTGCCCGCAGATTTCAAGCCCGAGAACGGATACCGCGTGCCCAGCATCCGCCTGCGCACTCCGGAAGGCAGCCGCGCCGACCTGAAGTCAGCTGCCGCATGGATTGACGGGGTCTGGACGGTCGTCATCAAGCGCAAACTCGATACCGGCAACAAGGACGATGTTCAGTTCAAGGTTGGCGAAAGCGCGAGCTTCGCCGTGGCGCTGCTTGACAACAAGGGCGTCAAGGACGGCCACGACCATTCCAAGACAGCTTTGGTCAAGTTGGTCATCAAGTAGAATCAGCCGAACCAACTGAAGGGGGCGCGCAAGCGCCCCCACTTTATTGCGTGGCTGGTGGGCCCGGCGGCTTTTCAAACTTCATCGGAAACAGGCGCCGCAGCGGGGCTGTCATACGCGGCAACTCGTCAGGCGCGGGAACTTTATTGCTGGGGCGCCAGAATGCCGTGAACAGCAGGTTGTCCTGGTCTTCCTGCACGAACGTTACAAACACGCGGTTGCCGCCACGTGTTACGCCGGTGAGCGCCATCACGCCTTCATCATCCGGAGTAAGCTCAACCAGAAACCCGCGATGGATGGTCGAGAAAGCGATTCCACGCAAGTCGCCGTTCGGCGCCCGGGAAAGAACTGCGCGCACGCCGTGGTAGAGAATGCGGTACCCGGGATCGCATGCTTCAAAGTGCATGCAGAGAGCCGTACCACCCTGCAGCAGGCTGAACTCTGTGCGCACAATGGCAGGGTCGCCCGTCTGGGCTTCGCCTTCGCCGCCCCAAACCCCGACCCAACCCAAGTAAGGTGCCAGCGGGTTCATGCTGGAGGGCTCTCCGATTCGGCGCGGCGCCGTAACTGCCCGATGTTGCGCACGCTAACGCTGCCCTTGTAGCCCTCAGACGTAGAAGACGTCATCTGAAGGCCTCCATCGTGTTGCGAATACAACACCGTCAGCGTCCGGCCGTCGCCGAGCGGGCCGCTCAGTGCCAGGACATCGGGGTCGTCCGGAGCTTCCTGCAGTTCTGTAAACCCGATACGGCCGCCATAGATCACGCAGCAGACTCGTCCGTCACGCTCCAGCGACCAGAACCCGATACCCCGCGCCATCAGGACCTGGCCCGTCGAGTCCACCATGAGGGCGCTGACTTCCAGCGCATCGCCGTCAAAGATCGGAGTGATGTCGAGTTGCATCACTCCTTCGCGACCCTCGGCCATTTCCACGGGGCCACTCCAGGATCCGATCCATCCCCCGAACCGCTTCAGCAGTGCGCTTCTCATGCTTCACACATTACCACACAGCCGGTTCGTTGCGACAAGCTGTCAACATCTCGCGTCCTGTTGCCCACGCCGCTATCATCCCGCCGCAATGGCACGCCGTCTGAACGCAAAGCGCAAGCTACCGCCCCCGCCGGGGTTGCACGCAGTGTCGGGCCAGCGCCCCGCCCGCACATCCGCCCGCCAAAGCAAACCGCGCGGCATGACCTATGCCGACGCAGGCGTGCACTTCGAGACCCACAACAAGCTGGTCACCGAGATTTTCAAACGCGTGCGCAGCACGTACAGCCCGCGGGTGATGCCCGTCGATGACGGTTTCGGCGGGCTGTTCAGCCTTGACTACGACACTGGCCTGTTCAAGCGCAACTACCGCAGGCCCGTGCTTGTGGCATGCACTGACGGCGTCGGCACAAAGCTGAAACTCGCCTTTGAGATGGGCAAGCACGACACTGTCGGCATTGATTGCGTGGCGATGAGCGTCAATGACATGCTGTGCATGGGCGCTGAACCGTTGTTCTTTCTCGACTATATCGCCACGGGCCGAAAAGACCTCGGCGTGCTGCTGCCGCTTGTCGGTGGCGTTGTCGAGGGCTGCAAGCAAAGCGCATGTGCGCTGCTGGGCGGCGAAACCGCCGAGATGCCGGACTTTTACCCGCAGGGCGAATACGACATTGCAGGGTTCGGCATCGGCGTCGTCGAGAAACAGCGCGTCATTCGCGGCGAGGGCATCAAGCCCGGCGATGTGGTTCTGGGCATCGAAAGCAGCGGCTTGCACAGCAACGGGTTCAGCCTGGTGCGTCGGATCATCAAGAAGAAGAAATGGAAACTCACCCAACACGTCGGCGAACTCGGGCGCGAACTGGGCCTGGAACTGCTTGAGCCAACGCGCATCTACGCCCAACCGATGGTAGCCCTGCTCAACACCTACAAGCGCAAGCGCATCGTGGAGGGCCTTGCCAACATCACCGGCGGCGGGTTTCTCGAGAACATTCCACGTATCCTGCCTGAAAGCTGCGACGCCGTGATTGACACCGGCGCGTGGCAAGTGCCGCCCATCTTCCACATGCTGCAGCGCGGCGGAAACATTGAGCGCGACGAGATGTTCCGTGTCTTCAACATGGGCATCGGCATGGTGGTCATCGTGAGCCCCTACCACGTGGACGCCGTGGCCGACAAGCTCGAGAAGCACAGGGTGAAAGGCGTGCCAGGCCTGAAGACCCACGTAATCGGCGAGATCAGAACGGGGCAACGCCGCGTTGTTCTGGCCTGATGCCGAATCGCCCGGCGGCTCAGGTTCCTGGCGAGCGAAAACTTTTCCGTCGCCGCGACGACCTAACTCGTTACATTGCCGGACCTTTGTTCAGACTCGTACGGGACTCGCATGACTTTGCGGCTGTTGATTCTCGCTGTGTTGGCCTGTGTGCCGCTGTACGCGCAGGGCATGAGTGAAGACTACGTGCGCGCCCGCGCTGAGGCCAAGTATGCCAAAGACCACGGCGTAAGCTTTGAATGGGACGTGTTCGCAAACGTGCCGTGGTTTGAGCAGCAGCATAAGGTGCGCGCCAACGGCTTGGGCGGCGATGGCATCAGTTTTGTCCGCGACATGGATGGCTTTCCGGTTGGTGTGTTTCTGGACACCGAGGCGCGGCTGCGCTTTTCGTGGCATGACAGCATTGAGGTCGGTTACGGGTTTCACGTGCTGCGCATTTTCAAGGACGGCCTGGACGACTTCACGCGCTTCAACGGCGTGCACTATCCGCCCAAGACCGACATCGACTTTGGCTCAGACTGGCATGACATGCGAATTCATTACCGGCGCGACCTGTTCCGGTTCGGTATCGACCGCAATTTCACCACCTATGTCACCGCTGGCCTTGAATGGGCTTACTTGAAGGCCCACACCGGCAGCGACACATTCCCCGTCGCCAACGATCGCGACGAGGAACATTTTCGCGAGCTACTTCCGTGGTGGAACGCGGGCGTGGGCATGCAGCTCGAGTTCGGACGCGTGCGTCTGACCGCCGATGGGCGTGGAACATACGCCGTGGGCTACCCCACTTTCCAGAAACGCAGCGACGAATCGATGAAGCAAAGCGTAGTAAGCCTCAACGCCTATGCCGCCTTTGAGTACCAGATCACGGACTGGTTCAGCTTTGTGGTACGCGCCAAGTTTCGCTACCTGTTCGTCAAGCTGTACGGCGGCTTTCGGTCGGATCGCTTCCTGTGGTACGGCGTCGGCCCCGAAGTCGGCTTCGGTATTCGCCTCTAGTCCCGCAATTGAACAGCGCCGGGGACACCCCAGGCGATTCGCATGCATCGCCGGCACGGGCGCCGCCTGCGCCACGGGCAAGGCGAAGTGAATCTTGGCCAATCCCGGGCGGCCGGTTACGAATTCCGTGGCTGTAGGCGGCGGGATCGGCACCTTGGTTGACCACGCCAGCACTGCTAGTGTGCCCGCGCTGAGGAGAGCGCTTGCCTGACGACACGATTCGAGTGCTTTGCCTGGGCGACCTTGTGGGGCGACCCGGCCGGCGCGTCATCCGCGAGTGCCTGGCCGGTGTGCGAGCGGCCCACCGGATCGACTTCGTAATCGTCAACATCGAAAATGCCACCAACGGCGCCGGAGTGCGCGAGAAAGAAGCGGCTGAGTTGCTGTCATACGGCATCGACTGCATGACCAGCGGCGACCACATTCTGGACTATCCTGACGTCTATCCATACATGGCCGACGAGCCGCGGCTGCTGCATCCTGAGAACTACGACATCCCGGGCACGGGCGCCCATGTCTATGACACGCCCAGGGGCAAGGTCGGCGTTGTCAATGTCGTCGGCCACGTGTTCATGAAAGACCGAGTACCAACGCGCAACGCCTTCAACACCGCCCAGCAAGCCGTTGCCCGTCTGCGCGATCAGACACCCGTGGTGTTCGTGGACATCCATGGCGAAGCCACCAGCGAAAAGATCGGCATGGGATGGCTGCTGGATGGGCAAGCCAGCGTGGTGTTCGGCACCCATACCCACGTGCAGACCGCGGACGCCCAGATATTGCCGGGCGGCACCGGCTATCTCACCGACTTGGGAATGACCGGCCCGCACCTTGGCGTGATCGGGCGCGACAAGGACACCGTGCTCAAGCGCTTCACTAAGGAAGAAAGAGCCTACATGCGCGTCGCAAAACAATGGGTGCGCATGAGCGGCGCCATTTTTGAAGTCGAGTTGACCACCGGCCGCTGCCGCAGCGTCGAGTTGTTCACACACGCGCTGGAAGACACAGACGACACTGAGCCTGTTGAACTCTCCTAAGGAAACATAAATCGGCTTGACCACGGGCGGGCCGTCGTAAGACTGTTCCATGCGTAGGAAACATCCGCCGCGGGGCAGGCGGATATTTTGCATTTGTCAGGAGCGACCGATGAGGATTCTGCTTTGCCTGTGCGTGCTGATTGCAGGTGCGCTTGATGCGGCAACGTTTACGGTCACGAGCCTGGGCGACGCCGGCGCGGGCACGCTGCGCGATGCGATCACGCAGGCCAACGCCGCCGCCGGGGCCGACGACATCGCGTTCGCGACAACGCTCAACCTGCCCGGCACAATCACTCTGCAGACCGCGCTTCCGGACATCACCGACGACTTGACGATCACCGGCCCATCGAGCGACGACCTGATTCTTCGGCGCAGCGCGACCGCAGCGGCGTTCCGGATATTCACGATCACCTCTGGCAGTGTCGAGATCAGCCACTTGTGGCTGCTGGACGGGCGAGTGGTCGGCGCCGCAGGAATGACCGCAGAAGGCGGGTGCATCCGCCATGCCGGTTCACTGGTGATCCGGGACAGCGTGATTGCCGACTGCAACGCCGTGGGTTTTGACGGCGGCGCCACTCTCAACGGCGAAGACGCGGCCGGCGGCGCAATCTTCAGCGCGGGCGACATCACGCTCGACGGCGTGGCAATCGTGGATTGTGTTGCGACGGGCGGAGGCACTTCCTTTGCAATGGCACTGGCCGGCGACGGACGGGGTGGCGCTGTGATGCACACCAGCGGCTTGATGATCGTGCGCAAGAGCCGGATTTCGGGTTGTACCGCACAAGCCGGCGACGCCACGGGCGGCGGCGGCGTTGACGGCATCGCCGAAGGCAGCGCCATACACGCGACCGCATCTGTGTATCTGTATGACAGCGATGTGTCGGGCTGTGCCACGCAGGGCGCAACAGCCGTCGTGGACGGCGGTGCCTTGAACCTGTCGGGCGCGAACCTGATCGTTCGCAGCAGCGTGCGCAACAGTGCGGGCGTTGCGATCCGCAAGGCTGGGCCTTTGATGATGGAGAACTGCACGCTCAGCAGCAACCAGGGCGTGAGTCATGGTGGGTTGTGGCTTGATTCCACAGGGTTCACGTCAACGCTTGCCTACTGCACGATTCACCTGAACTCGGGCACGGTTGCCGGCGGCATTGAGCTGACCGGGGGCGCCATGGAACTCGAGGGATGTATCGTCGCCGGCAACACCGGCGCGTCACCTGACTTGGCGGGCGCTTTCAGCGACCTGGACAACAACCTGATTGGCGATGAAACGGGCAGCACCGGTTTCACCATCAGCCTGCTGGTTGGAAACCTCCTGAACCCGATCAACCCCGGCCTTGGCGCATTGCAGGCGATGGGCAGCTTCACATGGGGACACGCGCCGGTGTGGGGCAGCTTTGCCATCGACCGCGGAGGCAGCGGTGCACCGATCGACGACCAGCGCGGCGCCAACCGGTTGTTCGGCGGCATTCCTGACATCGGCGCCATTGAATTCATTGCCAACCAGCAGCCGGACTTCACAGGCGGCGGCAGCGTTTCTACAAAGTCTGACGGCAAGTCGGTGATCGTGGCAGGTTGGGCAAGCAATATCAGCGCCGGCGCAGCCTGGGAGTCCGGCCAGACGCTGACGTTTCTGTTGCTGGGCAGCAGCTACGGATTCAAGGACAGGCCGTCGATCAATGCGACTACCGGAGACCTGACTTTCCGGTCAGAAAAGGGCCAGGGCGGCACTTTTGTTTTTGACGTCTACCTGCTGGATAACGGCGGCACAGCCAACGGCGGCATTGATTCGTCGGTGCGCCGCACGCTGCTGATCTCGATCAAGGAAGTCGACGACCCCGATGACGATCCGGACTGCAGCGCGCACACAGGCAGCCGTGGCTTGCCGCTTGGGCTGCTGACAATTGCGCTTGTGGCCTTGTGGCGGCGGGCAATGAAAACCCGCCGGTCACGTTGACAAGGACAGGTATACGACGCCAGTGATCGCTCACGGGGCTGAAAGCCCGCGTATCGAAAGGAAGGAAACCATGGCAATGACCAGATGGCTCTGTGTGATGTTGTTTGCGTTCGGCTGTCTTCCGCTGATGGCGCAAAACCAGTTTACCGTGACGACAGTGGCCGACTCCGGCGCCGGCAGCCTGCGCCAGGCAATCATCGATGCCAACGCCCTGCCGAACCAGGTCGTCAGCATGGTGATTGTGCCCGACGAGATTCGCTTTCAGTCGGGCGTCACCGGCACAATCACGCTGCTGAGTTCGCTGCCCCAGGTCACGGAAGGTGTCAGCATCATCGGCCCCGGCCGCACCCTGCTGACAGTCAGCGGCACCAACACATTGCGGATCATTGACTCGCAACTAGGGACGTACATGGCCATTTCGCGCATGACACTGGCCAACGGCCGCGCTGACGGTGACGGTGGCGCGATTTTTTCACGCGGCTGGACGGTCATCAGCGATGTTGCCTTCACCAACTGCCATGCCGTGGGCGCAAGCTCCGGCAGCGGGCCAGGCGTGGCGGGGCGCGGCGGCGCGATCTTTCATCAGCCGCTGATCGCCGAGTTGTGGGTCACAAACTCGCTGTTTGACGGGTGCAGTGCCGACGGCGGCAACGGCACCAACGGCAACGGTGGCGCGGGCCATGGCGGCGCGATCTTCTTGTCCAATGGTTTGGGGCGCTTCTCGCTCAGCACGTTCCAGAACTGCGCCGCCACCGGCGGCGACACCACCACCACCGGCAGCGGCGGTCAGGCCGCGGGCGGGGCGATCTACGCCGACTCAACACTGGACATTGACGATGTCGTGATCACCACATGCAGTGCAACCGGCGGCACAACCACAACAACCTCAGCGGAAGGTGGCCGAGCCTACGGCGGCGGCATCCGCGCGCTTTCGGCCATCGACGCGCTGCGCCTTGATGTCAATGGTTGCTCCGCAACCGGGGGCGCGCCGGGCGCCGGCGGAAACAGCGGCGAAGCCGGCGGCGGCGGCTTGCACAGCGACGCGGGAACGGGCGTCACTGTTGAGCTGCGGCTTGCCAAGATCGCGCAATGCGCTACTGCAAGCACAAGCGGCTTTTCGTTCGGCGGGGCGATTGCGGTGGACGCGATTTTCAACCTGATCGAGTCACACATCGACCAGTGCACCGCAGACGACAGCGGCGGCGGCATTCACAATGAAGGCAGCGACAACGTGCAGATCATCCGCAGCACAATCAGCGGCTGCACGGGAAGCGGCATCACAGCCATCGGCACCCCGTCGTTCATGATCCAGAACAGCACCGTCAGCGGCAATGACGGCGGCGCGGCGGCGGGCGGTGTCCAGAACGACGGCGCCTTGATGCAGATCAGTTTCAGCACCATCACCGCCAACAGTGGCACCACATGGGGCGGCGTGTACCGCACGAGCGGCACGCTCACGATTGTCGGCAGCATTGTCGCGGGCAACACCGGTAGCGGGGCGGCAGCCGACATCGACGCTCAGGGCAGCATGGCGATCGAGAACAGCGTGGTCGGCATCCAGGACCCCGCAGCAGTCGCGGTTGACGGGACCAGTGGCAACCAGGTCGGCAGCCTTGGCACTCCGCTGAATGCGATGCTATCCACGCTCGCCAGCAATGGTGGCCCGACGCCCACACACGCGCTGCTTGCAGGCAGCCCCGCAATCAACATGGGCGGTACCACGGGCGTTCCGACCACGGACCAGCGAAATGCCGTACGCGACCAGGGCATTGCCGACGCCGGCAGTTACGAGTTTGGCGCGTCACCGCCCAACACCGGCGGCAATGCCGGGGCCGAAGGCGACGCGCGCTGCACCACGGGCGCAGGTGGCATAAACTGGCTGGCCCTGCTGGGGCTTCTGGCCGCCCTGACGATCATAGTCCGTTTGCGGCGCGCCTAAAGGTCGACCACGATCGCCGGGCGCATTCCGCGATGACCCGCATCAAGACTGGAGGCGTTCACAAAATGGACGCCTCCAGCCGTTTGCTCGCCATACCCTTCGTGGATGTGCCCGAAAATATGCACACGCGGCTTGATGCGGGGCAATGCTGCTCGCAGCTCTTCACACCCGACTAATCTGCCATCGTGGGTCTCATCCAGAATGCCGTGGGGCGGGCTGTGAGTGACCAGCACGTCAATGCCGACCGGCACCTTCGCCCACACCCGGCGCAAGGGCTCGCCGCGTTCCAGGTTGAATGCCCAGTGCATGAAACGCGGCTGCCACGGTGAGCCCCAAAATCGCAAGCCCTCCAGCTCGATACCGCTGTCCTGCAGAAAGTGCACGTCCGAGCAGCCGGCCCTCAGGGTTCTTGCCGCAGCCTCAGGTTCTGACTCGAACAACGAGTCGTGATTGCCGGCAACGACAACACGATGTGAGAAGGGCTGGGCATGAAGCCAGTCGGAAAACCGGCGAACATCGTGAGCATCGCCGATCCCGCAGAAGTCCCCAGCGTGCACAAGGACGTCGCCTTCCGGCAACTGCAGAGAGTCGTGGCGGCCGTGGGTGTCGCTGATGCAGACCAGTCTCATCCGGTTTCCAGCCAGCTACTTAAGTCATTTTGTGTTCAATCTCATCTGGGCAGTTTACAACGAACGCCCCGCCAAGCGCGCCTCCCAGTATCATACATTCTGCATTATTCGCGCCTAAACCGTACACGGATAAACATATCGCATCCGTTCGTGGTAAGTGCTCTAATGCGACAGCAGCTTAATCGATTGGTTCGTCCGAATGCGACGCAAATGGCCCCCACACGGGGGACCGGGGAGAGTAAGACTTATTTGCGGTATTTCTTTTATTATTCTTATTGTGGGGAGGAACATGAACTATTTAGTTTGCTTGGCGGCAGCAGCCGCCACCCTCGTTGGCGTGTGCAACCTGTCAGCTCAGGCCCAGGCGCCCGGCGCCGAATACGGTCTGCCGGTCGCGTCGCAAACACGCGTGGCGACTCACTACCGGTTGCCTGACGGCAGCCTGCGCGCAGTGCTGACCGTCAAGCCGCACAACTACCAGGATTCCGACGGCAACTGGCACGTGATCGACGAAACGCTCAAGCGCGACGTTGAGTACGCCTACAAGAACCTCGAAAACGGTCTGACCTCACGCTTTCCGGACGCACTTGCCGACGGCATTCGATTTGCCGGCCACAACCAGCCCGCCGTCACGCTGCGCCCGGCCCAACTTGTCGGCTATGCGGCAGACGGCTCCGTGCTGAACGCTGTCACGCCCTGGCGCGCGTTCGCGCAGCAGGAAGGCGACAAGACGGTATTCTACCCGGGCCTGTACAACGGCGTCACCGACGAATACGTGCTCGGGCCGGATATGGTCAAGCACAACATGGTGGTCTATCGCAACGGTCTGGCCGGATATGAAGCCAGCGAGTTCGTTGCCGGAGAATACATGCTGGATATGCCGGCCGGCTGGTCGGCCCAGGCAAGCAACCGCAAACTGCGCCTGCTGAATGAGTTCGGCGAATGCATCTATGAAGTCGGCGCGGTGGACGCCTTTGATGCGGCCGGCGAAGTTTTCAACGGTGATCTTACCTGGCGCCTCGATGGCACGGTGCTGCACCTCGGCATGAAGGTTTCGACGGCATGGCTGCTCGACGCGCAGCGCCAGTGGCCAGTACGCATCGACCCGACGCTGACGCTGCAGCCTGATGGCACCGTGGGCAAGGATGCATTGCTCTACTCAGGTGGTGGCAATTTTGGCACATATGAATTCATGACCTTCAACAGCGGTGGCGACACTGAAGGCATCATCGAATACAATCTGTCCTCGATGCCCAGCGGCGCAACGGTCACGGCCGCGCAGTTCGAGGCGTGGCATCTGTACAACACGATCACCGGCCATGTGGTGAACCTGTACACAGCCAGCGCAGCTTGGGTTGAGTCAACAATCGCCTGGTCAACCAAGCCTGCGCGCTCGGCCACCCAGTCCTCTTCGCTGACATTCACGAACGGCTCGCCGAATGTGTGGCGAATCTGGACAGGGCTCGGAACGCTGGTGGCAAGCTGGCTTAACAGCAGTGTTGCCAACAACGGCTTCTATATCGTCAACACCACTAATTCAGTGTTTGTTGCTTACCTCCGTTCCAGCGACTGGACCACGGCCACTGAGCGCCCGAAGCTGGTGATCGACTACTCGAACACCCCGCCCTCAGTCACCAGTGTCTCGCCCAATCCCGTAAGCTGGAGCCAGACACTGACCATCACCGGCACCAGCCTCACCGGCGCGACGGCGGTAACGATCGGCGGTGTCGCCGCCGCAATCACCAGCAACACCGCTACACAGATTGAAGTGACGGTGGCCGATACCACGCCCACCGGGTCGGGTCGCGTCGTGTCGGTAACCACGGGTTCCGGCTCTGACAGCACACAGACCGTTACGGTCAACGGCGCTGCGCCGGTCTTGACCAGCGGTGCACCGAACCCGGTAAGCTGGCTGCAGACACTGACGATCACCGGCAGCAACCTCTCCAGTACCACGGCCGTATCGATCGGCGGCACAGCGGCAGCCATCACGGCGACCACAGCGACAACAGTTCAAGTCACCGTCTCAGACAGCACGGCCACTGGCTCACAGACTGTGGCAGTAACCAACTCGATCGGCACTACCAGCACTCTCAGCGTAACGGTTTCAGGCGTCGCACCGACCGTGACAGGCCTTGCGCCCGACCCGGTAGACTGGGGCCAGACCCTGACCATTACGGGCAACTACCTGGCGAGCACCAGCGCCGTCACGGTTGGCGGCACTGCCGCGGCAATTACATCGGCAAGCACGACAAGTGTGCAGGTGACGGTGGCAAACAACACGCCGACGGGATCGCAGGTGGTGTCGGTCACGACCAGCGGCGGCAACAACAGTGCCAACTCAGTCACTGTGAACAGCGTAGCACCCGTGATTGCGACAGTCTCACCCAACCCTGTGAGCTGGTTGCAGACCCTGACGATCACCGGAACATTCCTGTCCAACGCCACAGCAGTAACGGTGGGTGGCACAGCCGCCGCGATTACGTCCAACACGGCAACGCAGGTGCAGGTGACGGTTGCTGATGGCACACCAACAGGCAGCCAGAACGTTGTGGTGACTACGGCCGTTGGCAACAGCAACACTCAAAGCGTTACCGTCAACAGTGTGGCACCAGTGGCAACCAGCGCCGCACCCGACCCCGTGAACTGGAGCCAGCAACTGACGATCACCGGCAACTACCTGGCAACCACCTCGTCGGTCACCATCGGCGGCGTGACCCAGGCGCTCGGCACGGTAAGCACTACGTCTGTGCAGGTGACAGTGGACTTCAGCACTCCGACCGGTTCGCAGACGATTGTGGTGACCACGTCAGGCGGCGCCAACAACACGCTCTCCGTGACCGTGAACGCGTTGCCCCCGGCGATCACGACGGCCACACCCAACCCGGTGCGTTGGTACCAGGCATTGACCATCACAGGCACCGGCCTTGGCAGCGCCACCTCGGTAACTGTCGGCGGCGTCAGCCTGACCCCGCAAAGCAACACGATGACACAGATCGTCGTCAACATCCCCGACACCATGGCCACGGGCGTACAGACCGTACAGGTCACCACCGCTCACGGCAGTGACAGCACCTCCGTGACCGTCAATGGCGCACCGCCCGTCACGACCAACGTCTCGCCGGGCAGCGTGATGCAGGGCCAGTCGATCACGATCACGGGCACGGGACTGGGTAACGCTACGGTTGCCGTGGGCGGCGCCAATGCTCAGATCACGTCCAACAGCATGACGCAGATCGTTGCCAGCATTACCGGGTTCACACCGGCGGGTACCCATGCGGTCAACGTAACCACAGCGCACGGCACCGCGAACAACCTGACGCTTACCGTCACCAGCGCCAGCGTGACAGGAGGAGCCGGCGGTGGCGGCGGTGGTGGAGGCGGTGGGTGCGCAAGCAGCACCGGCGGCGCAACCTGGATGCTGGGCGTGCTGGCCCTGCTGGCATGTGCAGCGGTGCTGCGACGCCGTCGCGCAGGAGCATAGAACGCAAGATTCCGCAAGACGACAGGCGCCCCCCGGCGCCTGTCGTTTCTTTTCCACGGCGCGCGCGCCCATGGCGGCACCGTGCGGCTGGGCTATCATGCGGCGGGAGTGATCGATGGCTGAAACCTCTGAGCACCGCAGCAAACCGAACTTCTTCGACATCGACTTCGGCAAAGCGCCGTTCATCGCGATCTGGGAAGTTACGCGTGCGTGTGACCTGCGCTGCGTGCACTGCCGCGCCGAGGCCATCCCCAACCGCAACCCCGACGAGCTCACGCGCGAGCAGGGCTTCAAGCTGATCGAGGACCTGCGGGCGTTCTCAGAAACGGCGCCGCCGCTGTTCGTAATTACAGGCGGCGACCCCCTGAAGTCGCCTTATGTATACGACTACATCAAGCACGCCGACGACGTTGGCTTGCGCGTGGCAGTCACGCCATCAGCTACGGGCCTGCTGACCCGCGAAGCCATTCACAAGATGAAGGAACACGGCTTGACGCGCTTGGCGATAAGTCTTGACGGGTCAACAGCCGAGATCCACGACAATTTCCGGCGCCAACCCGGCTCCTATGCCCACACGATTCGTGCGATCAAGGACGCGCTGGCCGAAGGGCTGACGGTGCAGATCAACACCACGATCTCGCGCTGGAACATGAACGACATCGACAACCTGTGCGAGCTGATGCAGAAGCTCGGGCTTACGCTGTGGGCAGCTTTCTTCCTCGTGCCCACCGGCCGCGGCGAAGAAACCGACGAGATTTCACCTGAGCAGTACGAGCAGGCGCTGCACAAACTTTATGAAACTGCCCGCAAAGCCGACTTTGACCTCAAGACTACCGCTGCCCCCCACTACCGCCGCGTAGTGCTGCAGGCCCAGCGTGGCCAGGGCATGTCCGGCGACAGCAACGCATACCTCAAGCCCCGCAAAGAGGGCGGCAGCGTCGCAGACCGAAACGCAGAGGGCCCGCCTGCATGGGTGTTGCGCCCAATGAAGCCGGGCGGATGGTCGCGCGGTGACGCCATCGGTCGCGCGGCGCGGGGCGTGAATGACGGCAACGGGTTCATCTTCATTGACCACGTCGGTGAGGTCTACCCAAGCGGGTTCCTGCCACTGAAGTGCGGGAACGTGAAGTCGCAGTCGATTGTCGAAATCTACCGCAACAACCCGCACCTTGTGCGCATGCGCGATTTCAGCCAGCTCAAAGGCAAGTGCTGGGCGTGCGACTATCGCGACGTATGCGGGGGTGCGCGTTCACGGGCGTTTGCCGTCACCGGCGATTATCTGGCCAGCGAACCCTACTGCACTTATGTCCCGCCCGCCCTGCAGCATGTGAAAGGCGTCAACTGGCTGGCCCCGGACATGCTGATCAAAGACGTGCGCGAACACATCAAGCCGGAAGAACTCGTCCGCATCGAAAAGCCTGAATAGACCCTGCTGCGCGGGTTGCGCAATTTTTCCGCGTGAGACAGCCACGCCCGGCGCGACTATCCCCAACGCAACGATACAGCCCGCTTCGGGCGACCACGGAGGATTTCATGAAGCGTTGGATGATGAGACTTTTCGCGCTGGCACTGGCTGCGGGCTTTCTTGCCTCGACGGCAACCATGGCGCAGGACGCGCCCAAGCCGGCAGACCCCGACAAGAAGACTGAATCCAAACCCGCGGACAGCAACACTGTCACCGTGGGTTTTGAGTTCGAAGGCCTGATCTTCGTCCAGGTCAAGGTGAACGGCAAAGGGCCGTACAAGTTCCTGTTCGACAGCGGCGCAACGCAGAGCGTGCTGAACGCGCGCCTGGCGACTGAGCTTGACCTTGAACAGCACGATATGCCGGGAGGCGTGCAGGGTGTCGGTACAGCCGAGGCCAAGCTGGTAGTGCTGGACAGCCTTGAAATCGGCGAGTTCAAGCGCGGCGAGTGCATTGCCGCGTCGATGAACCTTGACCACATGAGCGGCACGCTCGGTTACCACATGATGGGCATCGTGGGCCAGAACATCATCAAGAAGATGGCCAAGGTCGAGATCGATTTCGGCGCAAGCAAGCTCGGCATGACCCGCTACCCCGAAGGCGAAGAGCCCGGCGACATGCAGGAAGAGATGCTGATCCGCATGCTGAAGGGCGGCGGCGGGATCCCGGGCATGCCCGGCATGCCCGGCGGCAAGCCCGACGAAGGGCCCAAGAAGGACCCCAAGAAAGACCCCAAGAAAGACGAAGACGAGTTTTCACTTCAACCCGTGGGGCCCAGCGCCGCGTGGCTGATCCAGGATGGCAAGTCCGAGGCCGAGGCAGATCGCCGCTCGCCCACCGAGGGCATGACGCTGACTTATCGCACCGGCGAATTGAACTTCTTTGGCCGCAAAATGGAGCTGGTGCCCTACTGGTATCTCGACTGCGTGATCAACGGCAAGACCAAGAGCTTCATGTTCGATACCGGCGCCAGCATGCTGCTGGCCCTTGGCACCAAGCTGGCCGACGACCTTAAGCTGCCCACGAGCTTCAACTACCCGGTGAAAGGCATCGGCAAGGGCGACGCCAAGTCTGGCATGGTTGACAGCTTCCAGGTCGGCGTCATCAAGGAAGTGGACGTCGCCTGCACGATCATGGAACTGCCCAAGATCACCGACCAGCTCGGCGAAATGGGCGGCATGATCCCCGGCGTGGACAAACTGAACTTCGACGGCATCGTCGGCGTCACACTGGCCACCCGCTTCAAGAAGATGATCGTTGACGCCAAAGAAAAGCACATCGAGTTCATCCCCTACGGCAAAGATGAAGAGAACAAGATCGACCCATTCGCCAGCGAAGACTTCGTCAAGGACGCAGTCGTACGGACCTGGCAGGGCAAAGCCGGCAAGTTCAGCCTCAGTGGTGACTCGGTTCAGCTGGAAGACTGGAAGTCCAAGGGCCTCGAAAGCGGGGGGCTCGAAGTCGAGGCGGTTGACGAAGGCGGCGCAGCAGCCAAGGCCGGGATCAAGAAGGGCGACATCATCACCCACCTGGTCGGCGTGGCTGGCGACATCCCCGACGACCTCGAGGATGCCGACGTTGACGGCAACGACGTAAAGGTGCGCGACATGCCCGCGCTGATCATGTGGGCGTGCTCGCAGGACCCTGGCAAGGAAGTTACGGTACGGCTGCAGCGCGGCAAAGAGCAGTTGGATGTGAAGGTTGTGCTGGATAACTACGGATTCAGCGGCGCGTACCCTGAGCGGTTCAAGGGGAAGTAGCAAGCGCACCAAGACGCCAATCAAGCAGAAAATAAGGAACGCCCGGGGCTATCCGGGCGTTCTCTTATTGGGACACGAAGTTCATAGCGTTATTGGGCTAAGCGGCAACCAACCGGTTAGTAATTCGTCGGTGAACGGTAAGTTCACAAGATACATGAAAATAAGCACTTAGATCGCCCTTGCTTTTCAACTGCCCAAATGGCACAACTCCCGGAGTCACTACCACATCATCTTGAAACTGACTTCACAATCTGCGAGACGGTCTTAGCTTCTTTGCGTGTATTTGTGGTGGTTACCGCTGGTAACACCCATATGGAGGCAGGTCAAAAATGAATTCCGGGGCCACCGACTCCCTTGACCTTACAGGGGCCGAGCATCGCATTGTAACCAATCGCAGCCTTCAGACGCTCTTGACGTGGGCCGGCGAGCTTGCCGTCAACGAGGTTTCCGCAGGCAGGCGCGTTCTGTGGGCGCCCTGCCACGCGATATCGGGCGCGCTTAGCCTTCGCACATGGATTCTTAATCGCGCGAGCCAGTCGCTGGGTACCGCCGGCACCTCGGATGCGACAACGCTGCTGTCGGGCGCTGCCGACATCCTCATCCTTGTTGACCCATCTGCCGCTGACGCAGCAAGTCTGCAGTGGCTCGGCAACATGCTGTCATGCGCCGAAGTCGCGCGGGATGTTGTGACCACAACGCCATTGCCAGAGCTGGTGATACTGTCGCAGACCGGCACCGGCACCCAGCACTCCGATGCTTTTCTTGACCGTCTGCGGGCCTTGGGCGCGCGCGAAACCCGGGCGACCGGACGCGACTCAGACCTGTCGGGGGCAGTCGTGCGCGCCGAGATTTCCACCCTGCGCAACCGGCATGAGCAACTGCTCGCCGGCTTGGCGATGTTGCCTTGCCCCATTGAGCTTGAGGACTTCGAAGCGCTGGCAGCACAGACGGACAGCGGGCCGGGCGCGCTGAAGGCAGTGACCGCCGGCGGTTTGTTTCAGGTCGTTGACGGTCTGGTGGTCCCGGGAAACCGGGCAGTGCGAGACGAGATCCGGTCCGCCGTAGGCAATGAAACAATGCAGCGCACCGCCGCGCGTCTTGCCGACACCTATGAGCAGCGCCTGGAGGGCCAGGACGACGCGCGCATCGAGATCCTGATGCTGGCCGGAGACGCCCGGCGCGCCTCGCGCCTCGCGCGCAAGCGCTTTGAAGACCACTATTCCGCCGGCAACAGCGAAGAAGCGTTGCGCATTCTCGAGTTGGCGAACCGGCAAGGCATGGCACTGGAATCTGGCCGCCATGCGGCAGAGGTTGACCAGGCCAAGATTGCAGCCCTGACCGCAGATGCTGGCCACCTGGAGAAAGCACGGGCAATGGTCGCTCAACTGACCCGGCGTCGCGATCTGTATCGCACCCCGGCGTTCGTTGAGTGGCTGGCGCTTGCGGCACGAAGTGTCGCATTGCAGACGCAGCAAGAGCCGCGCATGGCCGATAGCCTGATGCGCCGCGCGATCCGCCTGGCCGGCGACAATCTGGACAAGAGTGTGCGCCTGACACTGCTGCGAGTGCAACTGCTCCAGTCGCCGGCGTTCAAGCTTGACGAGCGCTCAACATGGCTGCTGAGCCACGTCAACAACAAGATGCTTGAAAAGGTGTCGCCAACGACATTGGCCGCCTACCTGGAAGAAACAGCCAACCGCCTTGCCGCAGACGGCCGCTTCAAAGGAGCATTCAAGAGGCTGCGCAGACTCTCGGGCATTGAGACGTCGGACCGTCGCCGTGCGGCGGCCATGCTGCTGATGGCGCGGTGTCGCAGCCACTTTGCCGATGCCGAGGGCGCAGCCCGTTACGCCTCCAGCGCTCTGCATTACGGCATACGCGCGGCCGACCTGAAAGTTGTGAAGGAGGCGGCACAGTTCCTGCGCGACTCTGCACGGGGCAGGCCGCGCGCCATGCCGCGCATCGCCCCTGTGAAGGCCCGCGGCGACAAACCGCGCCTGCCGGCCGCCGCTGATATCGCCACACCGCAGACACCCGAAACGGGCAGGCTGTTTGAGATTCTGCAGTCGCGCTTCGGCGTGCGCTCTTGGGTAAGGAGGCGCGGCCCGCAAGTCTCCCATCTTGGCCGCGGCGCGCCTAACCCCGAGGTACTCAGCGTATACAGCGAATCTGCAGATGGCACGGTCCAGGTTTCCGCCCGCAGCGCGCCCACCGCCGGCCTGGTGCGCGGACTTGTGCTGCTGCGCAACGACGGCGATGACCTGGTCGTATTCGAAGCATCGCCTGACGTTGAGCCGCGCGAAGACGCCATTGTACGCTTCCTGCTCGCGGATCGGGCCGCAACCGATAGCGTGGCGGGCACCACCCCGTCCCGCAAGCATGTGATCGATGATTACCTTCGCCGGGCCGTGGCCCACGGCACCGAAAGCGGCCTGCACGCCACGGTAGAAATGCTGTTCAACAAGGACCTGCTGATCTATCTGGACGAGCAGGGCCTCACCAAGGAAGAAATGGCCGAACGGCTTGGCGTCTCGCGCGCCACGTTGTACCGCATGTTTGCACGCGCCGCCCTGAACTAGTCGCGAGCACCAGTTCATTGGCAGCCGCACCCGGCCGAGAACCCTGGCCGGTTTCCCTCTTGGTCCGGATTCGTCTCCTGCTGGCAGCACCTTGCCTGCGTGCTATTCTCCCGCGCCACGGGCCTTGATGAATTGCACAGGACATCGGCATGCCGAACATTATCCGTATCCCCACGCCGCTGCGTAACCTGACCGCCAACGCCGCAGAGGTCAGCGTAAGTGCCGGCACGGTCGGCGAAGCACTGAGCGCACTTGAGGCCCGGCACAACGGCATCAGGGCACGCATCTGCGACGAAAAGGGCAACGTGCGCCGCTTCGTGAACGTGTTCCTGAACGACGAAGACATTCGCTTCCTGGACAACCTGAACACCCCGCTCAAAGACGGTGACTCGCTCAGCATCGTGCCCGCTATTGCGGGGGGATAGCCCATGCCCGACGACGGCAAACCGCGCGACCTGCGTATCGGCCTGCTTGGCTGCGGCGTCGTTGGCGGGGGCCTGGTCAAACTGATCGACAAGCACGGCAGCGAACTGGCGGCAAATGGCCTGTCGTTGCGTGTCACCCATGTGGCTGTCCGCGATACGCAGCGCGCGCGCGGCATAGACATGACTCGCTTTCGGGTCACCACCGACCCGATGGCGGTCGCAAGCGACCCCGACATCGACCTGCTGGTCGAGGTCATGGGCGGAAACACAGTGGCCGTGCAGGCCGGGTGCGCGGCGCTTTCGCGCGGCATACCTCTCGTCACGGCCAACAAGTCGTCGCTGGCCCGCAGCCTGCCGCGCTATCTTGAAGCGGCGAGAGGCCGTTCACCGATCGGATTTGAGTCAGCGGTCGCGGCACACATCCCGATTATTGAAGTACTCGACCGCAGCCTTGCCTGCGAAGAACTGTCAGTGATCAAGGGCGTAATCAACGGCAGCACCAACTACATCCTGACGTTCATGGAGCGCGCCGGCTGTGAGTATGATGAGGCGCTGACTGATGCATCGGCCAAGGGCTATACCGAAGCTGACCCGACGCTGGATGTCGAGGGCATCGACGCCGCTGAGAAGCTGACGTTGCTGGCCCTGAAGGCCTTTGGGGCGCACGTGTCACCTGAGCGCATCCACACTGAAGGCATCACAAAGATCCGACAGGTTGACATTCAACTGGCGTTGGCCATGGAACACCGCATCAAACTGGTGGCGGCGGCCCGCCGCACCGTTGACGGGCTGAGTCTGCGGGTACACCCGGCACTGGTGCACCGCGGGGAACTGCTGGCCGATGTGGACAGCGAATTCAATGCGATCATTCTTGAAGGCCCCGGATTCAAGGAGCTTACGTTTCTTGGCAAGGGTGCCGGCGAAATGCCGACAGCGAGCGCGGTCCTGAATGACATCGTGAAAATCGCGCGCGGCGGCAAGGGCCAGTTGCCTGGTTTTCGCAAACAGGCCGTGGCGGCTCTGCATGTCGCAGACACGAGCACACTGAAACTGTGCTACTTCCTGCGACTTCCGGTTGCCGAGTCCGACGCGAACGCCGTGGTGGTGGCGTTGGAAGCGATGGGACTTCGGGTTTTGTCAATTGCCCAATTGGCCGGGGGCGACGTAAATTATCTCGGTGTGATTACGGACGTCGTGGAAGAGAGGCGTATGATGTCCCTGCTTCCTGAAATCGGCAGACTTCCACAAGTAAAGGGCGAGCCGGCGCTCCTGCGCCTGGATAAGGACAACTACCGTGACATCGTCGAGCGCGAACAAAGTGCATATTTCGGTGCCAGCCTCCAGCGCGAACCTGGGGCCCGGCTTTGACACGTTGGCCCTGGCACTGGACATACGGCTGCATGCCACCGTCGAGTGGTCGCCGGAAAAGGTGTTGCTGCGGGAATTCAAGAGCCCGCTGGAATGGTGGCACAACGCTGTTGAGCCAAACACCAACTACGGCGGCACGCTGCTTGACTTCTCGATCGACCACCCCGGCGAGCCGAACCTTCTGGCAACATCGTTCGTCAAGGCAATCCTGCGCGCAGGCCCCGAGTATCACCTGCCAAAGGAACTGAAGTGCGCTGTGAAGTCTGACATCGTCATTGCCCAGGGATTGGGCAGCAGCGCTGCGGCAACCGTGGCTGGCGCCGCGCTGGCCGAGTTCTGGCGCAAGGGCGATGCCAGCAAAGACGTTGTCTTTCAGGACGCCATTGAGATTGAAGGACACCCCGATAACGCCGCAGCTGCAAGCTATGGCGGGTTGCAAGCCGCGCTGCTGATCGGCAACGAAACGCGGGCAAGCACCGTGAAGATGCACGACAGCATCAAGGTCGGGCTGTGTGTTCCGCGCGAGACGCTGAAGGAAAACACCAATGCGACGCGCTCGTGGCTGCCGGAGCAACTGAAGCGCAAAGAGGCGGTCAGCAACCAGCGCTCATTACTGACGCTGCTGTGGGGTCTGCGGGCCGCCGACGCCAAGGCAATTGCCGCCGGGTTTGAAGACCGGCTGCATGTGCCGCACCGCAAGTCCATGATCGCGGGCTACGAAGACATTGTGCGCAGCGCAATTGAGGCCGGCGCGTTCGGCGCAACTATCAGCGGTGCGGGCGGCAGCATGATCGCGCTGGGAACCGGCGACATGCAGCAGGTGGCAGAAGCGATGCAGGCGGCATACAAGCGCCATGGCATGGAGTCGCTTGCGCTGACGCCGACAATCGATCACAAGGGCCTGATCGTAGAGAAACTGTAAACCGTAAGTCCTTCCGGCAACCTGACCTCACGGGGTGCTCGGCAACAGCGGCACGAATGCCACCCGCCCCAACTCCTGCGACTTCAGCCGGCCGTGCTGGTCCCTGGTCACCAGCGTCATCTGCTGCACGCCGCGCGCGCCCACAGGCAGCACCATGCGCCCGCCCGGCGACAGCTGGCGCGTCAGGGCCTGCGGAACCGCGCTTGCGGCGGCGGCAACCAGAATGCGCGCGAACTCGCCGCCCTCGGGCCACCCGGCATGCGCGTCGCCAATCCGCAGCGTCACGTTATCAACCCCCGCGCGCTGCAGGTTGATCGCTGCCTGCCGTGATAGCTCCGGCACCAGCTCCAGGCTGCACACATGGCTGCACAGCTTTGCCAGCACCGCGGTCTGGTACCCGCAACCGGTGCCGACCTCAAGCACTTCGTGCTGAGGCTCAAGCGCGAGCAGTTCCGTCATCCATGCGACGATGTAAGGTTGGCTGATGGTCTGGCCGTGTCCGATCGACAGCGGCTGGTCGGCGTAGGCGTTTCGTGCCAGCGAGCCGTCCACGAACTCGTGCCGCCGCACCTGGCGCATCGCTTCAAGTACACGCGGGTCCGCTACGCCGCGCGCAACGATCTGCGTTTCCACCATGCGCATGCGCAGTTGTTCGAAGTCCTGCTCGGTCGGCATGTTGTCACTGCTCCGACCATTCGTTCTTCACGCGCTTGGCCTCTGATTCCGCGTGGGTGGCAGCACCGGTGCCTGTCTGGGCTTTCGCAAATGCGTTCAGCGAAGTCACGTACTGTTGCCAGTCGCCGAATTCCTGCTTGTCTTTCAACTTCTGCAGGTCTTCCCATGCCTTGAGTTCTTTCTTGAGGTCCTTGTCCTTCTTCAGCCGCGCAATCTCATCCTTGGCGTCATCCGAAAACTTGTGGCCACGAAAATCCTCTCGCTGCTTATCCAGTGTTTTCATCACCAGGTCGTAGCGCTTGTCGGCAGCCCAGCCTTCGATTCTCCTAATGCGTGTTTCGGCAAAGGACTTCATGCGGTCCGCAACGACCTGCAAGTCAGCTTTGGTGTCGTCATCCAACTCGGTGGCAAGCAGCTTCTCGGCATCGGCCAGCACCTTGCCCCACTCACGTTTCTGCAGTCCGCGCGCCACCTTTGCGGCGTTCTCGGTCACCGCGTGCCTGCCAAGGTTGGGGTACACGATCTTGGCTAGTTCGGCATCAAGGGCGGGTTTGAAGTCGCCCGCGCCGTGGTACGCGATCTTGCCTTCCACGTCGATCACAGCCGTCCGAAACCCGCTGTCGCCTTTGTATTTGAAGAACTCGTTCTTGTCGTCGTAAAAGCCGCCCATCGCGATCGGGAAAGTGTATTTGCGATCGTGGGCGAGCTGGCGCACCTGCGGTAGCTTCTCGAAATCCAGCCGATGAATCGTGAAGATCATCAGCCCGTTCTCGCCGTGCTTTTCCCAGTACTTCTGCAGATCGGGCAGCTTGCTTGCCGTGCCGTCGCGTGTATGCCACTCGAAGATGACGATGACATCGCCCAGGCAGTCCTCGAGTGAACGCGCGAACTCGGGCGGGTTCAGCAGCACGCCCCCGGCGCGGAACTTCGGGGCCTCATCCCCCACTTTCAAGTCGCCCGCGATCAGGGGTGACGCCAACAACAGCACTGCCATGAGCAGCATGCGCATGGGTAGTCCTCCCGCCCCACGATACGCATTGCCCGGGCCTTGCCCAAATGAAAACGGCCCGGCCATCAGCGGCCGGGCCGGTTCCCGTTCCGCTGCTTATGCGATTGCCTCGGCCAGCTTCTTCGCCTCTTCGGCGGCCGCTGTGCCTTCGTACTTCTTGTAGAAGTCATTCAGCGACTTCTTCTTAGCTGCGCTGTCCTTGGCCTTTTCATTGGCGGCCAGGGTCTTTTCCAGCGCATCCCACGCGGACAGCTCTTTCTTTACGTCCTTGTCTTTCTTCAGGTTCTTAAGGTCCTCGTCGGCTTTGTCGCCGGTTTCGGTGCCTTTGAAACCCTTTGCCAGCTTCTCCAGCGCCTTCACGGTTTCGTGGTAGCGCCGTGTGTTCTGTGTTTCGTCAGCCTTGGCCTGCAGATCCTTCGCCGTCTGGTCCACGCGGCCGATGATGAAGTCCGCGTCTGCAACCACCGCCTCGTCGTCAGCCTTCTTCTCCTTCAGCTTGCTCGCTTCGTCGCGCGCCTTGGCGTACTCGCCGGTGCTGAACAGTGTGGCCGCCTTTTCAAGGCCCGGCGCAACGT
Source organism: Planctomycetota bacterium (assembly GCA_025993795.1). GTDB lineage: Bacteria > Planctomycetota > UBA8742 > UBA2392 > UBA2392 > JADJRK01. Next base: position 68,887 of record JAMQHL010000031.1, read on the forward strand.
CCAGCTTGCCCAACCCCGGGTACTTGATGCGGGCCAACTGCTTCTCAATCACTGCCTCGTAGCCGCTGCGACCTTCCCACACCACCTTGGCGTCCGGGCCGATGACGAACCCGTATGGCAAGCCGCTCCAGCCTTCGCGATACCCGCCGAAGTCCGAGCCGGTGAACGGGCAAGGCACGTTGCAGCCCTTATCCTTGAGGAACTTCTCGACCTCTTCGCGCGGGTGCCCCTGCGCGTAGACGATGAATATGTGAAGTCCCTTTTCCTTGTTCTCCGTGTAGAGCCGGTTGAGTGAAGGCAACGCCTTCACGCAGGGTCCTCAGTTGATACCCCAGAACTTGATCAACACCACGTCGCCTTTGCATTGCTCAAACGTTGTTGCTTCCGGCGCGTTGATGCAGTCCTTGGCGTCAAAACCCGGCGCATCTTTGCCCGAAAGCGTCTGGGCAAACACCGCCGGCGCAAACGCCAACGCAATCAAGAGCGCCAATACGCTCGTCTTCATCTGCAATCTCCTCAATGAACCCATAAACACTGCGATAAATGTGTAGACGCACGGCAGTTGCGCTTACGGCCAAAAAAATGCGAACCTGAAGCTGCCAGCTGCTGAGGCAATGAACACCCCCATGCCCGGCCGCTGGAACAGTGTACCATTCAGCCCAGCAAGGAGTTACGCGCAATGCCGTTGGTCACGATATCTCAAGCCGGCATGCACTTCGGCGGCCCCGAATTGCTCAAAGGCGTATCCCTGGACATCGAACCCGGCGCCAAGATCGGACTGATCGGCCAGAACGGTACCGGCAAGTCCACGCTCCTGCGCCTGATCACCGGTGAGCTGGAACCAACCTCCGGACAGGTCCACCGCCAGAAAAACATCCGCCTGGCATTCCAGACCCAGGAGCTGAAGGCACCACCCGGCGCAACCGCGTGGTCCGAGATGCGGGCACTGTTTGCCGCCGATGTGCAACGCGAAGAGCGTCTGCGAAAGCTCGAAGAACGCCTGGCAAACGGCGAAGATGTGATGGCCGACTATGAGCGCCTGCAACACGAGCATGACTTTGCGGGCGGATATGAGGTTGACCGCCGCATTGAGCAGGTGCTGACCGGCCTGGGCCTGCCCCAAGCTGCATGGCAGCAACCAATCACGACTTTCAGCGGCGGAGAGCGCAACATCATCGCGCTTGCACGCATCGTGCTGCAGGAACCCGAGCTGATGCTGCTGGACGAGCCCAGCAACCACCTCGACATGGAAGGCATTGAGTGGTTCATCCAGTTTCTGCGCCGCTCACGCGCCGCCGTCGTCATGGTCAGTCACAACCGCCACCTGCTGGACGCCACCGTCAGCGAAATCTGGGAACTCTACAGCCGCAAGGTGAAGCGCTGGGCCGGCGGCTACAGCGACTTCGCGCGCCAGAAAGAAGAAGCGCTGGCATTGCAGGAACGTCAGTACAAGGCCCAGCAGCGCTGGATCAAACGCATCGAGTTCCAGGCGCGCAGGCTGCTTGACATGGCGCGGGCGTACGACGACCCCGGGCAGGCCAAGCGCGCCAAGGCCATGCTGATGCGCGTGGACCAGGTAGAAAAGATCGACGCGCCGGACCGCAGCGAGAACCGATTTCACGCCAGCCTTGGCGACGGACGTTTCAAGGGACACCTGGCGCTTGAGATTGACGGTCTGACGGTCAGTGTGGCTGGGGTCGGGAGTCAGGAGTCGGAAAACGTCACCACTGCCGATTCCCGCATCCTGTTGCACAACGCATCGCTGACCATCGAGTACGGCCAGCGCGTGGCACTGGTCGGCCCAAACGGCAGCGGCAAGACCACGCTGTTCAACGCAATCCTGCATCACGCCAACTGGGAACATCCGGACCTGGACGTGCACGAAGGGCCGTTTCACATCACGGGCCGCCTGCGCACCGGCAAAGCCGCCACGATCGGCGACTACTCTCAGATTCACCAGCACGCGCTGGATGAGCACGCGTCATTGATCGAGTGGTTTCTGAAAGTCAGCGGCCTCGACTTTCAGCCTGCCACGCTGATGCTGCATCGATTTCTGTTCAATCGCGACGACCTGAACCGGCAGATCGGCACACTGAGCGGCGGTGAGAAAAGCCGCCTGCAACTCGCCCGGCTTGTGCACGAGCAAGTTAATTTCCTGATGCTCGACGAACCGACGAACCACCTGGACATCCAGGCGTGCGAGCAGCTTGAGGAAATGCTGGATGAGTTCGAGGGTACGCTGCTGGTCATCAGCCACGACCGCTACTTTCTCGACAAGCTGGTGAACCGCGTGGTCGAGCTGAAAGATCGCCAACTGGAACCGTTCAAGGGCACGTTTGCCGATTGGTGGAATGAGAAGCACCAGCAGGCGCAGCAGGGGCCAAAGGGCACACTTCAACTTCACAGCCAGAAAAACGCCTCAGACCGCCGCAGTGACGCCAAGCAGCAACGGGAAGATCAAAAGGCCAAGCAGCGTGAACAGCACAAGCTGAGGGCCGAGCTCAGGGCCCTTGAGGCACGCATCGAGAAGCTGGAAACGAAGCAGAGAGAGATGGAAGATCAGCTCGCCAGGGCTTTCAGTGCCGAAGGCACCGCGTCTGCCGAAGAAGCCATGAAGCTGAACACCGCATTCGAAGCGGTGAAGTCACAGATCAGCGAAGCCTACAGCAAGTGGGAAGAGCTGGCGGCTGGCGTACAATAGCGCGGGAAAAGTGTCTAGCGCGCTTGCATGTGACGACGGCTCAAGGGTGTGCGCAGCACTCGCATGGCGTACTTGGCGACTTGCCAGACACCAGGATCGCTGCGATCCCCAGCACGATGATGGCAACGATGCCGAATGCAATCTCGATGGACTCCATATGCGCAGTCTAGCACGCCATGGGTGTCGGGTCACATCATTAGGCCCTTTCCCGATGTGACGTTGCTGTTGGATTGGTGCGATTTCTCAACTCGCGCCTTTGCGGCACTACGTCAGACGATCCGGTTTCGTAGCTGACTTCGTTACGCTTGGCTTTTCCAGTTTGACAATCAGCATCTTGTCGCCAGCCGCCCGGTCTGTGCCCATCCGCAGGCGTCGCGTGCGCCCAGGCTGGCAGCAGCATGGCGCCGGCCGGGACGGCAATGCCGGTTGCGCCCCGGCTCAGGCGCACGCGTTGATTGCGATCCATGGGCTCTTTCGTTAGTCCGGCTTCGATGACTCGATCGGCTTGAGTTCAATTGCCGGCAGTGCCTTCTGGTCTTCGTCAGTGGCTTGGGCCTCGACGCTGTTGCCCCAGCTTTCAAACCTGCAGCCGATGCGCAGGCCGCACTTGGTGACTGCGACCACCGTGCAGGACCTGACGTTCAGCGTCTTGATCCAGCAGCTTGTGGCGTCCTTTGCCAGTTCCTGCACCATCGGTTTGCTGTAGCTGTCGTTGCCCGCGAGCCAGCCGGAGAAACCGTCTTTGACGCGCGAGACGTGATAGCTGTTGATCATGTTCTCAGCGCCAATGAACAGGACTTTTTCGATCTCGTATGACGCTCCCAACTCCGGCAGCTTCCACTTCAGCTTGCTGGGCTTCTTGTCGAACAGGCGGGTGGGCGAGAAGTACGGGATGTAGTTTGGCAGATAAAAGCAATCGGCACGCGTCAGTTCGGGCGCTTCGACACTGGCCTTCAGCTTGGACGGCAGGCTGCGCTTGCCCTCGGCGTCAATGAACAACACATGCACGTTGCGAATGCGGTACTCTTCCTCGTGGCCGATCAAGCCTAGCGGAGTATGGCTGTCCTTGACCTCAATACGGTAGCGTGTGGTTTCGGGGCCATTGGCCTTGCGGAAGGCCTCCGCGTCGAACTCTTCGGCGAACAGGTACTCGCGCCACTTGGGGCAGACTTCTTCCACGGACGGCGCAACCATCCATACCGTGTGGAAGATGAAGACCTCGATTTTCTTCGGCGCGACTACGGGCTTGTCCCAGGTAATCAGCAGCGACGAAGGGGCCGAATTGCCGCCGGTGGGAGAAACCGACAGCGGCTTGAACTCAATGTCATCAGCGGCCAGAGGTGCCGCAAGCAACAGCGCAGCGAGCATAAGTCGAAACATGGCTGAACTCCAGAGTGGCGTGAGCATGCGGAATCATCCCTCACGAACGCTGCCTTGGCAAGCGCGTCGGAATGCAGTTGTTACGCAGTGCTGCCTTGACCGGCGGAATTCTATTTCCCCACAAGGGTCTCGGCGTGGAACAGCCAGACGTGGCCGCAGTTTGTGCAGATACTGGCGGCGAAGCTTGCGCCGGATTCGTCGGTGTCTTCGTCGCGGGCGGCGCTGAAACGCATGGCCGCATAGTTCGAAAGGATCGCCCGCGTCTCAAACGCCGCGCCGCAAGCCGGACACGGGCCAGTCACCCGCTTCTTCTTGAAAGCCTTCTGTATCGCCTTGAAGTCTTTCGCAGGCATGTCGCCATCGTCGCTCATAAGTCGTCCCCGCTTCGTGAGTCTGCACGCTAACCCGTCGCTTGCGCTCCGGGCTCCTGTTTCATGCCATCGGTATCCGCACCGGGTTGGCGGCGTTCTTGTTATAGCGTTTGGCTTCTGCGTAGCCGGCGTCGATGTGGCGGGCTATGCCCATGCCGGGGTCGTTGGTGAGCACTCTTTCGATGCGCTTGTCGGCTTCCTTCGTGCCGTCGCATACGATGACCTGGCCCGCGTGCAGGCTGTAGCCCATGCCTACGCCGCCTCCGTGATGAAAACTTACCCAGGTCGCGCCTGAAGCCGTGTTGATCAGGGCGTTCAGGATTGGCCAGTCGGCTACGGCGTCGCTGCCGTCTTTCATGGCTTCGGTTTCGCGGTTGGGGCTGGCCACGCTGCCGCAATCAAGATGGTCGCGGCCGATCACGATCGGCGCTTTCAGTTTCTTTTCGCGCACCAGTTTGTTGAACAGCAATCCGGCCCTGTGGCGCTCGCCATACCCAAGCCAGCATATGCGAGCGGGCAGGCCCTGGAACTCAAATGCGTTGCGCGCATTCTTCAGCCAGTTATGCAGATGCTTGTGCCTGGGAAATAGTTTCATCAGTGCATCGTCCGTGGCATAAATGTCCTGCGGGTCGCCACTCAGCGCCACCCAGCGGAACGGGCCCTTTCCCTCACAGAACAGCGGCCGGATGTAGGCCGGCACGAAGCCCGGAAAGTCAAAGGCATCTTTCACGCCCGCTTCCAGCGCATGGCCCCTTAGATTGTTGCCGTAGTCGAAGGTGTGCGCGCCCTTGCGCATCAGTGTCAGCATCTGGCGGCAGTGCTTGGCCATGGTACGGAAAGCCTGTTTTTCGTACTCGCGCGGGTCGGCTTTGCGCAGCTTCAGGGCCTGCTGCAGTGTCATGCGGTCCGGCACATACCCGTTCAACGGGTCGTGGGCGCTGGTCTGGTCGGTCAGCAGGTCCGGCGTGATGTTGCGCTTGATCAACCGGTCGAGCAACTCGGTCGCATTGCAGCAGACACCGATGCTGACAGCTTCGCCTGCCTGCCTGGCCTCAAGCGCGCGGTCAATCGCGGCGTCAATGCCCGGGGCAAGCTCGTCCAGATAGCGGTCTTGCAGGCGCTTTTCGATTCTTGACGCGTCAACATCTGCAGCCAGGAATGTGCCGCCCACCATTCTGGCGGCCAGCGGCTGTGCACCGCCCATGCCACCCAGCCCGGCTGTGACGACCAGCCTGCCCTTGAGCGTTGCCCTGGGGCCGTAGTGCGTGCGCGCGGCCTGCGCAAAGGTCTCGTAGGTGCCCTGCAGGATGCCCTGGGTGCCGATGTAGATCCATGAACCCGCCGTCATCTGCCCGAACATCATGAGTCCGCGGTCACGCAACTGGTTGAAATGTTCCCACGTCGCCCACCTGGGCACGAGGTTGCTGTTGGCAAGCAGCACGCGCGGCGCATCGGCGTGGGTCTTGAACACTGCCACGGGCTTGCCGCTCTGGATCAACAGCGTTTCGTCCGCCTTCAAATCCTGGAGGGTCTTCAGTATCGCATCAAAGCACGGCCAGTTGCGCGCGGCTTGTCCGATGCCGCCGTACACCACCAGCTCTCGCGGGTTCTCGGCGTTGGCTGGGTCGAGGTTGTTCATCAGCATGCGCAGGGGCGCTTCGGTCAGCCATGACTTTGCATGCAGGCGCGTGCCTCGCGGCGCGTAGATGTCGCGGGGCCCCTTGCCCTTGAGGGCAGCTTCTGCGAGCTTTGCAATGTCGAGTTTCTTGCGGGCCTTGCTTGTGGCGGCAGATGCCATGTGCAACCTCCGCCGTGGTTCTAGCAAGCGCGGCCGGTGCGGAAAGGTCGCAACGCCCTACTCGATTCTCAGGTAATTCGGGCGGGACTTGTCAGTCCAGGGCTCCAGCAACCCGTTCTTGTCGGTGTCTTCGACCTCTAGCCACCCGACCGTAAGCCCATCGCGACTGGCGCAGAATCCGGTGGCTACAAGATCAAAGTCGGCCAGCCGGTGAAACTTCAGGGCGCGATCCATGAGCATCAGCCGCGAGCCCAGGTTGCCGCGCTCAACCAGGAGTGCCCCCCGGCCCTCAATCCAGCCCAGCACTTCGTAGCTGTAGCGAGCGGCTGGGCTGCGAGTGTCGCGGTGTTCGGCATCGTCAATGATCAAAATCTCCGCACTCGCGGCGCCCTGGCGCTGCGCGTAGGGGCTTCCACGGATTGCAGTCTGGGCGGCGTCGCGCTCCTGCACACCGAAATACGAATTATCCCCGGTCGTGACGATGCGGGACTTGCGGCTTGGTCGAAAAAGCGACACGACGTTGCCGTCCCTGGGCTCAAACACCAGGTACTCGACGCGGTCAAGCAAACTGGGTTTGGGCGCCTCGACCTCTTCGGGCGCGGCGGACCCGCGACGGTCCCAGCGCATCGGCTTCTTGGGTGGCTCAGACGCCTGCATGCGCTCAATCAACAGTCGGTCGTCGGCCAGCACCAGCGCCACGTTAAAGGCCTGCACGACTTTCTCGCGCTTGGCGGTCACCAGGTTCAGGCTGACAATCCAGCCGCTGACATCGTCCTCGCCCGGCGTGGCGATCAATACTTCCCGCCCATCCCGCCAGACAGCGACAGGCACTTCGCCGGTGCCAAGATTCGCCACACTGCGCAAATTGCCGCCGTCGCGGTTGCTGACCATGAGTACTGCGTCATCCAGCTCGTCGACCAGGTCGTCGTCGTTGAGGTCATGACGGCGCGATACAAACAGAATTCGGCCGTCGCCCAGGAAAATCGGCGGCAGAGCTGCGGCCCCGGTGTCGGCGATCCTGGACTCGGACTTGTCGCTGCCAACGCAGTACAGCGCGTAGCTTGCAGTGCCGGGCCTGTCGTCCTTGGCTTCTACGCGGGCGGTTTCGCGGTAATAGTAGAAACGGTCGCCCTCGGGCGTGAGGCAATGGCGCAACAGCACGCCATCCGCCACGCTGAGTGATCGTGGCCGTGCGCCAACCAGCGCCTTCACCCAGGTGGCGGTTTGCGAGTCTGCGTCCGGCCGCGGCTGCAACGATCCCTTGGGCTCGGCAGGCTGCTCAGGTTCGGGCTCAGGTGGAAACTCGTCCTGCGCCAGCGCGGCAACCGCACCGCAGGAGGCAAGCACGCAAGCAAGCAAGACGCGCGCGTCAGCGCTCAGGATAGATGCCACGAACCGGCGCCATCTGCTCATGCCGCTTCTCCGGCCACTGTCTTCGTGTCGCGGCGACTGCCTGAAGCAACCTGCTTGGTCGTCGGACGCTTCTGTGCGGTCAGCTTGGGCGGACGATACGGGACATACACGGTAAACGTGCTGCCCTTGCGCAACACCGAGGTAACTGCAATCCGCCCGCCGTGCGCCTGCACAATCTCCTTGCAGATCGCCAGCCCGAGGCCGGTGCCGTCTACGTTGCGCGAAAGCTCCTGGTCGACACGGTAGAACTTGTCGAAGATGCGACCCAGTTCGTCCTGCGGGATGCCGATGCCGCGGTCGGCGACTTCAATGAACAGATCGTTGCGGTCAACGCCGACATTCACGAACACGAGCTTTTCAGAGCCACCATACTTGATCGCGTTGCTGAGCAGGTTCAGCACCACTTCACGAATCGCATCCTTGTCGAACATCGCCTGGCTTGGCAGGCCCGGCAGCATCTTGAGGCGCACTTCGCCCTTTTCGTTCGTCGCTTGCGCCTTGAACAGCCCGACTGTGTCTCGCACGACCTGCGCCAGATTGTTGGGCTGCATGTTGTATTTCTTGACCTGATTCTCGACCTTGCTGAAGCTGAGCACGTGGTCAATCAGCGCGCCGAGCCGGTCCGTTTCAGTCATGATTACATCAAGGCATGCCTTGACCTGGTTCTCGTCTTTCACGCGGCCGAGCTTCAGGGTTTCTACGAACATGCGAATGCTGGTGAGCGGCGTTTTCAGCTCGTGCGTCACGTTGCTTACAAAGTCAACTTTCTTGCGGGCTTCGCTGGCTTCTCGCAGGATCATGTGCACCACCATCAACGTGGCACTGGCGACGATCGGCACGCATAACACCGCGATCACAACGAAGATGCTGCTGAGCAGGGTGCTGTCTTTGTAGAACTGGCGGTCCGTGTCAATCTTCAGGACCACATAGCGGTTCGGCATCAGTTCACGATGCACCGGCACAAATCCCAGCGTTTCAAAGCGCTGGCCCTGCGCGTCATTCCAGGTCAGGGCGGCGCGGTCCACCATCTGCAGGCTTAGCGCATCGTTCGGCAGTGCGAAGCCAGAGATGTGCGCGTTTACAAGCCGCTCGATTTCGCCCGGGATCAGCAGCCACGCCACGTAACTCTTCGTACGTGACCGGTAATGCACCATCCATGTCTGCTGTTTTCCATTGGCATCCGGCGGCAGCATGATGGATTGCCGCCGGGCTTCCGCACCTGTCGTTTGGACCTGCATGGCACGCAGGGTTTCGGACAGGGCAGGCGTCATTTCAAAGACAACTTCGCCCTTGAGCGTACGGGAAGCGACGACTTTGCCATCAACGCCAATCAGGCAGGCGGAGGCGAGCGCGTGGTTGAAGTCTGCGAAGTACTTCTCCGCTTCCAGGGCGACTGCGGGCACCGCGGCGCGGTCTGGTGGCGGCTCAAGTGAAAGTGCGCGCAAACGCATTTCGAGGGCGATCTCGAGTGACTGCTGCAACTCGCGCAGCTCGGTCCGATACTGGGTGGGCCGAAGCTCAATCTCGCGCAGCGCGTACGCGCCGAACAGGCCCAGGATTACCGTGGGCGCGATGATTGCGAAGATTGCCAATGGATACAGCAACCTGCGCTGGGTCCAACGTCGTACGCCAATACCCAAAGCGGCCTCCAGCCGGAAGCTTACTGAGTAAAGCATGGGATAAGGCAGCAGGTTAATCAACGACAAGGCATGCCGGATTCCGCGATACGACCGCCCTGGCGGCGCGCATTGCGCGCTTTCAACACCGCGGGAGAGGCGCCTTCTGACGCTGCCCGAGCACCGCCGGTTTTTTTGCGGAGAAAACGTCCCACCCACCGCGTATGAATAAGGTCAGGGCCGCGCCTGACTTGGGGGAATCCAAATGCACCTTGGCTTAAAATCGCTTCCGCGCGCACAATCTATGGTCCAGGGAGTCTCTCCGCGCATGGACCGCTTCGAACGTTATCTTCAGAAGTACCGCGGCCCGATCTTCAGCTATGTCTTTCGCCTTCTTCGAGACGAAAGCGCAGCCGAAGACCTCGCCCAGGAAACGTTTGTCCGGCTGTTCAAAGAGCTTGACAATATCCGCGACCAGACTGCCAGTGCGTGGCTGTATCGCGTCGCGCGCAACCTGGTTACCGACTACATCCGCAAGAAGCGACCGGTCACCTTCACCGTGCTCAAGGGGCGCATGCCTGAGGACGATGAAGACGGCCCCGCGCTTCAGTTTGAGCACCCGGGGCGCGGTCCCGCGGCAACCACCACCAACAACGAACTCAAGCAATTGATTGAGCAGGCACTTGCCGCCATGAGCCCGAAGTTTCGCGATGTACTTGAGCTGGTGGATGTGCAGCAACTCACCCATGAGGAAGCAGCAGAGATCCTGGGATGCAGCGTAAAGACTGTCTCGGCGAGGTTGGCGCGCGCGCGGGAGTTCTTCACACACCGCATTTCACGCCACGTTGAAAGAGAAGAAGGCAACGCCAGCGCGGGCGCATGATTTTCTGCCCGCGCTGAGAAAGATGTGCGTATCAATTCCGGTGGCAGCCACCCCTGGCTGCGACCGGAATTTGGGGCCCCTGATATGGAAGCATCTGAGTACCAGCCGTTTCCGCCTGAAATCCATGACTTTGTGGATGGGCGCATGGACGCTGAGGCTGAACGCAGCTTCCGGCGCCGTATGGAATCCAATGCAGCCATCGCAGAGCAGGTTGAGCAGTTGCGCACGGCAATCAAGCTGCTGCACGAGATACCTGCCAGGCAGCCGCCTGCGGGCTTTGATGAAAGACTGATCGGCCGCATTCGCGAGGAGGAACTGGCTGACCGCGCCCGCACCCGGATCCTGCCCGCGCCAAGGCCGCTGTGGCAGCACGTTGTGCAAGTGGGTGTCGGCGCTGTGGCGGCTGCGATCGTGCTAGCGGTCACCGGCGTGCCGGGCATGTGGCACACAAACGGTCCGGAGATTGAGGGGACCGGTGGCCTGGTTTCCGGCGAATTCGCCCCGACGGAGGAGGACTTGCTGCCTGCCCTGGGCGATCATTACGAGCGCTTTGACAGCCTGCGCCGCAATGTCAGCGCGATGCATGTCTCCGACACCGACCAGCAGCGCCAGGTACTGCGCATTGAGATGGATTCGTCTGACCTTGTGCGCCGAAACCTGTGGCTTGCGGGCGAAGTCTCGCGCCTGCCGGCAAGCCGGCGCGTCGATTACGTGACGTTTCTGGGCCAGTTGGACAGCGCACTCAGTGTCATAGACAGCGAGATTGCTGCCAGCAGTCGAGACCTCCGCGCTGTGGACCTGGCACGGTTGCAGACAGCACTCGCCGGCGTCAAGGCTCCCGGCACCCTGGAAGAAGGGTACCTGCTTGCGGCCCGGCGTTCTGTGCCAGACCCGCGCGGCATGGTCGCAAAGGGCGAACACCCGCTTGAGCTGCAGCTCTATGCCGGAATCCGCCGCGCGGACTATCGCCATGACCCGCTGGGCGTAATTGACGCGGCCGAAGAGTTGCTGCGCCGCAGGGGCCGCAGCGAGTTCAAGGACTACGCCCATGCCGCAAAGGTTGAGGCGCTGATCAGGCTGAACCGCGACAGTGAGGCGGCAAGCTACTTTAACGAGTCCTTCTCGGCCTTCGATGCCGACCTTTCGGATCAGCAACAAGCCATGCTACGCGCCTTCTTTAAGGAAGCGGACAAACTGCGCCTGCAAGCCGCCCGCGAAACACTGAAGTAGCTACGGGCACCTACCTTTCGTCAAAGTCCGTGCGCAATGCAGACGCGCGGGGTATACTCACGAAAGGGTGCACCCATGAGCATGGAAGCGCGCTGCAACTGTGGGTGGTGCGGGCAGGTCAGCGAGATGTATCTTGCTGATCGCATCATGTGTCCCGACTGCGGAGACACGATCACCGTTACCGAGCCCGCGCCCAACGCGTCCGAACCCAAGCCGCCAGTCCCGTATGCATACGCGCCCTATCCCGCCTGGGAAAGCCAGCGTCGTAAGGCTGTCACACAACCACCCCCAGCATGCGAATACCATTGCGAAACGGGACGTGGTTCGCGATGCGCGTCGTTCCGTGCGCTCGCGTTTGGCATCGGCTCGGTCCTGATAGCCACCGGCAAGCATACTTGGGCGGCCGGGATACTGCTGGCCACGGTTGCGCTGGTCTCTGCATTTCAGGCATGCCGGCTGGCGAAGCTGGAGGGGCGGCGCAGACCGCTTTCAGCCCTTGTCGGCGGCGGGATGGCACTGGCCGCGCTTGCGTTCGGGTGCCTGTGCCTGCTCAACGGCAATACCGGGCGTCAGCAGATCCGTGAGATGCGCCGTGCGATCCGTGGCCAGGTGCGCGAGTGCACGCTGCCGACAACAGACTTCCGCTATGAATGCCGCACAGATTGCAAACCCTCACAACAAGACCGCGAGCGCCACTCGCAGGAAGCCGTCCGCGAGGCGCAACGCAACCAGGCTTTGCAGACGAAGCAGCAGCAGTACGCCACCACGCCGGTCGTTCCGCGCAACGACTTTGAAGCCGAGCAGATTCGCATCAGCGAACAAACCCGCGCACAGCGTGAGTCAGATCCTGTAAAGTAACCGATAGCTCAGGCGCGCCGGAACCTGGCTTTCTTCGTGGGTTTCTGTTTGTGACGCTGCTAACTTGGCACGACGAACGAGTGCCAAGGAGAGCCCATGCGAGTCCTGTCCGCGCTGCTGCTGGTTGTGCTGTTCACGCTGACCGCGAATGCCCAGAAGTCGCCTGAGTACAAGCTGCCCGAAGGCGCTAAGTTCTCGGCCGAAGAAGTGCAGATTCCAGTGGCGGAGACCGCCGACCACAAAGCCTGGAGCATCTCAGCCACGCTCAATACACCATCCGGCGAAATGCCCGAGGGCGGTTGGCCTGCCCTGTTTTTCATCTCAGGCTCCGGCATGCAGAACCGCCACGGTTTCGCCGGCGGTTTGGACTGTGGAAGCTGGGAAGTGCTGGACGCGGTGGCCAACGCCGGTTTCGTAGTGCTGCGCGCCGACGACCGCGCGACAGGTGGCACGCCCGTCGGGCCGGAAGGCATTGACCCCGCCCAGATCGGCTATCTGGCGCTGGTTGAGGACGCGCGCAATTGCGTGAAGTGGCTTCGCGACCACAAGTCTGTGAACAAAGACAAGGTCTTTCTGGTCGGCCACAGCGAAGGCGGCCTCACGGCACCGATTCTGGCCACGGAAGGGCTGTGCGCGGGCATCATCTGCATGGCCGGGCCCGGCCGCAACATGTACGACGTGATTTACGAGCAGGTGAAAGACGCCAACGCCAGCGTGCCGGCGCCCACGCGCATCGCGAACCTGAAGGTACAGAAGGAGTTCCAGGACGCGGCAAAAGAGGGTCGCGACCCGGACTTCGCCATTCTTGGCAAACAGTATACCGCGACACTGAAGGCGCTGTGGGAAGCGCAGATCCTGCCGGCCAAGAAATGGTTCAACGAACACTTCAACCTCGACCTGCCCAAGATTCATGCTGCGGTGAAATGCCCTGTCTTTGTCGCCCAGGGCAGCCTGGATTTCCAAGTGAAGCCGGTGGCCGACGGCCGCCTGTTGGCAGCAAACCTGCTGGCCGGCGAGTGCAAGGACGTCACGTTCAAGCTGTATGACGACCTCGACCACCTGTTCAAGCCGTGCAACGGCCGCAAAAGCTCGCTGGAGATGTACGCCGAAGACCGCCGCCTCAGCCCTGAATACCTGAAGGACGTGGTCGCCTGGCTTAAGGCCCGGGCGCAATAACTGACCGCTTGTGGCGCTGCGGTTGCACAAGTCCGCAACTGGGTAAGCGGCTATCCAGCCGTCCTTCGCGGCGCGTTGGTCCGCTGAACGTGCGACCGCTTGGGGGGGCCGGACTTGCCAATCGCGGAACTCTGCTCTTGGGTGCCGGACTTGTCTTTCTTTTCTTTGGGTTTCCTGGGCTTCTTGCCGAAGCGTTTGCTGGACATGCCGTTCTCCTCACTGTGGCGGATTGCCTGCCGCGTACTTTACCATCATGCGCGCGTTGCGGTTGCCGATTTCGCTCACGCCGGTGACGACTCCAGGCCCTTCAGCGCGTCGTTCAGCTGCTTCGGTTGCTCAGCATCCTGCCAGCGTCGGTGTTGCCCCGGAATTGCCTGTGCCTCCCGGAGCCCCGGGAAGAGCTGAAGGGATGAGGGACGCGCTACATGCGCCGGGGCAGCGTTTCCTGGCTTCGTCTGGCGCGAGCCGGTTCACTGACAATGAAAACCCGGTCTGTCGGACGCAGAGAACTCCAGGTCAGGGCGCAGCGCATGCCGGCGAGAAGCATTGATTGGCGAGGCGGCGGCGCTAGGTTGCCGCTGGAGGAATCATGCCGTTTCCCTACACAACAATCGCGATCACGGGCGCCAGCACGGGACTCGGCCGCGAGCTTGCGCTTCAGCTTGCCGCACAGGGCTGCAAGGTCGGTTTGATGGCACGTCGTGCTGAACTGCTTCAAGAACTCGCGAAACAGATTCGCGACCAGGGCGGGCACGCGGTCTATGCCGCCTGCGATGTCGGCGACTTCGCCCAGGTCAGGCACGCTGTGGAATCTATCGAAGCAGAATTGGGCCCGATTGAGTGCATGGTCGCGAACGCCGGCATTGGCATGCCACGCGAGCGCCTGGTATTCGAAGCCGAAGCTACGGCACAGATCTACCGCACCAACGTGCTGGGCATGATGAACGCCTTCTACGCCGTGATTCCCGGCATGCTTGAGCGCAAACGCGGCCACCTGGTCGGCGTGTCCAGCCTTGCCAGCTATCAGGGCCTGCCCCAGGACGGCGGATATGCGGGCAGCAAAGCCGCCACGCGCGTGCACTGCGAAGGCCTGCGGCTGGAATTGCGCGCGACGGGCATCAAGGTAACGACGATCTGCCCTGGCTTCGTGCGCACGCCACTGACGGACCGCAACGAGTTCGACATGCCGCTACTGATGGAGGTCAAGCCGGCTGTAAAGCGCATGATTCGCGCCATCGCGCGCAGGCGGCGCATCTATCATTTCCCGTTGCTGATGTGGTGGGTTGTGAAGTTCGGACTGGCGACACCGCGCTGGCTGTTTGATGCGTTCTTGAGCGCGCAGACTGCTAATATCAACAAGGGACGCACCCAGGCATTGAGCAACGGCAAGGCTCCGTGAAGGAGGGCAACGATGGCAGAACGCGCGATCCACTTTGAACTGACGATGCGTGTTATCTCCCGCGAAATCTGGTCTGTGCTCACGGACGCGACCAAGATCCCTCTGTGGTTGGAGCGCGTGCACGCCGTGCAACTGACGAAGCCCGAACCAGGCGGGATCTATCGCCTCGACTATGAGGGCGGCAACGCTGACGACTGCCGCATCCTCGACTACGAACTGGGAACTCGCCTGCGATACGAGTGGCGGGGCACCGGGCCGGCGCCCACGATCGTCGAGTACAAGCTCGACCAGCTGGATGGCGCAACCCACGTGACCTTTCACAACAGCGGCTACGGCGAGGGTGCAGAGTGGGACAGGCTTCACGACGCGAACTTTGCCGGCTGGCTGAGCATGTTCCTGGGCATTCGGCGTATGCTCGAAGTCGCCCACACCTGAGAACGCGGAAGAGCTACCAGGCCGGCAACATCGCAGCTGCGCTGGTCGGCGTAGCGGCACCAAGCACGGATGGCACGGCAATCACGATCAAGGCAGGCGATGTTGCCACAAAGCTGGCAGAGACCGCATCGGCCGGTGCGAAGCCGCTTCTGTCGCCGACGGACATCCCGGAGGACGTGGGTGTCATGCTGCTCTGCTGATCGTTGCGTCAACAAGATCGGATTATCGATGGAGCATCAGCGGCCCAGTCGCTAACTTGTTGCGCATACAAGGAGAGAGTCATGGACTACAAACTCGGCAACGTCTGCCACATTGAGATCGCGGCCGGCAACATCGGCAAAGCAAAGGACTTCTACGGCAAGCTGTTCGGCTGGACGTTCAAGCCGATGGCCGACACGTACGAGTTCTTCGATGCCGGCAACGTGCAGGGTGCCCTGGACAGCGACAGCAAGCCCGGCAAGGACGGGACGGTGCTTGTACTGTACTGTGACGACATCGATGCCAAGCTGAAAGAGATCGAGAGGGCTGGCGGCAGGACCGCCAAGGGCAAGACTGAGATCCCCGGCCACAACGCTTACTACGCGTACTTTGAGGACTTGGCGGGAAACCGTATGGGACTGTTTGCGACAAAGTAGGTGTGTCGCATCACGGCGTATGCTCGCCGGTGCACGGAACAGGCCGTAGAGAATCGGAGATCGCATGAAACTTTCTGAGCTGTTGAAGCAGGATGCTGCCGGCGTGTACGCCGCAGCCGAAGGGCTGTTCAAGAAGGCAGGCGACCTGAACTGGAAGCCCGCCACGGGCAAGAACTGGATGACAACCGGCCAGTTGCTGCATCACGCAGCCACGGCGTGCGGCAGCACCTGCAAGGGCTTCATCACCGGCGACTGGGGATTCCCGACTGACACCAAGCCGGAAGACATGCCCGCAGATGCGATGATGCCGCCTGCCGAGAAAATGGCGAGCGTCAAGAGCATTGACGAAGCGCTGAAAATGCTGGCCGAGGACAAGGCACTGTCGATGCGGCTGTTCAGTGAAGTCAACGAAGACCGCCTCGGCAACGAGCGCACTGCGCCGCCATGGGGCGGACCGGAACGCACGCTGTATCAGCATTGCAACGAGATGATCTGGCATCTTGGTCAGCACAAGGGCCAGCTTTTCTATTACCTGAAGCTCCAGGGCAAAGACGTGAACACGATGTCGCTCTGGGCCGGCATGTAGTGAGCCTTTCTCCACGGTGTGCCTGTCGAATCGACAGGCACACCGGGCTTTTCTGCCAATCCTGCAATTCTGTGCTCTCCGGTCTCCTGCACGCAAACGCCCATGCATACGGCGTTTACGGCTATGCCCTCATTTGGCACGCCGGGTGCTTTATGCCCGGTGGTTCCAGAACAAGGAGAACAGCCATGGGACAACTTCGACTTCGTGACCCCTTTGCGATGGCCATGCCGGACCTGCGTAGCCTGTTTCGCGGCTTCCTTGAGGACGACGAAATGGGCCTGCGCCCGGTGCTTGAAGAAGGCAGCCTCGCGGTTGACATCAGCCAGGGCAAAGAAGGCGAGACGATCGTCCGCGCCAGCCTGCCCGGCTTCAAGCGGGAAGACGTCCAGCTCAGCGTTCACAACGGCGTGCTCGACATCAAGGCCGAGAGCAAGCATGAGGAAGAGACAAAGAGCGAGAAGTTCTACCGGCGCGAACGCAGGGTCAACTCGCTCAGCCGCCGCATTGCATTGCCGGGCAACCCCGACGGTGAAGGTGTGGCAGCCGAGTTGAAAGACGGCGTGCTGACGGTGAAGATCCCGACGCCGGCAAAGAACAGCCCCAAGCAGATTGCCGTCAAGTAGCCGCTTCGTGCTCCTGTCACAAACAAAGCCATCCGCGATTGGCGGATGGCTTTGTTGCACCGCTGGACTCACTCTTCTTTGCCGGACTTCGGTTGGGTGTTATTGCCGGCGGCGGATTCGGGGGTTGCTACCGGGTCGGGCAGCACGAACTCTGCGTCGATTGTCCGTCCCTCGTCAGTCACCCGGGTTTCCAGCGTCGGGTTCTTGCCGCCCTGCAACAGCAGGCGCTCAACCTGGTCAAGGCTTGCAACCTCAACCCCGTTCACACGCAGGAGGCGCTGGCCCTTGACCATACCCATCTTCGCAGCCGGGCTACCGTCATCAATGCCGGCCACATGCACTTCGTTGCCGACCTGTGCCAGCGTCAGGCCCCACGTCTCAATCCGTGCCGCACGCAGCGTCTCGGATTGCGCGTCAAACGACACGCCCTCGGGCATTTCGCAGGGCACCATCACGCGCAGCGGCTTGCCGTCGCTGTTGACCCTTGACTCGTCAACGGCCAGGAACGCCGTGTACTTGGTGACAATGCTGTAGCGCACGCCCAGGTCGGTGATGCGGGCGATCACACCCTGGTTCTCCGGGTCCTGCAGCAGCTTGGCCGACAATCCATCCACAGTGCGACGCGCCCACAATGCCGCGATGGCTGGGTTGCTTGAAGCCGCCGCCAGATCGACCTCCATCGGCAGCGCCAGCCTGCGGCCCCCTACGCGGCCGCGCACCGTCACCGTGTGCTTGCCGGTCGCCATTGTGCGCGCACACAGCGTAAGCGGCTCGCCTGCAAACAGGTCCGTCGGCGCAGCCGGGGCGACGTCCTGTACAGCCAGTTCTCCCCAGTCGATCTCGATGTCGCACAGCACGGGACTGTCGATTGCCAGAAAGAACTCGTCCGCTGCGCGCTCGGCGTAGGCCGTGTCGCGGGGCAGACAGTAGATGGCTTTGCCGTTTCCGTGCTCGGCCACGCCGTCGCACAGGTGGCGATTGACGCTGCCGCCAATGCCAAAGGCAAAGCTGCGCGCGCCGCCGGCCTGCTCTTTGCATAGACTGTGGATCTCGGCCTCGTTGCCGATAAAGCCGTCGGTCATGAACGCGTAGATGCCGAGGTAGCGGTTGTCGCGCGGCAGTGCCAGCGCATGCTGAAATCCTTCCAGCATTCTGGTGCCGCCGCCTGTGCTTGCGCTGTCAACGAACGTCTCGGCTTGTGCTACGTGCTCGGGCGTGTTCTCAGCCGGAGCCTCAAACAGCGCCTTGGAAGAGCCCGCAAAGGTGACGATGTTGAAGCGGTCATCGGGCCGCATGCCGTGCAGAACACGCTTGATGACCTTGCGGCTGACGGCAGCGGGCTCCCCGGACATGCTGCCACTCACATCCAGCAGGAACGTAATCTCGCGCGGCGTAACGTCGGCGTCGGATGGATCGAGCTGCGGTTGCAATTGCAGGTTCAGGTACCCGCCCTCAGCGTCGCGGTGCGTCCAGACTGCCGCCTGAGGCGTTTGTCCGATCACGCCCCAGCGCAACGCGAAGTCGCGGTTGGCGATGCGGTCGGCATGTTTCAGCTTCGTGATCACGCGGCCGTCGCTGGTCATTTCGGCGCTGACTTCGTGTGCCACGCTTTTCAGCATTGTCAGGTCGATGGGCAAGCCGGGTGTGAGTTCGACTTCGATGTCGACATCCATGCCGCTGCGCTCGTTGGGTGCCAGCGTGGGCGGCGTGACGGCGGGTGCATCGGGCACGCGCTCGTTGCCCGGTGTCTTCCCGTCCATGCCGACAGGGTCACTGTTGTCGCTGGGCGTCGGCGCCGCAGGCGGGACGTAACGCGGGCCGATCGTCAGCGGAAACACATACTCGAACTGGCCCTGCCGATATGAAAGCATTTCAAAGAAAGTGAAGGTCACGCTGACTTCAGTATTCACCGCAATGTTCGCCACGTTCTGCGTAAAGATGTTGGGGCGCTCTTGCGTCATCAAAGACGCCGTGTAGCCCCGGGCGCGCGCCTCTTTGTACGCGGCCTCGGCTTCGGCCCGCGGGCGCACAATGCCGATGATGCGCCGCTTGCCCACGGTCATCACGAAGTCGTTTACCGCCGAATCTGCGGGCAGCGGAAAAGTGTACACGGCCTCTATCGCCTGCGTGTAGGGGTTTGTGAACGTCTGGCTTACCTGCGTTGCTGCCAACGAGCCCGTGACCCTGGCGCGTACCACGGTGCTCTTGAGCGGGAATGCACCAAGGGTGCCTTTTTTTCCCTGGGCGACGAGGCCGCCGGGCTGGTTGCTGTCGCCGCGGACCGCCCGTGGCTCCGGCTCGCCACCGCTGCTGCGCCCGCCGCCACCGCCGCGCGCACGGCGATTGCTGACGCCGCCGGCGCCGCCGCTGCTGCTATAGCCGCCACCGCCACCAATGCCGCCCCCTAACCCGGATATTGCATGGGAAAAGGTGGGCAACCTGAACGAACTCCGTTCGTTCATGGGTTAGCAATATGTTGACCCGTGAGGTTGCCCATGACACAG
>JAMQHL010000032.1 GCA_025993795.1 Planctomycetota bacterium
GCCCGCCAGTGCGCCCCAAGCCGGAATCACACGCAAATCACGCCAACAAACCCCAACCCCGATTATCCACAACCCCCGATGCAACATCCGGGCTAGTCGAGGAAGTGAGTGCCATGGCGATCTATTTCTATGGGCGGACCAGCCAGTGGGGCGAGTTCAGTAACTTTGCACACTATCCCTTTGAACTGGAGGGCAGGCTCTGGCCCACCAGCGAGCACTACTTCCAGGCGCAGAAGTTTGCCGGCACCCCGCACGAAGAGGCGATCCGCCTTGCGCGCAAACCCAACAACGCCGCCCGTATGGGGCGCCAGCGGTCACGGCCCCTGCGCCCGGACTGGGAGCAGGTCAAGGACGACGTCATGCGCAAAGCCGTGTGGGCCAAGTTCACCACCCACCCCGAACTCAAGGCGCTGCTGCTCAGCACCGGCGAACAGGAACTGGTAGAAAACGCCCCGGGCGACTATTACTGGGGCTGTGGCAAGGACGGCAGCGGGCGCAACATGCTTGGCCGCATCCTGATGGAAACCCGCAAGAAGCTTCGGACCTGAACATGGAACGCGACGAACACATGCTGGTAGATCAGACGCGCCCAAAGGGGTTGCGCGGCTGGATTTATCGCACCGCCGTGAACCTCGCGGCTGGTCTGGGGCGTGTATTGCTGTTCTGGCAGCCCCTGGGGGTCGGCAACATCCCGAAAACCGGGCCGTTGCTGGTGCTGGCCAACCATCCCAGCTATCTGGAGCCGCCGACGCTGGTGGCATTGATGATCTATCACGCTGACCGCGACCTGTCGATCATGGCCTGGGACAAGCTGTTTCGGATCCCGGTCATCAGCTTCTTTGCCCGCACCTACAAGGCCTACCCGGTCAATCGGGCCAACCCCGGCCGCGGGCCCTACGTCACGCTGGTGCGCATTCTTGAGCAAGGCGGTGCCGCAGGCGTGTTTCCAGAAGGCTCGCGCAGTGAAGGCCGCCTGATGGGGCCGTGGAAGCCCGGGGCGTTGCGTGCCGCCTTTTCCACCAAGGCGACGATTCTTCCAATCACGTTCGTAACGGGCGGTGAGTTCTGGCCCAAGTCGCGCTGGCGCCCGTACTTCTTTCGGCGCCACACACAGGTCGTGCACAAGCCGCTGACCTACGAGCAGTACATGGCCGAAATCCCTGAGGGCATGCGCGAGAAGGAGTACCAGGAAGTTCTGTCTGAGCGCATTCGCGGCATCATCGATGGGCCGCTGGTTGCGCGAGAACGCGAGTACCAGCGGCACGTTGAGGCAAAGTCGATCGCATGCGACGGTTTGAACGCGCCTGACCCGATTCGGCGGCGCCGCGAGCGCATGGAACAGGCCAAAGCGCGTCTTGTGCCGTAGTTTTGGGCCCGATTTGGCCCAAGCCGCAGGGGCCGGAATGCCGATGTACGTGCATGGCATTTGGCCCGGTTTCCCCCTGCTTGGTGGAAAGCCGGATATGTATAGTCTGGCCCCCTCATGGAGGATGGGATGAAGCTTTCGCTCACATTCCTGACATTGCTGGCAGTGCTGCTGATCGCGGGTTGCAAAACCACCAACGGGACCAACAAGTCCGCATGGGGCGAGCCCTACGCGGACGTGCCGGTGCCGGCGAACTATGAGCCGCACGATAACCCGGCCTTCAAGCGCCAGGACAGCGGCGCCGGCAAGCGCATCTACGGCCGCTACAGCTACCGCAGCACGGGCGACAGCCTGGATACGCCCAGCACGGTGCTTAGCTGGTTCAAAGACAAGCTACCCGGCCAAGGCTGGGAGCTGATGGTAGAAGAATACAGCGATTCCGAAGGCACCATGAAGGTGCGCTTCAAAAAGGCAGACGACCAGCTAGAGTTGCAACTCGCGCCCGACGCTCGCGTGCAAAGCAGCAAGCGCTTCAGCGTCCTTACTGTTGAGATGAACCCGAAATTCGACTGACGCAGGAACCCATGGTCCGCACCAAAGTAAAAAGCAAGCAAAAGAAGGGCGAGCTTGTTGCCGCCTCCAAAGATGCCAGCCGCGACGTGCTTCCACGCACGGGCATGGGCCTTGGCGCCACGTTTGTCGACAGCGCCAGCAAGTTCCTGGCAGGCTACGGCAAGGTGCTGGGCCCGGCGATCGTGCTGATTGTTGCGGGCTTCTTCATCGTGTACTTCCTGACGCAATCGAAGGCGTCGGGCGAAGTCGCATTCAAGAACAAGATTGACCGCGCCGCGATGGTCGAAAAGCTGCCGGAGCTGAAAACCGGCATGGAAGTCGTCATCGCAGAATCCGAAGAAGAAGAACAGCTGGTCGCATACGCCAACTATCGCTTCGGCACCCGCGCATATGCCCTGCTTTCGCACCCGTACAAAGCCGATGAGTTGAAAGACGTGATCGGTATTCTTGGCGGCGCGGCTGACAGGATCAACGCGCTTGAAGACGCCGCCAATGACGCCTGGGTGCGCCACCTCAACGGCCTGCAGGCCAAGCTCAAGGCC
Organism: Planctomycetota bacterium; assembly: GCA_025993795.1. Lineage (GTDB taxonomy): Bacteria > Planctomycetota > UBA8742 > UBA2392 > UBA2392 > JADJRK01. The sequence goes on from JAMQHL010000032.1 coordinate 2,482, forward strand.
GACCTGGAGTTCCTTGAGAAGCCCGAAAACAAGAAGCTGCTGCCCTGGGATCACCACAGCAAGGCTGACAAGCCCGCCGCCAAAGAAGTTGACGGCGGCAACCCGATCGTCGTGTTTGAGACCGCTGTCGGCACGCTGCGCATTGAGCTGTTTGAAGACGAGGCCCCCAACGCGGTGAAGCACTTCGTAAGTCTGTGCGACGAGGGCTACTACAACCGCAGCGACGGGGGCACACTCAGCTTCAGCAACAGCTTCAACCCGACCGGCCCCTTCAAAGGCGCGACGGTCATCAGTGCCGGCAAGCAGGGCCGCCCCGTCGGTGTAGAGCTCAAGAAGCCCACAACCGCCAAAGAAGGCGACGACGTTGACACCGTGGCCGAGAACAATCCCTACCAGATTGACTACCAGGGCAGCACGACGCAGCCCTTCAACGTCGGCTCGATCGCGCTTTCCCGCGACGCCGACGACCCGTCGCGCGCCCGTGGCGAGTTCTTTGTCGTGATCGAAACCAGCCCCGCACTGGGCCAGAACTTCCTGCCGCTGGGCCGCGTGCTTGACGGCGAGCAGGGCATCAACGTCGCACGCCGCCTTCACCAGGCTGAGATCTACTACACCTACGTCGAGCAGAAGCGCAAAACCACAAAGTACGTGCCCAAGGTCTACTACGACGGTTGGCCCGTGCCGATGGACAAGCGCACCGAAGTGCCCAAGCCGGTGCGCTTCAGCGAGGTCAAGGTCGAGGTTGTTCCGGCCGACAGCAAGCTGAACCCGATTGTTGTCATCGAACTGGAAAAGGGCGACATTGTTATCGAGCTGTTCGAGGACGCCTGCCCGAACACCGTGGCCAACCTGATCAACCTGATTGAGGAAGGCTTCTTCAACAGCGAGTGCGAGTTCTACCGCATTGAGGGCACCGCGTCCGACATCGCCGAGATCTACAAAGCACAGGGGGCGCGGATCATACAGGGCGGATTTGCCCAGGCCGGGTCGCGCGAGGGCTATGATTACGGCATCCGCAACGAGGCAGTAGACAACCCCAAGTACAAGGCAGCCGGGTTGGGCAACAGCCGCGGCACCATTGCCATGGCGCGCACCAGCGACCTCGACAGCGCCAGCACCGAGTTTTTCATCAACCTGAAGGACTGGCCGGACTGGGATAAGGAGCAGAGCCCATACTGCGCCTTCGGCGAAGTCATTTACGGCATTGAGCTGGCGGCACTGGTGCAGAAAGACGACGCAATAAAGGGCGCGAAGGTAATCCGCAAGCGCGATCACAAGTATGTGCCGCAGGTGAAGTACAAAGAAGGCGGCGGGTGGGTAGAAAAGAAAGCCGTTGAGCTGCCCAAGCCATTGGGCCTGAAGTAATTGGGCCTTACTTTACCTCGACCCCGTCACTTTCCTTGGGCTCTTCGCCCGGGGCCCAGCCTTCGTCATCGTTTGCGGCTTGCCACGTCTCGCCCTTGGGCAGATGCTCAAACTTGCCCGTAACACCGTTCATGCGCACCTGCAGCGCGTTGCTGTTGCCCTTGGGCGTGGCCAAAAACCAGCCGCGCGCCAGTTTGCCGGCTGTGTCAAACTTCAGCGAAAAGAAAGCATAGCCGATGTCGGCGTAATCCTCGGTGGGGATCAGGTCCTTTTCGGATGCGCCAAACGATTCCAGGTCGCTGACCGAGAGTGGCGGTGCCTTCTTGGCGGCATAGTACTTGAGAACTGAGTCACGAATCCGCAAAAGGTTTCCTTCGGCGGGTTTGGCGCGCGCGTGCAGGTCGCTGTCTGATGCCTCGGCCACGGCGTTTGCGCCGCCGCCACAGCCGGCAACCAGAAGGCCAATCAGCAGGAATATTGAAACAATACGCATGCGTTTCCCCGGGGCGTGAGCAAACAGCAGCCAAGAGACTATGCTAAGAACGTCCGGAAGGGAACGGAGTTCATGAACGAAACGCTGGTCACCGCGACGCGGCTTTCACGCACCTATCATCTGGGCGGCGAAACCGTCAGCGCATTGCGCGAGGTTGACATGGCCGTCGGGCGCGGCGACTTCGTGGCGCTGCTGGGTCGGTCGGGCAGCGGCAAGAGCACGCTGCTGAACCTGCTGGGCGGGCTGGACCAGCCGACCGGCGGCAGCATCGTCGTGGACGGCCGCGAGCTGGCGGGCATGAACGCGACCGAGCTGAGCCTTTACCGGCGAACCACCGTCGGGTTCATCTTCCAGAGCTTCAACCTGGTTACCTCGTTGCGCGCCTGGGAAAACGTGGCGCTGCCGCTGGTGTTTCAAGGCGTTGGCCGCCTGGAACGCAAGCGCCGGGCCGCAGAGCTGCTTGAACGCGTCGGGTTGTCCAAGCGCGCCAACCATGTGCCTAGCCAGATGTCGGGCGGCGAGCAGCAGCGCGTCGCGATAGCGCGCTCGCTAGTGAATCACCCGCGCATGCTGCTTTGCGACGAGCCCACGGGCAACCTCGATACGGCTACGAGCGAGCAGATCATGGCAATTCTGCGCGAAACCCACGAGGGCGGGACTACGCTGGTCATGGTAACCCATGATCCTGACCTGGCGGCCACCTATGCCAGCCGCACCATGCGCATGGCCGACGGCCAGTTTGTGCATGAGGGGGCGGCGGCATGAACATCCTGGCACTGGCGCTGGAAGGGCTGCTGCGCAAGAAGTCGCGCAACCTGCTGACCATGGCGGGCGTTCTGATCGGCGTGTTCGCGCTGACCATGATCGTTTCATTGGGGCAGGGCCTCAGCAGCGCAATCACCGATACCGTCAGCGGCAGCGACAATCTGCGCCAGATTGGGCTGACCGGCGGCTTTGGCATTGAGCTTTCGAACAACCCCGCCGAGGTCCAGATCGACGGCGAGATGGAAGAAGACCGGCGCGAGCGGCTGCGCCGGGCCGCGATCAACCGCAGGCAGATTCGCCAGTGGAGCGGGCGGCGGGTGAACGAGATCGACGACACGACGATTGCCGAGCTTTCGAAACTTGAACACGTCGAGAGCATCACGCCCGTGATCATTGAGCGCTACGCGATCGATGCGGGCGCATGGAAGACCGAAGGCAGCCTCAGCGGCGGTGTCGATGTGTCGCGGCAACGCTATGCAGAGCGCGTCATTGCCGGGCGTTACTTCAGCGGCCCTGACGCCGATGAAGTCATCCTGCATGAGTACATGCTTTACAAGATGGGACTGCTGACCGGGCAGGACTACCAGCAGGTGCTGGGCAAGACGATCATGCTGCGCAGTATCGTGAACCCCAACGATGACCCCATGGCCAGCGCGCCACCGCAACTGCGCGCGTTCATGGAAAGCCTGACCGAAGAAGAGCGCCAGGCGATGATGAAAGTACTTCCCAAACTGCTCGAGCAGTTCGGGCAGATCGCCAGCCAGGCCCGCAAGCCCGTTGAGCGCCAGGTCACCATCGTTGGCGTGCTGCGCGAAGCGCTGCCCGGCGACGTGTTCAACGTGATCGAAGACGGCAACGCGGTCCAGACCGACGTGTTTCTGCCGCAGGAGACCGCACGCAATCTATTCAATGCCAGCGCCGTAAACCGCGAGTTGGGATACCCGCGCGCGCTGGTGCTGGTGGACGATGCCGAGAACGCGCCAGCCGTTGAGCAAGTCCTGCGCGACAAGGGTTTCACGGCCTTCAGTGTCGCCAGTGTGCTGCAACAGGTCGAGACAATGCTGACCGTCATCACGGTGATCATCGCGTTTCTGACCGGCATTGCCTTGGTCGTCAGCACGCTCGGCATCGTCAACACCATGATCACCAGCGTGCTTGAGCGCACCCGCGAGATCGGCATTTTCAAAGCCGTCGGCGCGACCAACTGGCAGGTACAGGCGGTTTTCCTGACGGAGAGCGCGCTGATCGGATTGATCGGCGGCAGTCTGGGCCTGCTCGTGGCCGTGGTCGCGATGATTCCCGGTGATGCAATCGCCGGCAGCATGATCGCCGAGCGCGCAGCCGTGCCCTATAACGGCAGCGTGTTTGTCCTGCCGCTGTGGCTTTCACTGGCGGGCCCGGCACTGGGCGCAGTCACCGCCGTGCTGGCGGCGATTTTTCCGGCCCGGCGTGCGGCGCACATCGACCCGGTGAAGGCCCTGCGCCACGATTGAGAGCCCGCGCCTGCCCAGCCCAACATGAATCGCCCGCGCATGTGCGCGGGCGACCTGTCTTAGACGTCGATTGAGACAGCTACTTGGCCGACTTGGCCTGTTCCATGACCTTGGCAAACGCGTTGGGGTCGCGGATTGCCAGCTCGCTCAGGCTCTTGCGGTTCAGTTCGATGCCGGCTTTGTCGAGCAGGTGAATCAGCTGGCTGTAAGTCACACCGTGCAAGCGCGCGGCGGCGTTGAGGCGCGTGATCCAGAGCCGGCGGAAGTCGCGCTTGCGTGCCATGCGATGAAACCACGCGTAGCGCCATGCGCGTTCAACGGCGACGCGGGCCTGCCGATACGTCGTGCGGCGGCGGCCCCAGTATCCCTTGGCAAGTTTGCGGAACTTCTTCTTGCGCGCGTGGCGCGCAACCCGGCTGACTGCGTGTGCCATGTACCTTCTCCTTGGTTGCTTTCCGGGCGGGCCTGGCCCGACTTGAATCCGGTTGGCGTACCGATTGTGCCGGGCGAGTAAACACTCGACTTGAGACCGGCGGGGAAAACGTGTTGCCTAGCTTTCCTGCTTGTTTATCTCGCTTTGCGGCGGTGTCGGTGCCGGCGGCTTGCGGCGCACGCCCATCAGCTTGGCGACGTTGCGCGCATGGGTTGGGCTCAGCAGGTGGGTGCGGCGCTTGTTGCGGCGGCGCTTGGGGCTCTTGGTGCTCATCAAGTGTGAGCGACCCGCGTTATGGTGCTTGATCTTGCCCTTCTTGGTGACCTTGAAGCGCTTGGAAGCGCCCTTGTGGGTCTTCATCTTCGGCATGGCTCTGTCCTTTCGACGTCACGCCGGGCGAACCTGGTTCGACTTGGAACCGCCGTGCGCGTCTCTGTTTGGCCCCGTTGCTCGTGCAACAGGCGCCGGTCACTGTTTCCCGCGACCAGTGCGGGGTGAAGCTTTTAGCTTTGTTGGGCCTTCTCTGCCTCTGCTTTTTTGGCGGCTTCTTCTTTGGCCTGCTTGATGCGCAGTTCCATGGCCTTTTCTTTGTCTTTCTCAATCTGCTTCTTGCGGGCGTTGCGCTCTTCCGGCGTCATGGCCGTCAGCAGCAGGTGCATGCGCTTGCCTTCCCGGCGGATCGGCGATTCAACCTTGCTCAGGTCCTTCAGCTCCTCGATAAAGCGCTTCAGGATCTCGTCGCCACGCTCGGAGTGCGCCATCTCACGGCCTTTGAACCACACCTGGATCAATACCTTGTCTCCCCGCTCCAGAAACCCGATGCTTTTCTTCAAGGCTACCTGCACGTCGTGCTCGGCCGTGTTCGGGTGAAGCCGTATCCCCTTAACCTTGGCCTGGTGCGCCTTGTTGCCCTTGGCCCGCTTCTTCAGCGAGTACTTATACTGCCCGTAGTTCATGATCTTGCACACGGGCGGGCGCGCTGTCGGGCTGACCTCAACGAGGTCCAGACCGGCTTCTTCGGCCAGTTTCAGGGCATCTTCGGTCGCCAGCTCCCCGTGATTCGTACCTTCATGATCAATCAACTGCACACGCGGTACGCGGATGCGTCGATTGATCCGGTGTTCTGTCTGCGGCCCGCGAAATGCGGTAACCGGGGGTGGCCGTTTTGCTCGCATAGACTCCTTCTGGCAGCAGCATAAAGGCGCACCCGTCGGGCGCGCCGGTAAGTCAATTGGCGGCGGGATGATAGCAGCAGAGAGTTTTTCCACAACCGGGCGCAGCGGGTTCCGCGCCAGTGGCTGGAGCCTCAGCGATGGCTTGCCGACACCGGCCCCCGCACGAAAAAACACACCCGGCGCCTTGTGGGCGCCGGGCGAAGGGATTAGGTGCGCAGGCGAACAGAGATAACTTCAATCCCCCTTAAAAATCGAAGTCACGATCCTGCCCGCCTGCGCGTACCGACACCGAAGCCAGATTCCCCCCCTTAAAGGAAACCAACTCCATACGGGTCGGCGTAAGCTGTGGTTGTCAACGCGGGTAACATACCACGCCCCAAGTCATGTGTGCGTCTCTTTTGGCCATTTTTCAGTGCCGGGGTTCGCGGTTCTTCAAACCGTGAGATTTGGCCTCGCGAACACGCGAAACCTGACAAACACCTGAAATTCCACCCTTTCCTCAAGCCCGCACACATGTCACGCCGATGAGGCTTGCCGGAGGCTTCATGCCGGTTGCAGCCATCAAGCGCATTACCACCCGCATCCGCAAGCTGATCGCGGAGACCGAGCCGCCATCCAGCGCGTCGCCGGTTCCTGCCAACCCCCGCGCCGAGGTTGCCGGGCGCCTGTGCTTGCAGGGCGCCGCACTGCTGCGCAAACGGCTGTTCCGGCTGCTGGCTGACAGGCACCGCGTGCTTTCGGTGGACCTTTCCAGGGTTCGCTTCATGGATGGCTGTGCGCTTGCGGTGCTGGTCGAGTTTGCGCAGGCCTGCATTGCCCGCGGGACTGCATTGCGCCTGATTCAACCGACAAGCCATGTCTGGAGCACGTTCACGCTGTATGGCCTGCGCGATATACTGGTCGAGTACGCCGACAACGTTGACCCGGAGATTGAGGGCACGCTGATCATCGTTGAGCAAGACTTTCCGGACAGCATCCGCCTGCCGGCATTGCTGGTGGTGGAAGATGACTTTCCCGACAGCATTCGACTGCCTGCTGCGGCCTGAGACCGGGGCTGACCACTCGACCCGTCGCCGCCTCATCATTGATTGGCGCGGCGCCGCTTGCGGCGTTATACCCACGACATGGCGCACGTAGCTGTCATCGGTGCGGGCATCAGCGGTTTGACTGCGGCGTATCGGCTTTCCAGGGCCGGTGCGCGCGTAACGCTGTTTGAGGCGGGCGACCATGCCGGCGGCGTCATTCGCACGCTGCACGAGCACGGCTGCCTGCTTGAAACCGGTCCTGACTGCTGGGCGGGCAACAAGCCCGCGGGCATTGAGCTGGTGCGCGAACTGGGCCTTGAGGGCGAACTGATCGGCACGCGGCAAGGCGTGCGTCGCAGCTTCATCCTGCACAAGGGCACACTCAAGCGCCTGCCGGAAGGGTTCTTCCTGATCAGCCCGATGTCGCTGGGTGCGCTGCTCAAGACGCCGATTCTCAGTGCGCGGGGCAAGCTGCGCATGGCCTATGAGCTGGTCTGCCCGCGCAGGTGGGGCGGCGCCGAGGAATCGCTGGCCGGCTTCGTGCGACGCCGATTTGGCGTGGAAGCCTTGCAGCGCATCGCGCAACCGATGATTGCCGGCATCTACACAGCAGACCCCGAGAAGCTGAGCCTCAAGGCCACGTTTCCGCAGTTCATCGCCATGGAGCAGGAGTACGGCAGCGTGATTGCGGCCCTGCGCGCCAAGGGCCGCCCCGGGTCTTCCGGCGAGAAGATTGACGCCAAAGCCGCCGGCCCCCGCTACGGCATGTTCGTCACGCTGAAACAGGGCCTGGGCACGCTGACCAGTGCGCTCGAAGCCGCGCTGCCGCCGGGCTGCCTGCAACGCAATACGCCGGTACTGACCTTGAACGCGACGGAACGCGCCGTGTCGCTGGCACTGCCGGATGGCCCGGTGCAGGTGGATGCTGCGGTGGTGGCGCTGCCGGCGCACAAGGCAGCGGGGCTGCTTTCGGGCACCGACCCGGCGTTGGCGGGCGCGCTGGCGCGCATTGAATACGCGGGTGCGGCAGTCGTGAACTTTATCTTTGAGCGCGCGCAGATCGGCCATGCCATGGACGGCATCGGCGCCGTGATCCCGGCGATCGAGAACCGCCGCATCGTGGCATTCAGTTTCAGCAGCGTGAAGTTTGAGGGCCGCGCGCCGGAAGGGCTGGCAGTGGTGCGAGTGTTCATGGGCGGCGGCACAGCACCCGAAGTGGCGAAGTTGCCGCCGGAAGAGTTGACCGCCATGGCACTGGCCGAACTGCGCGACCTGATTGGTGTGAAGGGCGAACCGAAGTTCTCAATCGCCGCGGCCCACATGGGCGCGATGGCGCAGTACCACGTGGGCCACCTTGATCGCGTGACCCGGATTCGCGAACTCGCCGCCCGGCATGCGCGCGTGGCGATCTGCGGCAACGCCTTCGACGGCGTCGGCATTCCAGACTGCATTCGAGGCGCGAACGAGGCCGTGCATTCGCTGATGGCACGGATGCAGTAGGCAACGCCCCCAAATGCGGGATGTCGCGCCGCCGGGTACAATGCAACCATGAGCCGCGCCTTCATTGACCCCGTGCCCGGCACCTTCGTCGCGATCGATTTTGAGACCGCCGACCACGGCCCTGACTCAGCCTGTGCTATCGGCATGGTCCGGGTAGAGCGCGGGCGCGTGGTGCGGCGCGTGCGCCAATTGCTCAGGCCGCCGCGCGACCAGATGTTTTTCACACACATTCACGGCATCACGCTGGATGAAGTTGCCGACAAACCCGTGTTCGGCCGGGCGTGGCTGCTGCTGAGAGAAGTGCTGGATGGCGCGACGTTTCTGGCGGCGCACAACGCGGGGTTTGACCGCGCAGTACTGGAATCGTGTTGCGAAGCCGCCGGGCTGGAAGCCCCGGTGCTGCCGTGGGTATGCACGGTGCGCCAGGCGCGGCGTACACTGGGGATTTTTCCGGCCCATCTGGGAAATGTCGCGCGCGTGCTGAGCATTCCGCTGAACCATCACGATGCCCTGAGTGACGCCGAGGCATGCGCGCGGGTGGTGATGCTAGCGCGAAGCAGAATCAAGCGCGCCGTGGTGGGTTGAGTGCGACGGGACCGCCGGAAACCCCCTCAATCAGCAGCCCTAAACAGGTTACCTTATTAGCGCATGGGCACCCTTAACGTCAGCGTTGCTACCCTGATCGGCCCGCACTCGGTGCCCTTGGGTCTGCATTCGCACGAGTGCAGCTACCTGCCTGACCGGCAAGCCACCGAAGAAGCCTGGCTGGCGTGGCAGGTCAGTCCGGCTGCTTACCACGAGCTGATGGACCGCGGCATCCGGCGCAGCGGTAACATCCTGTACCGTACGCGCTGCCAGGGTTGCCGCATGTGCGTACCGATCCGTGTGCCCGTCGCCGACTACAGTCCGACCAGGAGCCAGCGTCGCGTGCTGCGCCGTAACGCAGACGTGCAGATGTCGGTCGGCGAGCCCGACCTCACGCCGGAGAAGCACGATGTCTACACGCGCTACCTTGCGGCCCAGCACGACAAGAGCCCGCAGGGCGCTGATGAGAACAGCCTGCGCGAATTCCTGTACTCAAGCTGCGTTGCCAGCATTGAGGTTGAGTATCGTGACCCGCAGGGGCGTCTGCTGGGCGTGAGCATCTGCGACATCAGCCGCCGCAGCATGAGCAGCGTGTACCACTTCTTTGAGCCCGCAGAGGCCAAACGCAGCATCGGCGTGTTCAGCGTACTGAGCGAGATCGAGCTGTGTCGCCGCAAGAAGATCCCTCACTATTACCTTGGGTACTGGGTCAACGGCTGCAGCACGATGGACTACAAGCAGCGCTACAGGCCCTTCGAGCTGCTGGTCAACGGCAAGTGGCGGCGGAAGCCTGGTTGACAGCATGGCCGGGCGGCATATCCTCCCGGCCATGTTCATGTGTCCGAGCAACTGTTGTTGTCGATAACCCGGCTGCCTGCCGTGCGACCAACGTTGTTTGACTGTTCGGACCAATCCCATGTTGACGATAACCCGGGCCATCAAGGCCTCGATTGAAGCTCACGCCGTTGAAGCGTACCCGCACGAATGCTGCGGCGTGCTGGTCGGTCGCGTTGAAGCCGACGGGCGTGTCGCTGTCGAATCGGCACGCGCCGGAAACCTGAACACGCAGCGCGCCCACGACCGCTTTGACCTGGACCCGAAAGACTACATGCGCATCGACCGTGAAGCGCGGGCGCGCGGGTTGGACATCGTCGGCATTTATCACTCGCACCCAGACCACCCGGCGCTGCCCAGCGAGACCGACCTCACTGCCGCGTGGGAGGGCTACAGCTACATCATCGTTGCCGTGAACCGGGGCCAGCCCGGCGACTTTCACTCATACGAACTGGGTGACGGCGCCTTCAGGCCGGAAGAGCTGCGATGTTAAGGGAGCGCAGGCCACCGGCCTGCACCTGCCGTGGGCGGCTCGCCCACGGCATTGCGCGGACAAGACGTCCGCGCCCCGGGCAGGTGGGAAGCCTGCGCTCCTGAAGAGAACCAGCCATGACGACGACGCTTACATCCCTGACCGAACTCAAACGCCGCGTACCGGCATTGCAACTGATCGGCAACACGCCGCTGCTTGAGGTCAACGTCTATGAGAACCTGTTCCCGCAGCTTTCGATCAAGGCCAAAGCGGAATGGGTCAATCCGGGTGGCAGCATCAAGGACCGCCCGGTGCTGAGCATGCTGGCAAAAGTGCTTGAGCAGGACACGCTGGGTGACCGCCGCGTGCTGGACTCAACGAGCGGCAACAGCGGCATCGCGTACGCGATGATCGGGGCCGCATTCGGTATCCCGGTAACCCTGGTGATTCCGGGCAACGCAAGCCTCGAGCGCCTGCGCCGCATCAAGGCCCACGGCGCGGAAGTCATCCTGACCGACCCGCTACTGGGCTACGACGAGGCCATGCGAAAGGCCCACGACCTGGCCCACATCGTGCCGGACAAGTACTTCCTGATCGACCAGTACAGCAACCGCGCAAACTGGGAAGCGCACTACTTCGGCACCGGCGCCGAGATCATTGCGCAAGCTGGCGAAGTCACGCACTTCATTTCCGGCGTCGGCACCGGCGGCACGTTGACAGGCATTGGCAAGCGCCTGAAAGAACACAATCGCGCCATCCAGATTGTGCTGGTGCAACCTGAGGAGTTCCCTGGCATCGAAGGCCTGAAGCCGCTCAGGGCCCCCGGCAGCATCAAGCCGAAGAATTTCCACGCGCATCTCGTGGACCGGTGCATCGAGATCACCGTGGATGAAGCCTTTGAGGCAAGCCGGCTGCTCGCGCGTAACGGGCTGTTCGTGGGGCAAAGCAGCGGCGCAAACCTGGCGGCTGCCCGCAGACTGGCTGAGAATGAGCCGGGCGCGAAGATCGTAACGGTGTTTGCCGACACTGGCGAGCGTTATTACTCAACCGGATTGTGGGATTGAACGCGGCTTACTTGCCCGTCGAGCCGAAACCGCCGCTGCCGCGAAGGGTATCGGAGAGTTCATCTGCCTCGCGGAAGGTCGCATGGCTGACCGGGGCAATGACGACCTGTGCGATGCGCTCGGCACGCTTGATCTCAAAGGGCTCAGCACCGATGTTGATCAGCAGCACCTTCAGTTCACCGCGATAGTCAGCGTCAATCGTGCCCGGCGCGTTCAGCACGGTGACGCCATGCTTGGCAGCCAGACCGCTGCGCGGGCGTACCTGCATCTCGTGCCCGGGCGGGATCTCATAGCAGAAACCGGTCGGCACCAGCGCGCGCTGCCCCGGCGTCAGCAGTACCGGTGCTTCGATCGCGGCGTGTACGTCAGCACCGGCAGCGTGTTCGGACTGATACGCGGGCAGCGGCAGCCCGTCCGCATGAGCAAGTCGCTTGAGTTTCAGCAGGACAGCCATGTGTGCGGTTTAGCGGCAAGCGGCACAAGGTGCAACGCCGCTATCGTGGAGTGATCTGTACCGGCTTGTCGGCGGGCACGACCCGGGCTTCAAGCCTTGCAACCAGCCCGGCTGCATCGAGGCGGCGGGCATCCTCTGCGGGCAGCCTTGTACTCTGCTGCCGGGCTTCGCGGGCCAGCAGCAAGGCGGCTTCTTCAAGCCCTTCGCGCTCAAGGTGGCGGGCGAGGCGCAGGCGAACTGCCACCGGCACGGGCTTGTCACTGTCCACTTCCGCGCGCAAGCTGCCGTCGGGTTGCGGGGTCAACTTGAGAACGGTCTCGGACTCGCAGTCTGCCATGGCCTTGCCATCGAGGCGGTCAACGATGCGCGTGGTAAGCAGCAGGCTGTCGCTCTGTTCGCGCAAGTCGCTGGTTTGTTCGCGGACAAAGCGTTTGCCGATTTTCACTGTGGCCGCGTGTACCCAGCTCTGGCGTATCGAAAGCTGGCCATCGCACAGGCTGATCAGCCGCCGCAGCGTTGAAGACGCGCCCGCCAGCTCGCTTGTTTCATCCAGCAGCACCCAGCTATGGCCCGCGAGCTTCCGTGTGGCAAGCACCAGCGCGCCCGTGGTGCTGAACGTGCAACGCCCCAGCGGCGTGGTACCGCGCATGATCACGACGGCTGTTGCGGCATCGCGACGAAGTACCACCGCCTGCTCGTCGGCGGCGCCGAAGTCGCCCTTTGCGCATAGCGCCAGCGTCAGCGGCTCAACTTCGCCAACTTCCACATTCATGTGCTTGCGCGTGGTTTCATCCAGCAGCGCACGGCGGGCCCAGCGCTTGGCGTCGGCGTCACCCTCAAGGGCGCGCAGCGGCGCCAGCGCGGCCAGGCACAGGCCGCCCAGGATCGCGGCAAGGGGGACAAGTCGCAGCCCGCCGGGCAGCCCTGGCAGGCGGGTGCTGCTGGTCCGGAATCGCGCGTGGTTGGGGTGATGCATGGCGCCGCCTCAGTAGTTCCTGTCGGCAGCGCGGCACCTATTCCTTGAGGTCGTCTTGCCCGGTCTCGTCGATTGTTGCGCGCCTGCGGCCTGACAGCAGCGCGAACACCGGGGTGCGGTTGGGCAGGTTGCACTTGGGGCAGACCGCGAGCCTTTCATCCAGCTCATCGGGGCAGATCTCGACTTCGCCGCGGCATCCGGCGCAGATAATCGTGTATCGCAGCGGGCGGGAAATGCGCACGGGCGGCTCGCTCATGAAACCCTCCGGCGCAGCAGGCGCCCGACGACGGCGCTCAAGTCCTCGCGAGAAAAGGGACGGCGCAACAGTGCGTCGGCGGGTCGCAAGTCGGCCTCCGAAACGTCGGCATAGGTACAGATCAACACCGGGATCTGGCGCGTGTACTTGTCGGCCTTGAGGCGCTGCGCGACATCGCGGCCCGTCAAGCCGGGCATCTCGTAGTCTGAAACCACAAGGTCCGGACGTTGTTCATTTACGCGGTCAAGCGCGTCGGCGCCGCTGGCGGCGGTTTCCGTGCCGAAGCCCTCCGCGCGCAGCATGGCGTCGGTCAGCGCGGCGTTGGCCGGCTCATCATCAACGATCAGGATGCGGCGGTGGTCGGCGCCGGGCCGCTTGAAAGCGCCGGTGGCGGCTTCGCTGGTGGTGCGGAAGGTGGGCAATGCGGAACCTTCCCATGCTGCCTCAATCGCCAGTTTGATCTCGAAGTTGCGCGCGCGCAAAACCTGCCATTGGCCGCTGTCGTCTGCGCGGGGCGAGCCCGCGTCGTCGTGACAGTCGGCCAGAAAGTAAAAGCCGCCGCCGTAGACGCACTGCTCAATGGCGAACTTCATGTGCGGATACCGATAGTTCCCGAGCCGAAGCACAAACCGGCGGCAGGCATGTGCCGTGCGGCCGGTTTCATCAGCAAAGCGCGTGAGAACTTCGGGTAGTGAAAGGTCAGACCAGTCCGGCAGCACGGGGCAGATGCCGGATCCAGCGGGCCAGGCATGGCGCCAGTAAATCCGCAGGGCGCGGACTACGTCGTGGTGCGAGATGTTCAAGTCGGACGCCACATTCGTCTCCACCTGCATTACCTTAAACGTCAAATAGGCATGAAACACTTCAGCAAAAGTGCGCATTCTGGGCGAAATACGGGGTTTAGGGGCGGCCTATGCGGCCTCGGACTGCTCGACTACGCGGGCGTCGGCCCAGGTTTCGTCGATGCCGTAGTATTCGCGGGCGTCGGCCTGGAAGACGTGGACAATCAGGTCGCCGAAGTCCACCAGAACCCACCAGCCGCTTTCGCGGCCTTCAACACCGATAGGCGTGCGTTTGCCGCGCAGCTTCAACTGGTCGCGCACTTCGTCGGCGATGGCTTTGGCATTCACCGAACTGCTGGCGGTGCAGATGACGAAATAGTCGGCAACAATCGTGAGCCCCTGGACTTCGAGGATGCGGATATCGGTGGCTCGCTTTTCGGCGCAAGCAGCGTAGGCAATGCGCGCGGCTTCAAGGGTGTCGATGGTCCGGTCTCCTGTTTCGCGCCGGCGGCGCGGCCTGCCATTCATTATTACTTTCGCCATGGCGATGTGCAGGCCCAAATCGTGTTTTCACGCTCAGACCTTGCGGTGCTTGGTGCGTGTGCGTTCGCTGCCGTCGCCGAGCTTGACCACTTCGTAATCGCCAAACAGATTCGGCGCCTCTTTCAACAGCAGACGGCAGACGTCGCAGGCCAGCGCGCGAATCTCAGCCTCGGCGTGAATGTCGCCGCGCAGCTCAATGAAGTGGCGCCAGGCGCGAGCATTGCCGGTCACGAAGATCTTGGTCTCGGTGGCATTGGGCAGCACGGCGCGGGCGGCTTCGCGGGCCGCCTTGCGGCGGGCGCGCACCGTCAGCTTCTTGAAGGCCTTGGCGGCATCGGCATCGTCGGCGACAAGCTTGCGCCACGCGTCAACGCTCAAGCCGTTGCGCCCCGCGACGGGCTCACTGAGCGAAAACTTTCCGGTTTCCCCCTCAGTGAGCATCTCTTCCCGCAGGGCGAAGTCGACCAGCCCTTGCGGCGTCGCATATTTCTCGGCCAAAGCGTCTGTCAACTCGCCGTAGACTTTCAGACTGACGTTGCAGAACTCGCGCAACTTTGCTTCCAGTGCGGCATCACCCTGCAGCGCCGGCGGCACGATGAAATTGGCTTCCGACTCATCGACGTAGCGCTGTGAAAGCTGGCTGTAACCGAATCCGGCGCGATGGCGAATCAGCTCGTGGGTCAGGCTGCGGGAGATGCCGGTGAACACGAGGCTGAAGACGGTGTGCTCAAGCACGCTGCCGTGGCCGACCTGCAGGATGTGGCCGAGATAGCTGGCGTTATCCTTACGGCCCTGCTTGTCGCCGAAGCTCATGTAGCAGATGCGGCCCGCCAGCTCGGGGATGCGCTGGGCGGGGTTTTCAGTGTCGGTCTGCCAGAGCGCGCCTTCGTCATCCAGGAAGCGCTGCACCTCGTCGGGGGGCATCACCTGCCGGCCGACGACATAGATTTTCGCACGAGAGAAGTAGTTGGCCATGGCGCGAACATAGCACCCCGGGCACCGGCGCGGGCGATGTGGATACGTGTCGGAAAGTCACGAGCGCAGAAAGCGATCGATCGCGTCATAGCACTGCGTCAGTTTCTGGCTTTGCAGACGCCAACCCAGCTTTCCGCCCAATCCTCATGATCTGTCCAGTGGCGATCAGGGCGGAAGAAGCTGACTTCGTCGGATCCCCCAGCCGCATAGTCGGCAGGGGCAAGTTTCAGCGCACCTTGGTCGGTGTAGTCCTTGGTGGTGAGCATGCCGACGAGTACGTTTACACCGCTGGCTTGCAGAACCAGTGCAGGGCGCAAATCTTCGGTCTTGGTGGCAACGTCGGCTCCTGGCGGAACAACGCGGGGAAAGCTGAACCAGACTACGTCGCCCTTACGAAGTCGTGCCATTGCAGGTGTCAGTCCTGGTTCAGAGCCTCTCGGTGATACAGGCGTGGTGACGACTGGTCGGATTCCGACCCTTCCCTCTCGCTCAGCGCGCGAAAGCGCGCGTTGTTTCTCTCGCGCAGAAGCCGCTCAGCCTTAACCCGTATTGCAGCGCGCTGTGCCGCTGAAAGAACGTCGCGCGCGGGGTTGGACGTGGCCGTTACTGCAACATGAACGCTCAATGCCGGCGCTTCGATCTCTTCAGATACATGGATCTTTATTGTCTTTATTCCAGCTTCACGATTCTGCCTGCGGTGTCCATTTTTCGCCCACTTTCCACGCACCATCGCACGGAAGCACTGCCTGGATTATGGGATTTGGCGTCATAGGTCGTGCCGCCTACATCATCATCGGGTCGACATCTTCTTCGTGGGACAAGCCGGTGTCGTCGGCGGGTGCCAGCTCGGCGCCTTCTTCGGGCTCGTCGGGTACCGTGAACTCGCGCGTGGACTTGTCGATGCGGTCAAAGTGATCCAGCGCGGGTTTGGTCGTGGCCGCATCGTTGGGGTTCATCGCTTCAAAGAACCTGATCTGCGCCGCCATGTCCTGTGCGGCGCGCGCCACCTCGGTAACAGCCGTGGCAATGCGTCCGCGGATGTGGCGGATATCGCCGGCCTCGAGTGTCTTGTCTTTCAGCAGGCTGTCGTTGAGCTTCTTGAGGTCCTCATACGTGCCCTCAAGCTCCTGGCACACCTGCTCATAGTCGTCGGCAAGTTGCTGCGGTTTTACCGGCTCGCTGCCTGTGGCAAACGGCTCGGTGATCGATGCACAAAGGCGCGAAGCCTCTACGCGTTTTTCAAGAAACAGGAGTGTCAATTCCGCCGACATCACGCCCTCGTTTCTGCCCATAGGACGACCCATGATAGCGACAATCTTGTAAGGGCTGAACACTGTTCATGTTCCAACCTGAATTCCATTTGGCGGCGGGGAATCTATGTGGGAAACTGGGGATGAGGTCACTTATGGCGTACTGCTTCCTCGACATGCCGGCCGACTCGGCCGACTTTGACACCTTTCACGGCTACTTCGTGGCCCGCGCGCCGCGTGTTGCGCGCGGCGGTACTGTGCGGCGCCCCGGCGACGAACTGGTGTTGAACCTTCCGCCTGCGGGGTCGCTGGTCGGGTTTCGGGCGGAGCCGCTGGCGTGCCTGATGCGCCGCGGCTTGAAGGTGCCGGTGCGGGCAACCACCCAGGCGAACATGGCGCCGAACTACCTGCTGGCGTCGTGGCTTGGCGTGCCGGCCCTGTGCGGTGCGCTTGTCTGGATGATTGGCATGATGGGCTGGTGAACCAAGCCAGCAACGAAGCCTGCGTTGCCCCGCCCCCCGATTTTGCGCTGCTGCGCACTCTGCCCAACATGGATGTGCCCCATGTTCGCCTGGGCGACTATCCCACTGCGGTTGAGCCCCTGTCCGCGCTGGGCGACGTATGGCTGAAGCGGGAAGACGCCAGCTCAGGCCTTTACGGCGGCAACAAGCTGCGCACGCTTGAAACGCTGGTCGCAGACGCACTGGCACGCAAGGCAGAGCGCGTCTGGACCCTGGGCGCATACGGCAGCAACCAGGCGCTTGCGTTGATCCTGCATGCGCGGCAACTGCACGTGGCCACCGGCACTGTGCTGTTCCCGCAGCGCGCCACGCCCACAGCCGCCGAAAATCTGCGCGCCATTATCAGCCACGGCGACCGTTTGGTCGCTCTGCGCAGCATTGCCACTTTTCCCGCCCATTGGTGGATGCGAAGTCGCGCCCACCCAACCGAATACCTGATTACCCCCGGCGGCGCGGTGCCCTTGGGCGCGCTGGGTCACGTCGGCGCCGCACTGGAACTGGCTGAGCAGGTGCAGGCGGAAATGATGCCGCCGCCGGCGCACATCGTGCTTGCCGTTGGCAGCACCTGTACCACCGCCGGCTTGCTTGCCGGGCTGGCACTGGCGCGCAAAGTGGAGGCATGGCCGTGGCCGCTGCCGGTCGTGCATGCCGTGCGCGTGACACCGTGGCCAATCACGTCGCGCGACATGGTTCTGCGCCTGGCCCGCGCCACCGCCCGCGAGATTGCTGCGCGTGGCGGGCCGACGGTTGAGATAGACCCAGGCTGGTTGCGCCTGCACACCCGGTACTTCGGCTGGGGCTATGCGCGTATTACCAGGGCCGGGCTGCTTGCAGCAGCGAAGTTCCGCGAGCTTTCGGCGCCGCCGCTGGATACGACTTACGCTGCGAAGTCAGGCGCGGCGTTGCTGGACCTCATGGAGTTGCCCGGGGCCAAGCTGTTCTGGTGCACGAAAAGCAGCGCGGCGCTGCCGCCGGACAACCCGGAAAAACTCGCGGCCGCTCCAGCCTTCATACGAAGATGGCTGACACGGGCGCCGTGAGGACTCCGGCAGGCAAGGCCACTCACATCGCCACAGCGCCCGCATGCGGGGTTGCCATGCGTGGTGTGGGTGTCCCGCCCGCATGCAGTTCGTAGCGTAAGCACCCGCCCACGGCCTGCGCAGCCGGGGATGCCGTTCTACCCCCGAAAGAGCGTTTCTACGCATGTCTTGCGAATCAGTTCGTTGGATCTCAGCACGTGCGCCTCGTACCTGGACTGCACTGCCGCAGATTCCTCACTGCGTGACGCGGGCAAGGACGCCCGTGCTACCCCATCGGCGGGATTTCGATGCCGCTTGCTGGCCGCACGGGGCGTGGCGTGCCTGCGCTCAGCATTGCTGGAATGATTCCCTGGCACGGAACGCTGAATGCCGTCGGTTTTGGCCTGTGCGCGCTGGTCGGCGGGAACATCGCCGGCACATGCGGGCCTACTTGCTGATCATCGCGTATTCCGGAATCGCGCTCAGGTCGATGCCCGCCAGCTTGGCGGCCTCTTTTACCGCACCGGTGAACATGCTGTCTTCCTGCAGATCAACGCCGATATCTACGCCCTTTTCGGCAAGCCGCGCGCGTACTTCGCGGCGCACGAGATAGCGCAGCTCTTCCTTTTCGATCTGCAGCTTCAGCGTGGCGTAGATGTCATCCAGGCCGGGCCAGGCGGCGAGGTTGCGGTTGTCGCCCATGGCCAGCTTCTTCAACTGGTCGCCGTCGGTGTCAGAGAGCAGCTTGGCCAGATATGCGCCGAACTCATTGCTTTCGATCGCTTGCTCAAACTGGTCGTAAATCCAGCCCTCGAACAGCCGCGGGTGCAGCTCTGCATCGGGCTCAACGCCTCGGTCATACCAGGCCACGGCGCTGACGGGGCCGTGAAAGCGCCCAACGGTCAACAGCAGCGCGGCCGTCTTGCCGTCGTCGTCAAGCTCTTTGCCGTTCAGCGGAATCAGCTCCTGCACGATGGCGCGGCCGAAGGTGCGCGTGCCGGCGATGCGTGCTCGCTTGTGCTCGCGCAATGCACCGGCCAGCACCTCGCCGGCGTCGGCGGTGCCGCCGTTGACCAGCACCACCAGCGGCGTTGCCGTGTCAGGCTCGGCGGCGCTGGTGCGGTACTCAGTCTTGGGCGCAAGCTCGGTGCTGCGGCCCATGCTGAAGGTGACCAGCATGTCTTTGGCCAGGAAAAGACTCGCTACCTGGGCCGCGGCTTCGACGCTGCCGCCCGCGCAATTGCGCAGGTCCAAAATCAAGGCCTTGGCCTTGGCGTTGCGCAGGCTTGCCACGGCTTCCTTGACACGGGCGGGCGACGCGGCATTCAGTTCAACCACGTGCACCATGCCGATGCCGCCGGGCAGCATTTCCTGCGTAACGGCCTCGTACTCGGGTGCCTGATGCGTGACGTGTACCCAGCGCGACAACAGCCAGCCATCGCGGAAGATGTTCAGGCCCAGCGAAGTGCCGACGGCACCTTGGAACTGCGTGATGGCGTCATCCAGCGGCAGAAGCTGGAAAGGCTCCGCATCGTCGGGGAGCGTGCTGGAATCAATGCGCAACTTGTGCACGTCGGCAGGCGTCGCGCCGCGCACAACCCGATAAATGCGGTCGCCGGCGCGAATGCCGGCACGCTCAGCGGGGCTGCCCGGTTTTACGCTGAGTACGCGAGTCAGGCGCACCTGACGGCCTTCAGCGGCCCGGGCGCTGCCCAGCATCAGTCCAAGTGTAGGCGCGGCGAAGCGGCGAATCTCGCCTGCATCGCGCAGCTGATTGTCCTCGAGAAGGCACGTATACGGGTCAAGGCCCTCAAGCATGCGATTGGCAGCGGCATACAGCAGCTTGCGGCCGGAAACCGCATCGGGGTAAATGTAGCGCTCCTTGATCATGCGCTCGAGGTTGTCGAGGAGTCGGGTGTCGATCTTCTCGACCTTTTCCATGCCGGGGTGGGTGCCCTCAAGCACGGCTTCGAAGCGTTTCAGCGCGCGCTCATAGTCGAGCGCCCTCTGCGCAACGCGACCGCGCAGGGTGGGTTCATCGGCAAGCATCTCAAGGATCGGCTTGCTGTCGGCGTTGATCTGGTTGATTTCGCCAAGCGCCAGTGCCGCGATGATCTTGAAGCTGTCGCTTTCACTGGCCAGCATCTCGCGCAGCACCTTGGTCGCGTTGGTATCGCGCGAACTGCGCCACAGGGCAATCGCCAGCGGCGCGCGCACTTCGGGCTCGTACACCTGCTCGGTGACGGCCTTGCGCAACAGTTCTTCGTGGCGCGTGCTGGCGACGGCGCCCAGCACTTCTGCCGCGGCAATCCGGTCGGCGGCAGCACCCTCGGCCACAACGATCGACAGCAGGCCCTTGACGCCAAAGTCCCATCCACCGTTGTCGAGGCTGCCGAGTGTCCAGGCGGCGCGATAGCCGGCGATGCGGGGGACCACCGGCAATTTGGGCACCCGGGCCTGCAACTCCGGCGCGATGGTCTTGCCCAGGTCTTCAATGTTTTCGACGATGCGGAAGGATTCGGGCAGGGTCTTGGCTGCCTCCAGTCGATCCAGCAGCCCGTTGAGTTCTTTGAGCAGGCCCTCGCGGGTGGCTTTGCTGGCCGGGCCGGCGTTGTCGCCTTCTTTCTGTACCAGGACCTCATCCAAGCCGGTGCGTACAGCGGCCGGGATTGGGGCTGGGGCTGGCGGCGGCGCGTCGGTGCGCGAGCAGGCGGCAAGCAGGCACAGAGCAAGCAGAATTGCGGACTTCATCGCAGACTTCTTCATGGTGGTCCTCAACCGCCAGAATATCAGACAGGCGGCTTTGAGCTTATACGCGGAGAGCCAAAGAGACAGTCCCTTTTCCGGTGCGGCAGAGGCGGTTTGCGGGGTTGAAGCGCAAAGGCCAGACCGATGACCACGGCGAAAAAGCCTTTGGCCACGGAGCCCCCGGATGCTCCCGGCGAACTGCGAGGCGACAGGGCTGGCAGGATGGGAAGGGCTGAATCCCGCGCACTGCCTGTCCTGCTTTTTCTCTTGCAGTTCTCCGAGTTCATCCGTGACCTCTGTGGCTGCCTTGTGCCTTCTTATGGTCAGCAGGATGCGGGCAAGCGGGGCAAGAATTCCTGGCTTTTAGGAATGCAGATAACCGCTTATGCGGTTATATTCATGCCATGGATGAGCTTGCCAACATCTTCAAGGCACTCGGCGACGAAACCCGGCTCAAGCTGGTTGCCCTGTTGATCCGCTACGGCGAACTGTGCGTCTGCGATCTTGAGCACGTGATTGGCGCCAGCCAAAGCAAGACCTCTCGCCACCTGCGGTACCTGCTGCACGCGGGGCTCGTCACCGACCGCCGAGAAGGCGTCTGGTCTTACTACAAACTGGCCGGTGATTCGGACGACCGTATCAAACTGCTCCGTTCGACTTTGAAAAAACTGCTTACCCCTGAGCTGACACAACAGCTCGAAACCGGCTTCGTCAGCTGGTGTTGCGCGCCGGGCAGCAATTGCTCTCCCGCCGCCGCAAAGTCACTGGCTCACGCGGCGAAATGAGGAATCCCATGAAAACCCGCATCCACATCAGTGTCCCCGTCAGAAACCTTGCCGCCAGCACGGCCTTCTACTCCCGGCTGTTCGGCACGGCCCCCAGCAAGGAAAAGCCAGACTACGCCAATTGGCGCCTCGACACACCGGCCCTGCACCTGGCGCTTGTGCATGCGCCGCACGCGGTGCAGGAACCGAGCAGCGTACGCCACTTCGGCGTCGAGCTGTTCGACAACGCCGAGCTCAAGGAATGGCGTGGCCGAGCCCAGAAAGCCGGCATGGAGCTGCGTATCCAGGACCAGGTCACCTGCTGCTACGCCGTCGCCGACAAGTTCTGGGCCCAGGACCCGGACGGCAACGAGTGGGAGTTCTGGGTTCGCAGTGAAGAAGCCGAAACCATGCACGGGCAGCAGCGGGCTGCCAAAGAAGGCGAGTGCTGCGCTCCTGCCCAATCCGAGGCTGCGACGGAAAGCTCCGCTGCGTCACCTTGCTGCACACCGGCCGAGAAAGCCAAGGCACAGGCCGCCAAGCAGGGCTGCTGCTGATCTCAGTCTGCCAAGCCGGGGTGCCTCGCGCGCCCCGGCTTTGCGCTTTCCAGACCGACAGCGGGGCTTGTCGTGGGACGATTCGAAAAATATCTGTCTCTGTGGGTTGCGCTTGCGATCGGCGCCGGCGTGGGCCTTGGCACGGCGGCGCCGAGCATGGTGCAGCACATCTCGCGGCTTGAGTTCGCCCGCGTCAACCTGGTTGTGGCTGCGCTGATCTGGGTGATGATCTACCCGATGATGCTCAAGGTCGTGCCCCGCGCCATCGCCAAGGTGGGGCAGCGGCCCAAGGGGTTGGTCCTGACGCTGGTGATCAACTGGCTGATCAAACCCTTCACGATGGCTGCCCTGGCGATCCTGTTTTTCAAGTACATCTTTGCACCCTTCGTGCCGGCGCAAGACGCCGCCCACTACATCGCGGGCATGATCCTGCTGGGCGTGGCGCCATGCACGGCGATGGTGTTTGTCTGGAGCAACCTGACCAAGGGCGACCCGGCTTACACGCTGGTCCAGGTGACCGTGAACGACCTGATTCTGGTCTTTGCGTTTGCGCCGCTTGCCGGCTTGCTGCTGGGTGTGACAGACCTGTTCGTGCCGTGGGACACGCTGGTGCTGTCGGTCGCCATCTTCGTGGTGCTGCCGCTGGCGGCGGGCATGGTGACGCGCTTTCTAAGGCTGCGAAGCGGGGGCGGCGAAGAAGGGGTAGACCGCATCGCGGCGCGCCTGAAGCCGTTTTCCATGATCGGCCTGTTGCTCACGATTGTGCTGTTGTTTTCGTTCCAGGCCGAGACGTTGCTCAATCAGCCCCTGCGCGTGGCAATGATCGCCACGCCGCTGCTGATCCAGGGCTATGGCATCTTTTTCATTGCCTATTTCGCGGCGAAACTGCTGAAGCTTGAGTACAAGGTCGCGGCGCCTGCCGCGCTGATCGGCACATCCAACTTCTTTGAGTTGGCGGTAGCAGTGGCAATCAGCCTGTTCGGCCTGAGCTCGGGCGCGGCGCTGGCCACCGTCGTGGGCGTGTTGATTGAAGTGCCGGTGATGCTGTCGCTGGTGGCGTTTTCCAATCGCACGCAACACTGGTTTCCCAAGGCCGTACTGGAAGAGCCCGCCTCTGCGAAACCCGTCGTCGTGCGGGGGCAGCCATGAGCTGGCAGCATGACATTGAACAGATTCGCGCGCTGGCGCCGAGGCACATTCTGTTCCTGTGTGTCCAGAACAGCGCGCGCAGCCAGCTTGCCGAAGGCATTGCCCGCAGGTACGCACCGCCGGGCGTGCGCATCAGCAGCGCCGGGTCGATGCCGGCGTCTGTGCGGCCGCAGGCGATGGAAGCGCTGGCCGAGATCGGTATTGACGCGTCAAGCCACGGCAGCAAGTCGATCGGCGACATAGACGCCGGCAGCGTGGATGTGGTAATCACGCTGTGCGCAGAAGAAGTGTGCCCGGTGTTTCCGCGCCAAGTGGTGAAGTTTCACTGGCCGCTGGACGACCCATCGGGCGGCGGTGTCGAAGCGTTTCGCACCGCGCGCAACGAGCTGGTCAAGCGCATGCAGGCCCTGTTCGACCGTTAGCACGACTGGCCCTTACAGGCCGATTCCAAGCTGCAGTTCAATGCCGTTCAGCACGTTGCGGCCTGTGCGCAGGGCGATCTCGAGTGTGCGGCCGTTGACCCTCGCCAGCACGCTGGCGCCCGCGCCGGTGTCGCTCAGCAATGCCCCGACGTACTTCTCGATGTTGCTGACCGTCGCGTCCACGTCGTTGGGTACGCTCAGGCGCTGCTTTGCGCGGATAATGGCTTCGCCGATGCGCGCCGCGACAAGCTGGTACGCAACTGTGCCCAGCTTGCCCTCTTCTTCAGCCTTGCTGGGCCGATGCACCGTGGGCGCGAGCAGCACCCACGCCGAGTCGTTGTTCGGCTGGCACATCAGTGGAGTGAAGCCCGATTTGTTCAGGTCTTTCAGATGCCGGTCTGACAACAGTGCGCGCAGGGGGTACTCGTCGCCGATGCCGTGGGCATGCACCGGCAAGCCGGTGATCTCGCCGTGCGAGGCCCCGGTGTGTGACCCGGGCCAGCCCGTGCTGTCCATGCTCTGGGCGACGGTTGCGCCGACCAGCCACACCGGCGAGCCCCACAGTGCGGGCAAGTCGGCGCCGTGCTTGACGCGGGTGTACGCGGGCCGGGCGACGTATGGGTTCAAGGCCGCTGCCAGCCAGCGAGACCCGTCTTTGTCGCGCAGGCTGCGCCACTTTTCGAATGCCTTGCCCTCGAAGTAATTGGCGGGTGCGTCCATGCCCGCAAGTACGGTCATGTCGGCGCGAAGGAACTCTTCGCCCGCTTCGAACACCACGATGCACTGCAGTGACTGGCCGGCGTCGCCCCACTGTTGCAGCGCTTCCAAGCCTGCGGGCGTGTTGTTGACTGCGTCGGCCAGCAACAGCATGGCCAGCGGCGCGTTACTGGTTCCCGCGCTTTCTGCGCTGTAGACGCTTTCCTGCCACGCGTCGTAGTCGCCGTCGTAGACCTCAATGCGTGCGCCCTTGCCGCGCTTGCACAGCAGGTGCAAGCCGCGCCAGTTGCGCTCAAGGGCCTGCACGCTTTCGTGGGTGAGCACCGGGGCAAGCTGCTTCTCCAGCAGTTTTTCGGCGGCGGCGATGGCCGCGCTAACGTCGATGCCCTTCTGCGAGCCGCCCAGTCCGGCTGCAAAGCTGTCAATCGCTGACGCGCCGGCGTCGGGCTTGTTGGCGTCAACCATGTTGAAGATGGAGTCGATGGCGGTGTCCACGGAATCCTTGTCCGACATCTCGCCGCCTGCGGCGTGAGTGGTGCCGCCGATCTTGTCGAACACCATTTCCAGCGGCTCGCGCAGCGCCGGTACAGCCTGGATGTCCGCGAGCTCGCGTTTGAAATCGTTCGGCTTGAGGCTGCCATCGGCAAGGCCCCTGGCGCGTCGTACGAAGTCGGCCACCGGGGCCAGCGCCTTGATGCGGGCGGCGATATTTCTCGGCTCGAAATCTTTGATCGACGAAGGAGAGAAGTCGATCTCGATGGTCTTGCCGGTGCCCAGGAAGTTCTCAACCTCAAAAAGCGCGCGCGGCATGAAGTCGCTGAGGCGTTTGTCAAAGTTGTGGGCGTCAATCACTGCCGGCTCACGGGCCGCGCTGCGGTTGGCGGCGCAGAAGTTGCCCACCGTCATGATGCGCAGCGGCATCGACTTCAGGTCAGGCAGGTTGCTCTTTCCAAAGCCGAAGTCACCGGTTAACCCCTGCACCTTATCTGCCATGCAACACCTCCGGCCGCATCCTAGCAAAAGCAAGGGCACGGACATCGTGTCCGTGCCCCATGTGATTGTGCATTGCAGTCGTTAGCGGAACACACGCAACAGCAGGTCTTTGACCGCGCCGTGCAGGCCTGCGGCTTCGGATTCACGGCTGCCCGCTACGTTGAGCGTCTTGATGTCGTGCTCTTCAAGCCATTCGCGCACGGTCTTGACTGCATAGTCGGTGGCTTCGGCGTTCAGGTCGAGGTGCAGGATGGGCTTGCTGTGCTTGCGTGCAAGTTCGGCGGTGAGCTTGCTGCCGCCGGACAGGCGACCGAAAGTGCAGATGAGAGTGCCGTCGCCCTCGGCGACGTTGGCTTCGGTGCGGTCGGGGTAGTCGCGAGAGTCCACTTCGCTGAGCTGATAGCGAGGGGGAATCACACCGTCTTCTGACTTGCGGCCCTTGGGGCAGCGGCCGCCGTGGGCAATTGCCAGCTCAATCGCGGCATCCAGCGCGCCGCGGTCGGCGCCGGTTTGTCCGCCGGAGATAATAGTGGCAACAGCTAGCTTCATCTTGGTCCTCATCACAGGCGCATCCGTCTCGGGAAACAAAATTGCCGTGGGTTGTCCCACAGCGGGGCGGAATCATAACGAGAAATGCGCCAACGACCGAAAGAAATCCAAGATTCCGTTTCGTCGCCTGGGAGCACAAGACTATGACAGGTGTCTTATAACGCGGGTGCCGCGTGAGCCCTAGAAATGGGCAGCATCCGTCAGATCTGCCGCCGGATGCCGGGGAGCAACCCAACAGCGCCGAGGGAAACAGCGCCTCAAGAAGTGGCCCCGGTCAACTCTGCCAAGCCGACTCACGGGGCGTTGCAGCTTGCTACAATCCGGCGATGCGGACTATGGCCTGCATCCTTGTCCTTGCCTGCGCGGGAGCCCTGTCGGCTCATCCATTTGACGACCGGGTGGACATGATCACCGAGCTGGTGCTCACGCGAGACAAGGCCACGCGCACCGAGCACATGGGCCTGACGGTACAGTACCGCTATGACGGCGTGTTCAGCAGCTACAACGAGTTGCAGGCGCTGGATACCGACAAGAGCCAGACCATCTCGCGCGCTGAACGCGACGAGCGCTATCGTGTGCTGGCAGCGGACCTGGTTGACGCCATTCACCTGCTGCTGCGAGGCGAGCGGGTGAAACTTGTCCCCCAATACGACGCCTTTGAGTTCGTCAACCTGGCCAACCCCGATGATTCCGTGAGCGCACCCGGCGGCATGGCGGTCAAGGATTGCCGTATCGGATATTTCTTTGTGTTCGACCTGGTGCTGGCCTCTGCATGGGGACCGGGCGCGCACATGGTGGAGATGACTTTCACCAACAAACGCATCACTGTGCTGGACCCCGCCGAACAGATGCGGGTATGGGACGACCGCGACGGAACCCGCCGCGCGATCTACAGCACGCGGCATGAGAAGACGCCCGAGAACTTTCACCGCCTGATTTTCAACTGGGAAGTGACTACGAAGACGGCCGGCAGCGCCGCGATACAGCCTGTTGAGCCGAACCCCAGGGTACCCCCGAAAGACCCGCCCGCAAACACCGAGCAACCCAAGTCGGGCCGCGAGCAATTGATCGATACGGACAGAGAGAGGCGCGACACCACGTCGGTCGATTTCAAGATCAGCGCGATGTTTGAGGCACTGCGCGACAACAGCGCCGAGCTCGGCGTGTGGCTGGCTGTGCTGTTTTCGATGTTCTTGCTGGGTGCCTGGCACGCGTTGCAGCCGGGCCACGGCAAGACGCTTGTCGCGGGCTACTTGATCGGAACACAGGGCACGAAGACAGACGCGCTGTTTCTGGGTGTTGTCGTAACGGCGGCCCACACCAGCGGCGTGCTGTTGTTGATGGGCGGGGCGTGGGCAGCCAGCGAGTTCTGGCCCGGCTTGCTGAAGAACCCCGAGAAGCAGCTTGCCGAATGGATCACGCTGGCAGTGGGAGCAACGATTCTGCTGATGGGCATGGGCCTCGTGCTCAAGCGCGCAGGCGGCGGCGGCCACGAGCACGATTTGTTCGGGCGCCATGTTCATCCGGAAGACGATCATGCCCACGGACATGAGCACCCGCACACCCACGAGAAGTCACCCGAGGATTCCGACCTGCTGCGCCAAGCCGCGCACGAGCACGATCATGCGCACGGGCATTCGCACGATCACGATCATGGCCACGCGCACGGGCACCATCACCACCGCGACCCGGCCAAGATGACGCGGCTTGAGATTCTGCGACTTGGCATTCTGGGCGGGATCGTGCCGTGCCCCAGCGCGTTCGTGATCGGATTGATCGCGTTTCAGCAACAGTGGTACTTGAGCGGTTTGATCATGGTGATTGTGTTCAGCCTGGGGCTGGCAACGGTGCTGGCGGCCATCGGGCTGGTGCTGGTGCAGACGAAGGGCTACCTGAACCAGCGGCGCAAAGAGAGCAAGAGCCGCCTGTACCGTATTCTGGAAAAGAAGCTGCCGGTGTTCGGGGCGCTGCTGATCGCGCTGATCGGGGCGGTGATGACACTGATGGCGCTGATTCGCCTCGAGATCGTGGACCCAAGCCGGTTCACCGTCTAACCGATCCGGGATAGACACTGAGAAGAGTCCTTACCAGCCAGGCCAACGGTGATAGCCGCGAGAACGCGAGAGCGCCAATGAATGGCCTTTCTTCGCGGCTGGCATTGCAGTCTGGTTGCCACCAAACAGGATCTTCTAGCGTTCAAGCATCAGCGTAACCGGGCCGTCGTTGACCAGCTCAACATCCATGTGCGCACCGAACCTACCGCGCGCCACCGGCTTGGCGAGCTTTGCTTCCAGCAGCGCGCAAAACTGTTCATACAGGGCCATGGCCTGTTCCGGCGGCGCTGCTTGGATGTAGCTGGGCCTGTTGCCCTTGCTGCTGTCGGCGTACAGCGTGAACTGGCTGACGGCCAGCACTTCGCCGCGGGTGTCGAGCACGCTGCGGTTCATCTTGCCGTCAGCATCTGCAAACACGCGCAGGTTGCATACTTTGCTCACCATCCATTCAAGCTGCTCGGTGCCGTCGCCCTGGCCGATGCCGACCAGCAACAGCAGCCCCGCATTGATGCTGCCGACCACGCGGCCATCGACACTGACCTGTGCGCGCGAAACTCTTTGCAGCAGCACTTTCATGGCTTGGCTACCCACAGCGGGCAGCCGCCCTGCTTCAGGCCCAGCACGACTACCCAGTGCGCGGTCGTCCAGACTGCGCCAAGGTCGCGATCAAGGTTCATGCCCATGCGCTGGGTGTCGGCGGTGGGGCGATATGCGAACGTGTGGTCGGGGTTGCGTACCATCATGAACTCGTTGCCTTGCGCGGCCCAGTACTTGTCAAGCATGCCCTCGCGCTGCGCGGCAATCGCCACGGAAAGCTGGTGCATGGTAGGCGTGCTGTGCCCGCCAAAGGCATGCGGGTGGTTCTTGTCAAAGTACGCCTTCATCTTTGCGTAGCTGTCGCGGCTTGTGACACCCAGCGCGGCAAAGGCATTCATGGCGCCAGCTGTACGGCCGACATCGGTGCCCCACAGCTTGTCGTGTGAATAGTGAATGCCGCCGTCTTCGCCCTGGCACTTCTCAACATAGGACAGCATTGGCTCCACCTTTTGCGCATCGACATCTACGCCTGCCTGGCGGATGCATCCAAGCGCCGCGAGGCAGAAGTTACTCACCACCTCAAGATGCACATAATCCAGCACGTTCGCGCCGCCGGGGCCCGCGGCAAACCCGCCGTCAGGCTCGGCCTGTTTCAAAATGCGGTCGCGAACCCACTTCAACTTGCTTTCAAGCCGCTTCAGCTCGCTGCGCTTGAGCCATCTCTCGTCAGCGGCCTTAAGCACGTGCGCCAAAAAGATGCCGCCGTACCCGAGGCCCCAGTTGGTCTGGTCGTTATTCTTGCCTTGCAGCTTGCGGTAGTGCTTTTGTTCGCCGACGTACTCACTGACGAACACTGCGGCTTTGACGATGTTGGCTGCATACGCGCCCTCGTGCGGCTTGCCCCCGGCGGCAAGCCACGCCATGCCGGCAAGGCTGGTCAGGACGACCTGGCTTACCTCCGGCGAAAGCGTGCTGCGAAAAGCACCCTCGCTGTCCTGCCGGGCGGCAAGCCACTTGCAGGCGTTATCGAGAATTACGCGCGCGCGGGCGTCGGCGTCGGTGAAACGCGCCAGTGCAGCCGTCAGCTTCAGGGTGTCAGCGCCGCGCTTGAGCATCAACTCGCAGCTTGCCGGGTCTTTGGCCTCGGCGCTGGCGATTGCGTCACCCAGCTCAAGGTATGCGTCTTGCTCAAAGACTTTCGCCGCGCCGTAGATTGTGTCGCCGACTTTCAGGCCGGCCTTCTCGGCGGGGCCGCCCTTGAGTAATTCCACGACCGAAAGGCCGCACTTTCCCCCGTCCGGAAACTCGCCACGAACGACGCTGGCTTTGCCGCCCAGTGGGCCAAGGTTGTACAGGTCCGGGAGCTTCTGTTGGCTGTGGCCGGGCACGGTCAGCGCCAGGACGGCGGCGGCGACAAGCAAAGTGATCGTCAGTGTGCGCACTTCAGCCTGCTCTATGAGCTACTTGACGATGGCCCGCGTCGGCCGTGTGGGGTCGCGGTTTTCCTTGCTGTAGCGGTCCACGGTGACGCTGTCGCGGCGGCCGTCCCAGCTTCCGCGCGCCAGTTTCTTTTCGACCGTGCGACCGCGCTCTTCGACATCGCAGATCACGTTGATAATCGGCAGGCACTTCGGGTAGCGGTCGCGAAGCTGGTAGTACCAGCCGTACACGAACACGGCCTTCTGGTGGTCGTACATTCCCAGCCAGATCGTCTCGTCCACCTTGACCTTGATCTCGCACTTGCTGACTTTTTCCTGCAAGTCACGTTCCGGTCCGCCCATCTGCCATGTGCCAAGCGCGTCGTTGGGCACGCTGATTTCAAGATAGCGGTGCAGCAGCATGCGCGGCTGGGCCTCGCTGGTCCAGTCGGCGATCATCTGGCCGGCGAGTTCAGCCTCTTTGTTGTTGCCGACTTCCTTGTCCCAGGTTGCGCGCTCTTCTTTCAGCCTGGCGCGCTCGGCCTGCTGCGCGGTTTTGCGTTCATCCAGCTGTTCGCGACCGCTTTGCACGCGGTCGCAGCGTTTGACAAAGTCGTCCGCAGCCGCTTGCAGGCCTTTGTCTTCCGGTTGCAGGGCGGCAGCTTCTTTGGCTGTCTTCTTGGCGTCGCGGAAGTTGCGGGCGTACAGGTATTGCTCGGCCAGGTACATCATGAGTTGCGGGTCGCGCCCCTGTTGCACCAGCAGCAGGTAGTGTTCGAGCGTCTTGATGGCCTCTTCGTACTTGAAGTTGGCGACGAGCGCCTTGGCCAGCCCGAGCCGCGCCCCGGCGTGCTTGGGCTCGGTACGCACCAAGTCGCGAAACGCGTCTTCCGCTGCCGGGCCCTGGCCCTGCTTCAGCAGGTCCTCGGCGGCTTCCATGCGTTCGGCATAGGTTGTGGCTTTGTCGATGCGGTCGATGCGCGTGCGCTTGATGGTGATGACGGCTTTCTTGCCCTCGACATCAACCTCGACTTTGATCTCGGTGTCGCTCTCTTCAATGATGCGGCCGATGATCTTGCTGCCTGACTTCATGTAAATGGTCTCGGCCGCCGCCGACGAGTACGCGGTGAAGACCAGGGCCAGCGAGCAAACAACAAGGCAAAGCCGTCGCATGGCTCAAGGGTAACCCGCGGTGCCGCACGCGCAATCGAAAGCGGCAACACCCTTTGCGAATGTGCAGTGGGCCGGCCCCCCGTCGCAAAGGGCGATACGGGCATGAAAGGCGGGCTTGCAGGCTATGCGGGCAGTACGTCGCTCAAATAGCGCAGTAGGTTGCGCGCGAAGATTTTCTCGATTGCTTCGTCTTTGTAGCCACGTGTGCGCAGCGCTGCCTCAAGGTTGGGCAGGTCGCCGACGTGGCGCAGGTCGGCGCACGTGTCATTGAAGCCGTCAAAGTCGCCGCCCAATCCGACATGATCGAGCCCGCACACGTCAACTGCGTGGGCAATGTGGTCGGCCACGTCGGCGCAGGTGGCTTGGCGCACGCCGGGTTCAAACGCGTCCGGCAGCAGGTGCCCGGGATAGAAATCGATGCCGACAAACCCGCCGCGCTGCGCAATGGCGCGCAGCATGCTGTCGTCAGCATTGCGGGTGATGTTTACGCGCGTGCGCACGCCCACGTGCGTGATGATTGGCGGCTTGCGAATCAGCGCCATGACCTCCCCGAAGGCTGGCTGCGGCAGGTGTGCACAATCTACGGCGATGCCCAATGCCTCCATGCGCGGGATCAGTTCGCGACCAAATCGGCTCAGGCCCCGGCGCGGCTCTGGCACGCCGCAGCCGTCGGCAACCTCGTTGGCGTGGTTGTGGGTCAAGCCGATGCCGCGCACGCCCAGCGCAAAGAAGTCATCCAGCAGTGAAAGCTCGCCGCGCAGGGGGCCGGCGCCCTCAAGCCATGGCATCAAGCCGATGCGGCCACCGCCGGGTGCCTGCACATCTGCCGTGCAACGCACGGGCGTAAACGTATGCCCGTAATGGCTGTGCAGCGTCTGGATGATGCGGCGCGCGAATTCTTCGGCGGCCTTCCCTGAGTAGTGCGAAGGCGTAAACACGCTGCAGACCTGGATCAACTGGCCCACGTCGCGCATGCGCGGCACGTTGACGTGCAAGCCGCCGTCACGGGCAAGGGGGTCCAGTCCCTCAAGGGCAACGCGAAAAAAAGTGTCGGCGTGGGCATCGGCGTACAGCATGGACTCTCCGCATCACCCATCGGTCGTCTGGCCGCTTTGACTGTAATGCCGCTGCCCGATCGTCGGCAGGTATTCCGGCTGTGCTATGGCCCGGACCGGCGATGCCCCTATAATCCCGCCGATGCTCAGGCTTTCCCTGATCTGTCTGCTGTTGGCTGCGCCGCTGTGTGCGCAGGAGCTGGCGATTGACGTAGACGCCGGCATTGGCGGCATGGTGGCTACGCCTGCCACGGAAATCCGCATCAGGATCACCAAGAATGACAGGCGCCCGTTCGTGGGGCGCGTCATCATCGACATGGGCCAGCCCGACTTCACGGGGGGCGGTGGCCCCCGGGCGCGGCGCGGCATGGGTTTCATGGCCGATGTCAAGATCAGCCAGGACATCAACCTTGAGGAAGGCGCCCTGCAGCGCACCATCCGCATGGAAGTACCTGTCGGCAGCATCGCGCTGTCGGCCCATGTGCTGCTGGAGCGACAGGTCTCCGGCACTTACTACGAGACGGTCACCGAGACCGACCTGCACCTGCCGGTGCGCAACAGCGGCACAAAACTTGTCGGGTTTGTCAGCGAGGCGCGGCTGGCGATGGCGCGGCCGTATGTGTTCTTTGAGCTGGTTGAGATCGCGGTCGAGGAGTTGCCGGAAAGCTGGAAGCCGCTTGCCGGTTTCGACGCGATTATCCTGAATGACGACCGTATCACGCGTGCGCAAAGCAACGCCCTGATCGACTACATGAGTATGGGGGGCACGGTGCTGCTGTCGCCTCGCGGCAACGCGAGTTTCAACCCGGAAACGCCGGCTGGCAGCCTGCTTAAGATTCCGCCCACCATTCGACCGCGCACCGTGACGATGAAAGACTTCGACGCGCTGCTCAAGAAGCCCAGGCTGGGCGGAGTCGCCCCTGCCATCAATGGCACGACCATGCCCGCCCCGCCCGGCGAGATCCGGCCGGACGGCGAACAGCCGGCTGAGCGAACGGAGCTTGTTGAGCTGGTCGAATCCAAGCCCGGCGACGCATTCACCCTTTGGCCCCATGCGGGCCGTGCGCACCCGGTGCCTGACGCACTGGGGCTGGTGAGCAACGCGCCGGTCGGCGCCGGCAACCTGGTGCTGATCCATGTCAACCTTTCGGACTACCCCTTCAGCCAAGGCAAGCTTTCGTACGCCGCGGTGAACCTGATGCTGCTGGCCATGCAGGGCGTGGACGACCGTCTGGGTCGCTCACCGTACCGTGCGCTGGCAGCAGAGAACGTGCGCAACTCCATCGACATCGCGGGGCGCCGCATTCCTGGCCGCGAGGCGATGGTGCTGCTGCTGTTGCTGTATGTGACCGTGGCAGGCGTCGGCATGTTTCTGCTGGCGCGGCGTGTTCGCCGCCCGGAGCTTTACCCGGCGGCCCTGCTGGCTGCAGCACTGTTGAGTGTGGGCCTGGTGTTCACATTTGGCGAAATATTCAAGCGCAGCGGCGACCGTGTGAAGACTGCACGCATCCTGATCAGCGACGACACGACAGGCCGTAGCGCGGTGTTTACGCTTGGTTGCAGCTATGCCGTGGGCGGCGACAAGCTGCTGTTCCAGCAGTCGCGCGACAGCCTGTTTGCGCCGACCAACTTTGAAACGCGGCTTGGGCGCCCCGGCGCGATGCCCGACCAGCCGCAGGACTTCAGCGCGCATTTCACCGCGACCGAAATTCACACCGAGGTGACTGGTCTGGATCGCTGGCAGAACGTGTTCTTCATGCACCGGCAGCCGTCGGCGCCTCCGGAAATGAAGCTGCATGTTGAAGCGCTGCAGGGAGCCTGGAAAGTAACCAACCTGAGCCCGCATAAGCTTCAGGGCGTCATCTTTATTGTCGGCCGGCCCGCCAGCGGTGTCGGCTCCCAGCGCGGCGCCTGGCACTACCAGTCATCACTGTCGCCCACGGGCGAGCAGGACGATGCAGTCACGTTCAGCCAAAGCACCGAGATGGACGGCTCGGCGTACAAACTTGACGAAGACCTCAAGCGCGACGTGTCGGATGGCGACGCGTTTGACGTGCTGGCGCAGTTGATGAACATTCACCCGGACGACCGTATTCTGCGCCACACAACGCTGGCACAGGTCGAAGGCATCCTGTGGGAAAGCGGCGTGCTGCCCGTTGAAGGCCAGTACGTGATGATCTGCGTATTGCCGCCGGGAGCGATCTCGCCGTCAAGCATCGGCGCCCAGGAGGTCGATGAATCCGATGTCGGACAGGTCAACCTCTGGATCGTCCGCGGCGTGCTCAATACCCGCTAGGGCCAGCGACACTGAAATATCCCTGACTGCCCGCGTGTTCACCTGCGGGCCAAGCCGACACCGCCTGAAGCCGCGTTTCGTTACAGGCGTGAGTTCGGCTGGTGGGTAATCCCCCGGCCGAGTTGCCAGTATGCTCAGGAGGCATGTTGCGGTTCTTCCTGGTTGCTTTGGTCCTTGCTGTGTGCGCCGCGCTGCCGGCGCGTGAGATTTCCGTTTCGTCAGAAGGCGCGAATCAAGCCACCGTGGCGCGGCTGCAATCGCAGATCGAGCCCGCGTTTGACTCAATCCATGGCAAGACCGGTGTGGCCGACGATGCCCCGGTTTCCCTGCACGTCGTCGGCGGCGCGGACGCGTTTGCGCGCATTGCCCGGGCAGATGGCGTGGGCATGAACGCCGAGAGCGTGCTGGGGTATGCCATGCCCAGCCGCCGTCGCGTCGTGCTGAACCTGAGCGGAATCACCGAGCGCGGCCTGGACCCGATCGGCGTGTTGCGCCACGAGCTGGCGCACCTGGTCATGGGCAGCCAGTTGCGGGTCGTGCGCCCGTTGTGGTTTGAAGAGGGCGTTGCCCAGTACATTGAGGGCGTTGCCCTGAACGAGCTGCGCGAAGCGGCGGGCTCGCCCAGCCTGGCAACATTTGGCAGCCTGGAAGATCTTTCCAATGCGCTGCGTGAAGAGACACGCTCGGGGCCGGCGTACGCGGAGTCTCGCGAAGTCATCCGCCTGATCGTGGCGCGCCACGGCGAGCAGGAGTTCATTGCCCTGATGAATGCACTGGAGAGAGGCGACGGGCCATTCGAGGCGGCATTCGAAACGTCCACCGGTGAAACGCTGCAGGCGTTTGAGGCGGCGTGGCTGGAAGACCAGGAGGGGCGCGCCGGATCACGGTTTGCGCGGTTCTTCGGCGGCATGTTCTGGTGGGTGGTGCTGGGGCTGACCGGCCTGCTGCTGCCGCTGGTGTGGTTGCTGCGAAAGCGGCGCGGCAAGTCGCAGGTTGATATGTGGGAAGAGCAGGAGAAGCACTTCCCCAGCGACCCGTCTTGGGCCTACGCGGACCCCGACGACGAGCAGTACACGCCGCCGGACCCAGACACCTGGAAGCGCTGACTGCTTCAGGTAGTGCGCTGTCGCGGGGCCTTGAGCAACAGCTCGCGCACGTCGTCTTGCGTTTTTGCGTTGCGCCAGCGGGTTTCGAAGTCACCGGATTGCCAGATCTGCGCGATTGCTGACAGCGCCTTCAAGTGGAAGTTGCGCTGATCGGGCGTTGCGGCCATCACGAACAGCGCGTTGACCGCCTCTTCATCGGCAGCCAGCACCACGCCCTGCCGACAGCGGGCGACCAGCAGCGCGAAACGCCCCTCGCCCTCAAGAATGATGTGCGGAACCGCCAGGCCCTGCGTGAGAACGGTGCTGCTTGAGGTCTCTCGCTCATGCAACGCGGCGTTGAGTTGCTCTGGCGACTCGGAAACCACGTTTGCCAGTGCGTCGCTTGCGCGCCGGAAGAACGTCTCACGATCAAGGGCAGCGTCGATATCGAGCACCGGGCAGGTCTTGACCAGCTCGTCAAAGCGGTCGCTTGTCGGTTGCAGCGCGGCTTTTGAGCGCGCAATGACCAGAGTGTCCGAGGCCTTGAGGTTCATGCCCGAGTGAAACGGCGTGATGCGTTTCTTGCCCTCATGTTCCGTTTCAACGACCAGCGGCAGCACCGGCGCGCCCCCGTTCAGGAACGCCAGTACTTCAGCAGAGGTGGTGGCGGGGGCCGGCATGCGCTCGATGATTACCGCGTCGCGTGAGAACCAGTGGTCCCAGTCCGACATCGAAACCGCCTGCGCGAACAGCAGGCTGGCGTCCAGGTGGGCAAAAGTCTGGGTGTCGGCGCCGCGGTCTTTGCCCAGTACGAGTACCTTCAGGTCGGGCACCATGAAGACGTCGCGCAACTGCCGCGCGACCAGGGCGTTGATCTCCGCATTGCCGGTCATGGCAATGGCCATTGCAGCGGCTGGCGCATGGGCCGATGACAGCGCCTCGGTCTCCAGCGCGTTGCCGACGACCGCATCCAGGCCCTCGCGTTTCGCGTCTTCTACGCGTCCGGGGTTGCTGTCGATCAGCCAGACTGGTTGTGTCGCTTTCAGCAGCTTTGCCAGGGCGCGCGCCAGGGGCGCGGCGCCCACGATCAGCACCGTGTTGCGCTTGCCCGCGCTGCGCACCAGCAGGTTCAGTCGCTTGAGCCAGTCTGTACCCCACTTCATGAAGAACGGAACGGTGGCGGTGGTGATGATCGCCATGAACACCAGGATGCTGAAAATCTCTTTGCTGATCAGGCCCATTTCAAGGCCGATGCCGGCCAGGATGATCTCGACCGCGCCGCGGCCATTCATGCCGCCGCCCAGAACAAGGCCTTCGCGCCAGCCGTGGCCTGTGGGCAGATAGAACAGTGCCGTGCCGACAATTTTGCCGACAAACGCGATCAGCATGATCAGCACGAACAGCAGCAGGTCAGTCTGGAACACCTCAAAGCTGACCATGAAGCCCGACATCACAAAGAAGATTGGCGCCAGAAACCCGACCGAGACGTCCCGCACCAGGTCGTTCAATTCGCGGTTCAGCTTGGGCTCAAGCATGCCTTCCCGCAGGAACAGGCCCGCAACGAATGTGCCCAGAATCGCGTGCAGGCCGCCCAGGTGGGCGCCTTCGCCGAATGCCAGCGCGATCACCAGCATCAGCGTGAAGTAGATGCCGCGGCTCTTGATGCCGAAGCGCTGCAACTGCCTGAACAGGAACGGCAGCACGAACAGGCCCACCAGCGCGGCCACACCAAAGAACATCACCGCCCGGGCAAGCACCCGCGCCAACTGCATGACTTCAAGCGTCTCTTCCTCGGCAAAGCCGATCACGCCCGCAAACACGACCAGGGCCAGCGTGTCGGCAATCAGCGCGCCCGCCATCATCACGTGTGCGATGCGGGTATCGAGAATCTTCAGGTCCATCAGGATACGGGACTTGGTTGCAAGACTGGTCACGCCTGCGGCAATACCCACAAATATGCCCGCAATGTGCGGATTCATGCCCTCGGGCAGTGTGTCTTCAAACAGCACGATCACGCCCCAACCCATCAGGAAAGGCGCGATGAATCCACCAATCGCCACCAGAAACCCTGACCACGAGGCCTTGCCCAGTTCTTTGGGGTCGATTTCCATGCCGATGTACAACATCAGCAGCAGCACGCCCGCCTGGGCCAGCACGTTCAGCGCCTCGTAGCCACCCTGTACGCCAAGCCACTGGTTGATCCACGAATTGTCGCCGAGCAAGCCCAGCAACGCCGGGCCCAGCATGATCCCGATCAGCAGTTCACCCAGCACGGCAGGATAGCCGATGCGTGTTGCGATCGACCCGCCCGCCCAGGCGGCGAGCAGTACAAGCAGCAAATTCAGGACGTTGAGTTCCATGTCGGGCGAAATCGGAATTCTGACCGCTGCAAAAGGCGCATGATGGTAAGGGCGGTTGAGTCCGCTGGCAAAACTTATCGGTTGGTTTTGTTCCGCGACGTCGCCGCTTCGCACGCGTGCGTTGTTTCGGCGCGTCCGGACTGCGCGGCCCGCCGGGTGGGCCGCCGCCAGCGCAAGCGGGTGTTGATGCAAGTCTCATTTGCAATGGCGTTTGTGCCGCTTCGACTTGTGATGTACCCTTTTGAGGTCTAGTCCTGTCGCATCCGTCCCGGAGTCATCGTTGCTGGTGCTGGGTATCAATGCTTACCATGCCGATTCAGCCGCTGTGCTGATCTCGGACGGTCGCGTCGTTGCCGCCATTGAGGAAGAGCGCCTCAACCGCATCAAGCACTGTGCGGGCTTTCCGGCACTGGCTATTCGCGAGGTGCTGCGCATCGGCGGCGCGAGCCTTGCCGATGTTGACGAAGTGGCGATCGCCCGCGATTCCACGGTAAACCTGCGTGCGCGCCTGGCATGGGTGTTCAAGAACCTGCGCCGCAGCAGCAAGGCCGTGCGCAAGCGCCTTACCGACCGCGCCGGACTGAGAGATCTCGAGCAGCAATTGTGCGATGCCTGCGGCGAGCCGCGCAGCGCGCTGCGCTCGCGAGTCAAGCGCGTGGAACACCACTTCGCCC
This sequence comes from Planctomycetota bacterium, assembly GCA_025993795.1. Classification (GTDB taxonomy): domain Bacteria; phylum Planctomycetota; class UBA8742; order UBA2392; family UBA2392; genus JADJRK01. The sequence goes on from JAMQHL010000032.1 coordinate 41,013, forward strand.
ACGCCGCCAGCACGTTTCTTTCCAGCCCATTTGAACGCGCGGCAATCCTGACGCTGGACGGGTTTGGTGACTTTGCAAGCGCGATGCTGGCCATCGGTGATGGCGGCAGTATCAAACCGATTTCGCGCGTCGCTTACCCGCACAGCCTGGGCATCCTGTACACCATGGTCTGCCAGTTCATCGGGTTCGACCGTTACGGCGATGAAGGCAAGGTGATGGGTCTGGCGCCCTACGGTCAGCCCGAGTACGCGGACTTCTTTCGCAAGCTGCTGCGCTTCACGCAGACAGGCTTCGAGCTTGACCTCGATTACTTCAACCACCACACACTGGGCGTGGCAACCGGCAGCGACGAGTACGGCAGCCCGCACTTCGCAAATCTGTTCACGACCAGCATGTCGCAGCAGTTCGGTCCACCGCGCAGGCGCGATGAGCCGCTGACCGACCGTGACCGCAACCTTGCAGCCAGCCTGCAACAGCGGCTGGAAGAGGCCTTTCTGCATCTGGCGGGCCTGCTGCACCGCCAAACCGGGCTCGATGCTTTGTGCCTGGCCGGCGGGGTTGCCCTGAACGGTGTGGCCAACGGACGCCTGCTGCGCGAGTCGCCGTTTCGCAAGCTCTACGTGCAACCGGCGGCGGGTGACGACGGTACCGCACTGGGTGCGGCGGCCTGGATTGCCGCGCGCGCCGGCGACCCGCGCCATGAGATGACACACGCCTATCGCGGCACAAGTTTCACCGAAAGCGAAATCGCCCCCGTGCTGGAGGGACTGGGCGAGTTTGGCGTGCAGCGGCTGGACGAAGATGAGCTGTGCGCGGCGACAGCGCGACTGATCGCGGACGGCAGGGTGGTCGGGTGGTTCCAGGGCGCCATGGAATGGGGCCCGCGGGCGCTGGGCAACCGCAGCATCGTGGCGCACCCGGGCCTGCGCGGCATGAAAGATATCCTGAACGCCCGCATCAAGCAGCGCGAGCCTTTCCGCCCGTTCGCGCCCAGCATCAAGGCTGAGCGCACGGGCGACTACTTTGACAGCGCGCACGAGTCGCCCTTCATGCTGCATGTGTACCCGACGCGCCCCGGCAAGCAGAACGAACTCTGTGCCGTTGACCATGTGAACCACACGGGCCGTGTGCATACTGTCACTCGTCAGCAGAACCTGCGCTACTGGAAGCTGATCGACGCCTTTGAGCAACTGACCGGCACGCCGGCCCTTCTGAACACCAGCTTTAACGAGAATGAGCCAATTGTGTGTACGCCCGCCCAGGCCGTCGATTGCTTCCTGCGCACGCGTATGGACGCCGTGGCCCTGGGCAACGCGCTCGTAACCCGCCCCGGGATACAGGCTGTCAGCATGCTGGAGAACCATGCCGCGCGCGCATGACATGAGCGGCGACGCTGAACTCGTGCGCGAAAGCGCGCGCAAGGCGAACATTGCCGACGCGCGCAATGCGCAACTGCTGGCATATGCGCGTGAGGCTACGCTGACTTCGTTGCTGCTCTGCCTGCTGGGGCTGATTGGGCTTGCTGTGTGCGTGATCGGGAACTTCGACCTTCGCATCGGCGCAGAAGCGGAGGTCTCGCGCTTGCAGAACGGGGTGATCGCGCTGCATCGCTCTGGTTACGACCTCACGTCGCTGTTTCTTGGCATCGCGACCGCCGGGTTTGCCAGCACGCTGGTTGTGTGCGGCGGCGCTGCAGGGCACTTACGGAGTATGCCGACCTCGTCGGCGTACATTGTGGTTCTTTCAGGCGCCTTGAGTGCGCTGGGCCTCGTGATACTGGTCTTGCAGGGATAGACACCCGGGATTGCACAGCATGGATTTCTACATTCCATTTTTCGCCGGTGTGGTCACCGCCGCCGCCGTCGTACTTGCCGGCGGCGGTTGGTTCCGGCGTGCGGCGTGGCGCACCGGGCTGATTGACCGGCCCAAACTGCGCGGCATTCATGGCGAGCCGGTGGCGCGCTCGGGCGGCGTTACGATTGCCACGGCGCTGATTGCCAGCGTGCTCGTCCAGATGATGGTCGCCCGCGCGCTGGACGTGCATCAAGCCTACCTGAGCGACCTTGACCACGTGTACCTGCTGCTGGTTGCGCTGTTGCTGATGGGCGGGGGAATCATCGACGACATCAGGCCACTGGGCGCCAAAGTGAAGTTGCTGCTTCAGGCCGCAGCGGCCACGGTCGCCTGGTTTCTTGACTTCCGCATTGACCTGGTCAGCCTGGCCGGGTTGACCGAGTTCAGCGTCGGATGGCTGAGCCTGCCGGTCACGGTGGTCTTCATTGTCGCGATCACCAACGCCTTCAACATGATTGACGGCGTCGATGGCCTGTGCGCGGGCACCAGCTTTCTTGCGCTGGTGGGTGTAGGGCTGTATGCCATGTTCGGTGGCGACTTCCAGCTTGCGCTGGCGATTCCGCTGGGCGTTGCCGCGCTGGCATTTCTGAAACAGAATTTCGGCAGGCCGCGGGCCTTCCTGGGTGACTCGGGCAGCATGCTGCTGGGTTTTCTGGTTGCGGTGCTTGCCCTGCGCGCCGTGGTTACGCCCTCCGGGGCGGTCGCTGTCGTGCCGCTGTTCCTGCTGCTCAGCCTGCCAATTGTTGACATCACGGTCGTGTTCTTTCGCCGCCTGCTGCAGGGTGCGAATCCGCTGCAAGCGGACCGCGGGCACATCCATCACATCCTGCTGCTGCTGCTCGGCGGCAGCAACCCGCGTGTCACCGGCATACTGCTGGCAATGGCCGCCGTCGGGGCCATCGGCGCCCTGGTGTCGGGGTGGCTGCCCGCTGCGGCTGGGCTTGCGCTTGCGTTGCCGCTGGGGCTGTACATGACGGTCTACGCGATGGGCGGCTACCTGTCGTGGACCAATCTGCGCAACGCAGGCCCCGCGACTGACCTTGCCGTCGCGCTGGCCGAAGTTGCCCACGCGCACGGGGCGCAAGGCGCGCTTGAGGGCGAAGACCTGATCCGGCTGTTGGGGCGCATCGGCGTGACTGCAGTCGGCTTGTTCAATGAAGAGGGTGCTCGCGTCTGGAGTGCCGGGGTGCCCAGGACCGACCGCGACCCGCTGACACTGCCACTGTATGCGGCGGGCCGTGTACGCTGCGGCCGGCTGCACCTGCAAGGACGCTTCGGTGCCGGCCGCATGGCCTTTGCGGCGCACCTGTTGCAGCCGCTATACCCGGCGTTCATGGAAGTGCTCGACGCCCCCAACCCCGTCATGCCCAAGACCGTCCGCGCGAGTTGAGCACCGGGCCAGTTGCCGGGGCCGGAGAACAGCCGGTGGGTTGCGGCGCTACTTCGCCGCTGCTTTGCCGCTGCTTCGCCGCGACTTCGCCGATGGAGGGGCACCGTCTTCCGCGAACTGGGCCTGAAGCTCGCCGTCACGCAATTTCTGTGGATGCCGGCACGCGCCGGCAGCATATTGGCGCCATGCGTACGATTCTGGCTTCCATTGCCGCCCTGTTGCCGCTGCTTGCCGCATGTTCGGGCGGTGCCGCCAACGCGCCCGCGCCTGCAAATCCGCCTGTCAACCAGCCCGCGCAACCGCCAGCCGCGCCACCCGGCCCCAAGCTCTGGGCGTGGGGCGAGTTTGTCGGCGGCTGGGTTACTGCGCCGTTTCGCATCCAGGGGCCAGAGGGCATCACGCGCGTGGCGACCGCGACTGAACCGAAGCACGCGTGGGCGATGGCTGTTGCAGACGGCAAGCTTTGGGTGTGGGGCAAAGACGCACCCGGCAAGTTCATCGGTGGGCTGACAAACACCCCCAAGGCTCTGCCGCAGTTCGCGGGTGTAACCGACGTGGCGGCGCTCACCGACCAGTGCGCGGTGCTGGCAGACGGCAAAGTGTGGTGGTGGGATGCAGAATCCGCCGAACCTCAACCTGTAGCCAGAACCGAAAGGGTCACGCGGCTGTTCCCGTCCGACGATGCGGTCAACGCGGTTGCCGATGACGGAACGTGGTGGCAGATCATCAGGGGACTCGCCATGCCGCGAGGCAGCGAGCATCTGCTTGTGCAAACGCAATTCGCTGCCGGCCTGGAAGCGCACCTCAATACCAAGGGTGAAATCCGCCTGTACGGCGATGCCAGCCGGGGGCAGCTCGGCGATGGCAGTGTGCCCGATCGGCGAGTGCGCGAGAAGTGCGGCTTCACGAAGAAGTCCATGCAGATCGCGCTGGGAGACGGCTTTGTGGTGGCGCTTGCGCAAGACGGCACCATCTGGACATGGGGCGACAACAAGGGTGCATTGGGCCACGGAGCCAGTTGGAGCACCGAGAAAAGCCGCAAGCCCGCGCAGATCATCGGCTTGACAGGCATTGTGCAGGTACAGGCGGCCGGCCACAGCGCCTATGCGCTGGATGACCAGGGCAGTCTGTGGTGCTGGGGTGACAACGACAGGGGCCAGCTCGGGCTCGGCGACAAGACCCGCAGGCACACGCCCGCCAAGTTGCAGGGCATGGGCAAGGTGAAGTGGTTTCACGCCGCGATCAACGCCGTGTACTGCGAAACCGAGTAGCGAGCGCTACGCGACCCATCTGCCGGTTGGTGATGCCCGTGACCACGGCCTCTCGGCGCGCAAGACAGCCGCGCAGCTTTGCGCGACGGATGCCCCCAAACGTACGTGCGTGCGAACAGTGCCGTCAGAGCCTGTCCGGCATCCGGTCAATGAAACTGCCCGCCTCACGGCGGGCAGTTTCATTGCTGTCTGCTGTTTATGCCCTGCGACGCCTTACGGCCAGCGCAAGCGCGCCCAAGGCCGCAAGCGCCATCAGCAGCCACGGCGTGCCATGGCCTGTCTCGCATCCGCTGCCGCCGCTGCCGCTGCCGCCGCCGCTGAAACCACCGCCCGGCGCAGGCTGGACCGTCAGGCTGAAGGTGCGATCGGCTGTGCCACCGTTGGCATCGGTAACGCGCAGGTCGAACTGGAAGACGCCGGCAGATCCAGCCGGCGTGCCGCTGATCGTGCCCCCGGTGGACATGCTAAGGCCCACCGGCAGGCTCGTGCCATTGCGCTGGCTCCAGGTGTATGGCGCGGCGCCGCCGGACGCGCGCAGGTCAACGGGCCCGTAGACTTGTCCAACCTGTCCCTGGGCCAGCGTGGTGTTGCTGTCGATCTGGACACCGTTGGGGTCTGCGGCAACACCGCGAATCGGCAACTGGAACGGGTTGGGATTGCCCGAGTCGTTGTGGGCAAAGTTGATGGTCGCTTCTTTCAAGCCGACCTGGCTTGCATTGAACGCGACCGTGAAGCTGACCAGGCTGCTTGGAGACACGGTGGCTGGAAAGCCCGTGGCGGTCCAGCTGAAGCTGCTGGCGTTGGGCCCGGTGATGGTGGGTGCCTGCACGGTCAGGTTGGCGTTGCCGGCATTGACAATCACGATCGTGACCGGTGCGGTCGGCATAGAGGCAAGCAACACCGTACCGAAGTCGCGGCCACCAGAAGGTGTTGAGTTGTGAACAAGGATCGGGCCGCCTGCGCTGCCTTCACGCACTTCAACATTGGGCGCGTCGCCGAACCCCGAGACCTCGAAGATGAACGGGTTATTCACCAGCGGGTCGTCGTGCGCAAAGCTGATGTTTGCGCTCTTGGCGCCGTAGCTGCTGGGGTCGAACGCTACGGTAAACGTGGTGGAAACGCCGACGGCCAGGGTGGTAGGCATGCCTGTGGAGTTGACGACAAACTGGTTTGCCTGCGCGCCGGTCGCGACGGGCGCGCCCAGCGTCATCGTCGCGCTGCCGGTGTTCTCGATATAGATCGTCAATGCAGCGCTGGCACCGGCGTTGACGTCGCGCCCACCGAAGGCGCGCAGCGTGCCGCCTGCGGGGCTGTTGTAGCCAATGATGCTGCCCAGGGCGTCAGTCTCGCGCACTTCAATGACGGGCGCGTTCAGCAAACCGTTGCCGGTAATGCTGAAAGTGAACGGCGTTGTGGTCTGCGCCGTCGCGTTGTGTGTAAAGCTGACAGTCGCGTTCTTCACGCCCGCCGATGTCGGGTCAAAGGCTATGCCGAACTCGGAGGTCGCACCGGCATTGATCGACGTTACGAATGCCCATGGCGTGGTTGTGCTCAACTGGAAGTTGCCGGGTGCCGCACCGCCGATGGTCGGGTTGCCGATCACCAGCGCCTGGCTGCCGGTGTTGGTGATGCGGATCGTCAGGTAGCCGGTGGGGCCGGCGGTGATGATCTGGTTACCGAAGTCGCGCCCGTTGGCCGCGGCCTGGCCATTGGTGACGGTGAAGGTCGTGGTACCGGCCTGCGATGCCGGCGCGGTGGCTTCTTGTACAAAGATCGCGGGGGTGCCGCTGGCGATGCCGTCTCCAATCACCTCAAACGTGAAGGGTGTGGTCGCGGGGTTGCTGGCGTTGTGGCCAAAGCTGACAGTGGCGGCCTTGCTGCCCGCAGACTGCGGCGCGAACCGAATACTGAAATACGTCGTTCCCGTAAACGCCGTGGTGCCGGGTATGACATGCGGATTGTTCATGGCACTGGTGTCGATCACGAAGTCTGCCGTGTCGCCCGCTGACAGCGTCGGAAGCGGGTTGATCGTCGTGTCCGTCGCAAAGCGGTTCCAGATCACAATGTTCACCCAGCCGCTGCTGCCGCCGGTGGCGACGGTACCGAATTCGCGGTTGGTGCCGGCTGCGGCCTGGCCGAGCGTGACCTGGGGACCGGTGAAGTCGATTTCATGGACCTCAAGCTCGGGCGCTGTACCGGTGCCGGTGCCGGTGAAGAGTACGCGATACGGCGTGGTCGTGGGCGCCGTTGCGTTGTGCGTAAACTCAACGTAAGCGTCAAGCTGGCCAAGCGCGTGGGGGTCAAATCGGACAGAGAAGAAAATCTGCGAAGTTGCGCCACTGGTGGTAATGGTCATCGTTGGCGTAGTCCACTGCGCGGTATCAAGCCGGAAGTGCGCCGCACCAGTGCCGCCCAGCGTCGGCGTGCCGATGTTGATGCTGCTGGTGGTGTTGTTGATGATGACAATATTCAGCCAGCTTCCGGGGCCGGCGTTGATGTCGCGGTTGCCGAAGTTGCGCAACGTGCCGGTGGCTGTCTGGTTGTGGCCAACCAGCGCGCCCTGGAAGTTCGTTTCGTGCACATTCATCTCAGGCGGCGGCGGTGGCGGCCCCTGGTCAACGTAGAGAATCTCGTCTCGTTCTGTCTCAACGGGTTTGTTGGTGGTGGCCTCCGTGCCCTGCAAGCGTGCGCGCGCCTGCAAGGTTGTGTTCGCGCCGGCGGCTGCCAGTGCCGTGCAGTTGAAGACTCCCTGAATTACCTGCCCGGTGGTGTTGGCATTGACCACAAACGGAATCGTCGGCGTCAATGTGAACGTGCCGACGTTCTCGGCGCTGCCGGTGGTGTAGTTCGTGACGGCCACGGTGAAGCTGTTGACGGTGATGTTGTTCGCCGTCGTGTTGTTCACGGTGATGGAGAAGTTCGCCTGCGTGCCGGTGTAGACCTTGGGGTCGTTCTGGCTTCCCACGGTGTAGGGGCTGACGATGGTGAAGTCGGTGCAGACCAGCTTGGTCGTGCTGGGCAGTTCGCGCAGCTCGACATCATCAATGCACCAGCCAGCGTACTGCACGCTGGAGTCCGTGGTACCCATGCCGAACCGCACGTGCACAGTTCCCTGGTTTCCCGCAACGGCTGAGATGTTGAGCTTATGCTGGGTCCAGCCGGTATCGCCGACAGCGCCCGGGTTGGTCCACACCTGGGTCCAAGACGTGCCGTTGTTTGACACGGCGATGTACGCGTGGTCCCAAGTGGAAGTCTCGATGTTCAGCCAACGCCAGTACGAAAGTTCAACATCCGAGGTGCCAGTGCAGTTGATCGGCGGCGAAGTCGCCCAGATGGTGCTGCCCACGTTGTTGGGATAGGCCGCACCAATATTGTCGCCCAGGATGTAGTTGTCTGTGCCGGCAGAATGGTCGGTCGTCGGCTCAGGGCCGCCGTAGGGCGGCGTGTACGGCGCGCCGCAGGGACCGCGCTGCCATGTCAGGCCCGAGCCTGAACCCAGCGTCCAGCCTTTATCGACCGAGAAGTCATCCAGGAACGGCAGTGCCGCCGGCGGCCCCTGGATGTAAAGCGTGAAGTTCTCGGTGTCGGTGGCTGCTACGTTGTCGGTTACGCGAATCGTGAAATTGTACTGCTGGCCGCCGGTTCCGGTGCCGGGCGAGCCGCTGATTACGCCTGCGGTTGACAGCGAGACGCCGGTCGGCAACGCGCCGCTGATCAGGCTCCATGCGTACGGTGTGGTGCCTGCGACGGCCTGCAATGTCTGTGAATAGGGCACGCCCTCTGCGCCGGCGGGCAGCGATGGAGGAGTTATGATCGTCAGCGAACCGCCGGTGTAAGTGATGCGCAGGGACGGCACGGCCGCGCGCGTGCCGTATTCCATGCCCGCAAACGGGAACGAGTAATAGCTGTCGTCATAGCCGTATGTCGTCCGGCTGCCGGCGACTGAGCGCATGTAGCAGCCGCCGCCGGAGCTCCAATCTGTATCGTCCGACGAGAAATCAATCAGCAGGTTCGACGTGCCGTTCCAGGTGAATGGCGCGCTGAAAGTGAACGTGTACCAGTTGCCGGCAGTGAACGACGATGACGGTATGCTCGTCGGGCCGAACACGTTTGTGTAGCCGCTTGCAACAAACGTCCCGGTTACGGTGGAAGCAGTAGTGTGTTGTATGCGAATGCGCGCATTGGCCACTGTAGGCCGGCCGGGCACCTGGGCGCACTTGAACGCGATGGCAGTGATTGCCGAGTTGGCGGCCAGCCCTATGCCAGTCAATTCGCTGGCCAGGTAGATCGACTCGGACCGCGTGTCTTCGTAATAAGTGTTGAGCGGGTAGCCCGACGACGTGCCTGTACTCTCCGGCGCGCCTGTCAATATCTCCGTTGTGATCTGCGCCGACAGCGACGTCGCGGTCAGCAAAAGCACGCATGTGATCGCGCACAGCTTCTTCCATTGTTTGCACATTCCGGTTTTCTCCTGAGAAACTACAACTCCGGTCGCCTGTATGGACCCGGCTTACGGCACAAAAGCGCCGCGGTTCTTCAACCGCTGCCGAATCCCAGACTGTGCCCCCACGCGGGCCCAGTGTACCACACTGATATGCCAAAATGTCGGAAAAGATCGGCCCCCAAGCCAAGTCATTCCCGTGTTCCTACCTCTTCTCGAAAGGACTCCGGAAGCCGGTCCGGTGCCTCCCCCTGTGCCCAAAGCGTGCTGAACAGCCGGCGCATGTTCTCGGCCAGGCCCTTGTTCGGAACCACCAGCGCCATCGTGCTGCCGTCCTCTTCATTCAATTCCATCATGGCGATGCGGCGATCCACCACCAGAAAGCGCAGCGGCACATGCTCGATGAATCGCACCGTGTCGGTCTCTTCGGCTTCCTGCAGGGTAGCCGCGCCGTGCACCGGGTCATGCAGCAGCGACTTCTCCACCACCTGCTTCAGTTTCACGCCGCGCGCCAGCACCCGCTTGTCCTGCGCAATGTCAGGCGGCATCACCAGCGGGTCTTTCACCGCGATCAGTACTTCGGACTCCGCCGTTTCGACGGCATCGTCGATCAGCGCCTTGATCTGCTGGCTGCGCACCAGGCGGATGCCCAGGCTGCCCGGGTCCTCGCCGGGGGCGTCCGGGGCGACGCTCGACAGCTCAGCCATGTGGGCCTGTGCCTCGGTCAGCGAATCCTCAATGGTGCGCCGATAGTTTTCGAAGGCCTGCTCGGGCGGGAGGCCGCGGAACAGCTTGACGTCGCCGAGCACCTGTTCGGCAAAGCCGCGCTCGACCAGGCTGGTCAGTGCGCCGTAGACTTTGCTTTGGGGCACGCCGCTCTTGCGCACAACGCGGGATGCGGGCGCACGCGTTTCACCAAGCAGCGCAATGTAGACCTGCGCTTCGTACCCTGAGAGGCCCATCTTCTTGAGCTTCTGGATCCATTCATCGCGATTCACGAATCACCTCCGGCCATAGCGAATTCACACCGTGCGTGTAGTCGCACGGAACGAGTTTCACTAACGCCGGATTCATTCGTTGAGGGCTTTGCGCGAGCATTCCTGAGGCGCAAAGACCATGCCCAGGAACTGGGTGTTGGCAGGCAGCGATGTCTTCAAGGCTCTACGCATTTGTTGGGTGGATGTTCTAACAGGCACAAAGCGTCGCTCAAAGAAAAACCCGGAATTCCGCGAGCGTTAGTCAACCAAGCGCGGCAACTGCACAAATCCAGCTACAGCCAGGCAGAATCACCGCGAAGTGGCTCCGGCTTCCAGCGCCGGGGTGTGTCAGCAGTGGCATGCCGATGGCGCAAAGATGTTTATCACATTATCACTTATGCGTTGCCCCCCCCGTTTCTGTTGTACGCTTGCCGTTGAACGTCGCCAAAGGGGGCGGACTTTCAGGGGGCAAGCCATGGCATCCTCGCCTGTCAACGCAGCGGACCTCACACAAGAGCAGTTGGTCAAATTCCTGATCGAGAAAATCAAATGGAACGTCGAAATCGCGCCCTTCTGGCCCACGCGCGGCGTTGTCGGCGGCAAGCTGCGCTATGCCCGCACCAACCAGCTGAGCTCGGCTGACATCAACGCCATGGCGACCATCCTGGCCGACGGCGCCAACATCGTTGATCAAACCCCCGCCGTTGACGAAAATGTCACCTACACGCTGGGCGAGCTCTCAAGCCGCTATAAGCTTGACTACAACGCCCAGGACCGCTGGCGCTACCAGAGCATCGACAACGCGCTTTCCCTGTTGGCTTGCCTGCGCTGCCTGCTGATGAGCTTCCGGAAGCTCGACCTCGACAACACCAGCGCCGAGGGCGACTACGACTCGCTTTACGACATGTGCGACGCGGGCCAGATCGTTGATATGGCAGGCGTTGCGCCGACGCTGGCCAAGCTGCAGGAGACCTGGCACCTCGTGGTGGCTGGCACGCGGCCGAACCTGATCATGTGTAACCGGCGGGCCAGCCGGGCGATCATCAAGGCGTTCAACGATAAGAACATGCACCCGACTGAGATCGAAATGATGTTCCCGGACCCGATCACGGGCAAGAAGAGCCCGCGCCGCGTGCCTGCGATCAACGGCACGCCGATTCTGATCAACGACCTGATCGCGACGGCAGACGGGACCGACCTGACGCGCATCTACATGATGGTCATGGGCGAAGACTGCGAACAGGGAATCCACGGCGTCATCGGCCTCGTGCCCAAGGACCTCGAGGGCAAGCTGTTCATCCGCCGCGAATCCGCCGAGCCCAGCGCCGCCACAACCTCGCTTATGAACGTGACATACACATACCCGACAGCCACAGCCATGGGCTGCGCCAGCGCGCTGGCCATCCTGGAGGACGTACTGGTGTAGGGGCGCGGCCCGCCGCGCCCGGAAATGGCCGCGGGCGTCCGAAACCTGGCAACAAGAGCCGGACTTGCCCGACGAAGCCTTGGCGAACTCGGGAGCGCAAGCGCGCGGTAAGCATCCGGGCCGGGAATTCGCACCGCACACCCGCCAAAGCCCGTAGAATGAAAGGATGGTCATGGCGTCAGACAAGAAAGAATGCGGCTGCACCCCAACGCCCAGCCTTCCGCGCCGGTCATCGGTCCTGTTCGAGGGTGTCGGCAACGACCCGCTGACACCAACAGCAACCGGCCTGACCCTACCGTTCGCCCAAAACGGCGTATTCCGCCTGCCAAAGCACATGGTAGACGAAACCCCAGCGCACGAACCAACGCCCAGAGCAAGCTCCGGCAACGCACTGGGCACAGGCCTGAACGCGGTGTTTGCCGAAGCGGCACGTTCGCCGGGTGATGTGTCCGGGAGGCAAAGGTCTCATTCCTACGTCGGCCTTGACCATGATTCACTTCGAACGCTCTTGCGAAACGTTGATGTGAGTGGAGCACTACTGCCTGCCTCAGATACAGGCGTAGGCATCCCACAAATGGTTGGCGCCCCCTTCTTCAGGTCCGTGCTTGCCACTAGCAATGGGTTTCCCGATTCGCTGTTAGAGGACCTCATCCAGGGGCAATCCGTAGGAGTTGGCGCGACTGGAATGGGGTCCGGCGGCAGCGCCGGTGGCGCACCCAGCATTGAGATCAGGGGAAAGAAAGGCAAGACTGCCATAGGCATCATCCCGCTTGTCAAGATTCCGCAGTTACCCAAGCCGGGCGGACCTTTTGGCCCGCCAAACACCAAGTTGACTGGCGTTGGAATCACTATATATGTTGACGACCCGGCCGTACTCGCTGTTCTCCTGCGAATTGCATTCTGGCCGTTCTCACTATTGTGGCTGCTGTTCGGTGACCACTCGGACAATCCGAAGGCCGGAGCCTACTATCGCAAACGGAAGTACGATTGCAAAGACCACTGTGATTCGGTTTCTGATGATCTGCGTGCTAGAGCAAGTGCGGCGTACTCAGGTGCAATATCGAACTGCGGAGCGGATCAAGCATGTGCAGCCCGCGCGAATGAGAGATACAACGCGACAATGGACGCTATCGACGAGTGGCAGCTGAACTGTAAGGTGGCATGCTGGAAATACTGGGATGCGAAGTACGACGAAGCATTTCCTTCGCAAGCTGGAGAATAGAATGCGCGCGCGACTCGTGCGCGGACGGCGCGATAGTACTCGCGCCCGCTTAATCTCCGCTGCAATTCTTTCCCTGGCGGCAACCGCTATGTTGGGTTGTCACGCGCCGGAGCGTTTTCAGTTAGCAATCGACTACGATGCAACTGGTGAGCCGGCGCGAGTTGCTGTTCTCAAAGTTCACGACGGGAGCATTTTGCGGCATGGACCATGGGCAGAGTACCACAGCAACGGGCAGACAGCCACATCGGGTACTTATGCGTACGATCGTGCGCACGGCTGGTGGGTCAAGTATTTTCCATCGGGCAGCGTGGAAGCAGTGTCGTCATTCCGGAACGGTCGACAAGATGGTCCCACGTACACATTCTTCGCAGACGGCAGGGTCAGTACTCTTCACTATTACGTGGACGGTGTGGCCAATGGTCCGTACCTTGCTTGGTATGAAGATGGCAACATTGAGACCAGGGGCATGTTCACTCTAGGCCGGGAGTCGGGCCGCTGGACGTGGTATTTTCCAAGCGGCCGTGTCGACTCCATTGAACAATACGCCGACGGCGTTCTGAACGGTTATTATGCCCAGTGGAGCGCTCAAGGTAGCAAAGTAATGGACGGTATCTTCTTATGCGGCCGCGCCATTGGAAAATGGAAGGTCTACCGACCGAACGGAAGTGTGGCCCGCTACGCCCATTTTCTTACAGGCGTCCAGCATGGGCTTGCTGTCGAGTACCACGATAATGGCCAGCAATCTGCCGTCGGCCATTTTCTATTCGGGCACGCATGCGGATTGTGGCGATACTATTATGAAAGCGAGGAGCTGATGGCCGAGGGCAGTATCTTGGCGGGGAAACGTGTTGGGCAATGGATATATTACAATGAAGACGGAACAATTTCGGAAGTTGTGGACGGTGGTTTGGAGGAAGTAGAGTATGACTTACCCTCGGTGATGCCTCCGGGGTCAACACGGGATAAGTAGTCGTCAAGGCCCGAGTGTGGATAGCGAACGGATGAGACGTGGCAGGGTTGCTCAAATGGGGAATGTAGGAGCACTTCGTCCCGGTGAAACCGTCGGGATGTTTGGGCTGGATGCGGCTTTGGAGACTTGCCTTCCTGCGCACTTCGGGCGGGTGGTTGGGGGTGTTTCAGTTTCTGGGGCGCCGGGGCGGATGGGTTCAGCATCCGCGCCGTCTTCGAGCGATGACTTTGGCGACGAGAGAGGGCCGGTCGTTGCCCGGGATACTTCGCGTGACACGAACCCGGTCGCTGGTGCTCCCGACTTCGCCCAAGCTACGTCGGACAGGCCCGGCTCTTGTTTTTCTGTTTCGTCGCCAGACATTCCCCGGGCTTTGGGGCTTTCGGGAACCATAACGACGACAGGCACCGCTTCGTGGAGTCAGCCCCCAACTGGCGACTGCGACCCGCCGGGCCGCGAAACCCCGTTCGACAACTTCGCGCAGCTGGTGGCTCAGACTCGCATGCCCTTTCCCGACCAGGAACGCGACTCCGCCTGCTACGGCGGCGGCATCTCCGGCACCGGCGACGTGGAAGGCCCCTCGACCAGCACCGACAACGCCATCGCCCGCTATGACGGCACCACCGGCAACGTAATCCAGAACAGCGGCGTTACGATCAATGACGATGGCGACATGTCCGGCGGCGCTTCCATTACGATTGCCAAGAACCTTTTCACCGGCAACGGCAACGCGGCCAAGCCCAGCCACTCATTTCAGGGCGACACCGGGTCAGGCATGTTCC
>JAMQHL010000033.1 GCA_025993795.1 Planctomycetota bacterium
GCCCGCCAGTGCGCCCCAAGCCGGAATCACACGCAAATCACGCCAACAAACCCCAACCCCGATTATCCACAACCCCCGATGCAACATCCGGGCTAGCCTTGTTCTCAAAGCACGAGCGCGCGACCGGGCCGGCATGCCGGTTCCCGGCCGCGCAGCGCTGGGAGAGGGAATCATAGCGCAACGTGTGGTGGTCGTTGCCGTCCTCGTATCCGGCCGCGATGCCGAGGATGCGTGGGCAAAGAGCTGCAGAAGATGGTGTTCGACCATCAGCGGGTTGCGCCACTCACGGGTGCCGGCGGCGAGAACACTTCTGTCCTCGCCGCCGGCCGCGCCGATTGTGAGCACTCGGCACAAGCCGCAAGTAGCCGTTCCCCGGTCTACTTGCCGGAGAAGTAGACGTCCGGCTTGTTGATGTCCACCCACCAGGATTCCGAATCATCCGAGTACTCAACCCATGTGCCCCAAACCGAAAGCACTTTTCCGCTTGTCGAGGAAGCGCTTGAGCTTGACGAGGAACCTTGGATGGTGGCGCCCTTCTTGAAGATCGGCGGCAGCACCCCTTCTTGTGGTGCCGCGTGAACGACCTGAGGCTCCTGCGTGCCCTGCATCACGACCACTGTCAGCAATGACGCGACAAGGGCAACCGCCAGAAGCTTTCCATACTCTTGAAGGCATTTCATCGTTGTCTCCGGTTTGTTGTGGTATATGGCGAACGAACGGCATTCTCTGCTGGAACATAGGACCGTGTCAAAGCGGTGTTCAATCGACTCCAGGCGGCAGGCGCACAAACCCGTCATCAGGCGATGATGCCCTTGGTTACATCAAGGAAGATGTCCTCGAGGTTCTGCGTCGCCGGCGCAATCGTTACCACGGGCACGCCCCGGCTCAGTAGCTCGCCCAGCAGCCCCGGGTTGCTTTCAATCGGTTGCAGAAAGTTGAACACGATCACGCCGCGGTCAATCTCGACGCCGCCTATGTCAGGCAGGCTGCGCAGAATTGCCACCGCCTGGTCCGGCGAGCCCAGTACCCGCAGCAGCAGCTTCTGCTGCCTGGTAGGTCCGCCCGTGCGCTGGTTGAGAATGTCCTGGATATTGCCAGCCGCCAGCATGATGCCGCGCTCAATGATACCGACGCTGTTACACATGTCGGACAGCTCGGTCAGGATGTGGCTTGAGATGATGATGGTCTTGCCCAGCTTCTGCAGCTCTTTCAACAGCAGGCGCAGCTCAATGCGGGCTCTGGGGTCCAGCCCCGCCGCAGGCTCGTCGAGGATCAGCACTTTGGGGTCGTGCACCAGCGTCTTGGCCAGGCAAAGCCGCTGGCGCATGCCCTTGCTGAGCACGGCCACGTCTTTCGTGGCGACGGTGGTCAGGTCGGTCAGTTCCATGATTTCGTCAACCAGCGACTTGCGCTTTTCGACGGGAATGCGGTAGGCCGCGGCGAAGAACTCAAGGTACTCGCGAATCTCGACGCCTTCGTAGACGCCAATGTAGTCGGGCATGTAGCCGATGATGGTGCGGATGTACTCGGGCTCGTCGAGAACCGAGACGCCGTCGATGATCAGGTCGCCGTAGTCGGGGTCCAGCAGCGTGGCCATCATCCGCATCGTCGTCGTTTTGCCGGCTCCGTTGGGGCCGACAAACCCGAAGATGTCACCCTTGCCGATCTGGAACGAAAGGTCCCAAACAGCGCGGAAGTTGCGGAAACTCTTGCAGACATGCTGGACGTCAATCATGGCCGGCGATCATAGCGTATCCGGGGCAGCGCAGGGTAGGGGCCGTGCCCACGGCCCCTACTTGGTTTCGTCCTTTGCTTCCTTCGGGTCTGCCTCCTCGGCTGCTGTGGCGTCTTTGCCGGCCTTGAGTGCCTTGTCGGCAAGCTTCTTCATGCCGGACGGCAGGCCCTTGCCGAACAGAAAGCGCACGCCCAGGTAGATCAGGCCCAGCCCGATCAGCAAGCCGACCGCAAGTTTCAGCGCGTCCCAGACTATGCTGACTACGAGCAGGCACACCACGACAACTACCACGGCAATTGAGATGTACTTGATCGTGGTCGGAGAGAGTGCCATCGGTAGGTTTCGCTCTGTAAACGGTCAGCTAGCGCAAGCGGGGGCGCTGAAGCGCCCCCGCTTGTATGTCCGTGAACCTACTACTTGAAGTTCTCGTTGAACCATTCGTCTGCGGCTTGTGATTCGGTGACACCGGCGAAGTAGCTGTCTTCTTTCTCAAGCGTCTCGCGGCTTTCCTCTAGCAGCGCAGTCAGCTTGGCCAGCTCATCCTTGTTCTCGGCCAGCTTGGCCCATTCGACCTGGTTCTTCATGCGATCGATTTCGATCTCGATGCCTTCGCGCTTGTCCATCAACTGCCGCTGCTTGTTCTGCACGGCCTTGAGCAGCGCCGCCGTTTCGCCCACGAGCTTCAGGCGCTTGTTGCCGTTGGTGTCCTTCTTGACGTCGTCCAGCGAGCGCAGGTTCTTGTCGCGCATCATGGTGCGTAGCTTGTCTTCCTGCTCCGACAGACTTGCCTGCGCGCGCTGCTCAGACCCCGCAAGCTCCTTCAGCTTGCTGTCGATCTGGTTCATCATGCGCTGCAACTCGGCCTGGGTCTTCATTGCCGCGCGGGTGGCTTCGTTGCCGCCCCACAGCGTGTTCAGGTCGAAGGCCTTGTCGGGCTTCTGGTTGACCTTGGCGTCGTCGCTGCCGCCCCAGGAACCGTCCACGCCGCAGAACACGAGACCGTAAGTTGTGTGCTCCTTCCGGGTGGCATCGTCCTTGAAGTCGATGGTCCAGTTGTCACCGCTGATCTTCACTGACGGGCCGTCATACCCCGAGCCTTCCCAGTCGGGGTTCTCTCCGGCCTTGTAGCGCAGGAACTCGCCCCACTTCTTGCCCCGCACGGCGCCTTGCACAGTGCTGTCCACGTCATCGAACCCCTGGTCCCAGCTCGGCGGCAGATAGCCGCCGGCCACCAGCTCGTCGAGGCTGTGGGGCACGCGCTTGTGTTCTTCCTTGAACTGCTCGACGGCCGCCACGACCGGGGCACCCGCCTGCTCGGCGAACTCTTCGGTGTACATCATCTGCCACATGCCGGCGCCCATCACGATCGCCCAGAAGCCGACCTGCAGCAGGGAAAGCAGCACGCCCGCGAATGCCATGCCCTTGGCGCGCTTGTTGCCTACCAGTCCAACCATGCCCAGGATCAGCGAGATCGGTGAGAGAAAGCCGCAAAACAGAAAGCTGACCAGCGAAATGATCAGGCTGGATGCCGCCCAGGAGCCGCTGCCGCTCTGGCGGTAGGCCGCGGGGTTGAACATCTGGCGCGTCATACCCCTGATCCCGTGGGCCTGCGGGTAGTGTTGCATCGGCGGCGGGCCATAGCCCGGCTGCGGCTGGTAGCTGCCCGACTGCGGCATCGGCGCCGACTGCGGCGGATAGCCCGGAGGCGGGCCGTAACCCGATGGGGTGTTCATGCCGGCATGCGGATCGTTGGGGGGCTGGTTCATTTGCGATGCTCCCGTCATCAGTCGTACTTATAAAAACCGCGCTTTGTCTTTCGGCCAAGGTGACCAGCCGCCACATATTTGCGCAGCAGCGGGCAGGGTCGGTACTTGCTGTCGCCCATGTCGCGGTGCAGCACCTCAAGGATGGAAAGGCAGGTGTCCAGGCCAATCAGGTCTGCAAGCGCCAGCGGGCCGATCGGGTGATTCATGCCCAGTTTCATGATGGTGTCGATGGCTTCGGCGCTTGCCACGCCCTCGTGCAGGGCAAAGATCGCCTCGTTGATCATGGGCAGCAGCACGCGGTTGCTGACAAAACCGGGCGAGTCGTTGCAGGCCACGGGCGTCTTGCCGAGGCTGGCGGCGGTTTCCATGACGGCGTTGAAGGTGCCGTCATCGGTGTCAAGACCGCGGATGACTTCCACAAGCTGCATCAAAGGCACCGGGTTCATGAAGTGCATGCCGATAAAACGCGCGGGGTTCTTCACGGTCGTCGCCAGCGTCGTGATGCTGATGCTGCTGGTGTTCGATGCGACAATCGCGTTGTCCGATGCAAAGCCCCGCACGTTGGCAAAGATCTGCCGCTTGAGGTCAAGGTTCTCGGTGGCCGCTTCAATAATCAGGTCGCGATCTTTCAGCATCGCGTACTCGGTGCCCGGCGCGATCATGGCAAGGGCGGCGCCCATCTGCGGCGCCTGCAACTTGCCTTTTTCGACCAGTTTGCCGAGTGACTTGGCAATGGTGTCCATGCCCTTCTTCAGGGCGTCCTGGTTCACGTCCAGCATCACTACATGGCGCCCGCTTGCCGCGAACACCTGGGCGATGCCGTTACCCATCTGGCCTGCACCAATGATGCCGACGCGTTGAATGGCTGCCATGCCTTGCTCCTGCGCGCTTTTCGAATCCCCGAAGCCCCCGAACCCGTACTGAATCGGGCCGAAGAGTCTATCACGCAGGGTGAAGTATGAAAGCGCGTGGGACCGGCGTCATTTACGAAGCCACGGTCCATTTGTAGCGACCCGCATGTGCTGCGCCGGCCGGCGCTGGGGCATGCAAGGCCAGCAAAGCACGGCAACCACGCGAACCACAAAAGCACGAAAACACGAAACAGGGCTTGGCGCGGTTGTAATCGTCCAGTGCTTTCGTGTTTTTTGTGCTTTCGTGGTTCAAACGGGCCGTTCATCGTGGCACTCTTTGCGCCTTGGCGTTTGGACTTGTAGTTCAGTTTCGCCGCGCGCCGCCCCGAAGCTTGAGCTACCCGGGGCAGCCAGCGGCCAAGTGCGGCGGATTCTGGTAGTCGCGGCACGCCATGGACCGTATTTAACTGTCGTACGGAATACCATTGACCGTGGGCCCGCCCGGCGTGCCTGCCTACTATTGAGGGAGCCCGTCCCATGAGGACAACGCTTACCGTTTTGCTGCTGTTGCTCGCTGGCTCACTGACTGCCCAAGCCGGGCCGAAACCCAAGCCGGTGCTTGATCCCGCACAGGGAGCACCAGGGGCACGCTACCCGGCGCTGACACCGGACAAGCAGACTGTCGTGTTCAGCCTTCACGGCGACCTTTGGTCAATCCCGGCCGCCGGCGGGCGCGCGACCCGCCTGACCCTGCATGACGCCTATGACAGCCGCCCGCTGGTGACGCCTGACGGCAAGCAGGTGGTGTTCGTCAGCGACCGCGCCGGCAGCTACGACATTTGGGTCATGCCCATAGACGGCGGCACACCGCGCCGCCTGACGCACCACTTTGCTTCGGATGTGCCCAACGCATTCACAGCCGATGGCAAGAACCTGCTGTTCACCAGCACCCGCGCCATGGGCTGGAGCCGCGGCGGCAGCACCGAAATCTGGTCGGTGCCGCTTGCCGGTGGCACGCCGACGCGCGTTACGTTTACGGGCGCCAACTCGGCCTCTACGCCGGACAATGGCGACACCCTGTATTTCGTGTCAGGGCCCAGCGACGCCAAGGTCCAGGAGTATCAGGGCACAGCCAACGACCGCCTTTACGTGCAGCGCGGCAGCGAGCCCGCTGAAGAAATTCTTTACTTTCAGGGCAATAGCCGCGAGCCAAGCGTCAGCCGCGACGGCAAGCGCCTGCATTTCACGCGTGAAGTCAACGGCAGCTTCGAGTTGTTCATCTGCGACACGACAAGCCAGACCTGTGAACAGGTCACGAGCCTGGGCGAAGACGGCCTCAGCATGGTCGCGTTCGCGCCCGACGACAGCATGATTGTGTTCGGGTGGAAGTTCTATCTGTGGACGCTGGACCTGACGGTCAAGGACGCCAAGCCCAAGCTGTTGAAGATCGAGATCCGTGAAGACAGCAGTGGCGAAAAACTCGTCGAGCGCCGCTTCAGCGAGGGAGTCAGCCGCGCAAGCCTTAGTGCCGATGGCCGCCGCACCGTCTTCAGCCTTGGCGGCGACCTGTGGGTGATGGACGCCAATGGTGGCACCGCAACCGCCGTTACCAACGACGCGTTCCAGAATGACAACCCTAAGTTTTCACCCGATGGCAAGACCATCAGTTTCTACAGCAACCGCAGCGGCAACAGTGACATCTGGCTGATCGACGCAAGCGGGCAGAACCTGCGCCAGTTCACGAACAACCCTGCCGACGAGTTCTTCCAGAACTGGAGCCCGGACGGGCAGGCTCTGGTCTTCTGCAGCACGCGCAGTGGCAACAAGGACATCTGGATGCGCCGGCTGGACGGCTCGGCCGAAGTACAGCTCACGTCCGACGCCGCCAACGACGACGACCCGGCGTTCAGCCCCGACGGCCGCTTCATCCTGTTTGACAGCGGGCGCGGCGCGCCTAACAGCGCCAACATATGGATCATGGATGCTGACGGCAGCAACCAGCGCCGTGTATACGGCAGCACAGCCATTGAAGAAGTGCCGGTCATGAGCCCCGACGGCCGCTTCATCCTGTTCGACCGCATCACGCGCGGCGGCACGTTTGTGCGCCAGGAAGTTGTGATGACCGACCTGGCCGGCAGCGGCGAAGTCGTGATCGCCACCGGCGCCCACGGCTGCTTCACGCCCGACGGCAAAGAAATCCTGTTCGTGACCGCCGACGGCAAGCTGAACTACACGCCGACGCCGCTTGGCATCCAGAGCGGGCGCAGCGTGCCGTTTGTGGCGTCGCGCAAGGTCAGCGAGAAGGCCGAAATGCTCAAGGCCTTTGACGAGGCTCACGCGGCGTACCTTGAGTCGTTCTATGACCCCAAGTTCCACGGCAAGGACTGGGCCGCGCTGGGCAGGCAGTACCGCGCGCTGGTCGAGGCCTCAGGGTGCCGCGAAGAGTTCTTGTATTACCTGAACCGCATGGTCGGTGAAGTCAGCGCCAGCCACAGCGGCGCATCCAACCGCACCATGTTCACCGAACGCACCGAGACTGGCTACCTGGGCCTGGAACTGGTGCCCGAGCGCATGCAGGGCAACCGAATGCGCCTGCACGTCGCGGAAGTAGAGAAGGGCGGCCCCGGCGATGCGGCATGGATTCGCAAGGGCGATTACGTCTTCCGCATTGACCGCAAGCCGCTGGCATTCACCGATGATTTCTATGAGCACTTGGACGGCAAAGTCGGTGTCGAAACCAGCCTGTTCGTTGCCGACAACCCGGAAGGCACAAACTTCCGTGAAGTGAAGGTAACGCCCGAAAGCTGGGCCCAGCGCCGCCAGCGCATGTACATGCAGTTCGTCATCGGCAACAAGCAGGCGGCTGCCCAGCAGACCCGCGGCCAGGTTGCCTATGTGCACATCCCCGGCATGAACCAGACCGCGCTGAACAACTTCCAGAACGAACTGGCCAGCCCCGCGGTGCAGGGCGCCAAGGCGCTGATCATTGACGTGCGCGACAACGGCGGCGGCAACATCCACCAGCAGTTGATCGACCTGCTGTCACGCAAGCCCTACGCGTACATGACGCTGCGTGACGGCCGCCGCATCAACCAGCCGACGGTTCACTGGGACCGCCCGATCGTCGTGCTGATCAACGAGCGCAGCTACAGCGACGCGGAAGTTTTCCCGCATGCGCTGAAGACGCTGGGCATGGCAACGATTATCGGTGTGCAGACGCCCGGTGCCGTAATCGGCACGCGCGACATTCGCCTGAGTGACGGCACCAACTGGCGCCTGCCCAGCACCGGGTTCTTTACATGGGACGGCACGAACCAGGAACACAACGGTTGCAAACCCGACATTGAGGTGCAGATTACGCCCGCCGACATTCTCGCGGGTCGCGATACGCAATTGGCCAAGGCCATCGAGGTCGCGCACGAGCAAGCCCGCAACGGCGGCAAAGCACCGACCACAACCAAGCAGCCGGAACAGCCCAAGCCGAACAAGCCACTGAAAGAAGGCGAGTTCACCGAACCCGCGGCCCTGCCCTGGGAGTAGCCGCCAGTACCCGAGTGTCCACGTCAGCCCGGCCTGCAAAGGCCGGGCTTTTCGTTTACGGACCGATCTCCTACCCACGGATACGTCTGGCGATTCGAGGTGCGGCGAAAAGGGTCAATACCATGGCAAGCAGCACCGCAAACGATGCCGACGTGCCGGACTCGCGAGTGCTACAGTCCGAGTCGCCGGGTCCTGTTCCTGCACCCGGCTTTGAAGCATCGTAATGGAACTGTTGCGCCAACGTGATTGGTCCCAACAACGATGTGGTAACAACTACGTCGTAGTAGCCGTCAGTTCCCCCCAAGTTTGGCGTTACCCACCCAGAGCCAAAAGTGTGCGACGCGTTGATCGTGCCAGTGCCGAGATCAACTCCACCAATCGACACCGACACCGGAGGGGTGAACCCAGAACCAGTAATTCTGAAGAAAGAACCGTACCGACTAGACGCCGGATCGATGGTGGTGACGAAGAAGATCACGATTGAAAACGTTGAGGAATCCGGCGTAGGCGTACCAAAGCTGACCGTTGCTGGCCCCTGAACATTCACGTCAGTTATGTTCGTAATACTGACTTGAAAGGTCTCAGCGACGCTCGCACCTGCGCCCGCGAGAAAATCGGCAACAACCCAAACGTCCACAGACGTTGCGTCTGGAACGGTCAACGTACTCGTGAAGTTGACCGTGATCGTTGGTGATGCACCACCAGTTGATCCAAGATTCGTATCCAGCGTCGAACTGAAGCTGCCATCCCCATCGTCCTGCCAGACGCTGATTCCAGTACTCGGGTCGAGGTCATTCGCAAAGTCACCGGTGCCGCCAACCGTAAGCGTAATACCGTCAACCATCACGGCCCCACCGGAAGCCGCAAGGGTCACAGCCGCGAGTTCCTGTGAAAAAGCCGTGCCACCTTGCACCCCCGCTGCCGTCGGAGAGTTCGTGGACAACGAAACGGTCAACTGCTGGCCAAACACCGAGCCTGCGGCCATCATGACAACCATTACCCAGAAAAGCCTTAGCATGAACCCACCACCTCCAACCTGTGGTTTCCACCATGCCCAAGCCTGATTACATGCTACCCACGGACACGTCTGGCAGTTCGAGGCACAGCGAACAGGACTGCCAGCGCTGTCAAGAGGAACACTAACGACGCGGATGTACTGGAGTCGCGAGTACTACAGTCGCCGGTGCCCGCACCATCTGCGTCATCAATAACCTCAGAGTGGTGGTATGTCTGGGCTAGTGTAATCGGGCCAAGAAGCGATGTAGTAACGACTACTGGATAGTCGCCACTTGGGCCAAGGTTCGGCGTCGTCCAACCAGACGCAAACGAGTTTGCGCCGTTTACCGATCCTGTGCCGAGGTCAATACCACCAATCGAAACGGATACGGGCGGTGTAAAACCCGAGCCAGTGATTTCAAAGGGAAGGTTACGGTAACCCGAAGCAGGGCTAAAGGACGTAACGAAGAATATTACCACAGAGAGCACTGTCGAATCCGGCGCCGGAGTGCCAAGACTGACTGTCGCTGGCGTCTGCACATTTACGTCACCGGCATTCGCGACACTCACCTGGTACGTGTCTGGAATGCTCGCACCTGCGCTAGCGAGGAAGTCTCCGACGATCCACAGTTCAACCGACGTTGCGTCTGGAACGGTCAACGTACTAGTGAAGTTGACCGTGATCGTCGCCGATGCACCACCGGTTGCTCCAAGGCTCGTATCCAGCGCCGAGTTGAAGCTGCCATCTCCGTCATCTTGCCAGACGCTGAGACCCGTACTTGGGTCGATGTCATTCGCGAAGTCACCTGTGCCGCTGACTGTAACCGTTATGCCGTCAACCATTACGGCTCCTCCCGATGCGGTCAACGTCAGCGCAGCTAGCTCCTGTGAAAAAGCCGTGCCACCTTGCACCCCCGCTGCCGCCGGAGAGTTCGTGGACAACGAAACGGTCAACTGCTGGCCAGACACCGAGCAAGCGGCGAGAAGGACAACTGTTGCTCCGATCCATCGCAACATGAATTGTGGTCTCCGCCCACTGCCACAGACATGCCCAAGGCCAACTACTGCCTACCCACGCACACGCCTTGCTATGCGAGGCGCAGCAAACAGTGCGGCTAGGGTGGCAAGGAGAACCAGAAACGAAGCCGACGTGCCGGATTCGTGAGTGCTACAGTCCGACCCGTTGTTACCTGTTCTGCCGCCTGGCTTGGTCGAGTCATAGTAGAACTGTTGCGTCAGAGTTATCGGGCCGAGTAAAGACGTGGTAACCACAACGTCGTGATATCCATCGTTGGGGCCAAGGTCTGGAATCACCCAGCCCGATGCGAACGTGTTTGCGCCGTTTACAGTGCCCGTGCCCAAGTCAATTCCACCAATTGAAAGCGAGACCGGCGGTGTGAAACCAGAACCGTAAATCCGAAAGAATGTGTTGTGGTAGCTCGACGCGGGGTCAATCGACGACACAAAAAAGATCACAACAGAAAGTTGCGCTGAGTCGGGTGCCGGTGTGCCAAGACTGACTGTAGCGGGTGCCTGTACGTTTACGTCACCGATACCCGCGACACTCACTTGGTATGTGTCGGGAATGCTAGCACCGGCGCTAGCGAGGAAGTCGGCAACAACCCAAACATCCACGGAGGTAGCGTCTGGAACGGTCAACGTACTCGTGAAGTTGACCGTGATCGTCGGCGATGCGCCACCGGTTGACCCCAGATTCGTATCCAGCGCCGAGTTGAAGCTGCCATCTCCGTCATCTTGCCAGACGCTGAGACCCGTACTCGGGTCGAGGTCGTTTACGAAGTCACCCGTGCCGCCAACTGTCAACGTGATGCCGTTAATCTGGACCGCTCCACCCGACGCCGAAAGAGTGAACGCCGCAAGTTCTTGTGTAAACGCCGTCCCGCCTTGGATACCCGAAGCCGCCGGCGAGTTTGTGGAAAGAGCTACAGTCACCTGCTGAGCCGCCAAAGAGCGGCCAACGGTCAGCACTAGAAAGAGAATAGCCAGGCCTCTTAGCCAACGAGCGCTGGCCACGTTCACCAGCATGTGCCACTCAGCCATGAGCTTGAGGTCTTCTCGCGGCAATGTGCGATCAACGTCCTTCTTCGGGGCTGCAATCTTCACGTCGATGGCAGTTGTCGCGTCGTCGGGCATCGCTTGCCTGATCATACCATCGCTGTCCCCGCACTGTGACTACACAATGCGGGCGCGGTGTGTACGCTGCGCCCGCCTCTTGCGGAGCAACGCCATGTCTGACGACGAGATCTACAAGGCTTCACTTGAATACCATGCCAAGGGCCGCCCCGGCAAGATCGCCGTGGTACCCACCAAGCCCACACTCACCCAGCGCGACCTGTCGCTGGCTTACTCGCCGGGTGTCGCCGAGCCCTGCCGCGAAATCGCCCGCCAGCCCAACGACGCCTACCGCTACACCAGCAAGGGCAACCTCGTGGCCGTCATCAGCAACGGCACCGCCATTCTCGGCATCGGCAACCTTGGCGCGCTGGCCAGCAAGCCCGTCATGGAAGGCAAGGGCGTGCTGTTCAAGCGCTTTGCCGACATCGACGTGTTTGACATTGAGGTGGCGACAGAAGATGTCGAGAAGTTCATTGAGACGGTAGCACTGCTTGAGCCCACGTTCGGCGGGATCAACCTTGAGGACATCAAGGCACCAGAATGCTTTGAAATCGAACGTCGCCTCAAAGAGCGCATGAACATCCCGGTGTTCCATGACGACCAGCACGGAACGGCCATCATCTCCGGCGCGGCGCTGGTGAACGCCATTGAGCTCACGGGCAAGAACATCGGCGACATTCGCATCGTCGTCAACGGCGCCGGCGCAAGCGGCATCGCGTGCACGAACTTCGCCATCCAGCTAGGCGTAAAGCCGCAAAACGTGATCATGTGTGACACCAAGGGCGTCATCCACAGCGGCCGCACAGACCTGAACCCGGTGAAGCAGCCGTTTGCCCTGAAGACAGACGCGCGCACGCTTGACGATGCGCTCAAGGGCGCGGACGTGTTCTACGGCCTCAGCAGCAAGGGCGCCTTGAAGCCCGAGGCGCTGAAGACGATGGCAAAGGACCCCATCGTGTTCGCGATGGCCAACCCCGACCCCGAGATTGAGTACGACGTTGCGCGCGCCGCCCGCGACGACGTGATCATGGCAACCGGCCGCAGCGACTACCCCAACCAGGTCAACAACGTGCTGGGCTTCCCGTTCATCTTTCGGGGTGCACTGGATTGCCGTGCGACCGCCATCAACGAAGAAATGAAGATCGCCGCCAGCAAGGCGCTGGCCCGCCTGGCCAAAGCCGAGGTTCCCGACAGCGTCAGCCGCGCGTATGGCGGCAAGCGCTTCAAGTTCGGGCGCGACTACCTGATTCCGACGCCGTTTGATCCGCGTGTGCTGTACTACGTTGCACCCGCAGTAGCACAGGCCGCGATGGACACGGGCGTCGCGCGCGTCAAGCTTGATATCAACGAGTACCGCGAACGCCTGCGGCTCAAGACTGAGCCGGGCCGCGCTGTGATGAGCGTTGCGATTCACAAAGCCCAGGAAATGCGCAAGCGCCTGGCGCTGCCAGACGGCGAAGACGCGCGCGTGCTTTCAGTCGCGCGCCAGATCATACGCGATGGCGTGGCCAAGCCGGTGCTGGTCGGCAACGCGGGCCGGATTACCGCCGCAATGAAGGGTTTTGACAGCGCGCAGTTCGAGGTGGCGGATCCGGCATCGCCCCCCAGCCACCCGCTGTTGCAACAGCGGTTCAAAGAGCGCGCCGGCATGTTCAGTGACGATGGCCAGATGGACAGTTACGCTCTGGCGGCCCTGATGACAGACCTGCAGCTTGTAGACGGCATGCTGAGCGCTGCCGACCGGATTTACCGTGAAACCGTGCCCAGCGTGCTGCGCTTCGTCAGCAAGCGCAGCGGCACCAAACGCGTGATCGGCATGCACATCATGGTGTTGCCGAACCGCGTGCTGTTCTTTGCAGACACGACCCTGAATGTGAGCCCCGACGCGGAAGTGCTGGCTGACAGCGCGCGGTTGTGCTCTGAGGCTGTGCTGGCGCTGGGAATCACGCCGCGCGTTGCATTTATCAGCTACAACAACTTCGGCGCGGCAGCTCACCCGGAAGCGGAGAAAGTCCGCGTGGCCTATGAACTGTTCACGCAGAAGAGCCCGGGTATTGCGGCGATTGGCGAAGTGCAGGCCGACGTCGCCGTCGGCCCCGATGAATTCCGGAACATCCTTGAAGCTGAACGCTGGCGCGAACCAGCCAACGTGCTGATTTTCCCGAACCTCGACGCTGCCAACGCGGCCTTCCGCCTTGTGCGCACAACCGCCGACGCGACGGCGCTGGGCCCGCTGCTGCTGGGCCTGCGCCGGCCGGCCAACGTGATGCCCAAAGGCAGCAGCGTGCAGGATGCTGTGTCCATGGCGGCCGTGACGCTGGCAATGCCGGTGCTTGCGACAGGCAGCGGGATGTACCCCGCCGTGAAGTAAGCCGGCCCACGTCAACACAGGAAAACACAACGGGCGCCACTTTCGTGGCGCCCGGTTGTTCGGGTCGAAGAAATGTCTGCCCCCCCATAACAGCAAACACTTCCCTTTTACCGACCCTCAATTTGGTCTGCGGGGGGTGAGGTATAAACATTTTCCCCAGACGTCGCATCAGAAATTTTCAGAGTTTCGCCGGGCATTGCGGACCTGCGCTTTCGCATCAGGCGCAACGTTGCCGCAAGGATGAGAAGTGCAAAGACCGTCTTCAAAACATCCTGCGGCACGAGGTAGGCCAGCTGTACCCCAGCAACGGCTGCCACCGCCGCAAATGGCGTAACTCTCAGCGTCAGCGGCTTGTCCACGTTTCCGTCTCGCCAGTGCAACGCAGCGCCCAGCACACTGGTCGGCAGGATCATCACAAGGCTGGTGGCCCGGGTCGCCGTGAACGCATCGTGAAAGTAGGTGAACCCAAGCGTGAGCATCGGCACAGCCACCACACCGCCGCCGAGTCCGAACAGTGAAGCGACTATTCCCGCAAACAGCCCGACACTGATCAAGAAGATGACGTGACCGGGGTGACTCACCAACAGGGTCTCGCCAACGAACGGCGCAGTTTCCGGCAGCACTCCCAGAAGGCGCGCAGCAATCACGATCAGCACGACACAGAACGCGTAGCGAAACAGCATTTCCGGCAGCACCCTGTGAAGCCATTTGCCGATGAACGACCCTGCCAGCGCACCCGCGATCAACAGCCCCGCGGCGGCCCAGTGGATGTCCCCTGGTTCGTGCAGCAACTGCGCGATCAGGCCGATCGTGATGACCACCGAGATCACGGCGAGGCTGGTACCCGCCGCGCGCTTTACGCGCATGATCCCGAACAGCGCAAACAGCGGGACCATGACGACGCCGCCGCCCACGCCGAGCATGGTGCTGACCAATCCCGCCAGGGCGCCCACCGCAGATGCCTTGAGCGTGCGGGTTCTGGATTCTTTAGGTGTGAGGCTCACAAGCTGAGAAAAGCAACGTGTGCCGACGGATGCAACCCTCGACACCATGCGTAAGCCGTGTCGGCTTCAGGCTAATCCACCGGCTCAGGTTCACCCTCGGTTGGCGGAGCTTCCTGCTGGCCGTCCTGTGTCCATGTAATGTCGGCGGCGTGGCCTTCTCCGCCCGGCTCGCCATCGCTGCCCAGGCACGTCAGCGTGTAGCCGGCATCGGTAAGTTCGTAACGGAATGCGTGGTCCCACGGATCGTTCGGGACTTCTCCGCCGGCCAGCTTGTCTTTGATGTCATCCAGCGACTCAGGAAATTTACCGGTATCGTCTCTGTAGACCTTCAGCTTCTCGGCGATGTCGCGCATCTGCTCGGTGGCGATTTCTGCCAGTCCCTCGTCGTTCTTATTCTCGTTGATCGGCGCAACTTTCACGATTCCGCGCCGACCCCGTCCGATCCGTCCCTCAGTCGATGAGCCGGGCAGCGGCGCAATATGGTCGGCATCTTCCTTCATGCCGCCCGCCTGCCCGTCTTTGCCCAGCGCCACAATCGCGAAGTTCTCATCATCCAGGCGCAGATAAATGTATTCGCGACCCCAATCATCAGAAGGGATGTTGTTGCGCAGCGCGTTGGCCTGCTTGCCATCCTTCAGCGGGATCGGTCGGGTCAGGTCCATCAGCTCATCGGGAAGTTTGCCAACCTGCTGGCGCCAGGTCTGTACCTCTTCGGCCAGGTTCTGCACCTGCCAGTCCATGTTGCGCTCAAAGCCGCCGCCCCACTCGTCTGTGTCGCGCGTCTGGCGCCGTATGTCGCGTTCTGAGATGACAAAGTCAACGTCACGGCCGGTGCCGCCTTCCACTCCGTCGGCACCCCAGCACACAATCGCAATGTTGTCCTGGGGCAGAATCCGTATGGCATACTCGTTGCCCCAAGGGTCGGTGAAACAGGCGTTGACGGCTTTGTCTTCGGCTTCTGTGCCAGTCCGCTTCGCGGATTCCAGTTTGGCGGGCCAACTGCCCTTCTCGCGCCTGTGCTGCACTACCTCAATGCCGACTGCGACCATGCGCGCGCGCGCCAGCGTAACCCGGGCCTCGTGGCGTGCGGCGTCGCGTTGCTTGTCCAGCTCGGCCTGCTGGTTGGCATTCAGTTCAACCTTCTCGCCATTGCGCGTGAAAGTGATGTCTGCGGCGCCGCCCTCTCCGCCCTGCTTGGCATCGGCCCCGAGGCTGACCAGCTTGTAGCCCGCTTCTTCGTCCAGGCTGTAACTGAACTCGTTGCCCCATGCGTCCTTAGGCACAGCATCGCGCAGGTTTGCATCTACAAGCTTCTGCAGTTTCTCAGGATACTTGTTCTCATTCGTGCCCGACCACGCGCGAAGGTCCTGGGCAAGGCTGCGCATTGTTTCGCGCGTTTCGCGCATCTTGGTGCGGTCGGTGCGGCTGATACGATCCTGCGCGGTTGCGGAAATCGCAATCCCGAACACCAGCACGCAGCAAAGCAGCAGGCGATACAGCATGGGAAGCTCCAGACCGTTCATACTACGCAACCGGCGCGTGCCGACAAGCCGCCCCCTTGACGCTTGGGGCGGGTTTAATACGGTTTGCGGGCCTTCCGGTGCCTATGGGAAGCACAATTCCGCTGTAGCTCAATGGTAGAGCATTCGACTGTTAATCGACAGGTTGCTGGTTCGAGTCCAGCCAGCGGAGCCAGAATCGACAGCGCCCTGTGTAAGCAGGGCGCTTTGTTTTTGCCGCCGGCGGTTGCTGGTTCTCGTCCAGCAGGCGGAGCCGGCATTCAACGGCGCCTCGCCATTTTCGGGGCGCTTGCCTGTCAGTCGCGGCGCAGGACGCTCACAAGGCAGCGCAAGCTGCCGAAGTAACCGTAGCACGCCGTACAATCGACGGGCTTGACCTCAAAGCCAGCCTGCCTCCAGACATCGGCGGCTGCGCGGTTCAGCACATCGGCCCCGGCGAACTGCGGCATGTACACCACCCGCCGGCCGTCGCGGTCGTCGAGAATGCTGTTCAGGTACGTCAGGTAGGTGCGGCCGTCGCCGCCCGGCGCGATCGGAATGCGGATCACGTCATAGCCTGCCGCCCGGCACTGTTCGGCCACGGCGTCGAACTTTGCCGCCGTCTCTTCACTGAAATCAGCGCCGCCCTTCAGTGGAAGCGCACTCACCTGCTCTGGTGTCAGCAGAGTACGCGCCAGGCGCGGGTCACCGACCAGTACGCGGCGCTTGCCAAGGGTCATCATGTACATGCCGGCATGGTGGTCCGGTGCGTTCTTCATGAGCACAACTTCAAGCCCCAGCAGGACCCCAAGGCGCTGCTGCAATTCCTGTTCGGTCTCGACGGTGCGTTGCAGGTTTCGCATCCGCACATTCGGCGTAACGAAGGCCGTTTCGTTGTCCACGACAAAGTCGCCGCCATCGAAGTACAGTTCGCTGCGCACCGCAGCAACCTCGGGGGCCAGCGCTGCTGCCAGGCTCTCGCCTACGCTCTCGTCGCCCCTTCGGGCCGGCCAGCCATCGGCGCCGAGTTCGCCCTGTGGCGAAAGCAGTGTCACGGCGCGAGAGTCACCGGCTGGTCGAAGCGCCAGCCAGCGGTCCCGTGCCCAGGAGGTTATCTCGTGCTGGACAAGGACGGGGTGAAGTGTGCAGCCCGTGCTGCCAACGCGCCGCGCAAGATCATCAAATGCAGCACGGTCACGAACCACAACGTGGACCGTGACCGAAGCGGGCAACTGGCGCAGAAAATCGGCAAAGGCAACGGCAACGATGTCAGCCGAGTCGGGGGTGTACTGGATGACAAGCTCACGGATCGCCCCGTCGCAATCGCTTTGGGTAGAGCCGACCGTAGACTTCGGCCGGCCCTCACCACCAAGCAATGGCATCAACAGCACTGCCGCGATCAATCCCAGGACGATGCCGACCGGCCACTTCCAGTTTGCCGCCTTGCCCGGCGCGTCCATGTTGGTTCTCCGTGCGACAACTTCAGTTCTCGATGCTGATGGGCTTTTCCACCACGTCGCCGTTACCACCATCTTTGTTACCACCCAGGTGGAAGGAAATCGCCTGGCTGTCGGACACCTTGGTGTCGGTCTCGATCGTCAAGGTCTTGCTCTCGCCGGCGGCAAGAGTGACGGTGCGGCTGTCTTTCCACAACACCCGTGCCATGGCCGGCATGCGCGAACGGCTTTCAAGATCGCGGCCGGACATCGACACGTTGATGCCCTTGTCGATCGACTTGTCGGTGTTGTTGGTGATCACGATGGTCAGGATCGGCTTTTCGCCGGATGCATACGACTCTTTGTCGGTCTTGATGGTGATGGTACAGCCGTCTTCCTTCAGCGTAGGAACGGCGATTTCCGGCGTGACCTTGCGCAGCGTCTCGGTCGTCTTGGCACCTTCGCCGTCAGCGGCGTCGGCGTACTGTGGCGCGAGTACGGCCAGGCCCGCGACCATGGTCAGCGCTGCGATTGCCAGCATGCTCAGCGTGTT
Organism: Planctomycetota bacterium; assembly: GCA_025993795.1. Taxonomy (GTDB): domain Bacteria; phylum Planctomycetota; class UBA8742; order UBA2392; family UBA2392; genus JADJRK01. Next base: position 17,888 of record JAMQHL010000033.1, read on the forward strand.
CTTGCCCAGGTTTCTCATTGTGGTGCTCCTTTGTTTCGGGTGGCCCCAACGGCCACCATGAATGATACGCGCTGGAAATCGCCGGGGCGGTCGTCCCCTGTAACCGTTGTGTAAAACCATGACCCGGGGCGGTTGAAGTGCGATTGTCCAACATCCCTGAAACGCAGAACTCTCGTCGCCGGTTCACAAGAATTGGTTCCTCGCTGACTGATGTGGAAATGCGGGCTACTGCAAACAGCCCAAGACCGCCCGGCGCGGTACAAATAGGCGGCCACAGATGTACACGGATTTGCGGTGGAGCTGTGCCGGCCACCTTGCGACCGGCGGCTCGCGCGCGGGCGCGGCGCCGTGCTGCAGCCTGCCTGCGGTCGCATGCCAGGGCGTCGCTGCGCCGTCTGATCCGCAATTCACAATGGCCTTGGGCACAGGCAGCGGACGGCGTCCTGCTTCGCCGACCCGGCTTGCCGCCATCTGTGTTCATCGGTGGCGAAACATGCCGTCGAACGGCGCCCATCGCACCGCATTGGGCTACCACGAAGCTGTTGCCGTTGCATGTGCTGGTGACACTGTGCCTTTGGGTGAAACCGCCGTTGCCGTTCGCCGCGCCTCCGTGTTCACAGCCAACTGCACCAGCATGGACCACAAAGTCACCAAGACGCGAAACGACTTCCCGCAAGCGGCGCAACATGAGCAAGGAACCACAACCCTGCGGGGGGCCCGTTGTCGCGCCTTGCGGCGCACTTGGGGCGCAGCCGTTTCGAATCAGTAGTAATGGCGGTATTGGCGGATTTGGCGGGAGTCACCCATTCCGCAGCAAATAGCGAAGAACGAAAAAGTCAGCCCGCCACTTGTGGGAGGTGGCGGGCTGACAGGCGATCCCTACGATCAGCCCTCAAGGGCGCGTGGGAAAAGGATGTTGTTCTCGAGGTGGATGTGCTGGTGGAGGTCTTTCTCCATGGCGGCGAGCCCGTGCCACAGTGCCCGCCAGGTGTTGCAAGCTTCTTCCGGTACTTCGTACTGGTTTGTCAGCAGGCGCAGGCGGCGCAGAGCCTCGCCCACTTCTTCATGCTCGCGGTTCATGACGTTGATTGGCCCGCCGGCATCTTTGCCCTGGCCCGCCTTGATCATCGGAAACAGGATCTCTTCTTCTTTGTGCATGTGCTGGTCGAGATCCGCCTTCACCTCTGCGAAAACCTCGACGATGCCGCTCAGCATCTCAGGCCGTTTGTCACCATGAACTGCCAGCACCTTGCGGGCCATCGCGTCGAGGCGATCAAGCTCTTCCCACAGCGGCACGTGGTAGACCTCGAGGATGTGGTCGATCAGCTTATCGACCGGTGCTTCGTCCCAGCGGGTCGTGTCGCCGGGCTCTTTGAGTTCCTTCTCGAGCTCGGCCACGATGGTGTCAGCGTCCAGACCCATCTCGTCGCAGACCTCGCTGAGTGGGCGTCCACCCCCACAGCAGTAGTCAATTCCGTGGCGCGCAAACACACGTGTCGACAGCGGCTGTTCAGTTGCGAGTTGCCCCACCAGTACATCGGTCGTGATTGCCATGTCCGTCTCCTTCGATATTCATGCAGAGTTTATCTGCGTCCTTGCCCGGTTTGGATTGGCGCCAACATCTTCAGCAGCGCCTTAAGAATTCGGTCAGAGTTCGGTTGCCGGCTGTCGTTGGTCGCACGGTGCACGCCCGGCATGCCGATCAGCGCATGAATCGTGCCCATGATCGGAACCAGCAGCACCTCAGGCTCGATGTCGCCGCGAAAGTCGCCCAGCACAACGCCGTCTTCAATCGTCTGCAACAGAAAGCGCTTGGCGCGTTTCACGCATTGCCGCAAATGGCACACGGCACCGGAAGGCAGCGTTAGATACGCCTGTTCAGACCGCAGCAGCCAGGCAAGCCCCGCATCAGAGCCAATCACGCGAATTCGGTTGCGTGCGAACTCTAGCATGCGCTCAACCGGCGGCAGCGACGCATCCGGAAACGTTTCGTCCAGGCACTCAAGCGCGTACTGAACAGCCTGCTCTAGGATCGCATCAATGCTTGCGAAATGACGAAACAACGCGCCGGTCGAAACGCCAACTTCCCGCGCCAGATTGCTTGTGGTCAGCGAAGTCAGGCCCTGCGAGCCTATCAGGCGCAGTGCGGCCGACACGATTTCGCCGCGGCGTTCAGCACTGGGTTTGCGCGTCAGAGCAGCCATGGTTTATATGTAAGCAACTAATTACTTACATGTCAATAAGCGCTATCGCGCTTCTTGGGCAGCTTTGAGTGTCAGGTTATGATGCGGGGTCGATGGTCGATCGCCAAACCCGCCCGCTGTAGTTGCCTTTGACCATCGACGGTCAACTGTTGACCAGCAAGAGCTCTCACCCGTCCCCGGTGGTCTACCAATGCGATGCAGGTGGGGCTTGAGCACGTTGATCAACGTCATGGCCGTTGCTTCAAGCACGTGGCCGGTGCCGACTCAGACCGCCACCGAGTCCCCGAGCGCCGCTTGCTTGCGCGCCATGTGCTTTACCGGCTGGATCGTCCGCTGTTCATTCTTCAGTGTTGACTGGCTTTGGCAATCAGCGCGGATGCTCGATCCAGCCCGTCCTGGTCCTTCAACACCTCGTACAGACGCAACGCTTCACGCAAATGGCTTATGGCTTCGACTCGGTCACCGTGGTCTTTCAGCAGCATGCCGAGCCACATGGCGTGGTGGGCCGAACGCCCCAAGTCACTGACTTCAGTACTCAGCGCGAATGCACGCCGGTAGTGGGCCTCCGCCTCAGGGATTCGGCCCTTGCGTTCACAGATTGCGCCGAGATAGCCCACGCATACACCCTCGCTGCGGCGATTCCGAACCTCTCGGTGGATCTCCATCGCACCGCTGAACTTCACTTCTGCTGCCTCCAGGTCTCCCAGATAGAAGTCGACTAGTGCCCAGTCCCCCAGAACGACGCCCTCGTGGCGTCGGTTGCCAACTTCACGATGCAGTGCAATCGCTTCGACATACACCCGCGCTGCCTGTGCATAATCCTTATGCTCCAACAACAGATTCCCGAGGTTTCCCATGATCACCGCTTCATCCATGCGGCTGCCGATCTCGCGGGCCATCTGTGCTGCCTGCATGAGCTGCTGTTCAGCGACTTCCAAGTTGCCGCAGGCTTGCTCGTTCCAGCCAAGGTTTCCCAGGCACACTGTCTCGGCCCGTTTCTCGCCGACTTGCCGCAGCAGCTTGATCGAGCGCTTCAGCAGGTCACGGGCTTCGTCGGTGCGACCCGTTTCGGTCATCATGCCGCCCAGGTTCACCAGTACCCGCGCGGCACGCGCCGTCTCGCCCGCCGCCATGGCATGCTGGTAGCACTGGCGATACAGTTTTTCCGCCTCGGCAGTCTCGCCAACCGCGTCATTCAGCCGCGCGTTACAGTTCACTGCCAGAATTGCCATTGAGCCGTCGTCGCCGGCGCGGGTACGCATCTCTTCCACGACGGCGCGCGCCAGACTCATCTCACCGGCATCGATGAAGCTGCCCGCAAGGTGAACCAACGCCTGCAGGGCGCATTTGGCATCTCCGGCTTCGCTCGCGCGAAGCACCGTCCGGCGCAGCAGCTCCCTTGCTTCAGCACGGCGGCCAAGCAGCAACGCATTGGCGCCGGCTTGCAGCATGGCTTCGGCGCTGGTCGCGGCGTCGGCATCGGGATGCAGCGCAACGCGCAATGCGAACTTGGCGCTTTCTTCAATGCGGAATGCCCCGGCTGCGAACTTCAGCGCGACGCGCAACCAGTGCAACTCGCGGGACCGACGGGTAAGTGCGTCGCCGTGGGTGGCTGCTGCTGCCATGGTCGCGTGCTCAGCCAACTCGGCTGAGATCACCTCCAGCATTGGTGGCGGAAACGTCGCCTCAAGTATGTCCAGCACGGTGCCGTGCAACTCGGCGCGCTCGCTGGGCAGGTGCAGCACGTAAGCCGCGTCGCGCACCGTGGCGTGGCGGAAGAAATACACAAGCTCAGCCGTGGCGCCCATGGGACGATTATGCAAGGCATAAGCGCTTTGAACATCCGCACTCTGTCCACTCATTGCGGGGCGGCATACGCCTGCGATAATTCAATGGTATGGAATACTCGGCTGAAAAGGAGTTTGCGTTCGATTGGATGCGGGAGGTAGCAGAGGTCCTGCGTCCTTACATCGCGGACACCCGGCGCCGCACCGACTCAACGCGTTCGAAAGCAGCCGACGACGTGGTCACTACCGCCGACCTTGCCGTCAGTGAACTGCTGATTCGCCGCATCTCGGCGCTGTTCCCGCGCGACGCGATCTGCAGCGAAGAGGGCTCTGCGCACGATGACCCCGCGCGTCGGCGCCGCTGGATTATCGACCCGATCGACGGCACGCGAAGTTTCATTGCAGGCGTGCCCGGCTACAGCGTCATGCTTGCACTGGCCGTAGAAGGCACGCCGGTCTTTGCCGTCGTGTACGACCCCGTGAAAGATGAGACGTGGTGGGCTGCCGAAGGCCAGGGCGTATGGCGCGGTGAACAGCGCGTGCTGCGCCACAGTCGCCCACCCCGCTTGATCTGGAGCCCCTTTGCACCCCGCGAAGCGGGCGAAGCAGTAGCGCGCGGCCTGGGTGTCGACGGCATCGTTATGGCCGAAAGCTTTGGGGTGCGCGCAGCCATCATGGCAAAGGACGGCGGCGGGGTGTGCGCGTCGCGCCCCGGCGGACCGCACATCTGGGACACAGCCGCGGGCTGGGTGATCGTGCGCGAAATCGGCGGCAGGGTTACCGGCTACGACGGCTCGCCCGTTGAGTACCCGCATGCACCGACGCTTCACCCAAGCGGATTTGTGGCGACACTGGGCGTCGACCACAACAAGGCGAGCGAATTGATGCGCGAGTACCTGCCGGGCCTGGAATCAGGACCGGCCTGAGCACTTCCGCCTGTCGCTGACCGCCGACGGCATCCGTGTATGTGCGCGGTTGCTTGACCCGTTCTTCCTATGCTCTGCCGTGCAGCGCGCTATGGTCGATACCGTGGAACTGCTGAACCTGACCAACCCCAGTCTCTACATCAACCGGGAGCTGTCGCTGCTGGATTTCAACCGCCGCGTGCTGGCCCAGGCCGGCGACGCAGGTGTCCCGTTGCTTGAGCGCATGCGCTTTCTCTCGATCTCGTGTAACAACATGGACGAGTTTTTTGAGATCCGCGCCAGCGGCATCAAGCAGCAGACCGAGGCTGGTGTCTCGACGGCGGGCCCCGACGGCATGACGCCGCGCGAGCTGCTGGCGGCGATCAGCACCACCGCCCGGTCGCTGGTCGCTGAGCAATACCGGCTGTTCAACGACGTGCTGCTGCCCGAGCTGGCAGCCACGCGCATTCGCATTCTGCGCCGCACGGACTGGACCGCCGAACAGGCGGCCTGGGTGCGCGAATATTTCTTGCGAGAGGTCTATCCCCTGTTGACACCGATCGGGCTCGACCCTGCGCACCCGTTTCCGAACGTCCTGAACAAGATTCTCAATTTCTTCGTGGTGCTGGAGGGCAAGGACGCGTTTGACCGCAACAGCGGTACCGCGGTGGTGCAGGCCCCGCGCCTTGTGCCCAGGCTGATCCGGATGCCGTCGGACGTATCGGGGGGCATGCACGACTTCGTGCTGCTGTCGGCGGTGATGCACGCCAACATCGGCGACCTGTTTGCGGGTATGGAGGTCAAGGGCTGCTACCAGTTCCGCGTCACGCGAAACAGCGACCTTTGGGTGGATGAAGAAGAAGTTGAAGACCTGCTGGATGCCGTTCGTTTTGAGCTGCCGCGACGGCACTACGGCGCGGCAGTGCGCCTTGAGGTCGCGGAGAGCTGCCCGCCTGACGTCGCGCGCTTCCTGCTGGACCACTTTCACCTGCGCGAGGAAGACCTTTACCAGTTCAACGGCCCGGTGAACCTGAACAGGCTGATGGCCCTGTACGACCTCACGGACCGGCCCGAGCTCAAATACCCGGTGCACAAGGCCGGCATCGCTCGCGAACTGCAACCGGGCGGGGAGCTGCTGGAAGTGCTGCGGGCACGCGACGTGTTACTGCATCACCCGTACCAGTCATTTGGCCCGGTGCTTGAGTTCGTCCGCGCCGCCGCCAAGGACCCGGCGGTGGTCGCGATCAAGAGCACGCTGTACCGCACCGGTGCCCACAGCGAGATCGTCGATGCCCTGTATGACGCTGCGCGCGCCGGCAAGGAAGTCACAGCCGTCGTCGAGCTTCGGGCGCGTTTTGACGAAGCCGCAAACGTCGACCTTGCCACGCGCCTGCAGACTGCCGGCGCCCATGTGGTGTACGGCGTCGTGGGTTACAAGACCCATGCCAAGATGCTGCTGGTAGTGCGGCGCGAAGAGGGCGGACTGCGCCGATACGCGCACCTGGGCACGGGCAACTACCACACGGGCACGGCGCGGACGTACACCGACCTCGGGCTCCTGACTAGCAACGAACAGATCTGCGACGACATCAACCAGCTGTTTCGTGAACTGACCAGCCTGGGAGTCGCCCCGAAGCTTCAACGGCTGTTCTATTCGCCGTTCACGCTGAACGACGAGTTACTGGCACGAATCAACGAACAGGCAGAACTTGCGCGGCTGGGCAAGCCCGCCATGATTCGCGCCAAGATGAATGCGCTGTCCGACCCTGGCATCATCAAGGCGCTGTATCTGGCATCGCTCGCGGGCGTCCGGATTCAACTGCTGGTGCGCGGCGTGTGCTGCCTGCGCCCGGGGATTGCCGGCGTCTCTGACAGCATTGTCGTGCGCTCGATTATCGGACGCTTTCTTGAGCATTCGCGCGTCTACAGTTTTGGTCCGGAAGGCGACATCACCTACGCCTCCAGTGCCGACTGGATGCAGCGCAACCTGTTCCGGCGTGTTGAAACCTGCTTTCCCATCCTCGACCCCGACCTGCGCGCCCGGGTGGTCGAAGAGTGCCTTGACATCCCCCTCAGGGACAACGTACAGGCATGGCAGCTCCAGCCGGATGGAACGTGGGTACGCTGCACTCCGGGCAATGACCCGCCCCTGGTCAGCCAGGAGATTCTTGCAGCACGGCTGGGTGGTTAAGAGGCTGCGTGCGACTGGCATCGATCGATATCGGCTCGAACTCGGTTCACATGATCATTGCGGACGTTACCGGCCCGCAGTCGTTCTTTGTCGTTGATCGTGAGCGTGAGCGGGTCAAGCTGGGCGCAGGCGCGTTCAAGACCGGCAAGCTGCGGGCCGCGCCGATGCAGGCCGCACTGGATGCGCTCAAGCGGTTCGCGCTGCTGTGCAAACGCCTGGGCGTGCAGCGGATTCACGCCGTGGCAACAAGCGCCGTTCGCGAAGCACGCAACGGGCGCACATTTCTTGCCGAGGTCAAGCGGCGCACCGGCATCGTTGCGAAACCAATCGGCGGCAAGGACGAAGCCGGCTTGATCTATCGCGGCATCCGCCACGCCACTGACCTGCGGGGCCGGCGCGCGCTGATGCTGGACCTTGGCGGCGGCAGCCTTGAGATCATGTACGGCAACGACCAGCGACTTGCAATTGCCGAGAGTCTGCCGCTGGGCGTGCAGCGCCTTCGCGACAATTTTGGTGGCCAGGACCCGCTGCCGCGCCGCGCGCGCGAACGCCTGGTCAAGCATATCCGCCAGACAGCCAAGCCGGTGCTTGAACGCATCCGCAAGCGCGGCATTGGTGCCGTGATCTGCACCTCGGGCACGCAGATGACGCTGGGGCTGGCGTGCCTGCGCCTTCGCGGCCGTGACCCTTGGGGGTCGCTGAACGGCTACGTGATCCAGACCAGTGAACTGCGTGACCTGCACCGCCAGTTGATCGACACCGATGCGCCGGGGCGTTCGCGCCTGCCGGGAATTGACGAACGCCGCTCGGACATCGTGCACTACGGTTCGGCGGTGCTCGCGACGGTGCTTGAGATTGTCGGGGCCGGCGAGTTCCAGCTTTGTGGCGCGAGCCTGCGCGAGGGCCTGCTGCTGCAGCGTATGGAAGAGACGGGCGCACGGCGCGACGCACAGTCAGTACGGGTTTCCGCCGCCACGGAGCTTGTGCAGCGCACCGGCGGTGAACCGCGCCGGGCACGGCGGGTCGCTGACCTTTCGCTCAGGCTGTTCGATGGCGCCCGGCGCGCGCACAAGCTGGCAAAACGCGAACGCGGGCTGCTCGAGATCGCGGCGCTGGTGGCCGACCTGGGCCGGCATCTTTACCACGAAGACCGCGAGCACCTTACCTACCAGATTGTGCGTGGCGGTGGGCTGCGAGGTTTGACCGACACCGAGCTTGAGACTGTCGGGCTGACTGCACGCTATTCCCGCGGCGGCGCGCCCAAGGCCAGGCACCGCCACTTCGCAGAGCTGGACACCGATTCGCAGCACATTGTGCGTGTGCTGGCGGGCATCCTGCGCATTGCCGACGGGCTTGACCGGGGCCGCGCCGGCGTGGTCAAGGACATTCGCTGCCGCCTCACGCGAGACACGCTGCGAATCTCACCCGTCGTCCGCGGCGACGCCAGCCTGGAATTGTGGTCTGCAACCAGGGCCGCCAAGCTGTTTGCCCAGGCGGTAGACCTCGAGGTCCTGATCCACGGCACCAAGCCGCGCTGACCGGCGCCGGCTTTTCTATTCCAGCGTGGCCAACACTCTGTCAATTCCGCCCGACTCGACCACTTCGCGGACGCTGGCGAAGTCGTCGTGCAATACTCGATCCTGCTTGAGCGGCTTGACCACCCTGCGAAGGGCATCGGCGATTGCTTCGACGTTGCTGCCGGCCTTCAGCGGCTTGTGGTAATCCAGCGCCAGCCGCCCCGCCAGCAGCTCGATGCTGACGATGTGCTGCAAGTTCTCGAAAACCATCGCCGCCTTCAACGCGGCGGTAACACCCATGCTGACGTGGTCTTCTTTGTTGGCGCTGGTGGGAATGCTGTCGACACTGGCGGGATGGCTGAAGACCTTGTTTTCGCTAGCCAGTGCAGCCGCCACGACCTGCGCGATCATCAGCCCGCTGTTCAGGCCGCTGCCCTGCACGAGAAATGGCGGCAGGTTTGAAAGGTCCGGATTGACCATCTGCTCGGTGCGGCGCTCGCTGATGCTGCCGAGCTCCGACATCAGGATTGCAAGAAAGTCGAGCGCCTGGGAAAGCGGCTGGCCATGGAAGTTACCGGCGCTGATCACGTCGCCGTCTTCTGGAAACAGCAGCGGGTTGTCGGTCACGGCGTTGAGTTCGCGCTCAAAGATCTGTTTTACGAAGGCAAATCCGTCCCGGGCCGCGCCATGCACCTGGGGCACGCAGCGCAGCGAGTAGGCGTCCTGTACGCGCGGGTCGTTCTCGCGGTGACTTTCGCGGATTGCGCTGCCCTGCAGCATCTTGAGCATGTTGCGCGCCACCAAGGCATGGCCGGGGTGCGGGCGAATCGCCGCCACGCGCGGGTCAAAGGGGCTGTCGCTGCCGCGCATTGCCTCCAGCGTAAGGGCCGCTGCCGCGTCACACACCTTGATCCAGCGCTCCATGCCACAGATCGTCGCTAAGCCGATGGCCTGGATGATCTGCGTGCCATTGATCAGCGCCAGGCCTTCTTTGGCCTTGAGCGTGATGGGCTTGAGGCCGGCCTTCTTGAGTGCTGCAGCGGCTTTGCCGAGCTTGCCGTGGCGGTACGCCTTGCCTTCGCCCAACAGGGTCAGCGCGATGTGCGCCAACGGCGCCAGGTCGCCCGATGCGCCGACGCTGCCCTTGCGGGGCACCCAGGGGGCCACGGGCGAGTTCAGCAGCGCGACAAATGCATCTACCACATCCTGGCGCACGCCCGAGTTGCCGCTGACCAGGCTGTTCACGCGAAGCAGCATCGCAAGCCGGACAACCGGCAACGGCAGGGGCTCACCGACACCGCAAGCGTGGCTGCGGATCAGGTTGAGCTGCAACCGGTCAAGCTGCTCGTCAGGGATGCGGACGCTGGCCAGTTTGCCAAAGCCGGTGTTCACGCCGTAAACCGGCTGGTTGCGTGCGAGCAGTTGCTCGACAAAGGCGCGGCCGCGCTTCACCGCCGCACGCGCGCCAGATGACACTTCCACGGACGAGTAGCCGTCATGCAGAAAGCGGTCGACCTGGGCAAGCGTCAAGGACTGCCCATCCAGCGTAAGCGTGTCTCGTTTAGCCATGGCGGGAAGTTAGCTGCGCCAGCAACCGATTCAATGGACAGAGGGGCGGGGCCTTCGCAGCAAGTGAACAGCGAAGGAAAGAGACAGCGGCACAACCAATGCAAGTAGCCTAGTTGTGGGGTACTCCGGGTTGTTGGCCCGTATGCCGGTGAAACCAAGCGGCCCGGTCGTGTAGGTGACGGCGACCCCGACTGCCATGATCATGGGAAGGGCCAGAGCGGCCACCACATGGTTGCGGCGAATCCGTCCCAGTAGCACGTCTCTTCTGAAACACGAAACTGTGATTGAAGCTGTTGCAAGAACCAATCCAATCACAGCGCCACAGACAGCTTGCCAACGGGGAAACCCGCCGTACTCGACGTACGCCTCTATGGACTCTTGGGGCAGCACAAAGAACGTCAGCACGCCGATATGAAGGAGAACGCACGAGAGGCCGACACCCTGCAACGGGCTGCTGGGCCGGACTGACGCGAAAAATGCTGCGATCATGCCGAATTGCAGCGTGAGGGGCGCGCCTATAGTCCAGCGGTCCATCCCCAAGCCAAGCCCAGCCCCAGCCAAATTGTCACCCAAAGGGCGAACAATGCCATCTATGATGAATAGCGACACAATCAACAAACCACAGCTAACGCCTGCGCTAATCAACCGAGGCGAACCTGTTGCGTCTTTGGACATATAGCAATCGTAGACGTTGGGCAGTTGGCAGCAAAACACAATACCGGATTGAATAGGCAAGATTGGCCGTCAACCGGCAATGCAAGCGCGCTTCGAATCGCCGTAAAGCGCCCGAAGGGCGCGTCCTGAAGTCGCCCGGCGCGTCAGCGCCAGAAAGGCGCGCACCTAGGTCCAACAAGCCCGCGGGGCGGGCGGTATGAATCGCAAGGGGCGCAAGCCCCGCCTACACTGGCAACAACCAGCGCTCGTCGTAAGTGATACCGCGCGCGTCGGACATATGGCCGAAAGGCACTCGCGCATGGTGCGCCACCTACCCATCGAGGTATTGCTTCGTTGCTTCAACACTCGACGGGCTGGTGGTAGGTGTCGGACATGGCTTGTGTTACGGGCTTGCGCCCTTTGGATTCATGGCGCCCCCGTCGGGGGCTCATTTCACACTTCGCGCTCTTTCCCGGCGCTCACGCGCCGGGCTAGCGCATGGCGCGCCCGCCAGGCGCTCTACTGCCTGTTCTGCGTCGCCGCGGCGGTGATCTATCCGCCCGTTCCTGCTTCCAGCTACCTGCTTCCTGCCTCCTACTTCCTGCCACTTGCCTCCACCGACCTGCCTCCTGTCGTCGTTACTTCTTTGGTGGCTGAATCGGCCGGGTGTCGTGGCCGATGGTTCGGCCTTTCTTGCCGGGGCTGCGCTTGTGGAAATCCACGATGTACCGCACGGCGTCGTCCACGTCTGACGTGCGATGAAACAGTTCAAGGTCAACGTCGTTGATGTGCTTCCACTGGTCGCACATCGTCGTCTTCATCCAGTCATACAGGCCCTGCCAGTAGTCCATTCCGAACAGCACGCAGGGTATGCGCCGGATTTTCAGCGTCTGCACCAGCGTCAGCACCTCGAACATCTCGTCCATGGTCCCAAAGCCGCCAGGCATGAACACGAAGGCTTCGCTGTACTTCACAAACATCACCTTGCGGATGAAGAAATATCGAAAGTCCACCAGCGTCTTGGCGTACGGGTTCGCTTCCTGCTCCATGGGCAGGTCAATCGCCAGGCCAACGCTGTCGCCGCCGGCATCCACGGCACCGCGGTTGCCCGCTTCCATGACGCCCGGGCCGCCGCCCGTGATTACGCCATAGCCGGCTTCCACCAGCTTGCGCCCCAGCTCAACGGTTGTCCTGTAAAGCGGTTCGTCGGCGTGGGTGCGAGCGCTGCCAAAAATAGCGACGCACTTGCCCACCTTGCTCATCGTGTCGAAGCCTTCGACAAACTCGGCCATGACACGAAACACCTGCCAGGTGTCCCTCAGGCCCTCCAGTACTTCGCCCTTGCGCATGGCGTGCTCCGTGTGCGGCAGACGTCGGATTGTGGTTTGCCGCGACGCCAGGAACAGGAAAAAGGCACTAATTCCGGCAACTCAAGACCACAATCGGCAATGATTTAGACACTTCTGAGCGTTAAGGGCATGGGGCGGCAGAGTGTATGCGGCCCGGCAAGGGTGTCCAGAATCACCCGAAAATGACCAATCCAGGCAGTTTTCCAGAATTGCCTGACATACAGGAACGAACATGTATAAGAGCGCAAGTGACAACCTGAACGTAGTTTACGCGCCGGATGCCAGCGCCGAAGAGCCCATGACCAAGCACGCACCAAGATCCAGCGATGAATTCGAGTACATCCGGTGGCTTCGCAGTGAGTTGCCGCCCTCGGGCCCAAACCTTGAGGTAGGCCCCGGCGACGATTGCGCCATTCTGCGCGTCAGCAACGACAAGCTGGCCCTGAAGATCGACAGCGTCATTGAGGGCAAGCATTTCGTCCTTTACGACAAGGGCGTGCGCCGCCCGCCGGTGCTGGGACCCGCTTCGACGCCCGAGGAAGTCGGCCGCAAGGCCATCACGCGCTGCCTTTCTGACTTGGCTGCGATGGGTGCCACGCCGGTTTCGTGCATGGTTGCGGTTACGCTGCACACGGGTGCCCCCGTCAAGCTGCGCCAAGACCTGTTTCTTGGCATCAGCAAGACCTGTGCAACTTACGGTTTGTCCCTGGCCGGCGGCGACACCCAAAGCTGGGACGGCCCGCTGAGTATCACCGTCAGCATGATCGGGTCGATGAACGGCGTGCGCCCCGCCTTGCGCGCAGGGGCAGCACCCGGCGACGTGATCGCGATTACCGGCAGCCTTGGCGGCAGCATTCTGGGCAAGCACCTGCGCTTTGAGCCGCGCATTGCCGAGGGCCGCTTCCTGGCCGAGCGCGGCGTAAGCGCCATGATTGACATTTCTGACGGGGTGAGCGGCGACATCACGCGCATCTGCGAAGAAAGCGGTCTGCGGTTCAAAGTTGGCGCCGACATTGCCGCAGAAGCTGTGCCCGTTAGCAAGTCGGCCCGGCGCCTCGCGAAACTTGAGAACCAGGGCGCCGAGCGCGCCATGCATCATGCCCTTCATGACGGCGAAGACTTTGAGTTGCTGTTCATCGTCAAGCCGAACCGCTGGAAGGCGATCATCAAGGAGTGGCCGTTCGATGTGCCGATCCGCGCACTCGGGATGATGCGCGCCTTGAAGAAAGACGAGCCGCTGGTGCGGATTCTTCGGAAGGGCGAACCGGAAGCTCTCGAAGTCCTGAGCTGGGTGCACCAGCTCTAAAGGGCGCCCGGCGGTACCTGAATTTCAAAAGAGTGTGCAATCGGTCGGAAACCCTAACCCGTAGGGCTTTGCGGGCGATTGTCCGGCGATTTGCCCGACATGTGACGTGATAACGTGATAGAATGACAGTGACGGGATTCACCTCGTCGGGTTGGAGTGCCGTATGACCAAGCTATTGCTGCAAAGCCCGAACCCCCAAGCCACGATCCAGATCGGGCGAATCCTCGGTACCTGTTTGCCGCGTGGAAGCTTCGTTGCGCTGGACGGAATTCTGGGCGCCGGCAAGACCCAACTGGTCAAGGGGATTGCGTGCGGTCTGGATGAAGGCGGCTGGGCTGGACTTCGCAGCCCCACATTCACGCTTATGCTGAGCTATCACGGCGGGCGCTGCGTGCTGCACCACGTGGACTTCTATCGCCTGAATGAAGCGCCGGAGCTGCCGGGAGAAATCCTGGAAGCCATGAACAGCGAGCGAGACATCACGGTGGTGGAGTGGGCCAGCATCTGGCGCGAGGTTTGGCCGGAGCACTACATTCATGTTTCGATCGAGGTAGAAGACGACGAGAAGCGCCGCATAACGATCGAAGACCCGTTTTCGCTGTGCCCCGAAATACCCAAGGCGCTGGAAGAATTCATCGTCCAGCCCGCCGAAACCTAGCAGAACGCAACGGCTTCGACATTCCCTGATCCTCGCGCCTGCCTCGCTATGCGCCGTGCCACCCTACTTCAACGTACGCACGCCGTTTGCGTTCTTGGTTACACCTTTGAGGTCAAGCCACTCGAGCAGCGGAATCAGGTACTTGCGCGACGTGGGCAGAATTTCTTTGAAGTCCTTCGCCGCCGCCTGCTTGCCGTCTTTCAGGAATTTCACGGTTTCAGCTGTCGCAAACTCAAGCGCCTTGGCGCCGAACAGAACGCCGCTGGGCAGCACTTCGGCCCGGCCGCTGCCTACCAGGTAATCGACGGCATTCTGGGTTGACTGCTGGTTTGTGCCCGCAGCCTGCGCAAGCTCCTTCAGCGTAGGCGGGTTGAGCATTGCCTGCTCAAGTTGCGCCGAGACGCGTTCTACAACTTTGCGGTCTTCATCGTTCAGCTTGCCGCCTTCGCCTGGCAGACCCAGCAGGTCGCCACGCTGGTCTATGGTGCCGGCTTCCACTGCTTTCAGCAGAATCGGCGCAAACGTGCGCGCGTCTACGCCCAGCTGCTGCTGCACGCTGGCGGCTTTGAGGCCCACCTGCGCCGGGTGCTGCGCGTGGAATGCCCGCAGAATCTCTACCAGCCGCACCCGCGCGCGCATCCACGCGTCCTTGTGAATCAGCGCGCGTCCAGGGCCGAACTCGGTGGCGACGCCTTTCTCCAGCAACTGGTCCACCAATGGCCCAAGGGCACTCGCAGAAAGTTCCGTGCGCGCCGCGAGCCCGTCCCGGGTAAGGCCCATTGGCCCTGCCTCAAGGACCGCGGCCTCCGCACGCTGCACGGGGTCATCGGCGGCAGCGGCCCAGTGCTGCAGCGACGCCAGCAAGTCGGGCTCATTGCGTCGCAGGATCTCGGCTTCGCGCTTGATCACACGACCGCCACCCAGCGTAATCGGCGGCGATGGTAAACGAATGATGAAGTGATCGCCGATGCCCGCGACTACCGGGTCTTCCAGCAGCACTTCGCAGATGCAGCTTTCGCCGGGATTCAGCAACGCCCGATCAATGAAGTGGACGTGCCCGACAAGCTCGCTGGTGCCCACATGAAACTTGACCTCGGCACGGTGCTTCAAGGGCCGCGGCGAACTGGCCAGCAGCGAAAGGCTCAGCGAAAAGAATCGTGAATGCTCAAACACCCCCGGCGCGCACAGG
This sequence comes from Planctomycetota bacterium, assembly GCA_025993795.1. Taxonomy (GTDB): domain Bacteria; phylum Planctomycetota; class UBA8742; order UBA2392; family UBA2392; genus JADJRK01. Next base: position 33,217 of record JAMQHL010000033.1, read on the forward strand.
GTGTGGCCGCGCTGCACCAGGGTATGGTCGATGCCCGCGAGGTTGAAGGCGCTGGAGTGCCCGGCGCGGGCCTCATCAATCGCGCTGTGGTAGGCCTGCATCGCGCGCACTTTTGCCTTCTGTTCGCCCGGCAGCACGACGAGGTTGTCGCCGATCCTGACGCGGCCCGTCACCGGAATGCCGGTCAGCACCGCGCCGTGGCCCTTGGCTGAGAACACGCGCTGCACGGGCATGCGAAAGACACCGGCAACGTCGCGCGTGGGCGTGGCCTCGATCAACTCGCCGAGTCTTGCCCAGAGTTGATCGATTCCCTGGCCGGTAAGCGCGCTGACGGAAACGACCGGAGCACCTTCGAGAAACGTCCCGCGCAGCAGGTCGCGGACGTCTTCCGTCGCCAGCTCAATCGTGTCGGCATCTACCTTGTCAATCTTATTCAGCACGATCATGCCGCGCTTCACACCCAGCAACGTCAAGATCTCAAGATGCTCACGTGTCTGTGGCATCACGCCGTCATCTGCGGCAACGACCAGCATCACGATGTCGATGCCGGTAGCGCCCGCGACCATGTTCTTCACAAAGCGCTCGTGGCCGGGCACGTCGATGATGCCCACACGAAAGCGCTCCTGGTACACGAAGTTCGCGAACCCAAGATCGATCGTGATGCCCTTGTCCTTTTCTTCCTGCCAGCGGTCAGGGTCGATGCCCGTCAGCGTCTTGACCAGCGTGGACTTGCCGTGGTCGATGTGCCCGGCCGTGCCGATTACTACATTCCGGATCTCGGCAGCCTGTGCGGTCATGCCCGAATGATCGGACATCGGCGGCAATTGGGCAAGTGGGGTCGGAGCGTTTCAGCTGCGGACTTCCAGCCCCGGAGGCCCAAGTCTAAATGCCCGGATTGCCGAACCGGGCAGCAATTCACCGCCACCTGCAATCCGCAATGTAACTTCCGCTACCCGCCACAGCCATCCGTGCGACACCCTTCCAGCAGGCGCGCCTCTTCTTTACACTTCTGCCTGTGAATCGACTGGTCTATGAACACGATGGCAAGCAGGTCGAAATCCGGCTTGGCAGCAAGCCGGTTTCGCTTGGTCGCTCTGACGAAGCCGACCACAAACTGCCCACCAAACTAGCCAGTCGCATTCACGCGCAGGTATTCCAGCGCGATGGCGGCTGGTGGGTCGAAGATCTTGGCAGCAGCAATGGCACGATTCTTAACGGCGCCAAGATCGAGGCCCCCACTGCGCTGAAGCCGGGCGACGTCATCACCATCGGCGACGTGAAGGTCAAATATGAAGGCGAGGGTGCCAAGCCCCAGGGCGCGCCCGACAAGCTGTTGGCCCGCCTGCTGTACCAGCCCGACAAGGGCAAGCCGCCCGTTGAACTCATCGTGCGCGACCGCGTCACGATCGGGCGAAAACCTGACAACACTCTGCAGATCGATACCAAGGCGGTTTCCGGTTATCACTGCGAAGTGATCAACCGCCAGGGCGCGTACCTGTTGCGCGACCTCGGCAGCAGCAATGGCACCTACATCGGGAAGCAACAAGTCACCGAACATACCCTGCGAAATGGCGAGATCCTGCTGCTGGGCAAGACCGTCGCCGTGTACTTCATTGATCCTGCGGGGGCCACGGTGCCGTCTGCGCAATCTCAGCCCGCAGCCGCTCCGGCGGCCACCAAGGCCGCACCGGTTGCAGCAGCGTCGTCTGCAGCTGGCGCATCTGACCGCGGGCAGTTCGCGCCTGTCCGTGCAGAACCGGCGGCCAAGCCGCCTCGCAACCCGCTTCCCCACGTGGCGGTGGGGATTGCGCTTGGCGCGCTGTTTGTGCTCGCCGGCTGGCTGATCGGTGAGGTGATTACCGGGTTTCGCGCGCCGCGAAACGAGGGCGCCGACCAGCCAAAGCCTGAGCTTGCGCTCGCCGACGCGGCATTCAGCTTTGAGGGCGAGATTGACGACAACGGCAACCCCGACGGCTGGAGTGCAAGCTTCGAGGCAACCGGCGGCGGAAAGGCTGAGTTGTTCAGCGATACCGACCGCCCCTACGACGGCGCGCGCAGCCTGCGTGTGAAAGCAGGCGGCCTCAGCGGCGCGGCGACGCTGGTGCTGCAGACAAGCAAGGCAAGACCCATCGACCTTGGGGGCGAGTGCAAGGCCAGCCTGTTTGCACGCGCGGAGGGCGGCCAGAAGATTGCAGTCGCGCTGTCGGTGCTTGGAGAAACCGGCAAGTCGCATACCGTGGCGGTCGGCAGCTTCAGCGGTCTACGCGCCGGCGAATGGGTGAAGCTTGAGCTCAGCGGCAAGCTGCTGACCCCGCTGCCGGCCAACGGCGGCTACCGGCTGATGCTGTGCGGGAACTACAGCCAGCTCTGGATTGACCGCCTCGATATTTCCAAGGCGGCTGACGGTCCGGCAGACAAGCCCTTCCGCAAGCTGGCGGGCGGTGAGGTCAACATCATGCTGGACGCGGATGCGCCGGCACGCGCCGTGATTGAGAGCGGCAGGCATGCGGCAAAGATGGTCCCGCGCATGCTTGCGTTCGGCAACGAAGGCGTTTCTGAGCACGACCTGTGGTCCATTCAGGCCCACGACAGCAGCAGCGTCACCTACAACGCGCTGCTTCCGGGCTTTGGCGACACGGCGACGTGCGAGCTGGCAGTATCGGAGCATCCGTCGGCCTTGTTTGCGGGCAACGGCCTGAAGCTGCAGTGGGACCTGAAGCAGGGCAATGTAGAGAGCCTTGCCGTTGAGATAGAGCTTCCGTTGCCGGCATCATCGACCATCATGATTGCCGACCGGCGCGACATGCCGCTGGAAGTAGACCGAACGGCAATTCACACTTATGCATACTCAACCATCCGCGAACTCATGGTAAGCGACACGGACCTGTCGGTCAGCTTTCCGGATGGCGCAGTCGTGTGGCTTGACATGTCAAGACCAGGGCGCCTGGTCGCGGTGGTGCGTGCTGCGCTTGGTGAAACGCGCCGGACGATGAGCGCCGTGGTGAACACCCGGCCGCTGATGTATGCGCGCTTCTATGAACGGCTTTACGACGAAGCCTTTCGTATGTGGGGTGCGCAGCGCGGCTCAGCGGCAAAAGTGCGGCTGAACTGGTTGCTCGACCCGGTACGTCCGCAACGCGGCCTGGCCGCAATCAGCAAGGCACGCACCCTGCTTGAAAAGCTTGATGACTCACTGCTGAAGCTGCGTGAAACCGCCGACAGCGCATATGAATCCGCCGACCGCACGCGCACCGCGCAAGCTGTTGAAGTCTCGCGCAAGATTGTGCAGCGCTACATCGAAACCTGGCCCGGCGAGGCTGACGTCGCGGAGATGCAGAAGCGACTGGAGAAGCTCAAGATCTGGCAGGTCGAGATTGACGCCCGCAAGCGCACGCCTGAAGAAATGCAGCGGGCCGAGGCCTCCGCTCGCCGGCTGTGGCTCGACGCGCAGAGCAGCAACAAGGATGGCCATGTGCTTCTGTGCCTTGTGCTGCTTGAGAACATTCTGCGCGACTTTGCCGATACCTCGGTGCATCGCGACGCCACCGTGATGTATGAGCAGGTCAACGCACGCATGAAAGACCCCAAGGAGCGCGACAAGCTGATCGACGCGGAGTTGCTTGGCATCGACGAAGACATCAAGTTCAAGGACTACAGCCTCGCCCGCGACCGCTGCCTGAAGCTGTTCAAACGCTTTCCAGATACACCGCGCAACCGCGACATCATGAAGCGCCTGAGGCAGGTCGAAGACGCGTTCGAAGGATAGGCTGGACGAGGCGCTGTATCGCCGCCTCGGTTGCGTCGTGTCGTATGATCTGTGAGTGAACTGGCATCGACTCGTCGACGACGCCCGGGCCGGCTGGCGCAGAGGCTGGAGAACTCGCGCTTTCCGTGACTTGGCGGAAGAAGGTGTACAGCCAGGATACGCACATAGGGCGACCCAGCCCAACAGCCCCCGAGAACCTGGGAGCGCAGCCTTTCCGAGCGGAGCGAAGCCTCGCGGCGGAAGGCAGAGGCTCCGTCCGGTGCTTGACGCTAAGGACCGCACTGTTACGCTTCGCGCCGCATGCCAATGGACCGTTAGCTCAGTTGGCTAGAGCGCTTCCTTGACACGGAAGAGGTCACAGGTTCGAGTCCTGTACGGTCCACCATTCCCTTCAAAGCGGTCGTGCGAATCCCCTGGTTCGCGCGACCGCTTCGTTTACGCCCCGTAAAGCCGCTCCGAGCATGCGGGTGGCCGGCATCCTGGGCTGCGGCAAATCGCGTGTCACCATAGTTGGGGCGGCCTACGCCTCTCGGCGATAGGCTTCTGCATCATCGGATGAGGCGGATGTATAGCGACTTACTTGCCCGCCCACAGGATTCCGCCCAGGCCTTGGCCTTCGAGCATGGCGTTGAACGCGGTTTGCTGGGTGCTGTCCAGTTCGTCGCGGATTGACTGCTCGGCGGTGCTGACAATGGAATCCCACTCGGTTTGCCAGTCGAACTTCGTTCCCGCCTGGTCGGCTGCTGCGCTTCGTTCTTTCAGCCGGATGGTTTGGGTGTTCATGTCTTCCAGAATGACGTCGAGGCGGTCACGCTGGTATGGCGAGAGGTTCAGCTTGGCGTCGAGGGCCTTCAGCGCGCGTCCGCGGGCGGCCTGCATGACTTCCTGCGCCTTCTTTTGGTCAATGCCCTCCTGCCTTGCCTTCTCGGCCTCGCGCGCTTTTCGCAAAGCGTCGGCAACGGCGTTGTCCAGGTCGGACTGGCTTGGCGCCGGCCCGATGGCAATCTCGCCATCACTGGCCGCAGCTTCCTGTTCCTTCAGGGTCTTGATCTGTTGTGTCAACCCTTCGTTGGCCCGTTCCAGAGTTGCGTCGCGCATGGAAGCGGCTGCAATCTCGTTTCGGAGTCCGGCAATCTCGCGGGCTTGGTTGGCCAACTCCTGCCGCAGCAGTTGAAGCTCCTCGGGACTCACGGCGGTGTCGCTCGTTCCGGCGACCGGTACATCGGTCGATGCGGGTGATGCGGTTTCCAGGGCCTTGCCCAGCGCCCCACCGACCAACCCGCCGCAAACGGATGCAAGAATGACCACAGCAAAAACTTGCGCTTTCATGGCTGCTCCTCTCACTCATCGTGAGAATAGGTTTGGCAAGCACTCCCTGCAGCAAATAACACAGGAACTCTGGATGCGCGATGCGGTTTCGCAACGGATTGCCAGGCCGGATGTAGCGAAGCTTCCCTCTACTTCTTCCACTGCGTACCGCTGCATCTTCAGTCAGCCATGTCGCATTCGCAACAGCGCAGCCGACAGCGGCCTACCCGTAAATGTACTGCATGGTTTCGGGCAGTCTTTTCACGGCCCAGCCGTTCCAGACAGCCCTGCACGCGCATTGGTAGTACGTGAAGGTGTCGTCGCCGGGGCAGGGCTGCACAAGGTCCATGTTGCCGGTCGCACGCGCGATGCGCATAACGCCGGTCACGCCATCTGCGGGACTGAACGAGTACTGAACGAATTGCTCGTCCTCGCTGGATTTCCAGATGTAGATATAGACTGCCATCAGTGCTTCCTGAACCACTCGATGGTGCGGCGCAGTCCTTCGTCCAGGCCGATTCGCGGCTCGAACGCCAGCTCTTTTCTTGCGCGCGCGATGTCGGGACAGCGGCGCGCTGGGTCGTCCTGCTGCGCAGGCTTCAAGACGGGTTGCGAAGAAACGCCGGCAAGGGCTGCAATGCGAGCAGCCAGCTCGCGCACCGTGACTTCGTGGGGATTGCCAAGGTTGAAGGGCTCGTGGCGCAACGACCCCGCGTACTCCATCAGGGTGCGCAGGCCAGCCACCATGTCGTCGACGTAGCAGAAGCTGCGGCTCTGGCTGCCATCGCCATACAGTTCCGGTGGGATGCTGCTCAGCGCCTTGAGGATGAAGTTGCTGACGACACGGCCATCATCGGCTTGCATGCGCGGGCCGTATGTGTTGAAGATACGGGCGATGCGGATGTCCACTTTGTGTTCGCGGTGGTACTCCATCATCAGGGTCTCGGCGATGCGTTTGCCCTCGTCATAGCAGGCGCGGGGGCCGAGCTGGTTGACGTTGCCAAGGTAGCTCTCGGGCTGTGGGTGCACTTTGGGGTCGCCGTATACTTCGCTGGTGCCGGCCAGCAGAATGCGGGCGCCAGTGCGCCGCGCCAGGCCCAGCATGTTCATGGTACCGAGCACGTTGGTTTTCACCGTACGCACGGGGTTGCTGCGGTACGCAACGGGGCTTGCCGGGCATGCGAGGTGGTAGACGCGGTCCGCCTCGGTGACATAGGGCAGGATCAGGTCGTGCTGGACAAACTCAAATTGCGGGTTGCCGATCAGCGGTGCAAGGTTTTCGATACGCCCCGTGCTGAGATTGTCCAGGCAGACGACGTAGTGACGCTCTTGAAGCAGCGCCGCGCACAGGTGGCTGCCGATGAATCCCGCGCCGCCAGTTACCAGGATTCTCATCTCAGTCCGCAAGGGCGCCGTCAGCAACCGCGTCGACCAGCAGTGCCGTGCCCAGGGCATTCGTCACGCCGCCTACAATGCGCAGTGTGATGCCCAGCGCGCGCTCAAGGTCCTGCAACCACGACTGGTCGAGGAACAGCACGTCGCCGGGGTGCAGGGGCAAGTCAGGCGAGCCGCCGCGCACGGCCTCCGCCAGGTCGTAGCGGTACACCTGCCGGCCCTTGATCGACTTGATGTTTCGCACGATGTAAAGGTAGGGGGCTACGTCGATATCCGGCTCACCGGCGCCGCCGGCAAGTGCCACGGCTTCGATTACGCCCATGCCCTTGCGGTACGGAATGGTGCCGCCGGTGTTTTTCTGGGCGCCCAAAGCGTATGAGCTGCTGCCGCCGAAGTTGCCGAGAAATACGATCGGGTCGGGTCCGCCGGCGCGCTCCAGATAGACAGTCATGGTGGGCGACGCGTACCACGGCTCGAGCTTTTCCTTGATCAGATCGCGCGTCTCGACCAGCGTCAGGCCCATCAGGTCAATGTGCCCGGCCCAGCGAAACGTTGCGCTGCCATCGGGCAGCACAGTCGCGGCGAAGTTGTAATCCTTATCTTCGGCAATTTCGACGCGCACGATGTCGCCCGGGTTGATCCGATACACGTAGTTGTCGGGCGGCAGTTCCTGCAGCGTGGTCACGTCAATCGCATTCTCGGGGCCGGCACAGCCCCAAAGTGCAAACACTGCGCATGCGATGAACCCAAGTCCCTTCATGCCGTCACCCGTCTCAATTGCCGGCGCCGCAGCAACCCGATTGCAACGCCGATGCCGACGACCAGGCCAAGGACGATGCCGACGGCAATGCCGACCAGCACATCCTTCTGTACCTTGGTGGACTTGCTTGCCGGCGAAACGAGTGCCAGCTCACGGTCCGCCGAGCCCTTGATGGCGCCAATCTCTTCAATCACGACGTCGTTCCGCGACTGCTGTGCGAGCAGGTCAGCTTCTTCCCGGCGCATGCTTTCGCTTTGCAGATAGCCGTCGCGCAGGCCCGCCAGTTCGCTCTCAAGGCGCGGGATCAGTTCTTCAAGGCGCGCGACCGTATCCTCGTTCAATGTGACGTTGTAGCGCGCCTTCACTACCCGGTCTTCGGCAATGGCGCGGTCGCGGTTCAGGGGCAACTCCTGCCCGGGCGAGCGCTGCGCGGCCTCAAGCTCTTTGATCTCGGCGCGCAACAGCGCGATGTCATCCTCAAGCTGCGTGATGCGTTTGCGGGCAGGGTGCTCTGGTCCGTAAGTCTCGGCCTTGCGGTTCAACTCGCGCAGCTCACGCTCAATCTCGGTCAGGTTTCTTACGCGCTCGCCGATGCGGGCGTCGGCCGCCGGCTGCTCGTACTCGGGGATGCGCTCACTGATCTGGATCTGGGCGTCAAGTTCCTGGCGCGCGGCTTTGAGCGTAATGCGGCTGGTTTGCAGGTCGTTGCGAGAAGTTCCGACCTTGGTCAGCAGGTGATTGATGCGCTGCTCAAGAGTGGCCCCAAGACCTTCGGCCTCACTGGTCTTGAACTCGTTGAGGCGCGCCTTGCGAATGGTATCAATGCGTTCCTTCATCTGTCCGCGTCGTGCCTCGTAGTCAGTCAGGTTGGCGATTGCTTCGCGGGTGATGTGCTCGTAGTGAACGACGCGGAACTCGTCAGCGGCCCCACCGGCGATGGCCTGCGCCCACTCCGGATTATCGTGGGTCGCCTGAAACGAAATCATGAATGTCTGCGCGCCCGTGTCCTCAACCGTCACGTCAAGTGATTGCGTGATCGCGTCTGCTGATATCGAATACTTCTTGAGTTCATTCGCAGCCGGCATTTCTCCCGGCGCCCACCCGCTGTTCTGCAGGCGGCTTGACACACGCTCGTGAAACGTCCGCAGCTGGACAAGTTGCAGAATTGTCTTCGGCGGCAATGGCGGCACATAGGTCTGCGGACGGTTCGTGATCGGCGCCCTCAGGTTGCTCTGTGGCGTCTTCTGCAGCAAAGCCGTACTTGCATAGCGGTCAGGCGCGCCAACCATCGTCAGGTAGCCGATCACGCCGAACAGCAGGGCCGACGCCAGCACGATGTGCCAGTTCTCAAGGGCCGCGCGGCTGACGACTTCAAACGGGTCCATCGGTCGCGCGCCGTCGGTGGCGGTCTGCGGGGCGGCACTGACTCTTTCACGCTGCTCTTGCTCAATCAGAATGCGCCCGATCACCGGCGACTCACTGTCTTCGGCGCGCGTCACCGGCACGTTGGCAGCGCTGCGGCTGGCCTCGGGCACAGCTTCCACGGGGCGGCTCAGGCTTGAGCGCCATGGCTTGCGGTTGAGCAGGTCACCCAACGTAGAGGTCGCCTGCGCTTGCGCAGGGTCAAGCGCAGCCTCAAGGTTGCGGCTGACAGTTTCGCGTTCAAGGGCAGTAAGCTCGCGGCCCAGGTGCTGCACGAAGGCGCCGACTTCTTCGCTGGTGCGGCCGCCGCGGTCCCCGCTTTCCATCCGGCGGGCAAGATCTCCGGCACGGCCGAGCAGTGACAGCGCCGCCCCGACCACACCCAGGCGGGCGTACTCATCCCGGTTCAGGGCGTTCAGGATTGTGCCGCTGGCCCGCGCGGCCCCTGCGGCGTCGCCCTCGCGCAGCAAGCGGCGCACGAGGTCTATGCTTTCAAGCACTTCAAGCGTAAGGGACTGCCGATGCAACGAAGCCCGCACGTCCGGTTCGGCTTCGCGGGACGCGGAATCAAGTTCCCGCCGGGCCTCGGCAAAGTCGCCGCGCGCTGAGAAGCGACGGGCCTGCTGTAAGGATTCTCTCAGGTCCTGTTCCACGCCATATCCACAGTACCACCCGAATCACCGAAAATGTGGCGATTGGGGCAAACTTCGCTACCTTTTAAAGATTATCGACATTCCTTGCCCATGACTCAAGCCTACATCCTGCCAATGAGGCAGCCCTTTGCCTCTCAATCCGGACCGCGCAACGGCGGTGCGTTTCGTAAAGGCCTGGCGCTCAGCGGCGCTTTAGCCCTGTTTGGCGGCGCGATTGGCGCCACCGGCGTATCCGGCGACCACGTGCTTGGCGCAGCGCAGTTCGCAGCCGTTGGTTTCCTGCTCGCTGCGATGTTCACGGCCTTGCAGGACTGGCGCGCCGGACTCGGCCTGTTGGTCATTATCGTGCTGGCGGAGGATTCGTTACGTAAGGGCTTGCCGGGCACCCCCTATGCAGTCTCGCTGGGAAAAGACCTGCTTGTTGCGGTCTGCTATCTGTCGTACCTGATTCGACCGAGAGAGCGCCTGGGGGCGCGAGGTTCGTCCCGGCTTGAGCGTGTCGGAATATGGCTGCCGATCGGGATCTGGGCGTTGTTCGTGATTGCCCAGGCATTCAACCCGCGGTTGCCGCATATCCTTGTCGGCATCTCAGGGATTCGCACCTGGTTACTGGCTGTACCGCTGATGGGCCTGCTGGCCAACACGTTTCGGGACTCGGAGAACGCGGAACGGGTGATGCGCTGGATCGCTTACCTTGCGATGCCGCTTTTTGCGGTCGCGTTGATCCAGAACCTTTACTATGACAGCCTGCCGGAGTTCCTGGCCAACAGCGCGTTTGCGAAGTTTCGCGGCCTCGAGAGCGGAGCCAACGTGCGTTACAACGAGTCGCTGTTTGCTTCGCCTACGCTGTATGCCCTGGCGTGTGTTTATCAGCTTTGCCTGGTTGTAGGCCTGTTGAGGATCCAGCGACCGAACCGTCAAACGGTCCTGCTGTGGATTTCGGGCTATTGCACGGTAATGGGCGCGCACCTGTCGGGCGTCCGAACCGGCCTGTTGTTCGCCGGCTTGGCTGTGCTGGCGATGTTGCCGCTGCTGCTGTATCCCACAGAAGCACGAACAGACGGCGTAGCCCGGAAGCGCCCGGGGTTGATACTGGGTGGCTTGATCGGGCTGGTACTGGGCGGCTTCCTTGTCGGCGCAATGAAGGAAACGAGGGCCGAAGCATTTTGGACCAGCCTTGAGATCAACATCATCGGGCAGCGCATGGAAGAGTCCGTGGAGGGCGCAGGCTCGGTTCAGGCGCCTGCGCTGGGCAACGGAACAGGCTCTGCGGGCAAGAGCGGTCAGATAATGACGCTGTTGGGGCGCGACGCCATGGGCTTTGAAAACGCTGAATGGGGCAACCTGCTGGTTCGCTACAGTTTTGGGCCCGTGGGGTTCTGGCTTGGCGCCTTGCTGCTTGGCTGGATGATGCTGGGGCTGCTGGGAATTGCCTGGCGCGACCGGCGCGGGCGCTTCGGCCCGTTGCGCTTCGCTTTGTGGATCTACGTTGGCGCGCAGATGGCGTGGTTCCTGTTCAAGGCCTACCCGGTCCTGGAAAACGGCACGATGGTGATGATGTTCTGGACGAGTGTCGGGTTGATCATGGGCCTGGCCAGGCTGGATGAGCGCGAACTGAGTGTACAGGCGTGATTGTCCTGCATGTGATACCGGGCCTGAGCGCCGCACAGGGCGGACTGCAGGGTGCGCTGCTGAATCTGTGCCGGGCACAGCAGGCATCCGGCATTACCCCCGTGATTGCCGCGCTGCATGAGGACTCGCCGCCTGACGCAGCGTTCAGCGCATTCGAAACTCACCTGTTTGATTGCACCTTCCGCCCCACCGGCGCCAGCCGCGACATGAAGGATTGGCTGCGGCTGCACGCGGACAAGTACCAGGCGGTGATCGCCCACTCACTGTGGCGCGACCCACTTCTATATGCCGCCGAAGCCGCAAGTCCGCTGATTGTGGTAGCCCACGGCATGCTGGACCCCGAGGCGCTGGGGCACCGGGCGTGGCGAAAACTCTGGCGGCTACGGATGAAACTTCCCGACGTGCTGAGGCGGGCGACAGTGGTCTACACATGCGCCGCCGAACAACAGCGTTCCCATACCGGGCCGGGGGGGTCGGCAAAGACATCGGCGGTGATTCCCCTGTGCGTTGACGTCCCGGCGGCGCCGCCTGACCAGTCACCGGACGGGCCAATCATGGTGCTTGGGCGCATTCACCCGCGCAAGGGAACGCTGGAGTGGGTGCGCGCACTCTGCCTGATGGCGCAGCAGGGGACAGGCTTCACGGCAATGCACGCCGGCCCTGCGGAAGACAGAGCGTACGCCCGAAGCGTGTACGCCGCCGCCGAGCCGTTGCAGGGCAAGCTGATCTTCAAGGGCGCCCTGCCATACAGCCAGGCGCAGGCGCTGCTGGCCCGCGCACGCATCGTCGTGGCGCCCTGTGCCGTCCGCGAGAATTTCGGCATGGTGATCGCTGAGGCCATGGCGAACGCGCGTCCGGTCGTTGCGGGCCGTCGCGGACTGATCGTGCCCGAGCTTGAGGCCGCCGGCGCAGTCACTGGCGCCGATCACGAACCACAGGCGTATGCGGCAGCAATGCGCGCGGTGTTCGCACACCCCGAACGGACGGCCATGCGGGGCCACAATTTTGCAAGCCGGCACTATGCACTGCCTGTGGTCGGGGCAAGTTGGCGTGGGCTTCTTGGAACCGTGGGGTAGCGGTGCATGCTGTTCACTTCTCCGGTTTTTCTGGTCTTCATTCTGGTTGTACTTGGAGTCGCACGAGCACCGCTGCCGTGGTCCGGCAAGAAAGCCTTCCTGCTGCTGGCGAGCTACTACTTCTATGCCAGCTGGAATCCGCCATTCGTGATCCTGCTGGCCGCAAGCACGGTCGTGGACTTCTTTGCCGCGATCCTGATGGGCAAAGCAAAGTCCACGAGTCTGCGGCGCTTTCTACTGACAGTCAGCCTGTGTACGAACCTTGGCCTGCTGGGTGTGTTCAAGTACGCGGTTTTCTTTTCGGAGAGCGTCGAGTGGGTGGCTCATCAGTTCGGCTGGGACTATGCGGCGCCAGGATGGTCGATCATCCTGCCGGTCGGAATCAGTTTCTACACGTTTCAGACGCTCAGCTACACGATTGACGTCTATCGAGGCAAACTGGCCCCCACGCGCAATTTTGTGGACTTCGCGCTGTATGTGAGCTTCTTTCCGCAGCTGGTTGCAGGGCCCATCGTTCGCGCCAGCGAATTCCTGCCGCAATTGCACGATCCGAAGCGTCCACACCCGCGCGTGCTCGCCTGGGGCGTGCTTTTGTTTATAGTCGGGCTGTTCAAGAAAGTATTCCTGGCGGACCACATATTTGCGGTCGTTAGCGTCCGTGCTTTCGCACCCGGTGCAGATCTCACCGCGCTTGAAGCCTGGGTGGGCACTTACGCGTTCGCAGGCCAGATTTTCTGCGACTTCAGTGGCTACACAGACATGGCGATAGCAGTTGCGCTGATGCTGGGATTCAAGCTGCCTCGGAACTTTGCCGGCCCGTACGGAGCACTTGGGTTTTCCGACTTCTGGCGCCGCTGGCACATCTCGCTGTCGAGCTGGCTGCGCGACTATCTGTACATCCCACTGGGTGGCAATCGCAAAGGGCTGGCGCGTACGCAGTTCAACCTGGCGGCTACAATGCTGCTTGGCGGACTCTGGCACGGCGCCAACTGGACCTTTGTGATATGGGGCGGCCTGCACGGGATCTATCTGATGGCAGAGCGGCTTGTGCGCAGAGCCCTGGGAGATCATTGGCGACCCTCGCGGCCCACCCGGGTAATACTGATACTGCTGACCTTTCACCTGGTCTGCTTTGCCTGGGTGTTCTTTCGCGCCGAGGACCTCACTCATGCCATTCAAGTAATCCAGGCCATGTTTGGGTTCGGCACTGGTGCGGGCGCGGTGCTTGGGCGCTGGCAGGGGGGGCTCGCATGCATCGCCATCGGGTTGCTGGTGTTGTGCCACGGGATGTCCCGAGGAAAGCGCCTGGAAGACTGGGTCAAATGGTCTGGTTGGAAAGCGGCGGCCATCGTTGCCGCGATTCTGCTGTTTCTAGTTCTGACGTCAGGAGGAAACGGTGAAGCCTTCATCTACTTCCAGTTCTGAGGACGATGAATATGGCGTAAGCCCGTGGGCGATCGTCATGGTCGTCGGGATCGGGCTGGCGCTGACGACAGCGTGGGAGGGGCTCCTGGCCTTGCTACGGGCGCCAACTTCCGACCCATCCCACAAGGAGATGCGTGCTCTTGAGCGCGCGGAACAGCCGGCGGCGCCTGGCAAGAGGCGCGTACTGTTCCTGGGCAGTTCGCGGGTGTATTGCGGGGTAGTACCGGCCGTGTTGGAGCAGGAATCGCGCCACGGGATGGAAGCCCGACTTGTCGCTCTCAGTGCGGGTTCGAGTGTCGAGATTCTGGAGGGTATTGATGACCGCATTCACGACGGCGACATCGTTGTTCTTGAGGTGTTGCCAGTCAGCTTCTATGGCGGCCTTGCGACGCCGTCGTCGGAACAACTGCGTGCCCTCAGCGCGATGGTTCGCGAACATCGGGTGTTTGAGGACTGGTGCTCCGATCGCTATGCGGGACTTCGCCTTGCAAGGCCGCAGAACGCGCCCGCAAGTCTGTTGCATTCGCAGGTTCGGGAGATTCTGGGCTTTCCTGAACCGGGCATCGAGTGGAGACCATTCAAACCCGTGTTTCGCGAGAACGGGTGGGTCGTCTTTGAGATGAACACGCCTGAGTATGGAAGGCACGAGGCCCACGAACGGGCCACAGCCGAGTCTATGCGCAAGATGCAGCGCGCCGTCGGCCAACGGGCCGAGCGAAGATTCAGGCAGGTGCTGAGTCATCTGCTGCATCTGGTCCGGCAGATCCGCGCACGAGGCGCAGAGGTGTATGTCGTACGCTTTCCAAGCAGCGGCTGGGTGTTGGAGTACGAGAAGACAGAGTTTCCCCGCGAGAAGTACTGGGACGTCCTGGCTTCGGAGTTTCCCGAATGCTCGGTGAACGTCCTGGACGTACCGGAACTGAAGACCCTCTACATGCCCGACGGCTCGCACCTTGAAGAGGGCAACGCCCGCACCTTTACACGATGGCTTGCCGCCTGGCTGGAAGAACGCACATCTCTGCACAAGCCCTGAACACACTGTCTCTTGCATTGGGACGCGGTATCATCAAACTGCGGCCCGACGCGGGGAAAGCATGACCAACGAACTGGCGCCAGACGGACCGGAACTTCAGCCCGACATGATGGGCGACTTCGCCGACGAGGGCGGAAGCGAGGACGCGTCACAGCTCCTGCCCCCGATTCGCGAATTGCCAACCGATCGCGAGTTCGTCCCGGGCGCCTTCTACGCCATCCATGCCGCCGATGGTCAGCCGTCCGGCAAGCAGCTGGGCGAAATTCTCGGCAATGCACTGTTCCAGAGCCTGGCAGACGTCCATATTTTCGGGCGCAACACGGGCGAAGAACCGTGGCTTGAAGTCGGGCCCTTGACCCCAGAACCGGTACAGGTGCTGGTAGCGCAGGAACTGCTTCCAGGCACTGGTCAGCCGCTTGCGCAGGACGATCTTGAGATGTTCGAGATGGTCGCTGGCCGTGTTGCCAAGACGCTGGGGCGCGCCAAACAGCCGCCGAAGGAAGATGCCGCCGCGGGCGCCGCGCGCAGCGCGAAGGTCGGCGCGCTCAAGGGCAAGCTTTCTGACCGCTTCGGCTTGGCGGTCGCGGGAAGCTTTGACCTGGCGCAAGTCACCGACTGCTGCCTGTGCCTGGGCATGAAGCGCGCCGGCGACGCGTTTGCGTGGCTTGGTGGACAGGCGATGGGCGACCCGGTGTTCCAGGTCGCGGTGGATGGCGCGAAGCTGGCGCCGGGGGCAAAGGGCAAGTCTCCGCGCATCACGATCAGCTACGCCGTGGCTGGCGTGAAGCAGCCGCGCAAAGTGCTTGAGCGTATCTTTGCCGCGTGCCACTACTTCACCAAACGACTCGGCGGCACGCTGCAATTGCTCGATGGCAGCGCCGCCGGCGATGGTGTCGCGCGCGGCGAGCACCCAAAGCTTGAAGCGCTGATCAAGAAGATCACCGACACGGGCCTGAAGCCGGGTCACCTCGTGACCAAACGCCTGGTCTAGTCATTGCTGCTGAGCAACATAGCGCGAACCGAACATGCCGCGCAGCACCGCCTCTTGCGCCGCCCACATGCGGGCGCGTTTTATCGCGTTCGAGTCGTCGAAGCCAGTGCAGTGCAGGCACCCGTGTACAACATAGCGCGCAAGCTCCTGGGCATACGGTACGCCGAAACTGCGGGCTTGGCTGGCAGCGTAGTCGGGGCAGACCACAATTTCGCAAAGCCGCCCCTCGGGCGAGTCGCCATAATCAAAAGTGAGCACGTCTGTCACGTAATCGTGACCCAGAGCGTCTCGATTCAGTGATCGCATACGCGCCGCGCCTGCAAGGACCACGGTCACGCTTGCGCGGCCGACACGGTCTGACAGGGCAGCCTGCACGGCGCGCCGGATCAACCGGTCGTCATGGCGCTTGCGCAGTTTCGAAAGTACGGAAACTTCAATCATGGGCGGAGCTGTTGTAGCTCAGCCGCAGTCAGCCTCAAGCGCTCTTCTTGCCGCCGGGGTGGGCGCGCTCATACACGTCGAGCATGCGCGCGGTGCTCACATGGGTGTAGACCTGGGTGGTGGCCAGGTGCGCGTGGCCAAGCAGTTCCTGCACGTCGCGCAGGTCGGCGCCATGGTTGAGCAGGTGGGTGGCGAAACTGTGGCGCAGGGTGTGCGGCGTAACGTGGCAACTGATGGCGGCTTGCGCCACATAGGCGTCGATCAGCCGCCGCACGCTGCGGTCGGTCAACTTGGTGCCGCGCTGATTGATGAAGATCTGGTCAACGCCGACGGCTATTGACCGCGATCGCGCCCGGGGTGGTTGCCCGCGGACCTTGAGCCAGGCTTGGATCGATTCGATGGCGGAAGGGAGCAGGGGAAGGATTCGCTCCTTGCGGCCCTTGCCGAACGCGCGCAAGGAGCCTCGTGCGAGATGGACGTCTGAGAGTTGAAGCCGTACGAGTTCAGAGACACGAAGTCCGGTTGCATACAGCAGCTCCAGGATAGCCCGGTCGCGCAGCCCGCTCCAGTTAGCGGGGTCCGGCGCGCTGAGCAGCGCATTGACCTGCTGCTCGTCCAGGAAGTTCGGAAGGTTGCGTGAAAGTTTAGGCGTGCGCAGCATGCGTGCCGGGTTCTCCGCGATCTCGCTGCGGCGGTGCAGAAACCGGAACAGCGAGCGCACGCTCGCCAGCTTGCGGGCGATGGTGCGGCGCTCATAACCATGCTCAGAGAGCTGGGCAAGCCACGCCCGCAGGTTCAGATGCTCAACCTGCGCAAGATCGGAGATCGCACGCGCATCCAGAAACCCGGCGAATTGCTTCAAGTCGCCGGAATAGGCGCGCAGGCTCTGGTCGCTGAAATTGCGTTCAACGTCCAGGTGCTCGAGAAAGCGCTCGATGGTTTGGCGAAGTTCCATGTACACATCCCGGCCATGAATCGGTCGTGGAGTGCGGGAAACTTCAGGAAATCCGGCAGCAAACCGGAATGCGGTCACTTCTCGCCCCGGGCGATGACTACACCGTAATACCGCCGGTTGTCCGTGAACTCACGATACGCGGCACTGAAGCGCGCCAGCTTTGCGGGATCGGCAAACGCATTGTGAAAAATCTGTGCCGTGCCTTCCGCTTCTTCATCTGCCTGTAAACCCGTTCGCGTGAAAAAGCTGACAACGGCAAGTTCGTTCTGCAGTCCACGAAAGCCCGCCTCTTCCAGCTTGTCCCACCACCCCCGTACAACCATGGGCGCAACCGGCCCACGCCACACGTCCAGCAGCGCCCCCTCAAGCTCTGCCGTCGGCGGCTGGCGCCAGCACAATTCATGTATGCCGATGCGGCCGCCGGGCTTCAGCACGCGGTGCAGTTCTTTCAGCGCCGCACGTTGTTCCAGGGGGTGCATGTAACTGAGGCTCGCTTCCACCATTGCCGCGTGAAAGTGACCCTCGGGAAAGGGCAGCTCTTCGGCTTTGCCGATGCGGGCGGTGCTGCGGCGCTTCAGGGACGGGTCGCCTTCGGTGACCTTCTCCGACTCTGTGCGCACCAGCGCCTCGGTCGTGGCCTGGGTGGTCATGCTCACAAACAGCGCCGTGCTGCCAGCGTTGGGCCCGCACACAAGGGCGTGGTCTCCACCGCGCAGATCCAGCAGCCGAATCAACGCCCCGGTGGCGTAAGTTCCGCCCGGCTTGAGTTCGGTCTTGCCCAGGGAAGCCAGAAACTCCGGAAGAGGCAGGTCGGTCATGGCCATAGTATGCCCAATGTAGTGACCGCTTACCGCCACCAACTGCCTTCGCGTTCGTACCCCCCGGCTGTAGAAGCTGTGCATGCAGATCGACTTTGAATTCATGTCCCGCCGCAGCTCTGTGCTTAGCACTCGCGGCGCCATTGCCACCAGCCATCCTCTGGCGGCACAGGCCGGTGCAGGCGTTTTGCGAGATGGCGGCAACGCAGCCGACGCCGCCATCGCCGCAGCCGCCATGCTGTGCGTGGTTGAGCCTGTTTCCAACGGCATCGGTGGCGATTGCTTTGCCCTGTACTTTGACGCGAAAACCAGACAGGTCACGGCGCTCAACGGCAGCGGCCGCAGTGCCTATGGCGCCGACGCCGACAGCCTGCGCGCCGCCGGTTACCGCGACATGCCCAAGTTCACCGGCGCAGCCGTAACCGTGCCGGGCGTGGCGCGGGGCTGGTCAGACCTGAACGCGCGTCACGGCAGCATGCCACTTGCCGCGTTGCTGGCGCCTGCCATCGACATCGCCGAAACCGGCTTTCCAGTCACCGAGTGGATTGCCCGCGCCTGGGACCAAAGCCGGAAAAAGCTTCGGCGTGACCCCGACTGGAACAGCGGCGACAAGGACAACGGCCCGGAACAAGCCAGCGGCCACGAGCTGTTGATCGAAGGCCGGGCTCCAAGATTCGGCGAAGTCATGCGCCTGCCAACCATGGCCGGTACGCTGCGCGGCATTGCCGAAGGCGGCGCCGACTTCATTTACACCGGCGAGTTCGCGCGCAATGCCGCCGCGCACGTCCAGCATTACGGCGGCTGGCTGACTGAACGTGACTTTGCAGATCACCGCTCAGAATGGCCGCAGCCCCTGACCATCGACTACCGTGGCGTGCGGCTTTACGAGTGCCCGCCCAACGGCCAGGGGATCTCCGCCCTGATCGCATGCGGCCTCGCGGACATGGCCGCGCTGACAGAAATGCGCGCCCCCGAACGTGTTGCTTACTTGGTCGACTGCATGCGCGTTGCCATGGGCGAAGCCGAATCACGCGTCTTCGACGCCGGCTTTGACGTCAGCGGCTTGTGGCCCCTCGACGAGCCGTTCTTCGACCAGATTCGAAAGAAACTAAGCGTGAGCCAGGCCTATACCGGCTACGTGTTCGGCCCCAAGGGCAACGATACCGTTTACCTCAGCGTCGTGGACGGGGCCGGCAACGCGTGCTCGTGGATCCAGTCCTGCTACATGGGCACGGGCACCGGCCTGGTTGTGCCCGGCACCGGCGTTTCATTGCAGAACCGAGGCAACGGTTTCTCACTTGACGCCCAGCACCGCAACCACCTGGCGCCGCACAAGCGCCCGTTCCACACCATCATTCCTGCCATGACAACGCGCGACGGTGATCTGCACGCATGCTTTGGCGTCATGGGCGGGCACATGCAGCCGCAGGGACACTTCCAGGTGCTGACTCACCTGCTGAACGGGTTGACGCCTCAAGCCGCGCTCGACGCGCCACGCTGGCAACTGGTCGGCCGCGACGCGCGACTGATGATTGAGCCCGGTTTGCCCAACGACGTGGTGCAGGGACTGATGACCAGCGGCTATCTGCTTGAGAAGGTCGAGGGCTTCGACCGCATTCACATGGGCGGCGGACAGTTGATTGTGAAGCAGGGCGATGTGTTGATCGCCGGCAGCGACCCACGAAAAGACGGCTGTGCGGTGGGTTTATAGGCAAACGGTGCAATATAATCCGGCGAATCTGATTGGCTGATGGCGCCGAATCCCCATACTTAGCGACCCCGGCAGAATGCCGTAGAGCCGCCACGTAGTTCGCCAAAGAACACGGAGAAGGATAATGGCGTGAACCGGACACGCAAAGTGCGCGATCCCTGTCGCCCTGCAGTCCACGGTGAAACTCCGCGTGCTCCGTCGTTGAGGCCCTTTTTGCAGTCGTCATTAGCACGAAGGAGGAGTCGCCATGGGCAAGTTCGTCATCTGCACGTACCAGGCTAGTGATTGCGCATTCACTGCTACCTGCAACGGATTTGAAGTCTTCAATTGCAAGGATGGCGGCAGCGGAATGGCGCAACTCACCCCATACCTGATTGGCAAGGGCAACGTGTTGCGGTTTGTCTTCACGCGAAAGGGACCGCATGCCAGCTTCAGCTCAGGCGTTCGCGAAGCCGAGGAGGGCGAGATGGTAGACTCGCGCCAAGATGGCGACATGCAGATGCCGGAGGGCAACGAGCTGGTGCACACGTTTGACAGCCAGTTCGACGAACTGAAGCAGTTGCTGGACACTGCCAGCGTTGCTGACGCCAAGACGATGCTGGCGTTCGCAATGGACTACTGCAAAGCCATCAAGTCGGGCGACAAACCCGCGCTCAGGAAGTTCAACCGCTACCGCATGGCCGAGGCTTCAAAGACCTTCGGCGTTCCGTTGGAGACCGTGGAACCGGGAATGCTCGAGATGTTCACGTTCTTTAGGGATGGCGGGGCCGACGTAAGCGTGGAAGACCTTGAGGTGCAGATGATCACCCATGACAAGGTCTTTGAGGTCAAACGCAAAGACGGCAACCCCCTGCTGTTCAAGGAAGAAGAGGATGGCAGCAGCTCGTCCAACTTCATAGCAGCAATCCTGCAAGACGGCCCACAAGTAGTCCGATAGGCCGGCCCAGAGGACGGCAGGCCGGAGTACCGGCAACCGACAGGCGTGCTGGCTCGTTGACTTTTGAACGGCGGTTCAGATAATGAACCGTATGCAGGCTGCGGAACGCCGACAGAAGAAGACTGAA
This sequence comes from Planctomycetota bacterium, assembly GCA_025993795.1. Lineage (GTDB taxonomy): Bacteria > Planctomycetota > UBA8742 > UBA2392 > UBA2392 > JADJRK01. Next base: position 53,667 of record JAMQHL010000033.1, read on the forward strand.
CTCAAGCGCGAAGCCATTCTTCGCAGCGCTGCGGCTGCCTTCCGGCGCAAGGGCTACCACGGCACGAGCATGGAAGACATCAGCGAGGCACTGCTGATGACCAAGGGCTCGCTGTACTACTACTTCAAAGACAAGGAAGAGATTCTCTTTGCCTGCCACGACTTCAGCCTTGATCGCGTGCTTGAAAAGATGCGCGAAGTGTTTGCCGCCCAGAAGGGCGAAAGCGCCGCGACGCGCCTGGCGGCGCTGATCCAGGGCTTCGTGGATGTCATGATCGATGATCTGCAAGGGTCCGCGCTGGCGCTGGACTTCACAGCGCTGAAAGAGGAACTGCTCGCGAAAATCATCGTCAAGCGCGACCAGTTCGAACGCGGCATGCGCCAGGTCATCCAGGACGGCTTGAAGAACGGTGAATTCCGCAAGGTCGAGCCCAAGCTCGCGTCTCTGGCGATCCTGGGCGCGATCAACTGGATCGGCAAGTGGTACCGCCCCGACGGCAACTTCAAGGCCGCCGACATCGGGCGCATGTACAGCGATCTGTTCGTGAAGGGACTGAGCAAAGGACAAGTTGCAGGGACTGGGTTTTAGGAGACAGCAACCAAACCCAGCCGCCCGCAGCTTACTGCCCACAACCTGCTGTTTGGGAGCAAGCCATGGAGATCATCCGCAACATCCAGAAATTCGACGACTGGATGGACTACCTGAAGGACTGGCAGTCCGACATCGGCGTGAAGATCGAAGACTCTGAAAACTTCATTATGACGCCGATTTACGACAACACGATCCCGCCCGAGATCGAGTTCGGCGACTTCAAAGGCCAGCCCAAGTGGGATCGCATCACGCAGATCCCGACCCAGAATATGCGCGACAGCCTGCTTGCACTGACATTCGTGCAGGGCGACACCGAGTTCGCCAGCGTGGAGCAACAGCGGCGCCTGCTTGAAAACGTCCCGCACGACTACGACCGCTACGCCGCTGTACGCATCATGCTTGAGGAAATCCGCCACGGCCTGCAGATGTGCCACATTCTTGTCGAGCACTTCGGCACCAGCGGCAAAGTGGAAGCCCGCAAGCTGCTTGAACGGCGCGCGCGCGAAGCCTTCCCTGAGGCCAAGAACCCGCGCCTGCTGGGCGCCTTCAACGAAGCCGTAGACAACTGGCTGGACTTTTACGCCTACACCTGCTTCGTCGATCGCGACGGCAAGTTTCAGTTGGGCATGCTGAAACCCTGCGGCTTCAGCCCGCTGGCACGCAGCGCGGGGCCCATGCTGCGCGAAGAGGCCTTCCACCTGGGCAGCGGCAACGACGGCCTGACACGCATCGTGAAAGCCGGCCAGGTGCCGGTGGCGATTCTGCAGCGCTTCTTCAACAAATGGATTTCATGCGCGATGGACCTGTTCGGCAAGGACGAAAGCAGCACCGCCGAATGGGGCTATGTGTGGGGCTTCAAGGCCCGCTTTGACGAAGAGCAGCAGCGCAAGGACGGCAACCTTGACCCGGACCGCAAAGAGCTGAATCACCACAACCGGATGCTCTATCACGTCGAGGTCGCCGACATCGTCAAGCGCCTGAACAGCTTCATCCCGGGCGAGGAGAAGCTCTTCATGCCCCACGAGAAGTTCCACCGCGCGATCGGTCGCTACGCCAACCAGCCTTACGACGTCCACGGCAACCTGATGGAGCAGGCCGAGTACGACAAGTACATCAAGACGGCGCTGCCGACGCCGCAGGACTACGCCCTGCTGAAAGACATCTTCAAGAACCCGAACTGGATCGCCGACCGGGCTTTGCCCAAGGACCTGTGGGGCTACCAGGAAAACATCCGCAAAGCCACCCTTGGCAAGTAGCAAAGCGCGACTTCCAGCCCGCGCCTCAACCTGTCCACAGGAACACTTCGCTCTGGTGCACCAGCCGAGAATAGATTCTCGGCTGGCGACGTTGATGAGTCGATTGTCATACTCTTCCCGTAACAAGAACGGAGTCGGTCATGGTGAATGAAGCGCAACCCGTGGGCCCCAAGAATCGCGACTGGTGGCCCAACCAGCTTGACCTTTCGGTGCTGCACCAGCACTCCGACCTGTCCAACCCGATGGGGCAGAAGTTCGACTACGCCAAAGAGCTCAAGAAGCTTGACGTCAAGGCGCTGATCAAAGACCTCAAGACTCTGATGACCACGTCGCAAGACTGGTGGCCATCTGACTTCGGCCACTACGGCCCCTTGTTCATCCGCCTGTCGTGGCACGCCGCCGGGACATATCGCGTCGGTGACGGCCGCGGCGGCGCGGGGGCCGGGCAGCAGCGGTTTGCCCCCCAGAACAGTTGGCCCGACAACGCCAACCTCGACAAGGCCCGCCGCCTGCTCTGGCCGCTGAAACAGAAATACGGCCGCAGGATTTCGTGGGCCGACCTGCTGGTACTGGCGGGCACCGTCGCGCTGGATGCGATGGGATTCAAGACTTTCGGTTTCGGTTTCGGCCGCGCAGACGTGTGGGAGCCTGACGAATCCGTGTTCTGGGGCCCGGAAGGCAAGTGGCTGGATGACCAGCGCTACAGCGGCGAACGCGACCTGTCGAACCCGCTGGCGGCTGTGCAGATGGGTTTGATCTACGTGAACCCGGAAGGCCCCAATGGCAACCCCGACCCCGTGGCCGCCGCCAAGGACATTCGCGAGACGTTTGCCCGCATGGCCATGAACGACGAAGAAACGGTGGCGCTGATCGCGGGTGGTCACAGCTTTGGCAAGGCCCACGGTGCCGGGCCTGCGTCCAATGTGGGCCCCGAGCCTGAAGCCGCAAGCATCGAAGAGCAGGGCCTGGGCTGGCGCAACAGGTTCGGAAGCGGCAAGGGTGCTGACGCTATCACCAGCGGTTTGGAAGTCACCTGGACCACCACGCCGACCAAGTGGAGTAACAACTTCTTCTGGAACCTGTTCGGCTATGAGTGGGAGTTGACCAGGAGCCCCGCCGGCGCGCATCAGTGGAAGCCCAAGGGCGAAGCCGGTGCAGGCAGTGTGCCCGATGCGCACATGCCGGGCAAACGCCACGCCCCTGCGATGCTGACGACTGACCTTTCCTTGCGCTTCGATTCCGAGTACGAAAGGATTTCGCGACGTTTCTACGAAGACCCTGACCAGTTCGCGGAAGCGTTTGCGCGCGCGTGGTTCAAGTTGACGCACCGCGACCTGGGGCCGATCGCGCGCTACCAGGGCCCGCTCGTCCCGAAAGAAACGCTGGTGTGGCAGGACCCCGTCCCTGCGCCTAAAAGGCCACTGATCGGCAGCGCGGACATTGAGGCGCTGAAGAAGAAGCTTCTCGCCTCGGGCCTGAGCGTCTCTGAGCTTGTGTCAACGGCGTGGGCATCGGCGTCAACCTTCCGCGGCTCTGACAAGCGCGGCGGCGCCAACGGCGCGCGCATCCGCCTTGCGCCGCAGAAGGGCTGGAACGCGAATCAGCCTGCGCAACTCGCCAAGGTCCTGGCCAAGCTCGAGCGCATCCAAAAGACTTTCAACAGGGGAAAGAAGCATGTCTCAATCGCCGATCTGATTGTGCTGGGCGGATGCGCAGCGATTGAAAAGGCGGCAAAGGCAGCCGGCCTAAAGAAGGTGAAAGTCCCGTTCAATCCCGGCCGCACGGACGCAACGCAAGAGCAGACCGACGTACAGAGTTTTGCGCCGCTTGAGCCGACGGTTGACGGCTTCCGCAACTACCAGCACGGCGAGCAGCGCCTGAGCGCGGAAGAGATGCTGGTCGATAAAGCGCAACTTCTGACGCTCACCGCGCCCGAGATGACGGTGCTGGTGGGTGGCCTGCGCGTGCTGGGCGCAAACCACGCCAAGTCGCAGCACGGCTTGTTCACGAACAAGCCGGGGACGCTGTCGAATGACTTTTTCGTCAACCTGCTGGACATGGGCACTCAGTGGGAGAAGGCAGGCGAAGAGGGCGTGTTCCAGGGCAAAGACCGCAAGACCGGCAAAACGAAGTGGACGGCCTCAAGGGTGGACCTGATCTTCGGCTCGCACTCACAGTTGAGGGCACTGGCCGAAGTCTATGCCTGCGAGGACGGGCAAGAAAAGTTCACCAACGATTTCATAGCCGCCTGGGACAAGGTAATGAACCTCGACCGCTTTGACGTGAAGTGACCACACCGACTGGCAATCAGAACCACGAGCTGTCAGATGGCCCCCCAGAATCGCCGAACGGGCCCAGAGATTGGACCCATTCGGCAGTCGGCGCGGGCGGCTGATTCGTCGCCCGAGCTGACGTTGGCAGCGGCACCTGAATGCCTGCAATCATGGCGGCGGCTACGCAGCGATTGAGGAACGCCGTTGAATTGTGCTCAGACTGCAACAAAGGTCTGCTTGAGGGCCAGAAGCCGTTCGGCCCCTCGACTTATCCTGCCCCTTCGCCACACTGCCGCCATGGAGTTGCTTGTCCTGCACATCCCCGGCCTCAGTGCGCGGCTGCTGCGCGACCAGGGCGCCGCTGCGGTTGATCTGGCTCGCGTTGGTGGTGAAGGCGCGGCTGCGACGCTGGTCAACCTGGAGGGCGCGTCCCGCCAGCAGCAAGAGGCTGCTCTTCTCACGGGCCTGCTGCCGGAGTACCTGGGCGCATTTGGCGGCGGTGTCGGACCCTGCCGCGGCGAGCCGTTCTGGGTGAAAGCCGCCGCAAAACGCGCAAGCCTTCAAAGCCGCGTGCGAACGATACTGCCCCTGCCCGCGCAGTGGCAGGCGGGTACATCCGAGCCGCACCTGCGCTGGGAGACTCTTGAGCAAGTCGCCGTCGGCGGCGCGTCCCGCGAGACACTGCATGCCGCCAACGCTGCTGCCCGGCCATGGATTGAGCAGGCGCAGGCCGTGGTGGTGGTGTCAGCCTGGTCGATCGACAAACGAGGCCAGCTCGCGACCCAGCGGTGCGAGCCGCTGGATCGCCCGGTGTTTTTGACCCGAGGCGTCGAACAGGCCAAGGCAACGATCGGCATTCTTGAGATTGCGGGCCTGCTTGAACGTGCCCTGACCGGGGAGACGGTGCGTGACCAGCTGCTGTAGACAATGGGTCCCGGGCACAGCGATGCGGCGAGCATGCTTGCTCGTGATGCTGTGCGGTCTGGTCGGCGGCTGTGCGCTCTCGCGCCCCGTAACGCCAGTACCCAAGGGCGCGCCGGTTGCTGTTCTGCCTGTGAAGAACCTGTCGGGCGTGACACTCAACGTTCCTGAACTGTACATGGGCGACGCAGGCGAGAAGGCCGCCGGGCTTGAAATCGAAAAGATTGACCTGCGATTGCTCGCAGAAGCCGGCCTGGCGGCCCGGCTGGGTGCAACAGGCCACGAACCGACGGGCGGCGGGTATGAAGTTCACGCCGGGGTTTCGAAATTTGATATGACTGAATTGCGCCGGACAGGACGTATCAAGCTCGGGCTGGCGCTAATGGTCGTAGACGGCAAAACCCAAACAGTCATCGCGGAGTCTGAGGCTGAGCAGGAGTACCAGCTTCTGGATAAGCCGCCCGCAGAAACCGGCATCATCGGCGAGCAACGCTTTGTCAGGCAGCGGCTTGAGATGTTCATGGAGGCGCTCGCACGTGAAGCATTGATCCTGGCCGGCCTTTAGGGGACCCGGAACGGATGTCAGAATGGAAGCCATCGGGGTACGGATTAGCAGGACAATACGTATGAGGAGAGAACGATGCGAATGACGATACTCGTTGCCTGCTGCGCGCTTGCCATAGCGGCGGCGTTTGCAGCGAACACGATCGCGGAACCACCGGCAGAGCCCAGCGGGCCGATGCTGACGCAAGCAGCCAAGTACGACGTTTCTGCGTCGCGGGACGCAATGGTCGAGAAGTCTGTCGCGTTCCTGAAGACACAATACAACAAGCCACCGTCGCCGGACGACCCGAGTGGGTTGTTGAGCGGCTGGGGTCCAAAGTCAATGAACGTTCCTTACACGGCACTGGTGCTGCACGGCCTTGTCGGCACGAAGGCCTGGAACGCCGACGACGCCATGATCAAAGACAGCATGACCTGGCTGATTGAAAGCCAGGAAACCAGCGGCGGCTGGAGCTATATGCCGGGTATTGAGAAGCTCAAGGGCGTTCGCGCCGTCTACATCACCAGCATCTGCGCGCAATTGTTTGCGGACGTCGACAAGGCGGCAGCAGCCGGCAACCCCTGGAAAGGCAAGCTGGCCACGCACATCGCCTCGGCCCGTGACTATTTGCGCCAGTCGCAGGTGGGCAATGCCGACGGCCCCGCCCCCGACTACAAGAAAGACAATGCGGGCTATGGTGGCTGGGCGTACAGCAAAGAAGAGATCGACAAGGCGGTGAAGAAAGGCGGCAAGCCGCCCGCGAACATGAGCACCAGCACCTTTGCCATCGATGCGCTGAAGGCATGCGGATTGAGCGAAGACGACCCGTTGTGGGAGCAGGCGCTTGTGTTTCTGAAGCGCAATCAGAACGCGGGCGAAGTGCAGGAAGAGGGCTTTGAAGCAGTGGACAAAGCCACCGGCAAGAAGATCAAGCCTGCCGAGAAGGGCAGCGACGATTACGGCGGCGCGGTGTACAGCGAAGAAACCAGCATGGCCGAAGGCAGCCAGGAGAACAAGGACGGCAGCGTCACGCTGTTCAGCTACGGCAGCATGACCTACAACCTGCTGCGCGCGTACCTGTTTGCCGGCCTGCCAAAGGACAGCCTTCCGGTCAAGCTGGCCTACGGCTGGATCCAGCGCAACTACACGCTGGAAAAGGTGCCCGGCTTCCGCGACGCCAAGCAGCACGAAATGGGCATCTACTACTATTATCTGAGCATGGCCAAGACGCTTGAGGCCTGGGGCGAAGATGTCGTGGAAGAGCCCGAACGCGGGTTCAAGCACGCCTGGCGCGAAGACCTGGTCAAGCAGTTTGCCAAGCGCCAGAAAGAAGACGGCTCGTGGGTGAACGCAGGCAACGACCGCTGGCAGGAAAACAGCCCGGTGCTTTGCACAGCCTACGCACTGAATGCTTTGCGCCACACGAAGTAGCTGGATAGTGAATCAGTTTCGCAGCCCGCAGACCCCTGGTCTGCGGGCTGTTTTGTTGGCGCTCAGCCGAACAGCTCCGCCAGCCGCGCCCAAGCCTTGGTAACTCTCTTTTCCTTGCCGACGATATCCTTGAGTGCAACGGCTTTGACTTCGCGGCCCGCCAGGCCTGCCAGCATGCCACTCTGGCCGCCTTGCAGCAGGTCGTAGGCCTTGTCACTGACGCGAGTGGCCAGAATACGGTCACTGGCAACCGGGGCCGCGCTGCGTTGCAGGTAGCCCAGCGTTGTGTTGCGTGCGTCATAGCCCAGCCGCTCTTCGATCTCACGCGCGAGCATGGGCCCCACACCACCAAGCTTCGGGCGCCCGAGTTTGTCGCGTATGTTGCTTTTCGGGTCGATCACGCCGTCGCGGTCAAACGCGCCTTCGGCGATCACGATGATCGAATAGTTGCGCCCCCAGGTCGTGTGGCGGGTGCGGATCTTGTCGCAGACTTCGTCCACACTGAACGGAAACTCGGGGATCAACGCCAGGTCGGCCCCACCGGCGATTGCACTCTCGATCGCGATCCAGCCGACGTTGCGGCCCATTACCTCAACGACCATCACCCGGTTGTGCGACTCGGCAGTGGCGCGCAGGTTATCAAGCGCGTGGGTACACATCTCGACAGCGGTCAGAAAGCCCACGGTCAGCTCGGTTCCGGCCAGGTCGTTGTCGATGGTCTTGGGTACGCCAACGCAGGGAAAGCCGCTGTCGGCGAGGATACTGGTTGCGATCTGCGAGCCGTTGCCGCCGACGACGACCATGCCCTCGATGCCGTGCTTGGACAGTGCTGCCTTTGCAATCTCGGCGTCGCCGGGGGCAAGGAACAAGCGGGAGCGAGCCGAGCGCAGGATCGTGCCGGCGGTCTGCACAATGCCTGTCACGTCGTCTCGTGTAAGCAGCCGGACCTTGTCGGCCAGCAACCCGTCCCACGAGTCGAATATGCCCATCAGCTCAACGCCGTCATACAGACACCGGCGCGCAACCGTGCGGATGCAGGCGTTGGTGCCGGGCGCGTCACCGCCAGAAGTAATGATGCCGATGCGTTTCATAGTTCGCGGTGAGTGTGTCTCATCATGTGTTGAACTCTGGTTTCAAGCCATCCTGCGTTGCCAGCATCACAATCAGGTCCGCTACACGGTTGCTGTAGCCCCATTCGTTGTCGTACCAGCCGATCAGCTTGACGAGGGTATCGTCAAGCACCTGCGTCAGCCCGGAGTCGAAAACGCAACTGTGGCTGTTGCCAATGATGTCGCTGCTGACGATCTCGTCTACGCAGTACTCCAGGTACGGCACCATCGGGCCTGCTGCGGCACTCCTGAACGCGGCGTTGACGCTTTCCACGCTTGCTTTGCGTTCAACTTCGCAGACCAGGTCAACAACGCTGCCGTCGGGCACCGGCACCCGCAGCGCCAGCCCGTCCAGCTTGCCATCCAGCTCGGGCAGTACCTTGCCGATGGCCTTGGCCGCGCCGGTGCTGGTCGGAATAATGTTCAGCGCCGCGTGGCGCGAACGCCGAAAATCCCTGTGCGGCGTGTCGACAAGGCGCTGGTCGGCTGTGTAGGCGTGCACGGTGGTAAGCAATCCACGCTTGATACCGAAGGCATCGTGCAGGACCTTTGCCATCGGTGCGGCGCAGTTGGTGGTACAGCTTGCGTTGCTGATGATCCTGGCGTCTCTGGTAACCACGTGGTCGTTCACGCCAAGAACTACGGTGCTTTCAAGGTGGTCTTTTGTCGGCACCGTGACCAGTACGCGGCGCGCACCGGCGTCGAGATGGTGCTGCAACTCGGACAACTTGCGGAACTTGCCGGTGCTTTCGATGACGTAGTCGACACCTAGTTCTTTCCACGGCAGCTTTGCGGGGTCCTTCTCGCTGAGCACCTGAAACGGGTCACCGTCGATCGTAAGCGTGTTGCCCACGAGTTTGACCTCGCCGGGATACGTGCGATGCACGCTGTCGTACTTGAAGTTGTAGGCCAGCGCCTCTGGCTCGGCCAGGTCGTTGATCGCCACAACGTCAAAGTGCCTGCGCAGCTTGGCAATGCGAATGATTGTGCGGCCGATGCGGCCAAAGCCATTGATCGCGATCTTTGGTGCGGGCATGGGGTCTCCTTACCGTCTCTCATAGCAGTTGCAGCCGTGTTTGCGGCCCCTTGACAGCAGTTTCAAAGCATTTCGCCGGCCCCTTCATGCTTCAAGCATGTCCCGGCAGGAACTCCGCTACCTTGGCGCACCGACGGGGTTTCATCGCCGAAGGGTCCCGAAGTACAACCAGGAGATTTCCATGAAATACGCACTGATATTGATCGCGATGGCTGCTCTTGCCATCGGCGGCGTGCAACTGAATGCGGCACCAAACACCCCGTCGTTCGCACCCAGGGCCGGCAAGGGCGACGCGCGTCCAGGCAAACGCAAGAACGCCAAGCCCGAACACGGCAAACGTGCCGACAAGGGTGAGCCCAGGCGGGGGCAACGCGACGCCAAGCGGCGCGGGAATGACCGCGACGAGCGCAAGCGCGCGGGCAAGAATGGCAAACGCAAGGGCGACGACAGACGCGCGGGCCGGGGCGAAAGGCGCGGCAAAGATGCCGGCAAGGGAAAACGCTGGCACCGGCACAAGGGCAAGCGCGGCCACCGCAGACACAACCGCCGCTAACACAATCGCAAAGAAAAGGCCCCCGCAACGCGGGGGCTCTTTTCTTGCCAGGCAATGCCTACTTGTGTGACTTGGCAAGATACGCGCCGGTGCTGGCTGCGGTCGGCTTGATCGCTTCCGCGCCTTCGTCCCAATTTGCCGGGCAGACGTCGCCGTGCTGCTTGCTCCACTGGAATGCCTTCACGACGCGCAGGGTTTCCTTGACGCTGCGCCCGACATTCAGGGCGTTGACGGTCTGGTGCTGCAACACGCCGTCCGGGTCGATCAGGAACAAGCCGCGCAAGGCAACGCCCGCCTGCTCCAGCAGCACGCCGTAATCGCGCGAGATGTTCTTGGTCAGGTCGGAAAGAAGCGGGTAGCTGACACCGCCCAAGCCGCCCTTGGAAAGCTCCGTCTGGTTCCAGGCCAGGTGGCTGAACTTGCTGTCAACGCTGCACGCGATGACCTCTGTGTTGAGTTTCTTGAAGTCGGCGATGTGGTCGTTGAATGCGACGATTTCCGTGGGGCAGACGAACGTGAAGTCGAGCGGGTAGAAGAACAGCACGACCCACTTGCCTTTGAAGTCCGCGAGCTTGATCTGCTTGGTGTCCTTGCCGATGACTGCGTCGCCACTGAAGTCGGGCGCCGGTGATCCAACCTGGATAGCCATGATTCGTCCTCTCTGGTCTCAAGTACTTATTGGTGTTTCCGGCCACTGCCGTTCCGGTCTGAACGTCGGGACCGGGGATGATAATCCGCCTGACCCGGGTCTCAAGAAAGTTTTTCATACTCAGTATGAAATTAGGAGTGTCGGTAAAGGCACGCGGCCGCCCAGTCGCTTCCCCTTCCAACTTGCGTGCTTCCCTTCTACGGTGCGCGCCACAGGAGACGACCATGGCGATTGAACGCACACTCATCCTTATCAAACCTGACGGCGTGCAGCGCGGCCTCATTGGTGATGTTCTGGGGCGGTTTGAGCGCACCGGCATGAAGATTGTCGGGCTCAAGCTGATGCAGATGACACCTGACCTTGCGGCACAGCACTACAAAGACCACGTCGGCAAGGGTTTCTATGCCGGGCTGGTCAAGTTCATGACCAGCGCACCCCTCGTCGCGATCTGCGTAGAGGGCCCCAAAGCCATCGACAATTGCCGCAAGCTGATGGGCAAAACCTTTTGCACTGACGCACAGGCCGGCACAATTCGCGGTGACTTTGGCGTTTCGCGTGGCCTGAACCTGGTTCACGGCAGTGACGGCCCCGAAGCGGCAGCCCGCGAACTCGGCCTGTTCTTCAAGGCCGGCGAGCTGGTCGAGTACAGCCGTGCCGTAGACGCATGGACCTGGAACGACGAAGACAGGGCGTGAACTACCGTCAGGTCCTGACAGGCATCAACCGAGAGCTGGGTATTGGCGTGGCCGACGAAGTACACCTGATCACTTCATTGCCGACGCTCAAGAAGCGCGCGGACAGCATGCATAAAGGCGATGCCGGCCGCGTGTTCTGCGTTGCAGGCAGCGTCGGTATGGTCGGCGCTGCGGCGCTCTGTTCGCGCGCGGCATTGCGTGCCGGGGCCGGCGCGGTGCGCACCGGCATGCCCTGGCGACTTGCGGCTGTCGTGGCTGGGCGCGACCCCAATGTAATGACCAGCGCGTTGCCCGAAACCGAAGATGGCACCATCAGCGCCATGGCACCGCCAAAGATCCTGAAAGCAGCCGAGAAGTTTCACGTGATGCTGATCGGCCCGGGCATCAGCACCAACCCGCAAACCGTGCAGGCGGTGAAGAGCCTTTTGCCGGACGTGAACATCAGGCTGGTGATCGACGCCGACGCGCTGAACGCAATTGCGCTGGACGACTGCAAATGCCTCAAGGGTGTTGATCGCACGGTGGGCTGGCCGATCCTGACGCCGCACCCCGGCGAAATGCGGCGCTTGCTGGGCAAGGATGCCCCCGGCGACCTGAAAGACGACCACGCCAACCGACTGAAGGTCGCCGCGAAGTTTGCGGCAAAGCACAAGGTTGTGCTGGTGCTTAAGGGCCACCAGACCGTTGTCACCGACGGGCGGCAGGCGTACGTGAACACGACCGGAAACCCCGGCATGGCCAAGGCGGGCGTCGGCGACGTGCTGGCCGGCGTGATCTCGGCCCTGCTGGCCCAGGGGCTGCCGCCGTTTGATGCCGCACAGCTTGGCGTTTACCTGCATGGGCTTGCAGGCGACATGGTCCGCGACAGAATAGGCGAGATCGGAATTCTGGCCACAGACGTCGTCGAGGAACTGCCGGCGGCCATTCGCCGCCACCAGTCGGAGAACGCATGAGCACGCGCGAGACCGAGGACAAGTACCTCGTGCCCACGTACACAAAGATGCCCCTCACCGTGGTCAAGGGCGAAGACGTGTGGGTCATCGACGATATGGGCAACAGGTATCTCGACCTGTATGCCGGGCATGCCGTATGCAACATCGGCCACAGCCACCCCAAGCTGGTCAAGGCAATCACCGAGCAGGCCAAGAAGCTGATCTTCTACAGCAACGCCGTTTACAACGACACTCGCGCTGAAGCCGCCGAAATGGTGGTGAAGAACGCGTACCCACACAGTGCAGCAGTCTTTTTCTGCAACAGCGGCACCGAAGCCAATGAAACCGCGCTGAAAATCGCGCGCCGCGCCACCGGGCGGCCGCGCGTAGTTGCCATGGAAACTGGCTTTCACGGCCGCACCGTCGGCGCGCTGAGCGTGACCGGAAAGCAGAAACTGAGGGACGACTTTCCCGAGAACCTGAGCCACATCACGGATTTCGTGCCACTGGGCGACTTCGACACACTGGAAGCGTTGATGGGGCCCGACGTTGCGGCCATCATTCTTGAGCCCGTGACCAGCGTCGGCGGTGTGCGCATCGCAAGCCGCAAGTATTACGACTCGTTGCGCGAACTCTGCGTCGGCAACGGTACTGCGCTGATCTTTGATGAAGTCCAGACCGGTTTCGGCCGCACCGGTGCGATGTTCGCCGGCATGCACTGGGATGTTGAACCCGACATCTGTACCAGCGCCAAGGGTGCCGGCGGGGGCTTTCCTGTCGGCATGGTGATCCTGAACGAGGCAATCGCCAACGCCCCGGCGCCCGGTGAACACGGATGTACATTCGGCGGCGGGCCGCTTGCGATGGCAGCGGTGATAGCAAACCTCGAAGTGATGCTTGCCGAAAAGCTTGTTGAGAACGCCGCAGCCATGGAAATCGTGGTGCGCGACGCCCTGGGTTCAATCCCGGAAGTACTGGCAGTGACCGGCAAGGGCCTGCTGCTCGGCATCGAGCTTGAGTGCCCGGCCAAGCCTGTGATTGAAAACCTGATGGAGCAGAAGATCATCGTGGGCGGCTGCGACCGGCCCAACATGATTCGCCTGCTGCCGCCACTGACGATCAAGGCCGAGCACGTCAAGACGTTTGCCGCAGCACTGGCTAATGCGTTGGCAGCCGTGAAACAGAGCGCGTAGCTGTGTGCCCTACGGTGCCTCGACAAGCCGCGACGTCCGCTTAAGCAAGATCGGCGTCAGTTGCACGCCATCGTCAATGTGGGCACCCAGCAGTGTGCCGCTGGCTTTGATGTCGAGGTTGGCGAGTTCGAACTCTGCCGGCGACACTGGCTCGCCGCCTGTAAACACCGCATACATCAACGCGCTTCGACCCTTGATACTTACGCGCCCCTCATACAACTGGTCGGTGTGGGCGACATTTCCCAGAGGATTCGCCGCGCCAATGTTCACCGGCTTCCGTTTTGGCTTGCGGATGATTGCCCGCCCGCTGCCGTCTGCGTAAATCACCAGCAGAAACGTGTCTCCCGCCACGCTGAAATGCCCGCGAACTGTCTCGCTGAGCTGCCCGGAAATTCGGGCTTCATCGCCTTCCTGAATCGCGCGCAGTTCTGCCATTGGCGGCTGGGGTTCGCCCTTAGCGTCAGGCCAAGGCCCGGTGTACACACCTGTAACCTGGGGGCCGCCGGTACGAAACCAGCGTGAGACAGTCTCGGCCCGCGCCAGAGCACCGGGCAGCACACGGCTGTCGTTCTCGCCCCTGCCGCCCTTGGCATACCAGGCTCGCACCGCCTTAGTCCAGTCGCTCTCCGGCATGCCGTGCTCGAGCACCGGCCACAGAAGCACAGGGTCGCCCCAGCTGATCAGGTCACGCTGCACAGGCTGCAGGCCGGCGGCATCTTTCAATCCCTTTGCCGATGCAAACTCAGCGGGGCCCCAGCCCAGTGCCAGCAACGACTCGATCAACTGCACGCCGTCGTAATGGCCGCCAAGTTCCTGCCTGCCGTCCTTGAGGTTGAACTCCCAGAACGCTTTCTCGAACAGCGCGGCGTTCGTGGTGCCCTTGGCCGCCATCGCACGCAGCCCGCGCCGCAGCATGAAACAATCTATGCGCTCACCGTTCAGCGCGGACTGCAGAACGCGAAAGTTGAACCCGCGGGCATAGAACCAGGCGATGCATTCGCGCAGCGAGTACCCGCGACCAGCCAGCAGCTTTCCCAATGCATCGCAGATCTGCGCCGTGCCTGTTGTGTGCTTTGCCAGAAGCACTTCGACAGCCCCGGCGTCGCGACAGCGGGGCAGTGCGCCGTCCAGCTTCAAGCCGGTGTCGAGCAGCGCTTTCTCGTCTTCACTCAGATGGCTGAACAGAAACGCAGACAGCTCGGTCGCATCGGCCTCTTCAAACAGTCGCCCGGGGAACTTCTCCGGGCTGATCAGCTCGTCGGCTGCTTCCGCGATGACCTCGGCACGGCCGTCGTCGAACCCCGGCGGAACCTTTGGCAGTTCCGGGCGCTTGTCCTGCGCAAGGGCAACCACACAGGCCAGTATCAGCACGACTGGAACCAAGCGTTTCATGGCAGCAGTGTAGCGCTGCGGGCGCAGATGCGCCCCAAGAATAGGACCGGTGCCGTCCCATGGCCCCACCTCAGAGGCTGTATCGGTGGATGGCGGTCTCGAAGGTACTGCCGCTGACGACGAGCTGCATCCCGTTGCCCGACAGAATTGCGATCACGTCGTTCTTGCCGGTCAGCGTGTTTGCCACGCGGTCGATGAAGCCTGGATCGAAACCAATAAACTCGATCGCGCCCAGGCGACGGACTTCGCCCCGGCAGCGTTCCAGAAGTTCGCGGGCCTCGCGCTCGGTGCGTTTGATTACGACGACTCTGGCGTCGTAGTGTCGAAACGTGACCTTGTCGAGTTTCTGGACACGCACTTGTCCGCACTCAATCCAGACCTCGGGGCGATAGTCGTCGCTGCGGATCAGCAGGTCCGGCTTGTAGCGGTCTTCGTCGTCCATGGTGGGCTCGATCTGCAGGCGCGAGTGATGGAACAGCGCCATCGCGATGACCTTCAATACGATGTGCTGGAAGCCTTCGCCCTCGCGGAGTTCAAGCACGATGCGACGTTCGGCGAACAGGTCGCGGTCGTAGTCATTGACCGACAGATCGACGTTCAGTCGCGGCATGAAAGTTCAAGGTATCAGGAACCGGGCTGCAGAAGCACGACAGAACGACGCGCGCGGCCGCGTACCGGTATCTTGTTCAGACCTCAACCGGCAAACAACAACCGGGGACGGTCTCCCGTCCCCGGCCGAAGTAAGGTCTTTCCGTACTTACTTCTTGCTGTCGGCAGTCGCGCCGCCAGCGCACGCGAACGGGATGACCGGGTCTTTGCCCGCACCGACCGCGCTGAAGCCCTTGAACGCGAAGAACGCGCCAATCGGCCAGCAGACCATGTTGAACAGTGACGCCCGAACCAGCGCGCGGACCTGGCCAACGAACCAGGGGTTCTGCCACTGGCCCGGCTTTTCAACAAACATGAGGTACAGAAGTCCGAAGTTGAAGATGTTGACCATCCACATGGTCTTGGCGTGAGCCTGAAGTTCAGGCGTGGCGCCGAGACTCATGATGTCTTGACCCTCTCCGCCTTCAGCCGGTGCATTGTCAGTCATGGGTTTGTCCCCTTAGTTTCCCTGTTTGGTGTCTACAAATTTGACACAAGTCCTGTCCGAGGGCGGCAATATATGCCGTCAAAGGCGCGTGGAAAGACCTTTTCTGGAATTTGCCCCCCGGCGAACACTAACGTGAGCGCGCGCACTGTTTATCCAAACCCGTCAGATCGCGCAAGGGGCTTTTTTCGAGCCAAGTGAACCCTTCGTATGCACTTATGAATTGCACAGAAATTTGCTGCGGCCCGGTCCAGGCGTAGCCTGCACCGGGCCGCGCAAACCAATCGCCGGGATTCAGGCCCCGCCAGCCTTCTTCAGCTTCGCCGCAAGGTCCGTCGCTTCCCACGGAAAGCCTTCGTGTCCAAAGTGGCCATTCTTGGCAGTCTGGAGAAAGATCGGGCGCTGCAGCTTCAGGTGCTCAATGATGGCCTTTGGCTTGAAACTCAGTTGGCTGCGCAACAGCTCAATGATGCGATGCTCGCTGATTGTGCAGGTCCCGAAGGTGTCAATGTGGATGCTCACGGGCTCTGCGACACCAATGGCGTACGCCAACTGGATCTCGCAACGATCCGCCAGGCCCGCCTTTACGACGTTCTTGGCGACATAGCGGGCCATGTAAGCCGCGCTACGGTCAACCTTCGTCGGGTCCTTGCCACTGAAGGCCCCGCCGCCGTGGCGACCCATCCCGCCGTATGTATCCACAATGATCTTCCTGCCCGTCAGGCCCGAATCACCATGGGGGCCGCCTATCACGAAGCGCCCGGTTGGGTTGACGTGATAGATCGTGTCCTTATCCACGTACTTCCCGGGCAGCACCGGTTTGATGATGTGTTCGAGTACCTGCTCCCGGATCTCGTTCAGACCGATCTCGGGGGCGTGCTGCGTGCTGAGCACTACCGTGTGAATGCGCTTGATCTCGTGGCCATCGTACTCAATCGTCACCTGGCTTTTGCAGTCGGGGCGCAGCCACGGCAGCTTGCGCGCGTGGCGCAGCTCGGCCTGGCGGGCCGTCAGCTTGTGTGACCACGCGATGGCAGCGGGCATCAGCTCAGGTGTCTCATTCGTCGCGTATCCGAACATCATGCCCTGATCGCCGGCGCCCTGTTCGCGGTCAGTCTTCTCGTCCACGCCCATGGCAATGTCAGCCGACTGGCCATGCACTGCGACCATGATGCCGCAGGTGTTGCCGTCGAGACCGAACTCGCCATTCGTGTACCCGATATCGCATGCGGCTTTGCGGGCAATGTCGCCTATGTCGGAAAGTACCTCAGTTGCAGTTGTCGTGATTTCGCCCATCACGACAATCAGGCCCGTGGTTGTTGCGGTCTCACAGGCCACGCGCGCACGCGGGTCTTTCGCCAGCAGCGCGTCCAACACTGCGTCAGAGACCTGGTCGCACAGTTTGTCGGGGTGACCTTCGCCAACCGACTCAGACGTGAACAGCTTGCGCTCAGACATGGTAACTCCAGCACCGGAATGCCTGAACTTATAGTGCGCTGGCCCGGTGGGGCAACGGGGCGTGCGCCGCTTCAGCCTGCGATGAACGCGCCGAACCACACCGCATAGGCCATTGCCACCCCAGCCCCGATCATTGCACCCCCGACCGTATCGGCCCACCAGTGGGCGCCGAAGTACACGCGACTGAACATGCACAGCGGAATCAACGGCAGGAATGCCGCGCTCACGGGCCAGGCAAGTGGCCCGCACAGCACAAGCAGGGCCGTCACGCTGCCCGCCTGCGCGCTGTCGCCAGAGGGAAACGCCGGGTTGCTCACAAGCTTGCGCAGCTTCAGCGCACGGGGTGCCTCCAGTGGTTCCGGGCGCGGTCGATTGACCCAGTGCTTCATGGGCGTCGTAATCGCCAGCGTTGTCAGCGTGCTCATGGTCGCCACGGCGGCAAACCGCCAGCCCAGCCAAGCCCCGAGTGCCAGAATCAGCACCGGCATGCCATAGCTGCCGAACAACAGGCCCGGCACAGCCAGCGCATAGTCGAGCGGCCCAAAGCGCAGTCCATGGACGGCGCGGCTCAAGCGATGATCCATTTGTCGCATCGGGCGCTATACTGTGGCCATGAGGCGCGCGAATCAACGCGGAAAGATCAACACCGGCGCTACCGCGCTGGTCCTGGTGCTACTGGTCGCCGTGGCAGGCGTCGCGCTGTGGCAGAGCGGCTTGCTGCCGATTCGCATGCGGCACGACGGGTTGTATGGCGGCGGAAACGCACAACAGCCTGCCGAAAATGCAACCATCCAACGCCCGAAGTTGTACCTGCCAGCGCCTGCAAAGAAGCTGCGCGGACATCTCGCGGTGCGGCGCGTGATCGACGGCGACACGCTTGAGATGGCAGATGGCACGCGCCTGCGCCTGATCGGCGTTGATTGCGCCGAACTTGGCGAGCATAAGGTCGACCCCGAGGGCGCGGCCTTCAAAGCCACCATGTATGTATTCAGCCTGCTCGAGAAGGACCCGCAGTTGAAGCTGGAGTACGATCAGGAACGCCTGGACAAGTACGACCGCACGCTGGCCTACGCGTCTCTGCCGGACGGTCGCATGCTGAACCGGTTGCTGCTGGAAGGCGGTTGGGCGGACACGATGACCATTGCACCAAACACCAGATACGCATCAGAGTTTGCGAAACTTCGCGATGAAGCGCGCACCGATGGTCGCGGCATGTGGGCGAACTGACTCTAGCCTTCATCCAGGTCTGTCGGGACTCCGCCTGCTCGAACCCGGGCAACTTCGGCTGCATAAGCCTCGACGATTTTCTGGTGCACATACTCGCGGACCTCGCCGCGAATCGGGTGCACCAGGTCGAAGTGGAGCTTGGCGCGCCCCCGGGCGTCGGTCTCGGCGCGATTGGCCGGCAGCTTGGTGCCGCATTCATTGCAGAACTTTGCCCGCAGATGATTCTTGTAACCACAGCGGATGCACTTGTCGGTAATCTTGCGCGAAGGCATCGCAATGAACGGCGAGCCGTCGCCCTGGATAATCTTCAGGTCCTTGATAACGAAGGCGTTATTGAGCGTAACGCTGCAATATCCGAGCAACTTCTCGTCGTCTTCGGATGCCAGCTTGACTCGGACTTCCGTGACCTCGATGTCACGCATTGACTCATCCCCATACTGCACCCCGGGGCAATGTCACCGCGGTGAAGGCCCGCCCCAGGCCCTGCGATTGAAGGGTCGCCGCGAACGTCACGGCCACCTCACGGTTCTCCATCAGGAAAGCGATGGACGACCCTGAACCGCTCACAAAGCGCGCCAGCACGCCCAATCCCGATTCAGTCCGAGACCATGCATTCCTCAAACCCGGCGAAACCCTGAGTGCGGAGTCCTGAAGCCGGTTGAAAATGGCGCTGGCCAACTTTGTGCGATTGAAGTCCTTTAGTAAAACATGAAATAAGTAACATTTCGCCTTCTCGTCCGTCAAGTGACTGCTGGCATCTTGGTAAACCGGACCGGTTGGACATACCTCCTCGGGGTACAGGACTACGACGTCTACCCCAGCCACATCATGCAGGGGTTCAATGACTTCTCCGCGGCCCGTACAACGGGCAGTCCCACCTTCAATAAAGAAGGCGCAGTCACTGCCAACACGGCTCACAAGCTCTTGCAAGCGCAGCGTTCCTAATCTGGTGCCCCACAGGCGGTCGAGGGCGAGCATTGTGCTGGCTGCGTCGCTGCTGCCGCCGCCCAAGCCGGCACCGTGCGGGATGTTTTTCTTCAATGTGATGCAGGCGCCCCTGCCTGGGGCGTGTTCGTCGCGCAGCAAAGCAGCCGCGCGCCAGGCAAGATTTTTCTCGTTGGGCCCGAGGTCGATGTTGCAATGCAGGCTTAGTGTATCAGAAGCCTCGACAGTGATTTCGTCGAACAGGCTTATGGTCTGCATGACGGTATCGATGGCATGGTAACCGTCGGGTCGCTTGTGAAGGACCTCGAGAAACCAGTTGATCTTGGCAGGCGCAAGAATCTTGAGCATGGGCCCGGTCCCTAACTGCCTCGCCGCCCATTCAGCAGCTTGAGCAAGTCAGCCCCGTAGCGTTTGGCCCGGGCGCTGCCGACGCGGGGGTTGGCCGCCAGCTGTTCAATATCTCTGGGCGGCGCCAGCACCAGGTCCTTAAGCACGGCGGAGGGCAGAATCGCCTGCAACCCGACGCCACGAGCCTGCTTTTGCGCTTCGCGCCAGCGCTTGAGACGCCCAAGTGTATCCCGCTGGCGGGGGTCCATGCGCGGCGCCGGTGTGTCATTGCGCCGCGGGGGCTTCATATTGGCGGGATTGGAGAGCCCGCTCTGGATCGCCTCAAGCATCGCGCCCGCCTGTTCTGCCATCAGCCACTCACCAACACCGCGCATGGCGCCGATGGCCTCAGGCGTCGTCGGCAGCGTACGCGCGATATCAAGCAGCGTGTTGTCACTGATGATGCGGAATGGCGCCCGGTCAAGGCTGCGGGCCAGGTCGTTCCGCCACGCGTAGAGGGCCTTGAGCACGCCACGTTGCTGCTCAGAGAGGTCGCCATGGCCCTTGATGCGCCGGAAGCGGTCGGGGTCAAAGACACGCTCCCGAGGTTCCGCATAGGCAACGGCGCGACATTCGATTTCGTACTCGTCCAGCAGGTCCAGCTTGCGCAGCTCGTCAATCATCAGGTCGTGCAACTTGAACAGGTGCTGGGTGTCGTTGACCAGGTAGCTCAAGTGGCGCAATTCAATCGGACGGCGTGACCAGTCATACCGTTGAAGCTCTTTCTCGAGATGCGTGCCCAGATAACCCTCAGCCAGTGCCGCCAAGCCGGTGTGCGGCAAGTCCAGCAACATGGCAGCCACGCTTGTGTCCTGCACGCTGCCGAACTCGAGGTGGTAATCCCGCTTCAGGGCCAGCACGTCGTTCTGGCCCGAGTGCATCAGCAGCGGTCTTTCCGCGCGGGCGGTAATGCGGCCAAGAGCTTGCGCCGCATCGTCGATAGCAAGCGTGTCAACGACGACGTTGAGCTCTTCGCTGGACAGGGTGACAATGCAGACGCGCTCGGCGTAGTTGTAAAAACCGTCGCTCTCGATATCGAGCGACAGGCGCGGCGCTTCCAGCAACTCGTCAACCACCTGCTTGAGTCGCGACTCATCGGTGACGATTTCGGTTTCGGCAGGCAAGGGCTGGTTGGTCATCCTTTCCAGTCTCCGCCCTTTCCGCCGGTTTTTTCAAGCAGGCGGATCGACTCGATTTCAATGCCCTTTTCGAGGGCTTTCACCATGTCATAAACGGTAAGCGCCGCGACCGTCGCCGCGTGCAGCGCTTCCATTTCCACACCCGTCACGCCCGTACACTTGACGCTGGCCAGCACCCGGATTCCGGGGCGGCCATGCGCATCCGCCGGCAGGTCAGTTTCAAACGAGACCTCCACGCCGCTCAGCGCAAGCGGGTGGCACATCGGGATCGCTTCGGGCGTGCGCTTGGCCGCCATGATGCCCGCGACTCGGGCCGTGCCCAGCACTTCGCCCTTGGGGCCGGTGCCCTGCACCACAGCAGCGTGCGTGGCTGGACTCATGCGCAGGACAGCCTGTGCCCTGGCGGTGCGTGTCGAGATTACCTTGGCGGACACATCGACCATGCGAGCCTCGCCCTTCTCATTGAGATGGGACAAGCCCCGGTTCGGGGTTGCGGGGGGTGGCTCGTCGCCACCTGGCTTGCCGCTGCGCTGACGTGCCAAGAGAACCTTCCAGATCTGCTGATTCAGCCCCTAGGATAGCCAATCGCGGTCTGCATAACACCGGGCGGCTGGCGCGTGGATGGTTTGTTAGTTCCGCGCGCTAACCGATCATTGCCACGGTTTCGCGCACGGCACGCTCAATGCCCTCGGCCACGTGGGCGATGCTTGGGCCCAGCATGTATGCGGGCGTGCTTACGATCTTGCGCTCTTTATCCACGACGAAGTCTCGCACGGCGCAGTTTTCATGCGATGCTCCGCAGGCTTCGATCGCGTCGGCTGTGCCTTCGTCGTTGCCGATGGTCAGTACCGGGCGCTCGTCACCCAACACCCTGGCAATCACCGCCGGCGCAATGCAGATCGCGCAGATCGGTTTGCCCGCCTTGTGGACTTCACGCACCAGCCGCGCGACATCAGCGTTAACCGTGGCCTTGGCACCTTTGGATGCGAAGTCGCTCAAGTTCAGTGCCGCGCCAAAGCCGCCGGGCAGGACCAGCGCGTCGAGGTCGCCAGCCTTGATTTCGGCGATGTCACGAATTTTGCCGCGCGCGATGCGGGCGCTTTCGACCAGCACGTTGCGTTTTTCGGACACGTCCTGGCCGGTGAGGTGGTTGACGACCTTGCCCTGCTCAATGTTGGGCGCCATGCAGATGGTTTCTACGCCCATGCGGTCCAGTGCCAGCAGCGTGCACACGCTTTCATGGATTTCCGCGCCGTCCTTGAACCCGCAACCGGAAAGTATCACGCCAATCTTGTGTGGCATGGGTGGCCTCCGCCAATGAACTATGAACATTGAAACGGCACGTCAATAAAGAACAAGCGCCCCGTCCGGAGCGCATTGTTCAAGGCAGATCGCCAATTGTTCATTCACTAAATGTCGTCGCGGTGGGCAATCGTCAGGATTTCACCGATGGTTGTCGTGCCCAGCAGCACTTTGCGCACGCCGTCTTCCAGCAGTGTGCTCATACCGTTCTGGCGCGCTTCGGCGCGGATCTTCAGCGTGCTCGACTGTTTCATCGTCAGTTCGCGCAGCGCCGGGTTCATCTCCAGCAGTTCATAAACGCCCATGCGTCCGCGGAAGCCCGCATTGCCGCACTCGCGGCAACCGACGCCATGGTAAATCGTCTTGCCCCGGATGTTCTCGGGCTTCAGGCCGACCATTTTCAGGTCCGCCGGTTCCGGTGTGTGCGGCTGCTTGCAATGCTTGCACAGCACGCGGACAAGGCGCTGGGCCAGAATCGCCTGCACCGCACTGGCAACCAGGAACGGCTTGACGCCCATGTCGATCAAGCGTGTCAGTGCACCGCTTGCGTCGTTGGTGTGCAGCGTGCTGAACACCAAGTGACCGGTGAGCGCCGCCTGAATCGCGATTTCGGCGGTTTCATGGTCTCGAATTTCGCCGACCAGAATGATGTTGGGCGCCTGGCGCAGCATGGCGCGCAAGATACGCGCGAAGCTGAGCTGAATCTGGTGATTCACCTGCGACTGGTTGATTCCCGAAAGATTATACTCGACGGGATCTTCCGCCGTGATGATCTTCACGTCCGGTTTGTTCAGCGCGGTCAGGGCCGCGTACAGAGTCGTCGTCTTGCCCGAGCCGGTGGGGCCGGTCACCAGGAAAATTCCGTTGGGTTTCTTCAGGATTTTCTGGAAGCGGTCGAAATCCGTCGGGTGCACGCCCAGAGTTTCCAGCGCAACCAGGCTCTTGGCTTTGTCCAGAATACGCATCACCACCGACTCACCCCAACTGCAGGGCAGGCAACTCACGCGCAAGTCGATGTCGCGGCCTTCAACGCGGGTCTTGATGCGGCCGTCCTGGGGGACGCGTTTTTCTTCAATCTTCATCTTCGCCAGAATTTTCACGCGCTGGATCAGCGGGCCTTGCAAGCGCTTTGGCGGCGCCTCCATTTCCTGGCAATCGCCGTCAACGCGGTACCGGATGCGTACCTTTTCTTCCATCGGCTCGATGTGAATGTCGCTGGCGCGCTGCTTGATCGCGTCGGTTATCAGCAACTGCACCAACTGAGCGACAAAACCCTCTTCTTCATCCGTCGAAAGTTCCGCCGCGTCGAAATCCTTGTAGCTGATGGCCTCGCCTTCGCCGTTGACGATGTCGCCCATGCCGCCGATGCCGTAGTACTTCTTCATCGCGGTGCGAATCTGGTTCTCGGGCGCCATCACCCAGTCAACTTCGCTGCCCAGAATGAAGCGCAGGTTGTCCAGGGCGAAGTACTCCAGCACACGGTAGGTCGCCACCGTGAGGTTGCGGCCCTTGCGCTGCACCGGGATGATCTCGTGCTCTTCGACGATTTCTTTGCCCACGGACCCGACCAGGTCCGGCGGCAGCTCATACTTGTTCAGCAGCACGAACTTCACGCCCTGCTGCTTGGCCAGCGCCTTGGCAAGTTTCTCGTCGTCGAGGTAGCCAAGCTCCATCAACGCTTCGCCCACCATCATCATGTTGGTCTTGGCGTGCGTGAGGCCTTCTTTCACCTGCTCGACCGTGCAGAACTTCAATCCGACGAGGACTTTGCCCAGGGGTGTCTTTTTCGATTGCGTCAACATCAAGCCTCCCGACAACTCATCGGACCGTGTGGATTCAGTTGTCCGCCCGGTTTACCGCTGCGGTAATGTAGCAGCTGCAATCGCACACTGTAACCGCAAGCCCCTAGCTGTCAACGTTTTGGGCTCTCGCCCGCTTCCCGGCTGCGCGAACTTCAAGTGCGACATCCAGCATCCCACGCAAAGCCACCAGCATTGCGACCGAAACTACCACTGCTGCCACAGTCCGGGAATCTCGACCCAGCAATGACTGCGGCGTGCGACCCCATACCAGGACCGCGGGGATGCCCAGTACGGCAAGACTGCACAGCGCAGACATCACCCGCCGGGTGGTCTCACCGCGCACGTTCCCCAACGTCAAGCCGCGAGAGACGCTGACTGTTTCCAGGCCTGCCGCCATGAGCGCATAGAGCACGACCGCCACGGCAACGCCGATCGCAAGTGGTTCATAGGCGGCCACTCCGATCGACGGCAGTGCCTCACATGTGGCACGCAGCAGGCGCAGCAGCGGTTCCGGGTGGCGCATTCTGGCCCGGGCGAGGCCCATCAGGTCAGAAACCCCTGCGGTGGCAGCGCCTGACCCGGCGAGCCATGTGCTATCCAGCAGGGCGCCAGCAATCAACGCCAGCAAACCAAGGACCGCGAACGTGAACCGGAAGTGAAGAGTTCGCATAGGGTACTTACGTCAACCGGGGGACAGCAGAGTTGTTCTTAGATCCGCAGGCGCAGATTACCAATGGCCAATCGCCGTGTGTGCTCCCGGTGCAGCGGCGACAACCGGGCCAGGGCAGCTTGCCTTGCCAGCCGGGGACTGCCTGATTTTTCGCGGTTTGTTAGCCTTGGAACGATGGTGGCACAGCGCCTGATTATCGCGGGACCATCGGCGAACGCGGGAAAGACCGCGTTGGCGTGCGCGGTTGTGGCCGCAGCTCCGGGCAGCCAGGCGCTCAAAATCACTCGATTTCACCGGGAATCCCATTGCCCCGTACACGGCGTGGACGAACAGGGTGACGACAACTGCGATGGCTGCGACCCCGTGCCTGCCGGATACGAGCTGGTCAGCGACGAGACCATTCTGCGAACTCCGGGAAAAGACACAGACCGCCTGGCGATTGCCGGGGCCAAGCCCGTGCTGTGGCTGCGCGCGGCACCCCATGTGTTTCGGTATGCGCTGGCTGCGGCGATGCAGGCGTTTGACCCGGAAAGACCATTGGTGATTGAAGGCAACTCGGCTGCGACCTTGCCGGACTTTCACGGCAAGGTGGTTCTGGTTTGGCCGCAGCGCACTCGTGGGGTGAAGGCGAGCGTGCTGCCTGCGTTGAAACGCACAGACGTTCTTGTCCTCGTTGAGCATGAGGACGCGCCCCTCCGCCGTATCCCCAACACGCTGCGCAGTGCACTGGCCAGGGCAGGCCTGCCCCAGAGCGCGTTACCGGAAGCACGTTGGCTGCCAGCCGACTGGTGGCAGGAAGGTTCCGGCGAAAGTGGGACTGCCGGGGCAAGGCTGGCTGTTGAACTGGCTGCGGAGATGGGCTGGGTGAAGAGCCCTTGGGGCCAAACGCAAAAAATGTAGCATATGCACATGTGCAATCTGGTGAATATGTGACTGAGAATTCCCCGAATCCACTTGTAAGCGCACAAATAATTAGCACCCTTGCCTGATCGTTTTGCGGAAGTGTGCTTGAACACACATCCCGAAACTGGAAAGCAGACGCCATGATCCAGACCACACGTCGCGAACTCGACGTCGCAATCGACACCCGCTCGCTGGCGCCCCTGCGCGACTTCGTCCGTGAGGTATTGGCCGAGGGCCAGCTCGGAGCCCGTGTGGCCCGCCAGGTGGTAATTGCCATTGATGAGGCATGCAGCAGCATCATTCTCAACGCCAAAGAACACGGCGCCGCCGGCAACCTGCGACTGCTGATCGACATTGACCCGACGCGCGTCAAGGTGACCATCGCCGATACTGCCAATGACTACGACGTAGGCGACGTCAGCCGCGAGGAACTGCTGAAAGAGTTCACGCGCAGCAAGAAGAACGAGATGGGCACC
Organism: Planctomycetota bacterium; assembly: GCA_025993795.1. Lineage (GTDB taxonomy): Bacteria > Planctomycetota > UBA8742 > UBA2392 > UBA2392 > JADJRK01. The sequence goes on from JAMQHL010000033.1 coordinate 79,644, forward strand.
TTCCTGATCCGGCGCGCCGTTGACGAGTTCACGTACGTCTTCCGCAAGGGCTTTCAGTCCGAGATCGAGATGATCAAGTTCATTTACGAGCAGCAGGAACCAAAGGCCAACTAACCGCTGCCCCGGCAGCTCACGCAACAGCTTTCGGCGCCGCACTGCGGCGCCTTTTCTTTTCATTGCCGTCGTCTAGCGTACACGCGTGCTCAAAGCCATCGCCATCAAGCTTGCAGCCATTGCGGCCGTTGTCGCGAGTCTTGTGTTGCTTCCGTTTCCGTGGGGTTGGGTTGGCGCATGCGCTTCACTGGCCCTGGCGTTGGGCGTGATTGCCTGGGCTGTGTTCAATGTGAACAGCTCGATCTGGGCTCGTACTCTTTGGCGGTCGCCGGTGCCGGCCAAGGCTGTGGCACTGACATTCGATGACGGACCCGACCCCGAATTTACGCCCCGCGTGCTCGACCTGCTGAAAGACAAGGGCGTGAAAGCAACGTTCTTCTGTGTGGGCGCGCGCGTCCGCCGGCATCCCGCGCTGGCAAAGCGCATTGCGCAAGAAGGCCACACACTCGGCAACCACAGTGACACCCACGCAGTGTGGATCAACTTCAGTCTTCACGGCAAGCTGCGCCGCGAAATCCGGGATTGCAACAACGCCATCGAGGCCGCCACCGGCGTCAAGCCGTGCCTGTACCGGGCGCCCCACGGATTCAAGAACCCGGCGCTTGGCGATGTGCTGGGGCAGGAAGGCATGGTAGCTGTCGGGTGGCAGGTTCGCGGGTTTGATGCCGTGGTCACCGACGCGGCGCGCATTGCCGAGCGTATTGTGGACAGCGCCAGGCCCGGGGGTGTGATTCTGCTGCATGACGGCGCGGGCTTGCAGGGAACGAGCGACCGCAATGCTACGCTGGAGGCGTTGCCGGTCGTGATTGACGGGCTGCGCGCGCGCGGGCTTGAGATCGTCGCGCTGGACACGCTGCTGGGCTCGAAGGTGTACGCGCAAGCCTGATGCGCCAGATTTTCGGCACGACCCGGCAGGCGGCGCGGGCGTTACTATGCTGGGCCCGGAGGGACCACTATGCGCCTTGTAGCCATCGCCCTGTTTCTGCTGCTGGTTCGCGCCACCATTGCGGCGCAGGAAAGCTCCCCCACGCCGGTACCACAACCGGCGCCTGCTGAGGGTAAAGAGACAGAAGAGGCCGACGAGGCCAAAGAAGAGTCGCTGGACGACCTGCTGAAGCGCATTGAGAAAGAGCACAAAGAACACAAGGACTTCCAGGGCAACTTCACGCAGACCAAATTCCTGCCCCTGTTCGGTGACAAGATCGAATCGTCCGGCCGCTTTGTGTTCAAGAAGCCTGACCACGTGCGCTGGGAATACGCCAAGCCGCACAAGTCGATTCTCGTCGTCACGGGCGAGAGCGGCAAGAAGTGGAGCGAGAGCACAAACAGGATTGAGAACATCAAGCTGTCAGAGGACCGTGGTCTCGATGCGGTCGTCAAGCAACTGTTCACGTGGTTCAAGGGCGAGTTCACGAAACTCAAGAACGATTACGATGTGAGCATCAAGTCGCGCGAGCCCGTGACGCTTGAGATGAAGCCGCAAAACGAAATAGTCAGGAAGTTCATCACCAGCATCGAGGTCAAGTTCGCCAAGGGCGAAGGCGCAATCACAAGCGTCAAGCTGCTTGAGCCGCTTGCCAAGGGCGACAAAGAGCCCGGCTACACCCTGTACGAGTTCAAGGACACGAAACTGGACACGGACGTGAAGGACGAGGAGTTCGAGATCAAGAAGTAGCGGCGCAACTCGTTGATACCTGAAACAGGCAGGCTGGGAAATCGACAGAAAACATGAAACGAACCCTTGACCTGTCAATGCAACCCGCTATCGTTCTGCTCCTGATATGAACACCAAGATCGCCATCTTCGCGTTTGCATTCGCCTACCTCTACCCGGGTGGGCGCGGGCAGGCGTGTCGATGAGCATCTAGCATTCCCATCACACGTTCCCTGGCCCGCTCACTTGAGCGGGCCTTTTCTGTTTCACGGCAGACACAACCGGAGCAACCACATGCTGACACTGGAAACACAACGACACTACCGCGTCGCCTACCAGGGCGAGCGCGGTTCGAACTCGGAACGTGCGGGCCTGACCCTGCTGGCAGAGCGATTCACCGGATGGCCGTTCGCAAGCTTCGCGGACGCCGCAGCGGCGCTCGCGAACGGCCGCGTCGATCTTCTGCTGTTGCCGATTCACAACAGCAGCACTGGAAGCATCCACGACGCGCTGACGCTCTCGCACCAGTTCGCCACACTCGAAGAAACGACTTTGCGTGTCGATCATTACCTGCTGGGCATACCGGGCGTGCGCCGGCGCGACATCACCGAAGTCTGGGCTCACCCGCAAGTCGCTGCGCAGTGCCGCGGCTGGCTGAGCCACAACAGCGTGCGCCTGCGCCTGGTTGACGACGGCGCGCGCCAGGCGCCCGCTTTTCTGCGCGGCGGGCTGCGGCATGTTGGCGTGCTGGGGCCGATCGGCATCGGGGATGCCACTGGTCTGTATCCCATCGAAGGCCCCGCGCAGGACGAGCCGGACAATCGCACCACGTTTCGCCTGTTGTGCCGAAGCGTACAGGCCGACCCGGTGCCGACGGCACATTCAAATCCACTTGAGACCTCGGCGGCCCACGCGGGCAGGCCGGGGCAGGAAAAACAACCATGACCACCGGAACCATTGAAGCTCCGCGCCCAGACGAGGCGCTGGTGCTTGGCGCCCTGCGCGCAAACATCAACCACATCGACAGCCAGTTGGTGACGTTGCTTGCACAACGCGCCAAAGTCGCCGGAGATATAGGGCTTGCCAAGCGCCTCGCCGGCAAGCCGATTCATGACTCGCAACGGGAGAGCACGCACGCCCTTGAGCTTGAACAGACGGCCTCGCGCATGGGGTTGCCGGCGCGACTCGGCCGGGAGCTGGCGTTGCTGCTCGCCCGCCACGGGTGCGCCGCGCAACTGGACCAGCCGAAAGCGCAGAGCGCGCGCAACATAGCGCGCGACACGGAGAGCTTCAGGCTTGCGCGCTGGGAGCCCGGCCGGCACACCGTCGTCACCATCGGGGAGGCGCAGATTGGTGCGGGGTTGCACGAGGTGATTGCGGGTCCCTGCGCGGTTGAATCCGAGGGACAAATCCATGATGCCGCCGATCACGCTCGCGCGTGCGGCGTTCGTATCCTGCGCGGCGGCGCGTTCAAGCCACGCACCAGCCCGTACGATTTCCAGGGTACCGGCATGCCGGGCGTGCGCTGGCTTGCGGACGCGGCACATAGCCGTGGAATGGCGTGCGTTACGGAGGTGCTCGACCCGGCCGATGCGGCCCAGATCGCGGCGCACGCCGACCTGCTGCAAATCGGTGCCCGCAACATGCAGAACGTGCCGCTGCTGCGGGCGTGCGCTGACACCGGCCGGCCGATCCTGCTCAAGCGCGGGGCGGCAGCAACGATGCGCGAACTGCTGTGTGCCGCTGAGTACATTCTGCTGGCTGGCAACCCGGACGTGATCCTGTGTGAGCGCGGCCTGCGGACGTTTGAGCGCGAAACCCGCAACACGCTTGACCTCTCCAGCGTGCCGGCATTACGCCAGCTCACGCATCTGCCCGTGATCGTTGACCCCAGCCACGCCGCCGGCCGGGACGAATTGATACTGTCGTTGTGCAGGGCAGCTCACGCCGTTGGCGCAGACGGAGCCATCGTGGAAATGCACCCCCGGAAGTGCGAAGCGAAGTGTGACCAGAGACAGGCATTGACGCCCGGCCAGCTGGCAGAGGTATGCAACGAAGTGCATTTAGTGCAAAATCGCTTGGCGTAATCCTGTGGACAGTGTAAACTAAATAATGGATTGGTTTTATGAGTTTGGTGGGCCAGACAGCTGTGCTGGATTAAAAATCAATCATATTGTTGCATGCATGACGATGGCGTGATATTGATTATCCAGGGGTAGCTCGGGAATGGCGATCTCAGCGTCTCCGCGAAGCCCCTGAATCAGTGAGTTTAGAGCAGTACGTGATATCTGTCCGACACGACATTGTCACCGTTGTGTCAAACCACACATGGCACTGGACAATACGCCATGTATTGACAACCTTTTCTGCTGAAGCCGCCACGGAGCCACACCGATGGAAGATGTTCGCGCCCGTCAGTCCGTAGTCCTCATTATCGAGGATGACACCGATTCTGCTTCGCGCTGTGAGGCACTCGTCGAAAGTGTCGGTGCCACAAGCCTGCGCGTAAACACCATGGAAGCCGCCGAGAAGGTCCTTTCCCAGAATGCACCCGACGTTGTCATTGTCGATTACGACCTGCCCGACGGAACCGGTATCGACGTGATTGGCGCCTTGCGGCAGTCCATGGCTCATCGCTCAACACCGATTGTCCTGCTGACCGGCGAGATCTACCCCGCAGATCTTGAACGCGCCGTCATGATGGGCATCTACGCATTTCTTGCCAAACCGTTCAGTGGCCAGGAATTCGTAAAGCTGCTCAACGCAGCCATCAACGAAAACGCCGACCGCGTGCCCCGCACGAATGGCTGAAGCGGACCCAGTCCGCAAGCTTCCAGCTTGGGCGTAGGCAATTGCCGCTCCGCAATCCACAATCGCGCACCCGGGCATCGCACATGGTGCGCCGCCCGCACAATGGCGATTGGCAAGGAGACCGGTATGCTGCCTTGGTGGGCGTGGTTACTGATTGCAGTCGGCGGCTATCTGGCGTTCAGCACACTCTGGGACGTGTTTCAGCGTAAACACACGATTATCCGGAACTTCCCGTTCTTCGGGCGCTTCCGCTACATCGCCGAGAAACTTGGCCCGCCGCTGCGGCAATACATCGTCACTAGCGACCTTTCCGAGCGCCCGTTTACCCGCCTGCAGCGCAGTTGGGCGTACCGGGCCGCCAAGGGACTCAGCAACACCGTGCCCTTCGGAACACAGGTGGATCAGGAAGGGCCGGGCGTCATCAAATTCAACCCGGCGCCCTTTCCGACACCCGACCTGCACGCCAGCGATGATATGGAGCCGGTGATTCTGGGGCCCAACCGACTCAAACCCTACGCCGTGAAGTATATCGCCAACATCAGCGGCATGAGCTTCGGCGCGCTGTCGCAAAACGCTGTGCTGGCGCTGAGCAAGGGCGCCAAGCTGGCTGGCGGGTACATGAGCAGCGGCGAAGGCAGCGTCAGTGACTACCACATCGCCGGAGGCGGCGACCTTTTCTACCAGATCGGGCCCGGCAAGTTCGGTTGCCGCAACGAAGACGGCACATTCAACGAAGACAAGTTCAAGGCGGTCGCAGCACGCGACCAGGTAAAGGCTGTGTACCTGAAGCTGGCGCAAGGCGCCAAGCCGGGCAAAGGCGGCGTACTGCCCAGAGAGAAGGTTACTGCTGAAATTTCGCGCATTCGCGGCATCAAGATGGGCCAGGACTGCCACAGCCCGAACTGCCACGCCGAGTTCAATGACGTGCCCGGTTTGATGCGCTTCCTGAACCGGGTTCGCGACCTCAGCGGCGGCAAGCCCACCGGGTTCAAGTGCGTGCTCGGGGGCGACGAGTTCATTCGGGAAGTTGCGCGCTACATTGCCAGCCATGATGACGGCCCGGACTTCATCATCGTTGACGGCGCCGAGGGCGGCACGGGGGCGGCGCCGATGTCGCTGTCAGACCACATGGGCATCAGCCTTCAGGAGGCGCTGGTAATCACCGACAATGTTCTGCGCGAAGAGGGCGCAAGATCAAAAGTAAAGGTCATTGGCAGTGGTCGAATCGTCACAGGCGCCGGCGCAGCCATCGCGCTGGGGCTGGGGGCCGACCTGTGCCATATCGCGCGAGGCTTCATGTTCAGCCTGGGGTGCATCCAGGCGCTGTTGTGCAACACCAACCAATGCCCGACTGGTGTTGCAACCCAAAACAGGTGGCTGACGCGGGGCCTCGACCCGGAGAACAAGAGTGTGCGCGTTTCAAACTACATGCAGGCAATCCACCACGACGTCATGATGGTCGTGCGGGCGCTGGGTCTGCAGCACCCCAACGACATCACCCGCAAACACATGAGCATGATTGTCGAGCCCGGCAGGCGCGTCGCCTTGACCGAAATCTACCCCACCACCATGAAGGCTTTCCACCAGACTCGGATCATCCGGCGGGCGGACCTGCCTGCTGCGTAAGTCGCGGGACCTTTCTGGTGCGGGGCTGGACCCGGAAGGGACCGACCGCGGGCGTGCAATGAGACTCCACTCTCGCGCTCACGATCAACGTGCAGTCGTGAACAGGCAACAGCGCTACGAGTCTTTGCGGCCTGTTCGGCGTTCCGTGCCTTCAGTGCGCGTCGCACCAGTTGTCTGGGCGACGCCCGGGCTAAGCGGCTGAGCCGACGGCGGGCCGCTCGAAACCGTGAACACCAGCGTCAGCAGCGCTGCAATCAGTGAAAACGCGCCGCCCGTCATCACCGCCATCAGCGCACCACCCTTGAACAGCAGCGCGACCGGCACGCCAAGCACGCAACCCAGCGTGGTGGCCCCGGCGCCAATGGCTTCGCGTTTGCGCCAACGCCACGGCTGCCGACTGGCCTGTGCGGCAATCACCTTTCGCTCGGTAAAGTTGCGGGCACGGATCTCGCGGGCCAACGGCAGGTGTCGGGCCTGTACCCGCACAAAGTAGCACTTGCCGCTCTCAAGCTCAGACGCGTCATCGCTGCGCATGAGATCTACCGGAAAGCCCGCAGCGCGGACCTGGTCGGCCAGAAACTCGGCGTCCTGTTCCAGAAGCGGCGCGCCAACACGCACCCAGTCGGTATCTTTCAAGGTGGCTCCTATGCCGCAGGATTGCGGCGGCGCAGCAGGCCCGTCAGGCGCCAACGCTTGGTGGGTCGGCGCGTCGGGCCGGTGAAATTCCGTTCGCGAATTGCGTTCGCAACTTCAAGGTCTTCGTGGTGCACCAGCGTGCACCAGTCGCGACCGCAATCTATTTCGGCGGGGTTGGTCAGTCGCTCAAGCCGGGCGGAATAGCCGGCACAGTGGATGAGGTCGCGAAGAAACTCGGCATCCAGCTCTTTGAGCGGCGAGCCGACTCGGGCCCAAACTTGCGGATTCAAGGCAGTGCTCCAACAACTCGAATCAGCGTTGCATTGTACGCAGCGCAGGCAGGCGCGCATCGGCCCCGGCTGTGGTGGTGCGAAGCCGTCAAAGCCCCTGCCGCTGTGGCTTAGTGCTTGGCGTTGTGCCTGTCGTCATCTTTAGCAATTTCGGTTGTTTCACCAGACTTGCCTTCACTTCCGCCCATGAAGATGACCGCAACGGCGCAGACCAGCCCAAGTAACGCACCGACGGCAATCGTGCCCAATGCGCCGCCGCGCAGCTTGGCGCCCACGCGCATTCCCGCGAGCATGCCGACAACGGCTGCGCCAAGCGGCTTGGCGACACGCAGGCGTTTTCCCTGGCGAACGTCGGCAACTTCGGCCCTTTCTTCGGACTGCTTGTCACCGGGTTCAGGGAACTCGTTGGCACGAATCTCCAGTGCGAAGCGCTGATGCATCGCCTTGACCTGCACGACAAAGCTGCGGCCCAGCTCAGCTTGCGGGCTTTCCTCAAGTGCGACCACCCGTGTCGGGTAGCCGTGCGCCCGAATCAACGACTCAAGATACTCGGCGTCCTGCTGAATCAGCGGCAAGCCGACACCTACCCAAGGTTGCGATTCCATTGTGTGCTCCGGGGCTGCCCACTCAGGCATGGTAGCATTTCAGGCGCGCGCCGCACTTGGCACTAGCAGACGGCGCACCAGTTTGTGCAGTTCCATGACCAGCACCAGCGAAAGCGCCAGGCCAAGCGTGATTGCCCACATCTCAATGCTCACGGGCGAAGTGCGCAGCAGTGCCTGCCCTGCCGGCAGGTACATCATGCCCAGGTGCAGCAGGAATGCTGCAGCCGTGCCTGCGATCAGCACACGGTTGCTGAACGGGTTGATTTTGAACAGGGTGCGCGTCTCGGAGCGGCAGTTGCCGATGTGAACGTTCTCGAACAGAACGAACAGCAGCAACAGCGAGTTGCGCGCGTCCGCTTCACTCCATCCGGCCTCAAGCAGGTAATAGAACCAGCCGAAACCCAGGCCACCCATGACCAGCGCCGCCAGCACCGTGCGCTCAATCATCAGGCGATTGAAAATACGCTCACGTGGGCGGCGCGGCGCGCGATTCAGCACGTCGCCTTCTTTTGGCTCAAATGCCAGCGCCACATCCTGGATGCCGTTTGTGACCAGGTTCAGCCACAGCAGCTGCACCGGCAGTAGCGGGATCGGCAGACCGGTGCCCACGGCCAACAGCACAAGGAACAGCTCGGCGGCGCCCGTGCTGACCAGCAGGTAAATCACCTTGCGCACGTTGTCGTATGCAACGCGGCCTTCTTCGACGCCGGCGACAATCGTCGCGAAGTTGTCGTCGCTGATTACCAGCTCGGCGGCTTCGCGTGCGACGTCGGTGCCGGATTTGCCCATCGCCACGCCGATGTTGGCTGCCCGAAGGGCTGGCGCGTCATTCACGCCGTCGCCGGTGACGGCGACGAAGTCCCCTGCGGCATGTGCGGCCTCAACAATTCGCAGTTTCTGCTGGGGGCTGGTACGCGCGAACACGCGGGTCGTATTGATTGAGTCAGCCAACTGCGCCGCGCTCAGCGTTTCCAGTTCGTCGCCGGCGATCACCTGCGACCGGTCCTGCGCGAACCCGAGCTCGCGGGCAATGGCCAGCGCCGTAACCGGGTGGTCGCCGGTGACCATGGCAACCCGGATGCCCGCCCGCTGGCAGCCTTCGATGGCTTCCTTCACGCCGGCGCGCAACGGGTCAATCATGCCCACAAAGCCGAGAAAGCGCATGCGCACAGGAGCGGGTGGCACGCCCGTGGTCGTCACGTCCGGTTGCACAAGGTCGGCAAGCGCAAGCACTCGAAACCCGCGCGTTGCCAGCCCGGCGGCAACATCGGCCCAGTCCGGCGGCATATCAGCACACATCTGGGCTACTCGCTCCGGCGCGCCCTTTACGCAGCACAGCACGTCGCCGCCGGGCGATCGATGCCAGGTGGCGGCGTACTTGTGCTCGGCTTCAAAGGCGATCTGGTTCATCAGCGCGTGCCGCGCAGAGAGGCCCGTCACGTCTAGACCCGCCTTGTGGGCAAGCACCAGCAATGCAACGTCCGTCGGGTCTCCGCGATGCACCCAACCGCCGTCGGACTTGTGCAGCGTGGCCTCGTTGCACAGGGCGCCCGCGCGCACCAGGGGCTCGAAGCTGCCGGCTTTGTCCCCCTCCACTGTTCCCACCGGGTCGTAGCCCACGCCGGATACAAGAAGCTCGCCGCCGCCCGGCGGCACTACGACTCGCACTGTCAGCTCGTTGGCGGTAAGTGTGCCGGTCTTGTCAGACGCGATCAGCGTGCAACTGCCCAGCCCTTCCACCGCCGCAAGCTTGCGCACCACCACGCCGCGTCTTGCCATGCGCGAAGTCGCCACCGCCAGTGCCACGGTCAGCGCAATCGGCAGGCCCTCGGGAATCGCGGACACTGCCAGCGCCACCGCAACCAGAAACATCTCGCTGGGCGGGCGGTGCTGCACCAGAACTCCCAGCAGCGCAACCAGCGCCGACGAAACCAGCACTACCATGCCGATAACCCGCGTGAACTTTTCAAGACGCTGCAACAGCGGCGGTTTACCGGCGGGCCGACCGCTGACGTCCAGGGCAAGCTCACCGACTTTTGTGCGCACTCCGGTTGCCACAACGACACCACGGCCGCGGCCGCGGCTGACCACAGACCCCGCGAACAACATGTTGCGGCGGTCACCCAGGGGCGCGTCGGCCACCGGCAACCAGGCCGGATCCTTGCTGACGGCCAGCGACTCACCCGTCAGCAGCGATTCATCAACGTCCAGCCCATGAGCACCCAGCAGGCGCATGTCGGCAGGAATACGGTTGCCGGATTCGACCAGCACAACGTCGCCCGGCACAAGTTCACGCGCCGCCATCTCGCAGGCGTCGCCGTCGCGAACAACAGCCGCTTTGGTCACGATCAATTGCTGCAGGGCCTGGTTGGCCTTCTCTGCTTTCCATTCCTGAAGACTCCCAATCACGGCGTTGAGCATCAGCACGCCGAAGATAAACCCAGCGTCCGTGTACTCCTGCATCAACAGCGCAACGATTGCGGCCGCCATCAGAATGTAGATCAGCGGGTTGTGAAACTGGCGAATGAACACCAGCCAGAACGGCGGCGGCGCCCTGTGCGGCAGCTCGTTGGGGCCGTGTTCCGCCAGTCGCGCTGCGGCTTGTGCTGCGGTCAAGCCGCCCGTGTCCGCTCCCAGGGCAAGCAGTACGTCGGGGGTCGGCAGTGCATGCCAGTGTGGTTGAGGGCGCGCTTCCATCGCGCCCAACATTGATGGCGACCCCGCCGCCGCGCAAGGCAAAACGCACAGAGGCGGGGCCCTTTCAGTCAAGCTGTGTGTCCGCTATCTTCCGCCGTTTCTTGGAGCTTCCATGGCGCAGGCAGACAAGGCTAAGGCGTTTCAGATTCCAGCTGACCGCATTCCCAACAAGCTCAGCAGGGCGCGCATGGACAGCGATGCCTTCAAGGCCAACGTCGCCGCCATGGACGCCCTGTGCCAAGCCCATGGCAAGACCGCCGCAAAGCTGCGTGGCGGCGGCGGCGCCAAGGCGATTGCAAAGAAGACAGAGGCCGGCCTGCTTCCGCCCCGCGAGCGTGTGGCACGGCTGCTTGACAAAGACAGCCCGTGGCTTGAGTACGGCCTTTACGGCGGCATGGGCATGTACGACGAATGGGGCATCCCAAGCGCGAACGTGATCACCGGCGTTGGCCAGGTGCAGGGCCGCGACTGCATGCTCGTGGTCAACGACAGCACGATCAAGGCCGGCGCATTCTGCCCCATGACCAGCAAGAAGGTGCTGCGCGCCCAGCGCGTCGCCATGGAAAATCACCTCCCGCTGGTCTACCTGGTGGACAGTGCTGGCGTGTTTCTGCCGCTGCAGGACGAAGTGTTCCCTGACAAAGACGACTTCGGCAAGGTGTTTGACTACGCGGCGCGAATATCGGCAACCGGCATCCCGCAGATCGCCGCCGTCATGGGCCTGTGCGTCGCAGGCGGCGCATACCTGCCCGTGTTGTGCGACACTGTACTGATGACCGAAGGCAGCGGCATGTACCTCGCCGCAGCTGCGCTGGCCAAGGCCGCCAAGACTACCACCGCGGATGTCACCAACGAAGAAATCGGCGGCGCGCGCGTGCACGCCGAAAAGTCGGGCACCGCTGACTATGTACTCAAGAATGACGAAGAGTGCATCGACAAGATTCGTTCACTCGTCGGCATGTACGCCACGCGACCCCGCGCCGCCTTCAACCGCGAGGCGTCGCGCGAGCCCGCTTACGACGCGCGCGAGCTGCGCGGGATCATTCCCGTCAGTCCCTATGCCGGCTACGAGATGCTTGAGGTGATCGCCCGCATCGTCGATGCCAGCGAGTTTCACGAGTACAAACCCGACTACGGAAAGACGCTGGTCTGCGGTTTCGCACGCATCGGCGGCTGGGCCGTCGGCATCGTCGCCAACCAGAAAGAGACCATTCGCCACAAGGACAAGCCCTGGGAAACGGGCGGCGTGATCTATCACGACGCCGCTGACAAAGCCGCGCGCTTCATCATGGATTGCAACCAGATGGGGGTGCCGCTGGTGTTTGTGCATGACGTCAACGGGTTCATGGTCGGGCCGGAATCTGAGCACGACGGCATCATTCGCAAGGGCGCCAAGATGGTGAATGCCATGAGCAACAGCGTGGTGCCCAAGTTCAGCATTATCGTGGGCGGCAGTTTCGGTGCAGGCCACTACGCAATGTGCGGCCGCGCATATCGGCCGCGCTATATCGCCGCGTGGCCGTCGGCGCGCTATGCCGTGATGGGCGGAGAGGCCGCAAGCAATACGCTGCTGACCCTGCAGATCAGCAAGATGAAGGCCCAGGGCAAAGAGGTCAGCGCCGAAGAAGCCAAGGCCCTGCTGGCCGACATCGGCAAGCGCTACACCGATGCCATGCACCCTGCCTACGGCGCGGCGCGGCTGTGGCTTGATGCAATCATCGAGCCCGAAGAAACGCGCGGGGCGTTAATCCAGGCGATCAGCATGAGCGCCAACAACCCCGACCTGCCCGAGTACAAGACGGGCGTGCTGCAAACTTGAGACATGGCGACGCCCAACCGGGCGGCGTCTCTTCCGTCAGTGCGCGCACCCGACGAACCAAGCGGCGTTGCGCCCGCAGAAAGCTAGAATCGCGCCATGCGCGTATGGGCCTGTCTGCTTCTGCTGTTCCCGCTGGCGCTGTCTGCACAGCGCGTGGCTGACCCGAACGGGTTCTCGTTTCAGCCGCCGGCCACCTTCAAGGCCTTTGCCGGCGACGTACCGGTTCCGGGGCCGCGACCACAGTACGTTTTTTCGGGCAGTCCCGAAGGCGCTCGCGGAATGACGGTGCTGCTGGGAATCTCGTACAGCGCCAGTCCCGTACAGCCCGGCAACCGACCGGAGTTCCCGGACGACCTGAACGCCTCCATGATCCAGGAACGCTGGAACGACATGGAAGTGTACGGGTTCCGCAGCAACTATGCAGAGTCGCAGGTGATTGCCTGGCTGGATGTGCCGCTGGCGCGGCCCATTCGAATCGGCATGCTCTCATCGAACCAGGTTGAGACTTTCGCGAGGCAGTCGTTGCGAGAATTGCTGGCAACGATCGAGGGACCACTGGCATCAAGGGCCGACGATGCAAACCGCACAGGCCCCGGCGACGTGTCTGACGGCAGCCCCGCCGCTGCCATACTGCTGGTCATGATCGTGATGGGCGTGATTGGTTTTGCAGGCTGGATGCTGCTGAATCGCAAGACCGACCGCGCCCCGCCGGTGAGTCCTGCGCCCATGGCCGTACCGATCCCTGCCCCTGCGCACGAGCCCCCCCCCGCGCCGGCACCGATGGCCGAACAACCGCGCAGAGCGTCCCCTGATACGCAGGCGATACAGCCGCCGTGGGCGGTAACCAAAGACTCGCCCACCCCGGAAACCGGCAGCGACATACCGCCATGGGAAACCAGGACCTAGACAATGCCCGGCTGCTCCGAAACGAGCGCTGGATTGGAATCGGGCAGCGGGCTGTTTCATATAGTATGCTGAGCGCAGAGTCCTGGATTCGAGGTAGAGCCGTGAAACCCTCCCGCCTGATGATTGTGCCACTGATCCTTCTTGCCGCCGCGAACCTGGGCGCCCAGGAAATTGGTCGTGCGGCACCGGATTTCCGTTTCGAGAAAAGCTGGAACCTGCCAGCCAGCGCGACATCGATCGCGGGACTGCGCGGACATACCGTGTTGCTCGAGTTCTGGGCAACGTGGTGAGGGCCCTGCGCGTCATCCGTGCCGCACCTGAACCAGATTCACAGCAAGTACAGTGCGCGCGGGTTGACAATCGTTGCCGTGAGCAACGAAACCGCCAGTGTCATCGAGCCGTGGCTGAGCAGGAAGGGAGTAACCTACGGCACCGCACAGTCCAGCAATGCTTCGCGCACCTATGGCGTCAGGGGCATCCCGAACGCCTTCCTGATCAGCGCAGACGGCACAGTCGCGTGGCGCGGCCACCCGAGCAGCTTGACAGACGCCGTGATTGAGCAGCACCTCAGCGGCGGCGCCGTGCCCGGCGTTTCCGGCAGCTCGTCATCGGATAGCGCCGGAGGCGGCAGCTGGTGGATCTGGATGATTCTCGTGCTCGGCATCTTTTTTGTCGGTGCCGTCGGATGGTTCTGGCACTCCACGCGCGAAAAGATTCCCGCCCACCTGCGCCCAGGGTACATGGGACCGCCGCCGGGCACCTACGGGCCACCCCCGGCAGGTTACGGCCCGCCGCCCGGCGCTGCGCAGTACCCGCCCCAGCCGCAATACCCGCCCCAGCCGCAATACCCGCCCCAGCCGCAATATCCGGCGCAACAGCAGTATCCGGCGCAGGGCGCTCCGCCGGCCACCCGCAGCTTTGCGCCCCAGCAGTATGTGCCGCCAGCCTTGAACCAGCCACAAGACCACGACGGCTTGTCCGACGAAACACCATACGCGCCCCCGCCTCCCAGGCCCAAACCTGGCCCTTACCTGGGCCAGCCACCACAGGATCGTTGACACCCGGCGGTGGACTGCAGCAACAATCGCTTGGGCGCGCCTACTCTGCAGAGTGTTCAACAGATAGGTCACACTTCACTTGTGCGAAACGCGCGGCGGCGGATAATACCCCGCGGAGAACTCCATGGCGTATGACGAGCGTTTGTTTGAGCGGGTGAAGGATGTGCTGGAACGCAAACCCGGCTGGACTGAGAAAAACCTATACGGCGGCCGGGTGTACGTGCTCAATGGCCACGCTTTCATCGGGGCCGTTGACGATGGTCTGATCGCCCTGTGCGATGACGACTCTCGCAGAAAGCACCTTGAGCTCAAGCACTGCAGTGCCTTCTCTCATGCCGGCAAAGCCCAGCCCGGCTGGGTGCTGGTCTCCATGGAGGCACTCAAGACCGCAAAGCAGCTTTCGCGCTGGGTCGAAGCCAGCTTCACCCATGCCCAGACACTGAAGGTCGCTGCCAAGGCGCGAAAAAAGTAGGTACCGCCCACTGTGGAATAAACGCCCATCCTGCCCTGTTAGCAGAACATGAAGCACATCATCGACAACATCGCCTGGATCTTCATGGCGTTGGTCCTTGTGGCCTTCCTGGGCTACACGTTCTGGTGGAAAGAGCGCCCCGCCGCTGGCGGCTTGATTACCGGCGACTATGCACAGGCGCAGCTCATGGCCGCAGAGCTGAACGCCCCGCTCGTGCTGGCAGTCGATAACTCCCCGCACTGATGGACCTGCCCGTCGCTGGTGCAGCGACTTCAGGGCGTGCCGGCTGTGCGCGAAGCCGTAGAATCGGGCAAGCTGGTCGTTACCTGCGCCTACATCGGTCACGAACCTGAAGAGCTGATGGCGCAACTGCCTGCAGGTTTCAATGCCCGCCAGTTCGTGGCGGTCTTCAAAGACGGCAAGCTCGTGAACCTCAAGCCAGGTTTGCCTGAGCACGCAGTGGTGGACCTGTTGGGCGCGGCCCAGGTCAACGCAACTCCCGCCGAATGCACTGTTTGCGGTCCTTCGCCTGCCCCCTGAAAGCATCCGCCGCGCCGATGTGTTATAGTGCAGGGTGTGTGGTCGCTCGCACGTCAACAAGGAGCGCAACATGGCACGGCTCTGGATAATCTTTTTGCTGGCAGCAGGTGGGGCGTCTCTGAGCGCCCAGGTCTTGCTTGAGTACGAAGACTCGACCTACCTGCGCGACTACGAAACCGCGCGTTACCGCATTGACCTCGATTACGGCGCCGACAACTCGCTGGATATCCGCATTCTCGCCCGCGGCATTTCTGCCCCGCCGCGCGTGCGCGTGCGTGACTCCGGGAAACACATCCTGACCAACCGCACCGATAACGGCGCCGACGGCATACTCGACTTCACCTTCCATGCTTACGCCAACGACGACAACAGGTTCTATATCGACCTGACCCACAAATACGGCGGCCAGAGCGGCACCATCGAGCTGACCCTTCAGGTCCGCGAGAGCGCGGGCCAAGGCGCCGACGCCACCATCCATTTTGACCGCTACTACAACGACTACCACCGGCCTGAAGACCGCAACGACTGCTCCACAGGCTCCGGCACCGGCGGCTATGCCCTGCTTGCGTTGCTGGCCCTTGCAACCGGCACATTCTGGTTCAGGCAGCGCAACACCGTACAAAAGGCCAGGGCGTGATTGCGCACAGCCTGCTGCGGGCCATCGTTGCCCGCATGCGACAGACCAAGGGGCTCGGCGATGGCGTGCTTGAGCGCGTCACGCCGGCCCAACTCTTTCATCGCAGCGATGACGAAGCCAACAGCATCGCCATCATCGTCCAGCATCTGCACGGTAACATGCTCTCGCGCTGGACCAACTTTCTGTCTGAAGATGGCGACAAGCCGTGGCGCAAACGCGACGCCGAGTTCGAACCGGGCACCGAAACGCCCCAACAGGTTCGCCAACTCTGGGAAGCCGGCTGGAAGCTGACTCTCGACACACTGGAGGCCCTGCAGCCGGGCGACGCCACCCGCGAAGTCACCATTCGTGGCGAGCCGATGCAGGTGCTGGATGCGCTGATCCGGCAGGTCGGGCACTATGGCTACCACGTTGGCCAGATGGTTACGTTGGCGCGCGCGCAGGTCGGCAAAGGCTGGAAGACGCTCAGTATCGCCCGCAGCCAGAGCAAAGACCACAAGCCGCTGCCGCGCACACCCGGGCTGAAAGAATAGCGACCTACCACTGCACCTTGGCGCGCTCGCCCGCGTACCAGTCTTTCAAGCCCTGGTCAGTCCATGCGTCGGCTAACTCGTCGGCGCGCGCAAGCAGCCGGTCATAGCCCTCGCGGTTCTCCTGCAACCGGCACGCGTTCGCGCTTGCCAGGTTCAGAAATGCCTCATCCACTACCTCTTCGCCGTTCTTGCTGATTACATCCAGCCCCCGCACCGCGTGTTCCAGCGCCTTGTCCGGCTGGTTCAGCTTGTTGTGTACGGAAGCCAGCAGGTACTCGGCGCGTTCTTCGTTTTCCCAGGTGCCGCACTTGAGCCAGAACTCGCGGGCATTCTCCGCAGCCGCCAGCATCAGCGCGTTTTCGGCGTCGCTGCGCGCATCTTTCGCCATCAACTCGCCGGCCAGGTTGTTGCTGGTCACAGCAATGGCGCGGTCGCACGCCAGCTTTTCATCCTGCGCCCGCGCCAGCGACACCGCCGCGCTGTACACCCGTGCCGCCTCTTCCAGCCGCTTGGCGTCTATCAGCGCCGACGCGATCAGTATGCGCGTGCGGGCCATCATCGACACCGGCTCATCGTCGGTCAGCTCGACCGACCGCGACTCGCTGGCCAGCGCGCCCGCGTAATCGCCGGCCATGAACTGCGCCACCGCAAGGTTGCCCAGCGCCGGCGCAAGCTCGGCCGATGCCGGCAGACCCGCCACCACACGCTCAGCCAGTGCCGCCGCCCGCGACCATTCGCCGCCATGGCCGCCCATCGTGTGCACCGCCAGCGTGATGAATTGCACGGCTTTGCCCGCGTCGCCGGCCAGCGCGATGTGCGTCTCAAGTTCACCGGCAACGAGGGCCGTATCCTTGTCATGCCGCGCCCAACCGTTGTTGATCAGTTCGTTGAAGTCCATAGCTTTACATTGGCGCTCTGGCGCTTTGGTGGTCAAGGGTTTCTTCCCAAACTTGACCCGCCTGCCTGCAACGGCCACAATCCAGCCATACCGGAGATCGCCATGGCCAAGACTGCTGCCAGAAAAGACGCGCGCGGCCTGACCAACGAACAGGTGCTCAGCGCCTATCGCAACATGGTCACCTCGCGCAAAACCGAAGACAAGTGCGCCATCATCCTGCGCCAAAGCAAGGGCGGCTCGTTCCAGATCTCCGGCCCCGGCCACGAAGCCGCACTCACTGCAGCATCCATGGTCTTTCGCGCCGGCAAAGACTGGAGCATCTGCCACTACCGTGACCTCACCTTCGTGCTGGGCCTGGGTGTCACCACCGAAGAGATCTTCACCGGATTCATGGCACGCGAAGGCGACCCCGCCAGCGGCTCGCGCCAGATGCCTTCCCACTTCGGCCACAAGAAACTCCGCATCATCAGCAAATCAAGCTGCGTCGGCACCCAGTGGCTGCAAGCTGCCGGCCGCGCCCACGGCGCAAAGCTCGATGGCGAAGACGAAGTCGTCTACGTGTCAGGCGGCGACGCCGGCTGCGCACAGGGCGAGTTTCATGAGGGCCTGAACTGGGCGACCATCCACAAGTGCCCCGTGCTCTTTCACGTCGAAGACAACGGCTACGGCATCAGCACGCATCATTCGCAGGAGCGCGCCCAGCCCGTTGAGCAATGGGTCAAGGGCTACGCCAATCTCGGCATCTTTCCCTGCGACGGACTTGACCTGTTCGCGAGCTATGAGGCCTTCAAACAGGCCCACGAATGGTGCAGCAAGGGCAAGGGCCCCGCGATTGTCGTTAGCCAGGTCGTGCGCCTCTGGGGCCATTCTTCAAGCGACAACCGCAAGCTGTACATGACCGACGCGCAGATCAACGAAGAGATGCGCAAAGACCCCATCACCAAGCTGCGCCAGTGGATCATCGACAACGGCCTCGCCGAAGAAGACGAACTCGTTGCACTCGAAGAGCAAGTCAAACAGGAAATCGACGAAGCCGCCGATCGCGCCGAGCTGCGCCCCCACCCCGACCCCAGCACAGCCGCCCGCCACGTCTACTACGAAGGCGACGACAACGCCGTAGTGGGTGGTGTGGGCGTCCCGCCCGCATCTCTAGGCGAACGCCTGCCCTTAATCGAAGCCATCAACCACGCCCTGCACGAAGAGTTCGAACGCGACGAACACCTTGTCTGCTGGGGCCAGGACGTGCAGGACGGCAAAGGCGGCGTGTTTGGCGCAACCAAGGGCCTTTCAACACGGTTTGGAACCGACCGCGTCTTCAACAGCCCGCTGGCCGAAGCCACCATCATCGGCACCGCACTCGGGTACAGCTACAAGCCCGGCCGCAAAGCCGTCGTGGAAATCCAGTTCGGCGACTACATCTTTCCGGCGATGATGCAGATCGTGAACGAAGTGGCGACGGCAAGATACCGCTCAAACAACAACTGGCCCGCGCCCATGGTGATCCGCGTGCCGGTCGGCGGCTACATCCAGGGGGCGATGTACCACAGCCAGTGTATTGAGGGCATGTTCGCAGGCCGCCCGGGGCTGCGCATCGCCATGCCCAGCAACGCCGCCGACGCCAAGGGATTGCTCAAGGCGGCGATCCGGGGTGAAGACCCGGTGCTGTTCATGGAATGCAAGAACCTGTACCGGCAGGAGCGCTGCAAGAGCCCCGAGCCTGACAAGGATTACGTGCTGCCGTTTGGCCACGCGCGCATCGTGCGCGAGGGCAGCGACGTAACGCTGGTGACCTGGGGCAACACAGTCATGATCAGCCAGGACGCGGCGCTGGCGCTGGAAGACAAAGGCATCAGTGTAGAGATCATCGACCTGCGCACGATATTGCCGTGGGACCAGGAAGCCGTGTTCAAGAGTGTCGCCAAGACCAACCGCTGCCTGGTAGTCCACGAAGACACACTAACCATGGGCTTCGGCGCCGAGATCTCAGCCAGGATCATGGAAGAAGCCTTCGAGACACTAGACGCCCCAGTAAAGCGCGTAGCAGCCCTCGACTCATTCTGCCCCTACGCCAAGCCACTGGAGAACGCAGTCCTACCCCAGAAGGCTGGCGTAATCGCGGCGATCGAGGATTTGGTGAAGTGGTAGGAGGCGAGATTGACGGCAACCCCAAGCTACGCGAAGAACAACTTGCTGCCCTCGTTTGGATGCAAGCCCTTTTTCATCGCTCGCTCTGCTTCAATGCGTTCTATCTTTCGCAAGTAATCTCGGAAGACCTCCGATACGTCTAAGTCGCTTCGGATGCGCTCTACCAGTGTCTTTAGAGTCTCTTCGTCCTCGACTGTCGTATCAAAAGCCATGCAGTCGAGATACGCAGGCTCCTTGTATAGTGACAACAGAAGGAATAGCCCCGGAATTTGTATTCTAACCAAAGAGAAATCCGTGTAACTCGCGGGCTTCAACGTCTCCACTTGCCACACGCCTGTCGAATGCAATTCGAAGACTAACCTTCGTAGGTTAGCCTCATTCACTTCAAAGCGCGGCTTCAGCGTCGTTATCAATGTTGGAAGATCGACAAAGCCTTTCCCTGCCTGGTGTGTCTCCGCCGCACGACGGTTGAGTTCCTTTAGAACATGGAGCGTAAAGAAGATGCTGGAACCGCTTACCCCTTGAACAAGCCTGAAGGCATTTGCGACAAGAGGTGATTCTCTGCTGTAGTACCGCCACTCGCCGCAGATGACAGAGCGCACTATCGCATCGTAGCTCGGCTCAAAGTTTTCAAACTTTGCGTGGACAGCTCGGCTCGTTTCTTCGCCGATCCTAGAAGATGTGCAGACTGCCTTGTAGGCGTCCAACGCCTTCCGCATATCGTGACCACACACCCCATCTATCAAGGTAAGGTCCTTGTCTCCCGACCGCAATTGTTCGAAAATTGCGGCGAGGCATCTCACGGCAGATCGTCGCGATATCTCCATCTTTACATTGCCGAGCCAGTAGCTACCAATTGCATGATCGGAATCAGCGAACTTGCTTTGCAGTAGTTGTAGCCGCTTCGCAATAACATCGACAGCAGTTGGAGCCGGTACGTGGAACACGGGGCCTCGGTGAAAGGCATTAAATGGCTCGTTGTTCTCATGCAAACGATAGGTCTCTTCGCGCAAGGCCATTAGGCAGCATACCGCGAACTGCTCAGCAAAGGGTCTCAGCGTCCGAAAGCCCTCGACTTGCTTCACCACATTGGTCTGGTCGAGATTGTCAAGAATGATGCATATAGATCGCCCCTTCTTGCGGAGCGCCTCAATGATCAATGGCAAGTATTCAGCCTTGTCCAGTCGCACTTCCTTGACAAGGGATGGAAAGTGCCTCTCAAAGTACTGATCTCGATCAATGGACTTGCTGTACAGCTCGTCGTAGTCTTTTCGCCAACGAGGACCCATGATGTCCCGCAGGGCATCAGCTTGCTCTTTCGGCTCGGACGCCTTGTAAAAGAACGCTTCGGACTGGCTAATGACAGACTTCAGCAGGTGTTCGTAGAGGGGTTCGGCCTCCTGGGGTCCTTTGGCGCCGTCAAACCTAACGAAGCAGATGCGGTCGTGATCTTCTGAGAAGCGTCGATACCAATCTAGAAGTGTCGACTTCCCGGCACCTGGATCGCCAAGTATGAGGACGAAGCGATCTGCTTGGGTCGGACCTCTGTTCTCCACGTGGTCCGCGTGGAACCGCCTAACGATCTCTCCGAATTCGGTCTCGATAGTGTCTCGGGTGAGTTGCTGGGCATCGGTATGCCCGGGCGCGCGATCCCTAGCGACATCTTCGATTTCGCGACGCCGCCCAGACAGCACCGGGTTGCAGTAGGCGGCCCGGAAATCTTCGTCGCCTAAGGTGATCAGCTCAACAAAGTATCGGTTAAGTAGTTGCTGCAAAGCCGTGGCTATAGGATTTAGCTTGTCGTGTGGAATCTGTGCCGCTCGGAATATCAGCGATCGCGGACTTGATGCATCTTGCTTGCCTCTGGAGAGTCGAGTTTCTGTCGCAGTTGCCGCAAGCGCATCTCGTGAAATCAGCCGCTCAACATCCGAAAGGAACCGAGTGTGTGTTAATACCTGACTGAAGTTCAGTCGAAGGACATCGGCGTCGCGGGTGTCTTTGCCACCAATGGCTATCTCGCGTCCATTGAAACCAATAATGGCTTCAATGGCGTTCGTCCAGGGCTCGTTTCGATTGAGATGGGTTGCGTACTCATAGGCTTCGCGCCACGCGTCGAGTACATTGATTGAGGATTGCTTTGCTTCGATGACGGCAATGCTGTACCCCTCCAGCTTGATCAAGTGATCGGGTTTATAGGCGTCTCGGGCGGTTTTGCCTTTACCGAGTTTGATCACCCTCAAGTACTCTTGCGGCACAAAGTCGTCCGCCCCAAAGCCTAGAGCTTCAAGAAATGGCAAGAGTAACTTCTCGATGATCTCTTGTTCGTTTTCAGATGCGGCATATGCCAACGCTGCGTCTATCAGCTTGTTCACAACCTGAATTGGCATTGCAATGCCCCCTTGAATCAACAGAGGAGGCAGGAATCTGCCTCCTCTGTGCACATCCAAACAAGCGTTGGTTTAACCAATGCGCTCCAGCCCGAGATTGTGCAGCCTCCAACCCATCGCAGCTTTAGAGACCTGAAACATGGCCGCGAGTTCGTCCAGCGGGGTCCCATTGCGGTACAAATTTCGTATGCGACCTGCTGGCATAAGCAGTTCGGCTGCGTACTGGTTAGCTTCTCGCTCCATACGGTCCGTGGAAGGATTCTCCGTCCTATGCAGCGGTGACAAGTCCTTCCTGGCTCCATTTCCTAGATGAAGGACGTAGTGACCTAGCTCGTGGGCAAGTGTGTACCGCTTGCGCACCCAAGACTCTTGAGCGCGCAGATCGACGATCCACTTTTCTTCTTGATCGCTCCAATAGATACTTCCAGAGTTCTCCACATCGCAACGCTCCCGCACGAGCACACCGCGCGCACACATGATTGCGTGGACATCTACCGCGACAGAAGCGAGAGAGCGTTCTTGAAACAAGATCATTGCCTGCTCCTTCACCCTTGCGAGCGAAAGGGGAACTCACCCAAATCGGGCGTAGGAAAGTACAACTCACTACCAAATTGTCAAGCGACTGAGCCGGACAAACTGCATTAAAGCTCCGGAACCTATTTAGTCTCTAACGCTTACGGATACCGGAGTCCGCCGAAAATCTTGCCACAACTGTCGGGTGTTCCTGTAAGCGATTCATGAGAAGCAACTTACGCTGATCAAGAGTCTTTGGAAAGGTTCGTGCGAAAGTGATTCCCAGCCAAAAACAGCTGTGGAAACATTCCTTGGCCCAGCTGAAGCGTCACACAGGGCTTGTCGAGGGAATGAGCCTGCTGTCGCAAGCGCCTGCAGGAGAGCAAGCGGCGGTGACGGAACGTCGCCGACTCACTCGCGGGACGCGAGTGCCACCCTCCTTCGCCAAGGCTTCGGCGGGCAGGCTTAGGCGCGGCCTTCCTGCATGCTCGGGCGAGTGGCGCTATGAAGCTGGCTGTCGCGTCGCGCTCGATCTATCATGCTTGCTCCAACCAACCGCGCAGGCTGTGGCCTGCGAATCCTTTGCGCCAGTACATTTGCTCTCCGCTAGACCGTCGATTGCTGCGGGCCGCTGAAGCTGTTGCCAGGGGCCAGTGCCCGGGATGGGCCTGCGACTATGCCGTGCGCGATCCTGACTCGTGGTGGACGTTCCGCTGTTGCGAGTTGCGCGATGGCGATGAACCCCTATGCACGCGCGACCCCGACCTCGGGCCGGAACACGGCGCCCGCGCGCGAAACGGCGACACTCGACAGGACTTTTTCATGCCCGTTGATGATTGGTGCTCTACGGGCTGGCACGCCATTGCTGTTGCCTACGGGTTCGGGACTAGGGATTCCTGGGATCGACCGGTGTGGCGGTGGGCGCGCTATGAGCGGCGGGTAGCGTGCCGCGAACGCGAACGCCAGCGGCGACAACGGTAGCGCGGGCGTCCCGCCCTATGACCCCGCAGTAAGTGGCATCGCCTTCCAGGCGATGTCGTTGCAGGCGCTTCCAGCGCCTGTTCGCCACGGGCTGGAAGCCCGTGGAACTACATTGGCTGGAAGCCAATGCCACTACGACAAATTGCCACCAGGCCCGCATGCGGGGTTTGTGATGTTGCAGGTAGGGGAGCGCAGCCGTCCCGGCTGCATTGGACGCGGCCATCCTGGCCGTGTCCGGCGGAGCGGACGGGACGTCCGCTCCGGGTGCAGGCTGGAAGCCTGCGCTCCCGGTCAGGCAGCCGTGATGGCTGGCCTACCCCCGGAGGCTTGTTGCTGCATGTCTTCTTGCTGTTGCTTGCGGCGGATCATGGCCGCGTCTACCAGTGCTTTGA
>JAMQHL010000034.1 GCA_025993795.1 Planctomycetota bacterium
CCCGCCAGTGCGCCCCAAGCCGGAATCACACGCAAAACACGCCAACAAACCCCAACCCCGATTATCCACAACCCCCGATGCAACATCCGGGCTAGCTGCAACGGCAAAGTCAGCCACACGTTCACTCAGTTGAACAAAGTTGCACGGCGGTGACCGTTGCGGGGCCGGTCGTGAGGCTCAGCCGTTCGCCGACGTGCAGCTTGCCCATGTCCACCCACTTGGCCTGCGTGAGGCTCCAGAAGGGGTGCTCGGCTGTGCCGGTGAGAGTTGCTGTGGTGCCTGTGGCGCTTGACCCACCGAGTGTCCAGCTTTGCTCGGCTGCCAACCCGTCGCTGGCGCTCCCGCTTTCGCCGAGGCTACGGCGGGCGGGCCGGGCTCCTGTTCCCTCTGTCGCATACGTCAGGTGGATGAGCTCGTCAGTTTCGCGGATGTAGGTCTCCACGACGACTTTGAAGCTCTCCTCGCCGGTGTGCTCGTCGCGCGACCAGACAAGGTCGCCGGCCTCGATCTCCTCGATGTTGGTGGGTGCGGCCTGCCCGGTTTCATCCTGTGACAGCACCTGTGTCCCTGCGATGAAGCACTTGGGCCCGCGGATCTTGGCCACGGTCATGCCCAGGCCGTGACCGCCCACCTTGAACAGGGCGATAATGGCAAACGACGGGTCGCCGTGCACCACCATGTCATGCGCGGCCTTGGCTGTGTGGACGGCATCGGCCGCCTTGATCACCCCCTGGGCGACCTTGAGCATCTTCGCGCCGAAGGTGCCGCAGTGCTTGACCAAACCGAGGCCGCCGGTGGCCGCGCCGAGGGCAACGTCACCCACGAGCTCAGTGACGCCCTGGCCCAGGGTGAAGGCCACGGTGTCCGCGTTGGCCCCGTTGTCGCGGGCGAACTGGTTGGCGCTGACCTTGTACTGGTAGAAACCCAACGTCAGCACGTTGCGCTACAATCAGCCTTTCTTGCGGCCACTTCCCATGCGTTTGATTGCTGGAACCTTGAGCCCCGCTGGGACGGCAGTCCTCTGTTCACCGGGCTGACGATCCGAACGCATGGCTTCTACAAGCGCTTTGAACGACACAGTCAACTTCTTCATAGTAGCCATCCGGTCGTTTGAGACTTCGTGGTCCCAAAAGTAAACAGAATTGTCCTCCGCGCGTAGGCATATCTTGTTGCCCCCCGCATCGTCCCCGATGATCCACAAGTGCTGGGGAATCCGTTGCTGAAACGACCGGGTTTGACGTTGCACACTTGTAGAATCGTCAGGGTTTAAGCCAAACAGGCAGTTTACTCCGACTGAACCGTACGGTTCTGGCGCTGGTACTTGCGTGTTCCATCCGAAGCAAACGCCACGCCCCCGGCTCCAAGCCAGAAAGTCGGAGTAGTCGCCGGGGAGCTTCTTCCCGAACAGGGCTTCCAAGGCTTTCAGTTGACTAGCAAGCGCGTCGCCGATGATCGGCTCAAGTCGTGCGGGAGGGGATCCTCCGAGATCCTCGAGCTTTTGCCATGGGTTTCCGCTCTGTCTGGCTGTGGCCATTTACCTTCTCCCCCTCAGGCGCAGTTTGGATGCGCCGCCGATATGTGGAATGTTGTCATGCAAGTCCGTAGGCACGAGTTGCATGTACCGCTTGTTCTGATGATGATGCCAAGTGTACTTGGTTCCGTTGATCTCCCCCTGCCGGAAGGCCTTCACCATCTGCGGAGTCCAGTTTCCACCAAGCTGCGCGGCGTATCGCGCATCTGCCAAACCAAAGTCTGAGTCCAGCCCTGTCAATTCGCCCTTCTTGAATCGTACTTCACCAACGCGGTCGAACACCGGGTAACCATTCCTGAACTGAACAGATCCATCGCCCGTTGCTCGGATGACATCGGGATCCGTGGATTGCCACTTCGAATTGCCTCTGGCCCCTTCCCAACTACCCTGAGACTTGCCGCCCTCATCGACTGATTTTGGAAGTCGTGATCTGTAATTTGCATTATGCACCCAGACGAACGGATCTGTGGCCGTCGGGGCGGCGAAGTAGGTGTGGGTTTGGGCTACCTGGAAGTTGTAGACCTTTACCGGCTCGGCCAGCATCTCCACGCGCAGGGCGGTTACTGTGGCGGTGCCTGTGCTCAGGCTCAGCAGTTCGCCCACCTCCAGCTTGCCCAATTCCACCCACTTGGCCTGTGTGAGGCTCCAGAAGGGGTGCTCGGCTGTGCCAGTGAGGGTTGCTGTGGTGCCTGTGGCGCTTGACCCGCCGAGTGTCCAGCTTTGCTCGGCTGCCAACCCGTCGCTGGCGCTCGGGGCTCCTGTTCCCTCTGTCGCATACGTCAGGTGGACCAGCTCGTCAGTCTCGCGGATGTAGGTTTCGACCACGATCTGGAAGCCCTCTTCGCCGGTGGCCTCATCGCGCGACCACACCATGTCGCCTTGAACTCAGGTCTGACGCCGGTTTAGGGCGACTGGCGCAACTGCTTGCCCAGCGAGTTCATCGCGTCGCTTACATCGAACCAGACTTCGCTGCCGTCTTCGCACATCAGGCGATCCAGCGCCTTGCCGTCTCTGCGGACCAGCGCCTGGTTTTCCATCTTCTTGTCGATGAACATCAGCACGTCGTACTCGTCCGATGTGCGCAGCACCAGCCACGGCTTTTCGGCGCTGCCGTCGCCGGTCATCAGGATGCCGTCGGCGCAGGCCCGGGCGATGGCGCCTTCCATGTCGGCTGAATCGGTGTTGCCAAGCTGTCGCTGGGTGTAGGCCAGCATCAGGTGCAGCCGCGGCGAAAGCACCAGGTTGGGCACAAGCTGCGGCATGCGGTCGAGTACGCCCTGGTAGTCTTCCTGCTCAATCAGCCCGTCGAGGTCTTCGAGCTCGGTTGAGTACGGCTGGTAGCTGGGGTGTTCCAGCACGGCGCGGCGTGCGGCCAGAAAGCTCTCACGGTTTGGCTCGCGCAGGAATTCGAAGAACGGCTCAGACATGGTGGCTCAGGATAGCGTCGTGCCTGTTGATGCGTTTTGAAATTGGTGTGTTATTCTTGCACATATGCCTGACCCGCTCCAGACCGTAGTCGGCAACTCCTTGCGAATGCGGGAGTTAAAGCAGCAGATCCTGCAGGTGGCAGGGGCTGAGTTCCCGGTCATGATCCTGGGCGAGAGCGGTGCCGGCAAAGAAGTCGTCGCCCGCGCCATTCACGCCCTGAGCGCCCGCCGCGATGCCCCTTTTGTCGGCCAAAGCTGCCTTGCCATCCCCGAAACCCTGATTGAAAGCGAGCTCTTCGGGTTCGAAGCCGGGGCCTTCACCGACGCGCACGAGCGGCGCATCGGGTTGTTTGAACAAGCCGAGGGCGGCACTTTGTTTCTGGACGAGATCGGCGACATTCCGCTGAGTTTTCAGAAGCGGCTGTTGCGCGTGTTGCAGGAGCGCGAGGTGCGGCGCCTGGGCAGCGCGGACGCGATCAAGATCAATGTCCGCATCATCACGGCCACGAACGCGCCGATTGAACGGTTTGTCAGCGAGGGGCAGTTCCGCAGCGACCTGCTGTACCGGCTGAACACGTTTGAGATCAGGGTACCGCCATTGCGGCAGCGCACCGAGGACGTGCCGGCCCTGGTGGAGTATTTCCTGCGCAAGCACGGCCTGCGCTATGGGGTCGAGACGAAAACGCCGGGTGCCGAAACGATGCAGCGCCTGAAGGACTACCCGTGGCCGGGCAACGTGCGCGAGCTTGAGAACTTCGTGGTGCGCTGGATCAGCCTGGGTGAAGAAGCGCTGGAGGCGCTGGACCGGTCGGTGGCGCTGGGTTTCGAGCAGCAGGAAGTGTCGCGCCGCTGGCTGACCATGACGATGGACGAAATCGAAGCCGAAGTGATCAAGATGGTGCTGAAAGACTGCGGCGGCAACAAGACGCTCGCAGCCAAGAGGCTGGGCCTTGCCCGCAAGAGCCTCTACAACAAGATGGAACGCTACAACATAGAGGGCGTAGAAGCCCGCAAGTGAAGCCAATACGGAGCTGATCGCTCTGCCTGCTGGTGGGGGATTACGCGGACCGCATGGCCTGCGAAGGGCGCGTTCTGCGGGTTTACACAGCATCGGCCAGCATGTAGCGATCTAGGTATATACACTTGGATCGCTTTCGAACACTTGATCTTGCCCTATGTCGAAATGCGCTACTTGGCTGCGCCGGCTTGGTCTTCGGCCATGTGGCACTTCTTGTATTTCTTGCCTGAGCCACAGTGGCAGGGGTCGTTGGGGCCCGGCGTTTTACTTCTCTCTCGCGCACGATAGCCGGTGTTGCCTGACGCGTTGGGGTTGGCCGCGGCTTCCATCTGGCGCCGGGTCTGCTGCTGCGCTTCGGTTGGCTGCGGCATTGAGCCGCCGCCGCTGGTGCTGGTTGTGCCCGGTGCGCTGGGGTGTACGGCGGTGCTTGCCGGCGATGCAATGCCCTTGGGCTGCGGCGCGTTCTCGAACTTGACCTCAATGCGGAAGAGCGTCGAGATGATCTCCATGTCTACGTCATCAAGCATGACCTCGAAAATCTCGTGGCCCTTCTTCTTGTACGCGTCCTTGGGGTCTTTCTGGGCGTAGCTTTCCCAGTGGATGCTGCCCTTGAGCACCTCAAGGTTTTTCAAGTGCTGCTTCCAGTGTTCGTCGATGCTCTGCAGCAGCAGGTAGCGCTCAAGCTGGCGCATGCGGCCGTGGTCTTTGCGGCCGGCGGGTGTCTTCAACACTTCGCCGTCGGGACCGGCGCAAATCGTTTTTTCGCGGTCTTCGTAGAGCTTTCTGGCGATATCGAGCAGATGCTCCTTGAGCGCCTTGGCGTGGTCAATGCCGCCTTCGCCTTTCGGCAGGTCCGCCGGGTTGATCTCGTCGTTGAACGCCTTCTGAAAGTCAGCGGCGATTTCGCCAAGTTCCCACATCTCTGCGCGCTCGACGTTTTTCATCACGTGGCGCTCAACCGACGCCTGGATCACGTTGTCAACGCGGTCCGTGATGGCAGTGCGCAGTTTCTCGCCGTGGATGCGACCGCGCACCGTGTGGGCAATGCGGAAGACCGCCTCTTCGCAGGGTATGTCGCGCAGTGCGTCTTCTGAAATCTCGGCTTCGTGTTGCTGATCGGCCCACTGTGAGAGCTCTTTGGCAACCTTGGCCGAAAAGCGCGTCTTGTCAGTGATCTTGTCCACGCCGTCGATGCGCTTGATCTCGGCGCGTACATGGGTGCGAATCTCACCCTCAAGGGCAAAGAAGTCGCCGCGCGAGAGCCCGCCCAGGAACACCTGGCGCATGCGATAGACGGCTTTACGCTGGCCGTTGTTTACGTCGTCGTACTCAATCAGATTCTTGCGGATGTCGAAGTTGCGCTGTTCAACCTTCTTCTGGGCGCGCTCGACGCTGCCGCTGACCATCTTGCTCTGGATCGGCTGGCCGTCTTTCAACCCCAGCGTCTGCATCACCGCCTTGATGCGCGGGCCGGCAAACAGGCGCATCAGGTCGTCTTCTAGGCTTAGAAAGAAGTGACTGCTGCCGGGGTCGCCCTGGCGGCCGCAGCGGCCACGCAACTGGTTGTCGATACGCCGCGACTCGTGGCGCTCGGTGCCGATCACGCACAAGCCGCCCAGCTTGACGATTTCGTCGTGTTCGGCTTCGCAGGCGGGCTGGTACTTCTTGGCGCGTTCGCTGAGCAAGTCATCGAACTGGACCTCGGCGCTCAGCAGCACGTCGCGCGGCACGGTCCAGCTTGCGGCCTGCTTGAACTCGTCGGGCAGCAGCGACTCGACGGAAATGCCTTCCTTCTTCAGTTCCTGCAGCGCCATGTATTTCGGGTTGCCGCCCAGCAGAATGTCGGTGCCGCGGCCGGCCATGTTGGTCGCGACGGTGATGTTGCCCTTCTTGCCGGCCTGCGCGACGATGTCGGCTTCGCGTTCGTGGTACTTGGCGTTGAGCACGTTGTGATCAAGGCCGGCCGCTTTCAGCAGGCGCCCGAGGTGTTCAGACTTCTCGACGCTGGTCGTGCCGACCAGGATCGGCCTGCCTTGCTTGTGGACCTTGTCGATTTCCGCAACGATGGCGTTCCACTTCTCGTTCGTGGTGCCGTAGATCAGGTCTTCGTTGTCTTTGCGGACGAGCTTGCGGTTGGTCGGCACGGCAACGACATCGAGCTTGTAGATCTTTGCAAACTCGTTGGCCTCGGTCATGGCTGTGCCGGTCATGCCGGACAGCTTGTTGTACAGCTTGAAGTAATTCTGCAGCGTGATCGTGGCTAGCGTGAAACTCTCTGCTTTTGGCACCAGCTCGTGCTTGGCTTCCACGGCCTGGTGCAGGCCGTCTGACCAGCGCCGGCCGTGCTGCATGCGACCCGTGAACTCGTCAACGATCACGACTTCGGGGCCGTGGTCGCCGTCGTAGATCACGTAGTCTTTGTCAAGCAGGAACAGGTTGTGGGCACGCAGCGCCTGTTCAATCAGGTGCGGCCACTCCATGTGCGCGCCGTCGTACAGGTTCTTGATGCCCAGCGCCTTTTCCACTTTGCGCACGCCGGTTTCGCTGAGCAGGCACTGGCTCTCTTTTTCCTTCTTCTCGAAGTCGTAGTCGTTCAGGGCGTCCTGATAAAGCTTGCGGTCCTGCATCATGGCGGCTTTGCCGTGCTTGGCCTCAAGCTTTTCCTTCAGGTCCGTTGCGTCTACGCCCTTGAGCGTCTTGGCAATCTGCGATGCGCGGGCGTATTTTTCGGCGGTGCCCTCGGGGCTGCCGCTGATGATCAGCGGTGTGCGCGCTTCGTCAATCAGGATGCTGTCCACTTCGTCAATGACCGCGAAATGCAGGTCGCGCTGGCACTGCTGGCGCGGGTTGACCT
Source organism: Planctomycetota bacterium (assembly GCA_025993795.1). Lineage (GTDB taxonomy): Bacteria > Planctomycetota > UBA8742 > UBA2392 > UBA2392 > JADJRK01. Next base: position 6,831 of record JAMQHL010000034.1, read on the forward strand.
TCATGTTGTCGCGCAGGTAATCAAAACCGAACTCGTTGTTCGTGCCGTAGGTGACGTCGCGCCCGTACATCGCGCGGCGTTCTTCGTTGTCCATGTCGGACTGGATCCAGCCGCAGGTCATGCCCAACAGGCCCAGCACGCGTCCCTGTTCTTCGGCGTCGCGCCGCGCCAGGTAGTCATTGACGGTCACGACGTGTACGCCGCGGCCCTCGAGGGCATTCAGGTAAGCGGCCAGCGTTGCGACGAAGGTCTTGCCCTCGCCGGTAACCATTTCGCTGATCATGCCCTGGTGCAGGACCATGCCGCCCATCAACTGGACGGGAAAGTGCGCCTTGTAGGGTACTTCTTCGCCGGTATTGGGGTCTTTGACCCAGCGCTTGCCGCCCAGCATGCGCCACGATGCTTCGCGCACTGCGGCAAATGCGTCAACCAGCAGGTCGTTCAGCGTTTCGCCGTCGCGCAGGCGATTCTTGAACTCTTCGGTCTTGGCCTTGAGCTGTTCGTCGCTGAGCGCGTTGGTCTCAGGAAACTTGGCGATAATCGCGTCGATCAAGGGCTGGAACGAACGTACCAGCCGTTCGTTGCGCGTGCCGATGAAGAAACGCAGAACCGTGTCTACAACACCCATCGTCTACTCGATCCAGCCTGTCAGGAAAGTCGCAAGCTATCGTCTGCCGAACGGGGCGGTTATACTCATGCCCACGCTTCCGTGGGACTGTCAATCTTTGATTCCCGTAAACGGATGCCGGGCTTGCTTTGTTTCGGGTTTGTTTTCAGCCCATGTGATTGCCAAGGAGCGCCCGATGCGCGCCGTTTTCAGCCTGCTTTGCGCTGTGTCACTGCTGGCGGCAATTCAAGCCCCGGCACGCGCACAGGAAGCCTCCGCACGCGAAGTGACCGTCTTGCTGGCTGGTGTAAGCCGCGGCTATGTGCGCCCCCTGTGGCGCACAGCACAGCGCGTCCAGGCGTTGCCCGGCATCGAAAAAGCTGAGGCGTTGGGTGCGCAAGCCGACGTGATTACGCTGCGCCTGACTACCACGCTCGACAACTCGGAGCTTGCAACCGTGCTTCAAGGCACGTTGTCGGGCGCCGAAGGCGACCGCGTTGCTTTCGCCACCAGCCTTGACCAGCGCTCGCGCCGGGCCGAGGCGCGCTGGGCCATTACCCGCATCCTTGAACGTATCAATGCCCAGCCGAAACCCAACTGGAGCGGCCGCGACGCCGAGGCGCTGTTCGCAAAGGCCGACACGATACAGAAAAAACTGGCCAAACTCGGACTTGATCCCGGGCTGCTTGAGGGCATGCACTACAAGACCAAGGATTACCACATCGATGAAAACTGGTACGGCAGCGGGGGCAGCTACCGCGTATGGGCCGGTGACAAGTGGCAGGGCGTGCCGATCTTCGACGAGAATTACTGGTGGGGCGGCTTTGAAGAAGAAGAGGCCGGCGGCAGCTTTGATGTTGACCCCGAATCCAACTTTGTCGGCGCGCAGCTCATGCGCAACTACTGGTACAGCGGCACCCAGTGGGCCGATTACGAAGGGGCCGTGCTGGGCAGCCACCTGGGCGAGCGCGCCAAGACCACATCCGATGGCGGCTTGGTCGTTCACGTCGGCCGCAGCTGGTATCACGACATTTTCGGCGCGATGGTGGCACTGAGTGTGCGCGAACCCGAGCGCACGCGCGATGAAATGCCAAAGGGCCGCGGATGGAACATCATGGCGGGCCTGGAAGAGCGCGGTTTTGAACGCTGGGGCGAGCCGGGCTACAACCTGCAGGCCTTTCTTCTCGAATGGCCCGAGAATGACGACGACCACCTGGTCGCCCGCCTGAGGGCCCACCACCCCGGCCACGCGCTGTACCTGGATGCCGAGATTGACGTGACCGAAGCCGTGGCAGCCTTCAAGAAAGAAGCGGGCGCCGATAAGGATCCCAAGACGGTGGATGTGAAAGACCGTATCAAGTGGCACCACGCTGCTGAGGAAAGCACCGAGGTTTTCAGCCGGCGCCGCCAGGAAGCGATCAAGCGGATCGCCGAGATCCAGGCGGCGATTTCCAGGCTGGCAGAAACGACACCTCTCAGCGAGTTGTGCGGCGTGCTTTCGGATGAGGCGTTGGCCAAGCGACTTGGTGTGACGTTCAGCCGGCAGGACCTGTTTGGCCCGGGCCAGTTTGTGATTCGCCAGCAATTGTTCGGGGACGTCGAGGTTGCCTGCGGCGAGCCCAAGAACGGCGGTACGCGCTGGCTGCTTTTTAACCCGAAATCAGGCGAAGTGATCCGGAGCTATCAATGAACTTGCGCCTTCCCCTGCTGATGCTGCTGGTCACGCTGCCGATGCTCGCAGGCTGCGGCGATAACAAGCCAGCCGACAACACGCGCACCGTAGAGCAGCACCAGGGCACGGACCCATATCTTCGCAACGTGGACGAGGCGCGGCGCACCGAGGCGACAACGGCATCCCATGCAATCTGGCAGCGCGTGCGCATCAGCGCAATCAGTGTGCAGGCCAAGGGTGGCGACATGAAATCGTTTTACGCGTCGCTGAACGGGCAACTGAACGCAGCCAAGCTGGCGAAAATCGGCGTGACCGAGGCCGAGTTACGGGGCACGCATTACGTGGCAACAGACTACAAAATCAGCTGCTACGGCAAGAAGATGACAGTCGAAGCCGTGAAGCCCAACACCAAAGGCTACGTGTCACAAGAGTACGACATTCCGTAATTACGGCTTGCGCACGGTCCAGAGCTGCTCGCTGCCGTGCTTGTAGGGCTGGCCCTTGAAGCCGCCCTCCAGTTTTTCGACTACCAGGCCGCTGAGTTCAAACAGGTGTTCCATCTCATAGCGGAAGAAGTAGCGCAGCTTGATGCGGCGCGCGCGGCGCCACAGGCTGCGGCCCTGGTCGTCGAACTTTTCGTAAATCCACTGCTCTTCGAAGCGCTGCTCTTCAGGGCAGGCCACGCGGCAGGCGTATGCCACTACGCGCCCGCCGGGCACTTCGGTCTCGCCTACTTTGCGCATGGCGCTGGCGTTGGGCCCGACATTTTCGGCAAGAACGCGCAGGTTGGGGTCAAACAGGTTGACCACCAGGCGGCCCTTGGGCGCCAGGTGCTTTCGGCAATGCTCAAGACATGAGCGCTGCTCAGCCGTTTCATGCAGGTGCTGGAAGGCGCGAAATGGAATCACGATCAGCGGAAATCGAGTCTTCAGGTCAAACTTGCGCATGTCGCCTTCAAGCAGCGTCAGGCGCTTGATTACGTCCGGTGCTTCCCTGTCGACCTTTTCTCCGCATGCCTCCAGCATCATCGGCGCGATCTCAAGCGCGGTGACGGCGGCGCCTGCGCGGGCCATCGGGATCGTCACGCGGCCGGTGCCGGCGGCAAGTTCAAGCACTTTGCCCGCCTTCTTTGCCAACTTGCTGAAGTAGGCGACGTCGCCGTCCACGCCGTCGCTGAGCAGGTCGTACAAGTCGGGCGTGTCGTAAAGTGTGCTGGGTTGCTTAGCCATGGCTTTCGGTCGCCTTTGTTTCGGGCTTCGGCGGTTGAACCTCGCGCACGTTGCTGACGCTTTCGGCGCTGATCGTCAGTTCCTTTTCGTCGATGCGCAGTGTGATGCCTTCGCTGGGATGAACGCGAATGATGGTGCCCTCGATCTCTTCGCCGGCCCGGCTCAGACGCACGTGCTTGCCGCCCATGTGCACGAACTCGCTCCAGGCTCTTGCCAGCTTGTCCCACTTCTTCTTGCGGACCAGGTCATAGACGCGCTCAAGATAAAACAGCAGCGGCCGCAGCACGCGCACGCGGTTCAGCGGCCGCGAACCCGGCCGCTCGAGGCGCAGGCTGGTGGCGGTCTCGCGCAGGCTTTCCGGAAAGTCGGTGCGCAACTGGTTCACGTTCAAGCCAATACCCAGCACAAAAGTGTCGGGCACGTTGCTGCGCGCTTCCACCAGGATGCCGCAGACCTTGCGGCCGCGGATGATGACGTCATTGGGCCACTTGATCTCGGCGGGCAGGTGAATGAACTGCTGCAGCATGTTGGCGACGGCCAGGCTGGCCATGCCGGTAAGAAACGCGACGCGGTCCGGCGGCACGGCGACCCTGAGCACTACCGACATCCACAGGCCCAGTCCCGGTGCCGAGTGCCATTCGCGGCCCATGCGGCCACGGCCGCGCATCTGACTGTCGGCAAGGATGACCGTGCCGTCCTTGAGGTCGTCGTCGGCTTCGACCAGTTCCCAGGCGGTTTCGTTGGTGGAAGAAAGCTGGTCGTGAATGCTGAGTTTGCGGCCGATGATCTTGGTGTTGAGGTCTTCACGGATCTCGTGCTTGAGCAGGCGGTCAGGTATGTCGATCAACTTCACGCCGAGGTAGGGGTGAAATTCGATCGAGTAGCCCTGCTCAATGAGCGCTTCGACGTCAGTGAAAATGGCATCGCGGGAGATTTTTAGTTTCTCCTCGATGTCGCCGACGGGGACGTAGTGGCTTTGTTTCTTGAGAAAGCTGATCAGGTCAGTGTTCATGTGGCGCGGAGTGTAAGGAAGTGACAGGCCCTCGCGCAAGGACAGGCGGCGACTCCTGTTCTCTGCCGCGTCTGCTATTCTTCGAGCCATGGGCGCGTTTGAAGTCATTGTGGTGGGTGGGGGGCACGCGGGGATTGAAGCCGCGCTGGCGGCTGTGCGGGTTGGCGCGCGCGTTTGCCTGGTGACGTTTGAGCGCGCCGGCATTGGCCGCATGTCGTGCAACCCCGCCATTGGCGGCGTGGCCAAGGGCCAGATCGTGCGCGAGATTGATGCCCTGGGCGGCGCCATGGCCCGGCTGATCGACGCCGCCGGAATCCAGTTCCGCATGCTCAATCGCAGCAAGGGCGCGGCCGTGATCAGTCCCCGCGCGCAAGCCGACAAAGACGCATACCAGCAGGCGGCGCAACGCCTGTGCGAAGGCACCGACGGCTTATGCCTCGTCGAAGGTGAAGCCGTTGAACTGCTGGTGTCGGGAAGCGGAAACCGGGAATCGGGGTTCGACGAAGCCACTCCCGCCGTCACCGGCGTCAAGCTCGCCGACGGCCGCGAACTGCACGCGCCGCGCGTGGTACTGACCACCGGCACGTTTCTGGGCGGGTTGCTGCATTACGGCGAAGAAAAGATTTCAGGCGGGCGCGCCGGCGAAAAGGCCGCGGTCGGCCTCTCGGGCCAATTGCGTGCGCTCGGGTTCAGGCTGGGCAGGCTCAAGACCGGTACGCCTCCGCGGCTGGCCCGCGAAAGCATTGACCTGGGTGCGCTGCAACAGCAGCCCGGAGACGAGCCAGCAGAACCGTTTTCATACATGACCGGCGAACTTGCAGTACAGCAGATGCCGTGTTGGGTCACGCACACCAACCCGGCGACCCATGCTGTGATTCTCGAGAACATGGTGCGCAGCCCGCTGTACAGCGGCCAGATTGTCGGCATTGGCCCGCGCTATTGCCCCAGCATCGAAGACAAGGTCAAGCGCTTTGCCGACAAGCAAAGCCACCATGTGTTCCTTGAGCCCGAGACGCGCGACGGCGACACCATCTACCCCAACGGCATCAGCACCAGCATGCCGCGCGACGTGCAGGATGCGCTGGTACGCACGATGCGCGGCCTTGAGAACGCCCGCATCGTGAAATACGGCTATGCGGTCGAGTACGACTTCGTGCCTCCGACACAGATTGACGCAAGCATGCAGACCAAGCTGCTGCGCGGTCTTTACCTGGCGGGGCAGATAAACGGCACCACCGGCTACGAAGAAGCCGCAGCCCAGGGCCTGATGGCGGGCCTGAATGCCGCACGCACACTGGACACCCACGAGCCCGTGGTCCTGCGGCGCGACCAGGCGTACATCGGCGTGCTGATCGACGACCTGACGACGCGCGGCACCGACGAACCCTACCGCATGTTCACCAGCCTTGCGGAGTACCGGCTGCGGTTGCGCAGTGATAACGCCGATCGCAGGCTTACGCCGTTAGCACAGCAGATCGGCATATGCGAGCCGGCGCGCGCGCAGCGACTGCAATCGAAACTGGATGCCTACGCAACCGGCGAAGCTTTGTTGAAGGCCGAGCGCCGTGAAGGCAAGTCGCTGTACGACTGGTTGCGCACGCCGCAGTTTGAGTGGGCGACAGCGCTGGCCCGGCTGCCCGCAATCGCACGACTGGACGCGGAGGCACTGCAGACGCTTGAGATTGACGCCCGCTACGCCGGCTACATCGGGCGCGAAGATGCCGAAGTCGCCCGCCTGCGCGAGCTTGAAGCCGTCAACGTGCCCCGCAACCTGCGCTATGAGGCCATGTCCAGCCTGCGCAAAGAGGCGCGAGAGAAGCTCGCGGCTTTGCAGCCATTGACACTGGGGCAGGCCGCCCGCATTCCGGGTATCGGCCCCGGGGATGTCAGTGTGCTGCGCGTGTACCTGAAGACCGGTGTAGGGGCGCCGGCCCATGGATGAAGCCGGAACATACATCTGCGACCACTGCGGCGAAGAAATTGAGGTGCCGGTTGACCCTAGCGCCGGTCAGGATCAGGAGTATGTAGAGGACTGTCCGGTATGCTGCGCCCCCAACCTGCTCACCGTCTGCTGGGACGCTGACGGCCGCGCGAACTTTACGGCGCGTGCCGAGTAATTGCTTTGCGTGTGAAGGGTCTATGTGTAAATTTGACGTGACTATCATCCCAGCGTTGAACCATGGGCGAGATGGGCAATGGCATTGTCAGCCGAGGAATCACAATCGGGCATTGAAGACTGGGTGCTGCGACAGTTGCCCGGGCTGACCTATGTGTGCGAAAATGATGAGTTCTACACAATGCGCTTTCTGTGCAGTGGCAGCGGACACGCCTTTGGGTACGACCTGCAGGACTTCGTGGACAACAAGCACTACTTCGCCGCATCGGCGATTCATCCCGACGACCACGACCTGGTCGATCGTTTCGCAGAAACCATGAATCTGAATGCGCGGCCGATTGTCGCGCGCTACCGCCTGGTCCGCGCCGAGGGCAAAGTCGTGCCGGTTCTTTGTTCCGCGCGGGCGGTGCGTAACCCGTCGGGCGCGGTGCTGGCGATCGCAGGATTCTTCTTTGACATTAGCGACATGAAGCCGCTTCAGGGCGACACCTGCATCCTGACCGATCTGTCACTTCCCGCCATCGACGTCGCCGGCCCGGTATTGTCACGCCCGGAGCCTATGACGGCGGGATGGCTGTTGCCGCAACTGGCGACTGTCAGCTACGCCACGACCGACAACGCCCCATATACGCCGGTGTATCTGAGCGGGAGCCTGAAAAGCGAACTCGGTTATGACATCACCAAGTTCATCGCTGAGCCGGGTTACAGCATGGCCTCTGTGGTGTATCCCGATGATGCAGACCTGTCCGACGAATCGATCGAGAAGGCAGCAGCCGAGCCCGGCAACGAGTTGTGGATGCGCCTGCGTGTGGTAAACGAAGCCGGCAACCCGGTGCAGGTGCTGTGCGGGCTGCGCGGGGCGCGCCATGACGCATACCCGGGCGGGCGCGGTATCGTCGGCACGGCGCTGTACCTACACGACGTGCCGGGATTGCAGGGGCCCTCGAAGATACTCTCGTTCAAGCCGGCCTGAGTCTGCGGCGGGCGTTCAGTGGTGGCGGGCCCAAGGTCAGTGCCGAATCGCCATCGCTGTCGCGGCACACTTCCATGACCGTTCGCATCGCTATCGTCTTTGCTACTTCCAGCGGCAATACGCTTGAGACCGCGCGTATGGCCGCTGCGGGGGCTGCCGAGGCGGGGGCCGTCACCACGCTTTACTGCGCGCGCGACTTCTCGGCGGAAGTGCTGACCCGGCATGATGGCATCCTGATCGGCGAACCGACCTGGGGGCAGGGCGACCACCACGCGGATTTCAGGCCGTTCGACGACAGTATGGCGAAGCTGCTCGTTCCGGCGAAGCGATTGCGCGGAAAGGGTGCCGCTGCATTTGCCGGCTGCGACCGCGCATACCGCAACTTCGGCCGCGCCATTGAGCTGATTGAGCAGCGCCTGGCCGGGTGCGGCGCAGACATCCTGCAGCGCGGATTGATGATCGAGCTGCGCCACAACCCGGCAAGCCGCGAGTTCACGCAACAGTGGGGGCGCGACTTCGTGGCGCGCCTGCGCGGCGAACTTGCGCGTGAAGCGTTTGAGCCCCGCATGGGGAGGGCCGAGGTGGACCAGGTCATGGGCATCAGTGCGGCCGAGCGCGAAAACCGGGAACTGGGCGGCCTGCGCTAGTCGCTGGAATCTTCTTTGTCGCTGCGCACCCGAACCACGCCGCGTTTCGTGCTGCGGAAGAACGTGACCCAGTGCTGGGCGGCGGGGCTGTCCTGAAAGTCTGACTCGATCATTTCCAGCGCTTTCTCAAGCGGCGTACCGCTTCGGAACAGCAGCTTGTAGGCGTCACGCAGGCGCTTAATCTGGTCGCGGTCAAAGCCGTTGCGTTTCAGGCCAATGGCGTTCAATCCGTACACCGGACAGCCGAACCCGCCGACGCGGCAAAACGGAGGAATATCCATGCTGGTTACCGATCCCCCGGCGACCATGGCAAATCTGCCGACACGCGCGAATTGATGAATGGCGACGAGGCCGCCGAACACGACGCGCTCTTCAACGGTGACGTGGCCGGCGAGCTGTACCGCGTTGGCGGCAATGACGTGATCCGCGACCGCAGTGTCATGGCCGACGTGGCAATACGCCATGAGAAATGTGTGGTTGCCGATGGTGGTGGTTTGCGCGGTGGTCTTGGTGGTGCCGCGGGACACCTGCACGTAGTCGCCCAGGAAGTTGCTGTTGCCGATCACCAGCCTTGTGGGGTCATCTTTGTAGCCGAGGTCCTGCGGCGGAGCACCCAGGCTGCAATGATTGCCAATTCGGTTGTTTTCGCCGATGACGGTCGGGCCTTCGATTACGGTGTGCGGCCCGACGCGAGTTCCCTTGCCGATCACAACGCCGGGGCCGATGACGCAGTAGGGGCCGATCTCGGCGCTGGTGTCGATTGCTGCCGCAGGGTCGATAATTGCGGTTGGGTGAACTGGCATGGCCGCGAATGATCAATTATCGATGTCAAATGTTCAATGCCCCCGTTCTCGAGGGCATTGGCCGTTGAACACTGAAAACTGCGGTACGTTAGCGCCGCTGCAGGATGCTCAAAATCGCCGTAAGCTGAGTCTTCTGCATTTCAAGTTGTTCCTTGATTGCCGTGATCTCTTCGGCATTCCCGCCGCCACCGCCACCGCCACCACCGGCAACGATGCCCTCGCCGACTTCGCGTCCGAGGTTGATCAGGTCAGCGTACCAGCGCGACTCGGGCATGCTGGTGACCACTTTTTCCGTGAGTTCGCGGCTTGCCTTGCTTACCGCGCTCAGGTGCTTGAGCGCCTGGTCCATCAGCTCGGCAGAATCGCCGCCAAGGTCGACCTTCATGCCTTCTTTGCGTGTCTTGCCGATTTCGTCGCGCAGGTTTCGCAACTCGTCGCGGATGCGCCCCAGCATTTCCGTCACCGGGCCCATGTCAACGTTTACGGTCACCTTCGGGGCTGGTCCGCCGCCACCGCCGGTACCGGCCGGGGCTGAGTAGGCCGGTGCCGGCGCGCTGGCCGTTGACGTTCCGGTGTCGTCGCCATAGTCGTCACCGGGGCCTGGCGCCGGGGCCTCACCCAAACCAAGGGGCGAACGCTCTTCGTGCGTCTTGGCCTCGGATGTCTTGAGGCGTTTAGAGAGACTTGCCAGTTTTGCCAGGTCCGCCATGTCGAATCACCTGCGTTTGGTTACCTAGACAACGCGCCCGGTGGGCACCGGGCGCGTTTTCACGGTCGGATTTGCCGAGGCTTGATTCTAGTCCTCGTGACTCAGTGCTGCAAGAAGGCATCCCTTGGCCGTGGCATTGAGAGGGTCCTCGGCTTTGCGGATCTCGCTTACCTTGATCGGGAACTTGCTGGCCATCTTGCTGAACTCGTCCTTGAACACCTCAATGAAACCGCCAACCTTGCTGGTACCGCCTGAAACAGCGATGGGTACCGGCTTGGGGAAATTGGGGATGTCTTTGGTGACCGAGAACTTCTTTACGATGTTGTCGAGCGAGTATTTGACCAGGTGGCGGTAGTAGATGACGATGGCTTCTTCTTCGGGCGTCTTGGGCGCGTTGATGTCAACACCGCGCTCTTTGACTGCAGTGATCTTGGAAGCAGCGCAACCCATGACCTGCGCGGCCTGCTGGTCGATCCAGTCGCCGCCCTTGGCCGTCGAGAAGCTGATGACCGGCATGCTGCGGAAGCATACGCAAACGTTCACCATGCCGCCGCCGCAGGAAATGCCGATGCCGGTAAACTCGTCGTCGCCCAGTTCGCTGAACACGATGGCCTGACCTTCGTTGAACGGGTGGCCGCGGTAGCCAAGGCGCTCAAGCAGGCCGTTGGCGATGTTCGTGTGGTACACGATATTCATCGTGCTGTCGACCGGGTCAGCCGGGATGGAGTAGTACACCATCTCGCCTTCTGCACGCGGCGGCCCAAGAATCTTCTTGAACAGCTCGACTTCCATCGGCATTGCGTCCGCGTCGGTGGGACTGATCAAGCCGTTCTTCATCGGCCGGCGCATCTCGCGGTTGAAAATGTTCGCAAGCTCGAAGGCATCTTCACCAATGATGAAGAGCTTGTTCTCGCGCTTGATGTACGGAACACCCTGGCCCTTGAGCATCTTCAAGGTGTACGGGTCTTCGGGAACGTCCAGGAACGCGTTGCGTGCCGGAAAGAACTCGATGCTGCCCTCTTCATCCATGCGGGCCGCTACCAGGTTGGCTGTACCTACGTCTAGTCCGCGCCCGAGGGGCGCACCCGAATCATCACCCACGGTGAATACCTCCGGCTGTTGAGAAACTTCTTCTCGTGGCTCCGCGGGAGTCGACTCTGCCGAGACCATCTCGGGCCCGTCGGCGTCCGCGCTATCCTGTTGGTTTGCTTGACCTTCTTCTTCTTCTTCTCCCCCAAGGTCAAGCTCCTCGGGTTCGCTGGCCGTTGCGATTGCGCCAGAACTATACTCATGCTCGTCTGACTGACTGCTGCTTTCTTCGTTTTCGTCCCCAGAACGAACAGCCACCGAAGATACTTCCAAGGCTGCTGCACCGTCGTCGGACTGGTACGGACCCTCCGCCGAATACGTTTGCGCGGGGGTGTGTGCTGCTTCCGGATCCGGGTCGGGTTTCTGCGCCGCTTTATCTAGCAGCAAGTTTTCCGTTTGACCAGCCTGATTTTCGAGACTCGCGTGACCTTCATCCCCCGTATCCGCTTGATCTTGCGCGATGTTCGATTCCCATTCCAGGGCAGTTTCCGGCGGGCCCTCCGTCTTACCCAGCGTCGAAGCGGTCAATTCGTCACCTGCCTCTTCCGATCTCTTTTCCGGCGGAAACGCCGCGTCCATTGCTTGCGCCGCCACCGTCATCGGCCCGCAACTGCCTGAGCCGGGCTCAATCGGAATCTCAAACTCGCCGATATCCGTTTCGTCGTCTACGTCTTCTACTTCCATCATCTCGCGGGACGCCACGGTCATTGGGCCTGCGGGCCCATCCTCGCCAAGGCTGCTTTCATCAAGGTCGCTGATGTCCGTGACCCCTGGGCCTGTGACGATCTCGCTGACGTCATCGTCGGCGATGTCATCTTCGGCGCTCCACTCAATGACCTCGTGCCGGCCGCTGGGTGTTACGTCTACCGGCGTATCGTGCCAGTTCTTCTCCTGCACCTTCGTCGTGCGGCGCTTGGCCGCCTTTTGCAGGCGCTCGCGCACGGTTTCACGGTGCGGTTGCTCGGCCAGGTCGCCCAGGTCAAGGTCGGCATCGTCGTCTTCGTAGACGACTTCCCCTTCGCCTTGGGCGCCTTCTTCGTTGTTCTCAGGTTCCACAGGGTCTGCGCTGTCTTACAGCGCCTTGTTTAAGCGGCTTCCGGGAGATCGGAGAGATTCTATTCGCCGGCGGCGTTCACGCAAGGAGTAGTCGCGTATGTCGCCCGCAGCGGCCACTGACAGGCAGCGGACCCGGCTGGCCCGACCCGGCCCCTTGGCTATACTTGGAGCATGCGCCTGACTGCCCAATGTGCTTGCGGATGGCAACGCAGCCTCAGCCCATTCTACGCGGGTAGACGCCTGCGTTGTCCCGAGTGCGGGCAGGTAGTCCCGGCCCGCAGCTTGACCGTTGCGCGTTCCAGGCCGCTAGCCGCCTTTGCCCGCCGGCCCGTGCGTGGGGCGCTGTGGTTGCAGCGCGCCCTGCTGGCGTTGGTGCTCGTGGTTGCGGGCCAGACGCTGGTTTCGTACGAGATTGCCAACAGCATGGACCGCTTGCGCGATCTTGAACGAGCAGGGCCGGAACCCGCGGCCGGCGAGCCTGAGGCGGTACGTCCAGAGCCGCCCCGGTTTCAGACCAGGCCAACGCCGGAGCGCGACACCGACCGCCTGGATGAGTTCTAGCGCGAGCCGCGCGCCGTCGTTACCATCGCGCCCCGAAGGACAGAGACCATGACCTACCGGATTACCTGCCTGTTACTGATCGCTTTGGCCCTTGCCGGTTGTGGCGGCGGTGCCGTGAACAACCAGCCGGATGGTGACGCGACTGGCGGCTGTAAGCCCGCGCCGGTCAATGACGCACCGCCGGCCAACAAGGCCGACGACACACCCAGGGAAGACCCGTTCCTCTACCAGAAAGTACAGGCCGCGCCGGTGGGCGGATGGGTTGCATTGAGCAAGGACGGCCGCTCTGAGCTGTTGAAGCACGCAAAGCCTGACCTGCCCAAGGACCTGAAGTATGTTGCCGGAGTCTGCAACACAAAGGCGCCCGGAGGCACGGAAGGCGAATCACACTGGAACGACTGGTTGAAGCAGGCTGCGGGCGCGATCTTGTACCATGCCAGCAAGGACCAGATGGACCTGGCGGCAGCGGTGAAGGAGTACGCGCCCAAGATTGCCGCGGGCGTGCCAGAGGTGAAGACAGAGGGCGAAGTCGCCTGGACAGCCATGCAGGGCGGCGAAGTGCAGGTCATCGCACTGAAAAACAAACTCGGTACTTACATTGTGGTCGGCATCATCCTGGCGTCGGATGCCGACGAGCATTCCAGCCAGATTCGGCAGTGGGCAGCCAGCATCAAAACGGAATAGGAACGATCATGGGATACAACAGCAGCAAGAAGGGTCACCTCAAGAACAAGCGCGCGAAGATGAAGCGCGCCAAAGAACGCAAGCGCAAGGAAAGCCTTGAAAAGAAGAAGTAACTGACCTCGGGAATCGGCAATCGGGAATCGGGAATCGCGCCAGTTGCTGATTCCCGATTCCCGATTCCCGAACACCGGTTCCCTATGCACCGCGTCTGGGCTGAAATCGACACTGCTGCCGTGCGCCACAACCTTCGCGCGATCCGTGCCCGTGCGCCCGGGGCCAAGGTCATGGCGGTGCTCAAAGCCAACGCCTATGGCCATGGCGCCGTTGAGATGGCGCGACTTCTGGTTGGGCAAGGCATCGATCATCTTGGCGTCGGCGACAGCGGCGAGGCCCTTGAACTGCGCGATGCGGGCATCACAGCACCGATCCTGATCGTCGGCGGCATCATTCCCGGTGAAATGCCCGCTGTCGTTGCCCGCGACATCGAAGTCAACCTGCATACCGTTCAGATGGCCAGCGAACTTAACGCCGAGGCCCAGCGCCAGGGGGCAACGGTGCGCGTCCACCTCAAGATCGACACCGGTATGGGGCGCCTTGGCATGCAGCCCTTCGAAGCCGTGCCCTTTCTGCACAAGTTGCGCAGCCTGCGAAATCTTGAGCTGGTGGGATTGTGCACGCACTTCAGTTCTCCCTATGAGGAGAACCCCGCGTTCACCCAGCGCCAGATTGAGTACTTCAACCTGGCAGCCGAGGTGGCCGACCGCCTTGGCTATGGCGACCTGGCGCTGCATGCCAGCTCAAGCCTTGCTGTCTGGAATCATCCCAGTGCCCAGTTCAACCTGGTGCGCACCGGCATCGCGCTGTGGGGCCTCTTGCCCGGTGGCGAGTCGGGCTGGGAGCAGGCGTTGAAGCCGGTTCTGGCGCTCAAGAGCCGCATCCTGTTTCTCAAGGACGTGCCCGAGGGGACACCCATCGGCTACAACCGCACCTATTATACGCCGGCGCCAATGCGCATTGCGACCCTGCCGGTCGGCTACAACGACGGCTACCGTACAAGTCTGAGCAACCGTGCGCAGGTGCTGGTGCGCGGCAAGCGCTGCCCTGTCGTCGGGCGCGTGAGCATGGACTACACCACAATCGACGTTGGCCACGTACCGGACGCTGCGGTGGGTGACGAAGTAACATTGGTCGGCGATGCCATCAGCCTGTACGAGGTCGCTGCATGGGCAGAAGCCATCCCCTATGAGATCTTGTGCGGACTGGGCCGTCGCGTCGCGCGGGTTTACATTTAGTTGTCAGTTCCCAGTTGTCAGTTTTCAGACCGGGTGTTTGATGGAAGGGGCCTGCGGCGGAGAAGGTTGAACGCCAGAGCAGGCGGCAACGTGACGCCGAAAACTGACAACCGACGACTGACAACCGGCAACGAAAACATGCCCGAAGCGCCCCCCGACATGCAGGCACTTGGCCGCGTACCCACCGGCCTCTACATCATCACAGCCGAGAACAACGGCCAGCGGGCGGGGTTTCTCGCCAGTTGGGTGTGCCAAGCCGGGTTTTCGCCGCCTGCCGTTACCGTTGCCGTCAAACAGGACCGGCCGATCATGCGCCAGATGAGCCGGTTCGCGCACTTTGCTGTCAACCTGCTGGGCAAGGATGACCAGGCCATCATGGGCCGTTTCGCGCGCGGCTTTGATATTGGGCAAGACCCGTTTGCCGGAAGCCAGATTAAGCGCACAGACAACAACACGCCGTACCTGCCCGACGCGCTGGGCTTTCTGGAGTGCCGCGTACTGCGCGTTCTGGAGCCAAGCACCGAGCACAACATCATCGCTGCCGAAGTCATTGGCGGCCGGATGTTGAAAGAAGGCGAGCCCTGGGTGCATGTGCGCAAGAGCGGCGAGCATTATTGATTGTGGGGGATGGGGTTTAGGGCGAAGGGATTAGGCCATGGGGCGTAGCGCCGTGGTGCCGACGTTCCACTCCTGCCTCCTGCGACGCCCATGGACCCAGCCTGCCAGATCCTTAAAGCCGCCCGCCGCATCGCCGTTCTCGGCATGTCGCCGAAATCGCACCGCACCAGCCACGCCATCGCGCTGTATCTGCAAGGTGCCGGCTACGAGGTTATTCCCGTCAATCCCGGCCACACTGAGATCGAGGGCATGAAGTGCTACCGCACGCTGCAAGGAGTGCCCGGCCCCGTGGACATTGTTGACGTATTCCGCGCCGCAGAACACGAGCACGAAGTCTGCGCCGAAGTACTGACCATGGACCCGCTGCCCAGAGCCGTCTGGTTTCAGCTGAACGCCGGAGGCTGGGAGGTCGAAGGTAAACTGCGCGACCACGGCATTGAGGTGTTCGTAGACAGCTGCATCAAGGTCGTCCACAGCCTGTGTGCCGGTCGGGGGGTGAGCGTCAGCGCGGGTGTTCTCGCCCATGGCACTTGCCTTTCCGCGACCAGAAGCAAACATCACGCCATGCCCAAACGCCTGCTGGTTGTCGGACTGGACTGTCTTGAACCTTCGCTGGCTTTTGACCGCTGGGCCGACCGCATGCCCAATCTTACGCGGCTGCGTGAGCGCGGCGTATGGGCGCGCATGCGCAGCACCATTCCGCCAATCACCATTCCCGCCTGGCAGTGCATGGTCACCGGCAAAGACCCCGGCACACTGGGCATGTACGGTTTTCGCAACCGCAAGGATTACAGCTACGACGCATTCGTCTTTGCCGACGGCAGGATGGTCCGCGAACCGCGCGTCTGGGACGTGCTGAGCAAGCAGGGCCTCAAGAACATCATCCTGGGTGTGCCGCAAACTTACCCGCCCAAGCCGCTCAACGGCGTTATGGTTAGCGGCTTTCCGCTGCCGGACATGGAAGGCACCTGGACGTATCCGGCGACGCTCAAGCAGGAAGTGATGTCGGTTTGCGACTACATACCCGACGCCGAAGATTTTCGCAGCGAGAACAAACAGGAAATCCTCGACACGCTGATCACCATGGCGCAGCGCCGCTTCAAGCTCGCCGGCCACCTGCTGGCGAACAAGCCGTGGGACTTCTTCATGATGGTCGAGATGGGCACCGACCGGATTGTGCACGTGCTGTGGCGCTACACCGACGAAAAGCATCGGCACTATGTGCCCAACCACCCGCTGAACAACGCGATGCGCGACTACTATGCACTGTGCGACAAGCTGATGGGCGAGCTGATCGCGCCCTATGAAAACGACCCCGACACGGCAATCGCCGTCGTCAGCGACCACGGCGCGCGCGGCATGGATGGCGGCATCCGCATCAATGAGTGGCTGATCCGTGAAGGCTACCTCACGCTGAAAGAGCGCCCCAAAGAACTGGTCGGCATGAGCAAGCTGATCAAGGCAGGGCAGATTGACTGGTCGCGCACGAAAGTCTGGGCCGAGGGCGGCTATTACTCGCGCATCATGCTGAATATCAAGGACCGTGAACCCGAGGGCATCGTCGAACCCGCAGCAGTGCCCGCGCTGCTGGCAGAGCTGACCGCGAAGTTAAAGGCCATCCCCGACGACCAGGGGCGACCGCTGACCACCCACGTCTACACGGCGCAGGAAACTTACAAGGTCGTGAAGAACATCCCGCCGGATCTGATCGTGATCTTTGGCGATTTGGGCTGGCGCAGCATCGGCAGCATCCCGACGGAAGAAAACGCGCCGCTGCACGTGTTCGAGAACGACACCGGCCCCGACGACGCCAACCACAACTGGCACGGCTGCTTTGCCATGGCCGGATGCTCCGTGCCCGCCAAGGGCGAGTTGCCGGCTTTCAGTCTGATGGATTTCGCGCCAACAGTGCTCAAGTACTTCAATGCCGAAGTGCCCGCCGACATGCAGGGCGCGGCTTTGTCAATCGTCTGATAGCAGGAAGTGCCGCTTGAGGAAAGCTCGTCCTGAACCTGTCTTGAGATAGCGCTCGAATTCCAGCGCCTTGTGCTTCGTCGGGAACCGCAACGCCACCAAGCATTGCCATGGCGCGTACTTAGAGGTGTGCCTCGCACGGCCTGCGTCGTGATCGGACAGCCGCTTGTTCAGGTCTTCGGTAAAACCTGTATAGATTTGATTTGGATGTGAAATGCTCTTGAGCACGTACACGTAGAAGAACGTCATCGGCTGCCTTCTCAGCGTTCGCAATAGTCCGCCTTCGCCAAGGCTACGGCGGACACCAGACTTCGCAGCTGGCACCCTCAAGGTCTTGTCGCGCATTGGCTATGGCGCGCCAGACGAAGCAGCCTCGGACGATAGTCCGAGGCTGCGAAGTCTGGTGGACTGGAGGGGAATCGAACCCCTGACCTTCTGAATGCCATTCAGATGCTCTACCAACTGAGCTACCAGCCCGAATGAGCGCGGAATGGTAATGGCGGCGCAAAAGTCACGCAACCCCCGGCATTTCACAGGCTAAAACGTGGCGCGGTTGCTGCTATCCTGCGCCCATGACTTCGCCGGTTCTGCTCGTCATCCTTGACGGTTGGGGTGTTGCCCCGCCCGGGCCCGGCAATGCAGTGGCTGCAGCCAACCCCGAGTGCTTCAACGCGCTGTGGCAGGATCACCCGCACACCACGATTGCGGCATGCGGCGAAGAAGTTGGCTTGCCCGCAGAACAGTTCGGCAACTCGGAAGTCGGCCACTTGAACCTGGGCGCCGGGCGCATTGTGTGGCAGGACATCACGCGCATCGACAAAGAAATCCGCGAAGGGAAATTTGCCGCCAACCCGGCACTGAAGCAGGCGCTGAATGCCGCGGGCAGCACCGGGGCAATCCACCTGATCGGCCTCACCAGCGACGGCGGCGTGCACAGCGTTGACCGGCACTACTTCGCGCTGCTGGACTGGCTGAAGGGCGTGAACTTTGATGGCGACCGCGTGTTCTTTCACGTCATCACGGACGGCCGCGACACGCCGCCGACAAGCGGACTGGGCCACGTCGAGCGCCTTGACGCAAAGATCGCGGCAACAGGAATGGGCCGCATCGCCTCTGTCTGCGGCCGCTACTATGCCATGGATCGCGACAAGCGCTGGGACCGCACGCAGCGCGCCTGGGACTTGTACACGCTGGGCGAAGCCGAGACCGGCACCGATGCGGCGCAGGTAATTCGGGACAACTACGACGCCGGCGTCACTGACGAGTTCATCAAGCCCCGCTTCATCGTCTCGCACGGCGAGCCCCTGGGCCACATGCGCGACGGCGATGCTGTCATCTTTTTCAACTTTCGAGCTGACCGCGCACGCCAGTTCTGCTGGGCGCTCACCAAGCCCGGCTTTGACGGCTTTGCACGGCGCAAGCAGCCGCAATGCACGCTCGTGACCCTGACCAGCTACGCGCCAGACATACCGGCCCACGTGATGTACAAGCCGCAATCGCTGAAGAACACGCTGGGCGAGTGGCTTGCGGGCAAGGGGCAGGCGCAGTTCCGCTGCGCCGAGACTGAGAAGTACGCCCATGTAACGTACTTTTTCAATGGCGGCGTGGAGCAGCCGAACCCGGGCGAAGACCGCGCGCTGGTACCGTCGCCCAAAGTCGCGACGTATGACCTGCAACCAGAGATGAGCGCGCCTGAAGTTTCGCGCAACGTTTGCGCCGCCCTTGCCGGCGGCAAATACCCGTTCGTGCTGGTGAACTTTGCCAACCCTGACATGACCGGCCATACGGGCATCTTCGAGGCCGCGGTCAAGGGAATTCAGGCCACAGACAAGGCGCTGCGCGAGGTTGTGGTTGCAGCCGAGCAGGCAGGCTACGCCGTGCTGGTGACGGCCGACCACGGCAACGCTGAAGAAATGCTGCTGAGTGCCGACGCCGCCAGGAATCCGCGAAACCAGGAAAAGGGCACGTCGTATGCATCGCCGGTCTTGGCTCGCGCTGACGGTATGGCCTCCAGCACACAGCACAGCCACAACCGAGTACCGCTGATACTGTGCGGCAAACACCCGCCCCGAAAACTGGCCGACGGCGGCAGGTTGTCCGACGTGGCGCCCACGGTGCTTGACTTGATGGGTGTTAGGCCGCCGGGCGAAATGACAGGACGGTCATTGCTGCGCTGATTGTTGTGGAGACCAGTACGCCCATGGGTGAATCCATCCGGCTGGACATCACGAACCTGACCGCCGACAAAGTGGGCGAGCACGGTATTTCTGCGGCGGACGTTCTGGCGCTGGACGGGCGTGTGGCGGAGTTGCGCACCGTGGTTGAGCAAGAGCGCGGCGAGGGGGCGCACTACTACCTGGCGTCAGCGGCAGCCGCCAGCGAACTTGAGTCAGTGCTGCGCATCGCACAGCCGCGCATGGGCCGCTTCGGGCACCTTGTTCTGCTTGGCATCGGCGGCAGCGCGCTTGGCCTGAAAATGCTGGCGCAGGCGCTGGCATATCTTGACACGTCAATGCCTGAGCTGCATGTGGTGGACAATACAGACCCCGCGCTGCTGGCGCGCGTGCTGGCGCGCATTGAGCTGAAGCAGACGCTGTTTGTGGCGGTCAGCAAGTCCGGCGGCACGCTGGAGACCGTGGTTGCGCTGGGCCACGTGGTCAGGTTGCTGCAGCACGCAGGGCTGGAGCTTTCTGACCACGTGCTGACGGTGACCGACCCGGAACAGGGCCCGCTGCGCGAGTTCACGCGACGCCACAACCTGGAAAGCGCGGACATCCACGCGGCGATCGGCGGGCGCTTCTCGGTGCTTACGCCGGCTGGCACGCTGCCCGCTGCGCTGCTGAACCTTGACGTGGCGTCGCTGCTGCACGGCGCTGACCGTATGGCCGGCGTATGCGCCAATGGTGAGCCCGCGAAGTTGTGGCCCGCGCGCCTTGGTGTGCTGGCCGCCGACCTGTGCCTCAAGCACGGCAAGACCGGCATTGTGTTCATGCCTTACAGTTCGCGGCTTGAGTACTTGTCAGACTGGTTCGTGCAACTGTGGGACGAGAGCCTTGGCAAGGACGGCAAGGGCCAGACTGCAATCCGGGCCGTCGGCGCGACGGACCAGCACGCACAACTGCAACTGTTCATGGACGGCCCGAACGACAAGCTGCTGGTGTTCGTGCGAATCGAGAAACATGTGCCGGACGTGGCAATCGGCGACTTCGAGTGGGACCTGTTCGGGTGCCCATACGTCAAGGGCCGCACGTTGGGTCAGGTGATCAACGCCCAGCAGGCGGGCACGGCCGATGCGGCAACTGCGCGGGGGCGACCCAACGCCACGCTGGTGCTGCCGCGCTTGAGCGCGGAGACAGTCGGTGAGCTGGTGATGGGCTTGATGGCAGCAACCACGTACGCATCCAAGGTACTGGGCGTAAACGCCTACGATCAACCGTCCGTCGAGCTTGGCAAGCGGATCAGCCGGCAGATGCTGGGCGGTCCCTAGCCTCGACGCATGCAGTTGTGGCATTCATGCGGCGAGTGCCGATGGAAGTTGCGGCGTTGCAGGCTCCTGCAGGGATGGTTTCGACACCAACCCTATCGGCAGGAGCCTGTTCATTTTTGCCGCGTTCCCATCCCCCACAAGAAGCGCAAGAGTTGACGCTAGCCGTCGCGAGGCTTCTTCTCGTCTTTTTCGACATCGTCCCACTTCAGCAGGGCTTGGCCATCGTCCCCCATAGCAACGAGTTCGGTCACCGCATCGTCTGTTTCCATCTTGATGATGCGGTCAAACCAGCCGTTACTGACCTCCCAGAGCTTGGTTACGCGCCTCGTACGCAAGTCCTTAGTCGTGGACTTCATGCCGCTCCAGGATCTCCCCGCCAGTTCAAGGCCTTCGAATTCTTCTTGCGTGTGTTCGTATTTCACTTCGTTCGTTTCCTTGGCATCTGGACCTGGCTGAACAGGCTTTTCCATCACCGTGATTTCTTTGCCCTTCTCACCGGGCTTGCCAATCCAAGCTTTCTTGACATTGGCGAAACTATCTCTTGCTGACATGCTGACCGTGAAGGCCGTCACATAGCGGTGCTTGGAGGACTTCCTGAGGCTCATCTCTATCTTCTCGACAAGGATCGTTTCGCTTTCCACACGCACGATCGTCCAGCGGGTGGTCGTGGTCGCGCTTCCATCCTTCATCGTCGAGGTGGTTTCCCAGTACTGGCCGGACTTCGGATCGTGGAGAACCGTCACCCTGTACGCGGCCTTGGCCGTGCCATCGCGAAAGGGCTTGATGGTGGCATCGGTAGTGTCCGGCGCTTCAGACTTCTTGAACGCGTCACCCTCTTTCACGGGTTTGTTATCGGGTTCGTCTTCGGCTTTGTCTTCGCGCTTGTCCTTGGGATCTGCGAGGACATTTCCGTTTTCGCCGCCGAATCCGAATGCGCACAGCAACAGGACCGGGGTAACCAGAAATGCCAGTACACGCTGCATCGAAAACTCCAGAGGGGAAAGCCGGGGTATGACAAGTGAGACGCGAAGCTGCCGCGGTCAGTTCCAGCAAAAGCCGGCGTCCATCAATGCGGCAGCGAAGAGCGCGATTATCGGACGCTGGCGCGCGCGGTGTCGGCCTAACCTGCCTTTGGCCAATCCTTTGCGTTGATTTGACACGTCAAGTTCGTTGCGATAGCCTGATTGCATCGCCGAGTTTTGCCCTGCGTGGGGCGAAAGCGGGGGACCCAGGATCCTTGGGGCTAATCGCAACAGCGTAGGGCCAATCTTCTTCGGCCCGAGCCCGTCAGCTAACCCCGCAGGCGTTGAAGAGGAGGCTGTTGCCGGCATCCTCATTTGTCTGGCCGCGCGGACACTGCCCGCCGGTTTGGGCGGCGTGCAGGCTGAGGTCATCGTTGGGCGACACCAGGCTGATCCATCGAATTCTGACCGACGAACGGGTCGAGAAATGGCGTGCGCGCTGCTTCTGGGTCAACGCGCCGATAGCGCTGCTGGCACTTGCCAGCTTTCTGCTGTTCCACGGTGAGGTGTTCCCGCAGCGCTGGGAGTCGTTCATCGCGCTGTTCCAGGCGCTGTGCCTGATTGCACTGATCGGCGAGACCGTGGGCGTCTTTGTCCTGGCGCGCAACCTGAAGGAGGGCTGGCGGCAGGCCCCCGGCGACACGATGGCGCTGCTGGTCGGCGCCCTGATGGGGCTCGGGTTGTTCGTTGTTTCGCCCTGGGGCGCAGCCTACCTGGACGAACCCACCACGCTCACGGCATTCGCCTACCTGACCCAGGCGGGATTGCTGTCTTTTGTAATGGTGCGGCTGCTGCGCCTGGTCAGCTTCGTGACGCGCCTGGTGCAAAGCCCTCTGCACGTGTTTCTCGGCAGCTTCGCCGGGCTGATTCTCATCGGCGCCGGCCTGCTGATGCTGCCAGGTGCCCATGCGCCGGAGCAGGAAGTTACGTTTCTTGACGCGTTCTTTACCGCCACGTCGGCTACATGCGTGACCGGTTTGACAGTGCTGGATACGGGCACGGCTTGGACGCGCTTTGGTCAGCTGGTGATCATCACGCTGGTGCAGATGGGCGGTCTGGGCATCATGACGTTCGCTGCCTTCTTCGGCCTCGCGTTTGGGCGCGGCATGGGCGTCAAGGGTGCCGCCGCCGTTGGGGAAGTGATGAATCTTGACCTGATCGGGCGCGTCGGGCGGGTCACGGTCTGGATTCTGGGTACCACGCTGGTGTGCGAGGGCCTTGGTGTGTTCCTGCTTTACGGCCACTGGGTAGACGCGGCAGGCAACGTGCTGCCGGCAGGCGAGCAGCTCTACTATTCGATGTTTCACAGCATCAGCGCGTTCTGCAACGCGGGGTTTTCTCTCTACTCGGACAGCATGGTGCGCTATGTCGGGCACTGGCCGGTCGTGTTGAGCATCTCATGGCTTGTCGTCATGGGCGGCCTTGGCTTTACCGCGATCATGGAGGTAACGAC
Source organism: Planctomycetota bacterium (assembly GCA_025993795.1). Taxonomy (GTDB): domain Bacteria; phylum Planctomycetota; class UBA8742; order UBA2392; family UBA2392; genus JADJRK01. Next base: position 29,835 of record JAMQHL010000034.1, read on the forward strand.
ATTCCGGTTCTGGGCGCACCCGTGGGCACGCCGTGTTTCGTTCATCAAGCGCAGAGTGAAGGGCCAGCCGATCCCGCGACTGAGCCTGCAGTCAAAGATCATCCTGACCATGACCGCGGCCCTGCTGCTGATCGGCACGGCCGGCATGCTGGTCTTTGAATGGAACTACACGCTCAGGGAACTGGATTGGGACGACAAGCTGGCGGCTGCGCTGTTCCAGTCGATGGCGGCGCGCACTGCCGGGTTCAACAGCGTGGATACTCCGTCAACCAGCACTGCCACGCAGTTCTGGACGATCCTGCTGATGATTGTCGGCGGCAGCCCGGGCAGCGTGGCCGGCGGCATCAAGACCACAACGTTTTTCGTAATGATCCTGTCGGTGGCGGCTACGTTTACCGGACGCCCCACAGAAGCATTCCGCCGCCGAATCCCTGAGTCGCTGATCCGCAAGTCGCTGGTCATGCTGGTGCTGGCCATGGTGTTCATTTCCGCCGCCACGCTGGCGCTGTGCGTCACCGAAGCCGACCACATGGCGGGGGACTATTACGGTTTTGAGCATGTTCTGTTCGAAGCCTCCAGCGCATTCTGTACCGTGGGCCTCAGCAGCGGCATGAGCAGCGAGTTGACCCCTGCCGGGCGGATCATCATCATCGCGTGCATGTACATCGGGCGAATCGGGCCGCTGACGCTGGTGCTGGCGATCGGCCGCCGGGCACAGCGCAGGTTTGAGTATCCTGAAGAGAACATCATGATCGGCTGAAGCAAAGCCGGCAGAAAGAGGGTTCAGTGCAGAAAGTTGCCATCATCGGTCTGGGTCGTTTCGGCATGGCGCTGGCAGAGGCGCTGGCCAAGGATGGCCTTGAGGTCATCGCCATCGACACGGTGCCCGCAGTGGTGGACCAGATCAAGGACAAGGTCGCGCTTGCAGTGACCGCCGACGCCCGGGAACTCGAGACCCTGCGCTCGCTGGGGCTCGGAAAAGTCGACACCGTGGTGGTCGCCATCGGCGAGAACTTCGAGGCCACGCAGCTTGCGATGCTGGCAGCGCGTGACCTGGACTATCCCCGCGTGATTGCGCGCGCCAACGACCGCATCAAGGCCACGATTCTGCGCCGCCTTGGCGCTGACGAAGTCATCATGCCCGAAGAACAGGCAGCCCTGAAGCTGGCGCAGAAACTTGCAAAGCCGGGCCTGCTTGAGGCAGTCGAGATCGGCACCGAGCACAGCTTCGTACAGGTCAAGGCGCCGCGCGCCGTGATTGGAAAGACGCTGCTTGAGCTAAACCTGCGCAAGACTTTCAGCGTGAACCTGGTTGCGATCAGCAGCGCGGACGGCAACAACATCAGCATCCCCGGCCCGGACACAACGCCCGGCGAAAACGACGTGCTGATGATCGTGGGCAAGGACAAAGACATCGACCGGTTCATGCGCGAAACCGAGTAGTGGACGCAGGCGCTCGATGTGCCGCACCATCCGCAGGTTGTTGAACTTTGACCCGCCCGCGACAGACACCGAAGTCGAAGCTGAGAAGGCGCGCGCAAGCGCTTCTCCGCCCCCGCCCGGCAAGCGTAAATGGGTGAATGCGCCTAATCGGGCTGGCGCGCCGTGCCCGTTTCAAGCAGATCGCTGATCTGGCGCGCGAGGTTCAGCACGCTGAACTTGAAGCGTCCCTGGGCCGTGGCGGTCTCGAACACGCCACTGCTGCCCTTGCCCTCGAGTTTGCCCTCATACAGCACTTCGCCGGTCTTGGCGTCAGTGATTCTTACGTTTGCGCGCGCAAATCCGGCGCCGCCTACCCCGAAGCTGCCGCCCTTGTCCATCTCGTATATGTCGCACTCAACGTAGGACTTGGTTGCCTCACTTGCGTCCTTGATGTGCGTGATATTTTTGTAGCACTCGCTGTTCATTTCCTTCTGGAAGTCCACGCTCCATCCGGCAACCCACAGCCGCCACTCCTCGTCCGGGATTTCCCAGTCCTGTAGTGGCTTGAAGCTGACTGTCAGCCCCGTGACCTCGTACGCGCCGGTCATTTCGAGGCGGTTGGTCTCCCGCGTCTTTTCATCAATGATGGAACGCCCGCCGCACCCGCCAATACCAACCAAGCCAACGAGTGCAGCAACGAGCAGCAAGAGTCTGCGCATGATGAACCTCCGGCGTTCGTTCGTGGACAATACAGTGGCAGGCCGAGATCTTAGCAAATTGTCACCAGAATGCCCCGGTTGTGAGTTCCGTCAGTGCAAACCCGCGCTCGCTTGCGGCCGGCCCGACGTTGACTAAGGTTCGCAGGCATGGCCGGCAAAATCCGCATCGGAGTCGTCAGCTATCTCAACGCGATGCCGTTGTGGATCGCGCTGCGGCATGACGAAGACATTGAGCTGGTACCCGATACCCCGGCACGGCTGTCAGACCTGATGCGCCAAGGCAAGCTGGACATTGGCCTGCTGCCCGTGGTTGAGGCGCTGCGCGAGCCCGCGCTCAGCTTTTTCCCGGACTTGGGGATTTCCGCCGACGGCACGGTTGACAGCGTCGGCCTGTTTACGCGCGAAGAGCTTTCCAATGTCAAGACCGTCGCGCTTTCCGCCGCAAGCCGCACCAGCAACGCGCTGGCGCGTGTCGTGCTGAACGAAGTCGGCGCACGGCCGGCCTACGAGCAGGTGGATGTTCTGCCCGAGTCGCTTGCACAGCGCAACGAAGACGCCGTGTTGCTGATCGGTGATGCCTGCCTGCGCGGCCGCAAAGTGGAGCAGGACCGCGTGTTCGTTGACCTGGCAGCCGAATGGAAGATCCTGACTGACCTGCCGTTCGTGTTCGCGGTCTGGGCGGGGCCCGACGCGCTGCTGACACCCGCGTTGCACAAGCGGCTGCACACGGCGCTGCGGCAGGGGCGCGAGCTGACCTATAGCGCAATTCGCTACGCTGCCATGGACACCGGCTGGAGCGAAGCCGAGCTTGGGCATTATCTGGAAGAAGTGATTATTCACGACCTTGGGCCGCAGTCGCTGAAGGGGCTGCTGGAGTTTGCGCGCCGCGCATCAGCGTTGAGTGAGCTGCCCAGGTCTGCGGTGGACAGAGTGCTCGATGCCATCAAGCTGGCCTAGCCAGGCAGATCGGCGCCATTGGCGCGATCACGCCGGGCCAACGCGCGATCAAGAAACGCGATGTCCGGTGTGGTAAGGCACCGGTATTGAGCGCTGATCCTGCAACCAATGCCCCAGCAATGAAGACCAGCCCTGCAGCTCGGTGGCTTTCCGTTGCGCGATGCCGGTCTATAGTGCCGGCATGATTGCCAGGGCAACACCAGCTGAGTTCCTGCGCGTAGCCGACAAGGTGCTTGAGGGCAAACGCATCTCACCCGATGAGGGCCTGTACCTGCTTGGGCACGCGCCCGTGCATGAGCTGGCGGCACTGGCGGACACCGTCCGCGATCGGAAAATGCACGCCGCCGGCCGCGCCGACCTGGTCACCTACGTGATCAGCCGCAACATCAACTACACCAACGTGTGCATCACCGATTGCGACTTCTGCAGCTTCTATCGCCGGCCGCTTGATAAAGATGCCTACACGCTGGACACTGAGGCGCTGCGCACCAAGGCGCAGGAAACACTCGATCTCGGCGGGACCGAAATCCTGTTGCAGGGCGGCCACAACCCAAAGCTGCCGCTGAAGTACTACGCCGACATGCTGGGCCTGTTTCGCGACATGGGCCTGCACAACCACGCGTTCAGCCCCAGCGAGATCCAGCACCTGGCCATGTTCTGGAAGATGACGCTGCCCGAGGTCCTGCGTGAGCTCAAGGCCGCCGGCCTGCAGAGCATCCCCGGCGGTGGCGCCGAGATCCTGAACGACCGCGTGCGCGGAATCATCTGCCCCAAGAAAGGCGGCGCAGACGCGTGGCTTGAGCCAATGCGCCAGGCCCACAAGCTGGGCATACGCACCAGCGCAACCATGATGTTCGGCCACGTCGAAACGTTTCCCGAGCGCATTGAACACCTTGAACGCCTGCGCGCATTGCAGGACGAGACCGGCGGTTTCACGGCTTTCATCTGCTGGACGTTTCAGGCCGAAGGAAACCGCATGCACGACGTGCATATGGCTGGCGCACACGACTACCTGCGCACGCAAGCCGTCGCGCGTATCTACCTTGATAACTTCGAGAACTGCCAGGCAAGCTGGGTAACCCAGGGCGGGCAGGTCGGGCAGGTCAGCCTGCGCTATGGCTGCAACGACATGGGCAGCCTGATGATTGAAGAGAACGTGGTAAGGCTGGCAGGCGCGGCCTTTCGCATGACCGAGTTCGAGATTCGTCGGCTGGTACGCGAAGCCGGCTACCAACCCCAACGCCGCAACTTCTACTACGAGCAACAGAAAGAACCCGCCGACCTGGACGCCACACTCGAATCCGCAGCCACCGGCGACAAGCGCCGCGTGGCGATCGCGGGCTAGTGCGGGGGCATGGGTGCCTCGCCCGATGCCGGCTTGCAGCTGCAGCTCACGGGCGGCGTGCGGGTGCCACTTTCGAGCTATTGCCTTTCCCACGCACTTCGCATGGCGTGAAACGTCGCTACAATGCCGCGCCATGACGACTGCTGCGCTTGAGTTGAGACCGCTTTCGCCCCAGCGCGACTGTCGTGCCTACCTGCTGTGGGACCCTGCCACGCTTGAATCCGCCGTCATTGATGTGCGCTTTGATGCTGTGCAGCACACGCTGCCCGTGCTGGCTGAGTTGGGCCTGAAGTTGAAGTACGCCATCGACACACATACCCATGCTGACCACCTGAGCGGCAGCGACCGGCTGCGTAATTTGACCGGCTGCAAAGTCGTGATGAGCAGCGACGCGCGCTCACGCGTGCCTGACCATCTGGTGCAGGACGGTTCGTCGCTGAAACTTGGCGACCACGAGCTGCGCTTCTTGCATACGCCCGGGCACACGCCTGACAGCATGTGCATCTTTGACGGCGCGCGGGTCTTTACCGGCGACACGCTGTTTATCGGCAGCGCTGCCCGCACCGACTTCATGGGTGGCAGCAGCGAGCAACTGTTCGCGAGCTTCCGAAAGATTGAAAAACTCGGCCCCGGCATCGAAGTCTGGCCCGGCCACGACTACAACGGCAAGTTCAGCAGCACCGTCGGCGCAGAACTCAAATCCAACGGCGCGTTTGCCGACAGCAAAGCCGGCCTGGTTGACCGCCTGAACATCAAGGGCGCGTTGCCCGCCAACATGGCTGAAGTGCTCAGTTTCAACACAGAAGCCGGCTTGCCCGAGGCGCGCATTGTCACGCCGCAGCAGGTAGCCGGGCTGGGTGTCGCGGGCAAGGACTACACGCTGCTGGATGTGCGCTATGCAGACGAGTGGGCTGCGGGCCGGGCGCCCGGCGCCGTGTTCATCCCGATGCCCGAAGTGTCAGCACGCTTTGACGAAATTCGCAAGCTGCCGCACCCGATTGTCAGCGTCTGCCGCAGCGGCGTGCGCGCGACCTTGATGATGATGACCGCGCGCCACGCGGGCGACGACGACTGGCTGTTGCTTGAGGGCGGCATGATCGCCTGGCACAACGCGGGGCTGCCCATGGAAAGCGACAGCGGCGCCCCCGGGGTTATCGCAAGCAAGTTCTCTACGGGTGGAAGCTGCCAGTCGGGCGACCGCACCTGCGACGCCCACTAGAGCGATCAAGAGCGACTACTCTTCGTCTTCGTACTTGGGCCAGCTGGTGATGTCGTCGCCCCGGCCGTACTGGTTGATGCCGTCGGGCCCGAAGCTCCATAGTGCGTAGTCGGACGGATATGCGCCCGTGGTCGGGTGACGCAGGGCATCCTGGGCGTCCTGCGCGGTGATTCGGATCTGCGTGCCATTGGCCAGCGTGATGTTCTGGTCAAGGCGCCCGTTGCGTAACTCCACGATGTTGACGTACACAAGCGGGTTGCCCCACGGATCTACAAATTCAAACAGGTCGCGCGAAGTGCCCACTTCGATGTCCAGGGCCTGCGGCGCAAGTGCGCTCTCGACCACCAGGTCAAGGTCCATGTTTGTGCGGCGCTTGTCGTCGGCAAACAACGGCACGTTCAGGTAGGGTCCGTTTTCCTTGCGCGAGCGCAGCGCCAGAATCAGCGTCTCGATGCCTTCGTTTTCCTTGTTCGGGGCTGCCAGCACCTGGTTGGGCATCATCAGCGCCGCAAGGTCCTGCATGTTGCTTGGCGGTGCCGTTCCCCAGCGCGCCGAGTAGCTGTCAATGTTGGTCTTGAGCGTCTGGATTGTGGCGGTGGCTTCAGCCTGTTCGCTTTTTGAGAACGCGCCCGAGAACGCAACCACCAGCACCGCCATCAGGATCACGATGATCCCGATGACAATCATGATCTCGATCAGCGTGAAGCCGCGCCTGCGCATCAGTTTCTCCGGCGTTCGCCCAAGCCGCTGTCGAAAATGAACTTGACACGCTCAATCTCGACGCTGGCCTGTGTGCCGCGGAACGCGTTGACGTAAAAGCCCGCCGTCGCCTCAAGGTCAGCGTTCTTGAAATCGTTGCGGGCCATGGCGTCGGCGCGGTCCATGGGCAGTTTGACCTCGAACCCGTTAATCAGCGCGAAGTACTGCACGTCGCTGCCGTCATCGGCCAGTTGGCGGCGTATGCCCAGCACAAGCGGCTGCTCAAGATTCAGCGGCACGCCGCCGTAGTCGCCGACATCGACGTACCCGAACTGTTTGCGTTTCTCGGGCTCGGCGGTGTTGTCGGTCTTGAACTCGCGGGTTTCCCAATACACGCGCCCGTCACTGTCAATGCCGACCATCATCGACGCCAGCGGCACAGGCGTTGCGCCCGACGAAGGTTTGCGGTACTTGGCGATATAGACCCCGCGTTCCCAGTTGTCGGTGCCCATGCGCACAAACTCTGCTTCCATGGCAGCCAGCGTGCGGTGGGGGCGCTTGATCTCGATGCGGCTTGGAATACTGGTCTCGGCTTGCTTGATGCCGAGCTTGAGGCGCCCGCCCTTGATGCCCGTGTTGGGGATAAACCCGGCGTCAGGTTTTGGCACGCGCGGGACGTTCCAGCTTCCGAAGTAGTCGTCCTTGCTGTCGGTATTGAAGTCTTCGACATCAAAGTATTGGCGCTGGTTCTCTTCAATCTTGCGCAGCCACTCTTTGGCATAAGCCAGCGGCACGCTTTTCTGATAGTCCTGGTGCAGCGTGCTGCTGGAGAAGAAGCGCTTGTCCACGGCTCGCGCCAGATGGTCAAAGAACGCCTGCTTGGCGTCGTTATGAAAACCCAGGCTGTACTGGGCATAGGCATACACGTTGTAGCAGGCCAGGCTGGGCACGTCTGCGATTTCGCGCTCGGTGGGGTTCTGGGCCTTTTCGCCATCGGCATAGATCGTCAACTGGTCAATCAGCTCGCGGCTCAGGTCACGCGCCTTGGACAGGTAGGCCTTGCGTACTTCTGTCCGGTCTGTCGCGACAGCAATCGCCTGTGGCGCGGTTTCAGACAGGCGCAGGTAGAGCGTTGCCAGGGCAAGCTTGGTAGCCGGCTGACGCGGCTGGATTGCCAGTGCCGCCGAAAAGAACGCCGCAGCTTCCTTCATGGTGGGGGTAAGCTCGCCGGCAAAGTCCACGGATTCGCCGGCGGCAAAGCGTACCAGCAGTGCAGCCCGAATGCGTTCAATGTCCGCCAAGGCGATTTCGGCCAGCATGACCAGTGCCGGGTAGAAGTCGGGCTCATACTTCAGGCAGCGTGCCAGGTAGTCCTTGGCAAACACCTGCAGGCCGGCCTTCATGTTCAGGTCCGCTGCTGCAAAGTTCAGCAGCGTGTGCTGCGGGTTGACGTCGAGGCCTGCGGTGGCCGCAGCCAGCGCCTCACGGAACATGCCGATGCGGGCGTACAGGCGATACTCGGCCAGCCAGGCCTCGGCCGAAAGCGGGTCGATCTTCTTGGCGGCTTCAATCACGGCCAGCGTATCGCCGCGGGGTGCAGCGGGTTTGTCGGGTCGTGTCATGCGGTATTGGCCGTCCGTCTGCGCATAGATAACAAGCGCGCGCGCCATCAGCGGATTGAGCGGGTACACCGTGGCTGCGGCGGGAGACGCATAGCCCAATGCTTCGTTCCACCAGGGCAACGTTTTGACGATGTCGCGGATCTTGTCGTGGTCGGCCTTCTCTTCGCCGCGGCGGGGCAGGTTGCGGTGCAGCAGCATCGCGCAGTAAAGCACGCGGCCTGCGGCCCAGCCGGGTGCTCCCTGCGGGATCTTGTCCAGCGCAGACGTGGACGCGCCGAAGTCCTGCAGACTGAACTCAAGTTCGGCCAGGGTCAGCCAGGCGCGGCCCTGCTCAGCTTCCGCGCTGGTTTCCAGCACCAGCTCGGTGCCGGCCAGCATGCCGACAAGGTCTGTAATCTCGGTACGGGCTTCCGCAAAGCGCTTCAATTCAATGAAGCAGCGCGCGAGCAGCCAGCGGGCCTCGCTGTGGTTGCGCGCGTTGGCAAGGTGCGGAATGGCAGATTCATAGAGTTGCAGGCGCGAAACGAAGATGCGTCCAACAGCCAGCGAAAAGCGTTCACGGTCGGGGCTTTCCACGCCGGAGCGCAGCGCGCTGAGATAGGTGCTTAGCTCAGAGTCCAGGTTGTTGCGCGTTCGGTGGAAGTTGGCAAGTTCGTCGTAAATGCCCGCGAACTTGGGATTGCGGTCGCGGATGTACACGAATTGCGCCTGGTAGAACTGGGCGAACTCGTTTCGTTCTTCGGGGCTGAATCCGGTTTCGCTGTTGTCTACGTTTGCGATGATGTCGCGGTGGGCGGCTTCCCAGTCATTGACTGCCTTTTGCCGCTCTTCGCCGCTGAACTGGTTGACATAGCCTTCGAATATGTCGACCCAGGTCTGCGGATAGCCCTTGATCGTCACCTTGGAGGGCGGCACCCAGTAAAGCCGCTTGCGCTCATCCACGATGTTCAACATGCCGGCGCCATCGACGCGTGGCTGGCGGGGATTGATTGCGTAAAAGTAGAAGCGTGAGCCCTCAGGCGCCGGCGTGCCAAGCCAGCGGGCAAAGGCGGCGCGCCAAAGCGCGGTGTTATAGCGGCGCGCAAGACCGGTACGGTCCCAGCGTTCAACCCGAAGCAGGAAGTCGTCGCTGGAGGCGCCGACAAGGTTGCCGCCGGAGCGGTCGGTAATCCGGTTCGGGCGCACCTCCCATTCGCGGTTGGCGCCCTCCATCTGGAGCACCAGGTAGCGGCGTGGCGTGTCGGTGAGCGTGATCTGGCTTGCCAGCGCGGGCGCAAACAGGCCGGCGCCGGCGAGCAGCAGCAGGCAGGCGAACAATCGCGGGCGGATCATCGTGTGCTTCAGTTGTGCGTTGCCGATCATGTTTGTGCTCGTTACTCGTCTGTTGCGCGCAGCTCGACGCGGCGGTTGTCGCGCGGCACATAGGCTGCCACGCGTGACAGGCTGGGGCGTGCGCCGGCTGCCACGTCAAAATCGTGCATCGCCGAAAAACCGGGCGCCTGCAATTCAAGCGGCGGCAGGCCTTCGTAAGTTTCCTGGGTCAGGGACCAGGCGGAAGCCTTGGGCGGTGTGTATATGTCGCGGTCATCAAAAAACGGCCGGTTGATGTCATGGGCATCGGGTTGCGTTGGCGTAATCTCGGTTGGCTTTTCCAGCAGGCGCAGCGCCTTCTCGGCGGTCGCCGGGTCGGCCTTGGCTGTGCTCATGCTGCCTGCGCGAACCTCAGCGTCGATGTCTGCGATACCGCCGCCCAGCGGCCGCGCCTTCAGCGCGATCAGAATGGTGGCAATGAGCACGATCCCGAACAGGATCTTCTCTTTCCATTCCTCAAGGATTCTGAGTGCCTTGTCCATACGCTACCGGAACCTTCTGGGCTGGTTGGTCTGCTGTTCCTGCTTCTTGGCCGATTCATCTGCCGGGTAGGTTGACTGCTCATTCACCTGGAAGGCGACCACGGTCAGTGACGCGAAGATCAGGTTGTCCTGCGGCTGCAACAGGTCAGGTTTTTCAAACTTGAAATCCTCAATGGCAAGGTAGCGGTTCTTCATTTCGCCCTTCACGGGGCGTTGCAGGTCGATCATGAAGTTGTACAGGGCTTCTTCTGTGGCGCGGATCTTTACGCGCAGCGCGGTGCCGCTCATGAACGGTGGTTCGCCGACGCCGGCGGGCTTGGTGGGCACGCCGCGCTTATCAAGCTGGTCGTCAACGGCGCGGAAGTCGAGCTCGTTCAGTTCGGCAACCTTGCTGCGTTCGACCGAGCCTGCGACGCAGCGCACGATGTCGAGCATTTTGAGAAAGCGCTCGACGTCGCTGCTCTTGATGTCGGCGCGGTCTTCCGGCACCTGAAAGCCGAACGCCTTGCGGGCGTTGACGTCCTGTGTGAAATAGCGCTGGTAGCCAAGCTGGCGCTTGAGGTCGAGCATCAGTTGCGTGAAGTGCTGGAACTGGTCACCCTCATTCGCGTTCTCTGGCAGCACGGCAAGGGTGTAATCCGGCGCGTAGACAAAGGCCAGGCGCTCGTTGCGCGCGGTGCTGACCTGGTTGATCGTCTGCGTGCGGTCCTGGATGCGGCGGCCCTGCAGCGTCGCGGGCTCGCCCTTGAACTTCACGGCGTCGCCGAACAGTGCACGGTAGTTGGTGGTGAACAGCGTGCGCGCCTGCGCCTGCTTTGAATCCAGGCTCAGTGAAAGATCACTGAATTCGCCGCTGGCGACAATCAAGATCACCAGCAGCACAATCAGCACAGCCGCAAAGCGCGCGTGTTTCTTGACGTGCTTCATCATTTCGCGCCCTCCTGTGCCAGGATGTCAAGCTCAAGCGTGTGCACAACGTCAAGACCCTCTGCGGCCGGATTGTCCTTGGCCGAGCCAGGAATCACCTTGGTGACGCCCTTGATGCCGGTCAGCACGCCGCGCAGGTCGGTGTTGACCTGGTTGGGGTCGGCGCCCGGCAGGCGCTCAATGAAGAACTCGAGCTTCAGGCGCGTGATCGGTTTGAATTCTTTCGTGTTGGCCGGGTTGTTGGTGTCGGTCACCAGCTCCGCAGAGCGGATGCGCACTGAATCCGGGCGTTTTGCGTTCAGCGCAATCAGCACCTGCGTTGCGACGCGGCCGGGGCCGGGCGCGACAAGGCCCGCTTCGGCGCGTTTGGCGGCACGCTGGGAGGCTTTTTCGTAAATCTCGACCTCGCTGCTGGCGCTGGCGTAGCGCCCAAGCGGGCCCTGCTGCGTCTTCCTGAGGTACTCGTCGGCTTCCGTCGTGCTCTTGTTGGTTAATACGTAGAGCGGCAGCACCACCGCCAGCACAAGCGCGGCCGCCAGATAAAGGAAAATGCTGTGGTTCAGGAACTCGCGGCGGCGTCGCACGCTGGCCGGCAGGAACTCTGCGCGCTCGGCTTTGCGGTCTGCGTCCAGCGCGGCCAGGCCCAGCGCGAGTGCAAGTGCCGGTCGGTAGGCCTGCGCCGTCTCGTTGCCCTTGGCGTCGAGGGCGCCCGCATCCACGTTGGCCAGGGGGTCGAAGACCTCAACGGTCTTGCGAACCCGGTTCATCATCAACTCACGCAGGCCTGGAATGGCCGCGCCGGCGCCTGACAGCACGATCTTGCGCACGTCCATGGCCGTGGCGCGCATGGCGGCCTTGGCCACCATCACCGTGCCCAGAATCTGCTGGAACAGGCGGGCCGCAACTTCCTGGCCGGCCTCAACGCCGCGGTCATTGCTCAGGTTGTCTGCGGCGATGCTGGGCCGCAGGTCAATCTGCCGGAAAAGCAGCTGGCGTACCGCGTCGCGGTCGGTGCCGTACTCGGGCAACAGGCGTGTGATGAAGTCATTGACGCCGACGCTGAGCGTGCGGGCGTACATCAACTGGCCTTCGCGCACCAGAATCACGTCGGTTGCGTCATCGCCGATGTTTGCATACAGCGAAACGTAATCGCCCTCGGTGTCGCCGGATATGCGGTAAGCCTGGTACAGCGCGATACAACCGGGGATCAGCGGGCCGACCTCAAGGCCGCTGGCGGCCAGGCTGTTGGCGTAGTGGTCAATCACCTCTTCACGCGCCAGCGCGACATGAATCGCGGGCGAATAGTCAAAGTCGTTGCCGGTAATGTAGTCAGCGAGAATCTTGCCGCCTTCGCCCGCCATCTCGTCGGCTTCGACCTTTACCGACATCTCGATGTGTTTGGGGTTGGTCGTGGCCAGGGGCGCAAAGCGGTAATAGACGTCTTTGCCCGGCACCAGGGTGGCCGGGCGCTTGCCCTTGATGCCCTTGCCCTGCAACGCGCCGTAGGTTGTGCCCAGCGGGGCGCCCGCGTTTGCTTCGGGTCGTTGCTCGGGGTCAGGCGCAAAGCCCGGCAATGCAATGCAGGCGCGCAATTTCCAGGCGCCGCCTGTGCGCACGACGCTTGCGTAAAGGCTGAGGTTGCTGCCGATGTCTACGCCTGTGCCCATGCTGTCCCGGTCCTCACCACTGCCAGACTGCTGTGACTATCCCTCTTCTTCCGGCAACCCCGCGGGAAGCCGCCCCGTCAGGGCCTGCAGCCGCCGGGCCAGCGCGCTCTCGCGGTCCAGCCATCCTGACGGAGGTGTTTCGGCTGAGAACGGCATGTTCTTCAGCCACTTCTTCTGGCCTTCGGTCAGCAGCACCGAAAGCAGATGCGCCTGCACCAGCCTGATCAGGTCGCGTGCCTGAACCGCGCGATCGGTGGCGATGTTCTTGAGGCCCTGCTTGTTGAACTGGTCCATTTCCTTGAGCAGGATGTCCGCCACATCGGCCAGGCGTTCCTTTGCTTCAATACCGCGCAGACAGCGCGGGTAGCGCCGCACCACAGTCTGCAGTTTCAGCATTCCCTGCACGTACTGTCCGCTTTGCAGGTAGTCGCGCGCGCTGACGATGTACGGCTCGCTGTCACGTTGCTCAATCTCGATCTCAAGCATGAACAGGCTTTCACGCGCCCCTTCTGCAAGCTCGCTGAAGTCCTCGGCCACCTGCTTGAGTTGCGTCAGGGCCGCTCGGGCCTTGCGAGCCGTTTCTTTGCTGCGCTTGTTCATGCCGCCGCCCGCAAGCTCTGCCTGCAGCGTGAGCTGGGTGTCGTCCCATGTCGAGGCGGAGCCTCGAAGCTTGTCGGCAGTGTCAATCGCCTCGCGCATCGCCGAGCGGTACAGCTGCTCATTGCGCGTCAGGGCCGGCACGTTGATTCCGTCGCGCAGTTCAATCAACCGCAGCCGGTAGTGCTTGCTGGCAGCGTCAATTGCCTCGGCCGCAGCCGCAATCTCGGACTGGTTGTACGTAAAGTCGGCGATCAGTTTCAACGCGCGGTTGACGCGGTCGACCTGATCTTCACCGGGCTGTACGGCGCTGAGCAGCCCAAGGTTGCGTTGCAGTTCGTCGCTGCCCTGTCCGGGCTTGAAGGTCAGCGACAGACTGCCGCTGTTCTGCAGCAGCAGCTCGCGGCCCCCGACCGCCGATCCCGCCCAGGCCCGGGCTCCCGGCGACTCAATCAGGTTGCCGGTGCCGGTATCAGCAGCAAGCAGGCGACCAAACATGGATCGCTCGGCGCGCGCTACGCCGATGTCATCTGCGTAAGCGGCAGGGTATTTTCCGTCCGGCTCAAAGCGCACGAGCTCGCCGGGGACCCACTGCGGTGTGGCCAGCGCGTTCAGCGCGACAAAGCGCGCCGCCTTGCTGAAGTCGCCTGACGCCGTCTGTTCAAGGCGTGCGCTGAATGTCGCGCCCGCGTCTTTGCCGCCCAGGTTGACCAGCAGCCTGACGTCATGTCCCGCGACCGGATCAAAGTAAAGGAAGCTGCCCTGGATTTCATTGCCCGAGGTGGTGAGGCTCGGCGGCTCAACCAGAGTCTGCATCGGGTCAAGCGGGTCTTCGCGCCCTTCGGCGGCGTACAGCAGAATGCGCCCACCGCGCAGCAGGCGCCCACCCGGGCCACTGAGTTCAATGTCGCCTTCGGGCGAAAACTCCCACGACAAGCCGGTAACGGAACTGACCTGCTGGGTCGTCATCATCGCCCGCGCGTTATCGTCGGCTTGAACTGCAATCTCGTCGAACATGACGCTGCCGGGTGTGCCGCTGATGCCCACTGCAATGCTGAACGCCCTGGCCCTGTCGGGGGCGCGGGCGCTGCCTGCAAGTTCCGTCCACTCCTGCATGCGGGTGCGCGCCGCAATCGGCGTGACCAGAATGGGGTCACGGTCGCGCGGGTGGGCAAACCACCAGACCTGCACCAGCGCCGTGCCGAGACGGTCGTTGCCGAACTCGGGGTTCATCGCGAACGCGCTGACGCTGACGCCGCGGGACTTGAGTTCAATGGCGTCGCTGACCGCGAGACTGATGCGGTTGCTTGCATTGAAACGCCCGATCAGCAATGCGTATTGTCCGCCCTTGGCACCTTCGGTCAGGCTGAAGTTATCCGTGCCGCTGACTGAGTAACGCCAGCCGCGAGGAAAGCCGCTTTCGTCGCGGTCGTCAAAGCTGGAGTTCGCGCCCAGCAGGCCGCCGCCGCGTGCCGCCGGGAATGAGCCATCGCCCCGGCCGCCGCCCTCGGAATTGCTGGTGGTCATCGTATACGCGGCGAACAGGACGGCCCCGGCCACGATCAGCACAATCAAGATTTCCGCAATCGCAAAGACCGCGCCGCCGCCACCGCTGAAGCGCACCTTCTGGGTCAGGGCCGCCATGTCCGTCTGCGATGCCTGGCGCAGGTCGGCTTCGCTGGCTTCGCCAACCGGAATGCCGGCGGCATCGACAACATCATCAACGTCGTCATCCGGCTGTCGCTCTGCCTTGCGGGCTTCATCGAGGCGCTTGCGAACATCCGTGCCCGCGAGTTTTGGGGCGGACTGGCCGCTGCTTTCGTTGGGCTTTCCGTGAAGCTGGAACTTGAATACCTGGCTGCCCAGCACGACCTTCATGCCGGTCGTTAGCTTGACCGGGCCGGTGATCCTGGTGCCGTTGATCACGACGCCATTCGTGCTGCCCAGGTCCTCAATAATGTAGTCCACTCCGTCTTTGCGGATGCGGGCATGGTAGCCGCTGGATTTGCCGTCGTTTTCAAGGCAGAGCTGATTGTCGTGTTTGCGCCCGATGTTGTACGGGTCATGGGTCAGCGGATGGATTTTGTCCGGCAGGCTGCCCTGCAACAGCACCAGCGCAGCCGGTGCGACCACGGTGCGTGTGCTCTGGCTGCTGTCGGGCTCAGGGCCTGCATTGTCAGCCTGTTCAAGGTCAAGGCCGCTGGCGCGCGTGCTTTGGACGCCGGCCATGACGGTGTTGGCGCCCGGGCCCCCGGTCTCTTCGAATTGCATGTCCACTGTGCCGATGGTGATGATGTCGCCGGGTTTGATCGCGCCTTCCTGAACACGCCTGCCATTTAGGAACGTGCCATTCTGCGAGCCAAGATCGACGATCGCCCAGGCATCGTCGCGCTTCTCAAAGCGGCAGTGCGCGCGGGAGAGCCGCGTGTCCTTGACCACCACGTTGGAGTGCTTTTCCGAACGCCCAACCGTTGCGGCGTCGGTCAGCTCGACGGGGGGGTGCTCACTCTTTTTGAAGACAATACGGGGCATGTGTGCCGTCAGGCAGTGTGCAAGGTCAATCCGGGGGACCCCCAGAGTTTATCCCAAGTCCATCGCCATACAAGGATTGCCGTAATCTGAACATTGCGAAACCGGGGGGTGCCCGGCGGCGCAATCCAATCCGCGAAGGGCCGGTTTGTGGCTTCCGCTAGTCACCCATGGCCGCCTGGTGCGCGGGCTGGGAGGCCTTGAGGTCCTCCAGCATCAGCCGAATCGTGTCACTCGCGTAGCTGTAGGTGTGCCAGCGCCCGGTTTTGGCGCCAATGTCGTCCATGGTCTGGCCGATCAGGCGCCTGAATTCCTTGTAATCGTCGAGGGTCATTTTCATTTCGAAGAGACGTCTCACCTGTTCGCGGGTCAGCCCCGTCGGCACCGGGTTGCCATCCTCGTCAACGCCAGGCCAGTTGTTCTCCATGAAGATATCAAAGTTATCGCGGAAGTACCCGAAGGGGTCTGTGATCGAGCTGAGCTCGGCCCTGTCCGCGAGCAGGGCAAAGCAATTCTGGCGCTTCGAAAACAGCGGGCGGACGTCGCCCATGTACTTCGAACTGGCGGTCAGGCCGGCGACCAGCCAGTCGCGGACCTCGTCGTAAAAGTGCTTGCGGACCAGTTCGCGCGCAAGGTCATGGTCATCCATGTCGAACTCAAGCCATGTCAGGACCATTTCTTTGATCGCAGCGCGATTGGCGTCAAACAGCTCGGGCTTTTTCTTGATCGCATTGCCGACATGGGCCTGCTCGTTCGTGCGGATAAGCGACAGGCGACGGTTTATGCCGTACATGTTAATGCCCAGTTTGTACTCAAAGTCAGGGTCATTGCTGGCGGCATCTGCCAGCAGCTTGTAGTGGTTCTGCCAGGTCGTGTCGTACCAGTTCCACCAGTTGCGGCGTATGGACGGGTCGGTCGCATAGTTCCAGAAGCCACCAAGGTGCATGTCGCGCTCAATGATGGACCAGTCACCTATCGTGAGAAAGCGCTGCCGATAACGATCAAGCTGGGTCTTGGCTTCGGCATAGCTCTTGTTGCGCGCGTCCCAGTATTGCTTTGAGGCAAGAGCCTGCTTCATCAGGTCGATGACCAGCGGAATCGTCGGTTGATCGCCAAATGCCATCGCCAGTTTTTCGATGGCAGCATTGCTCTGTTCCTTGAGCAGCTTTTCGTCCTGGATCGTCTTTGTGGCGGCGTCAATTGCCTGGGCCTGATCGCGCAGTTTCTTCAAGCCGTCGGTAAACCCCTTTTCGCCCGCCGCGATCTCGGTCAACGCGAGGCACCTGGCGGAGTCACCCTCGGCCAGCGCACTGCGGGCGTCAAGATAGGCTTGCGCGCGCCGTATCAGCGCCTTGTGAACATCCGAAGGCGCGCGGTCGCGCAGCGCAGCCTTGATGGCGCTCAGGGCCTGGTCGGGCCGGTCGCCGGCCAGCAACTCTTCGGTTATGCGCGTGGCTGCGTTCAGCTCATATGTGTCAACTTCGTCAAGCGCGCTCTTGAGTGCGTCGGTGCCGCCGTGGACTTCGATATGCTTGAGCAAGAGCGTACGTGCATCGTCAGGCTTGCCCGACGACAGGTAGGCGCGTGCGCTTTCGATGACTTTGCGCTCGGGGTTTTCCGCCGGGCCGCTGAACACCGCCAGCCCAACGATAATTGCCGTTGCCAGGATCAGCGCCGCCGCAATCACGGCAATGACCATGCCTCGCGACGATTTGCCCTGGCTTTCGACCAGGGCTTCCAGCGTGTCCTGGTAACGCGTGAACTCTTTTTCGGCCAGGTTGGTCAGCTCAAGCACGCGGGTCTTGTTCTTTTCCTTGTCGATGTTGGTGCCTTTGATGACTTTCTGGTAGCGCTCGTCGGCTTCATCCATCGCGACTTTGTACAGCTTGATCTCGCTGCTTTCGGCGCCCTTGGGGCGGAACGCCTTGACGAAAGAAGTCGGCACCTCGGACTTGTTCATGGCAAGAAACACGGACTCGGTGAAGTAGATCTCGTCAGGATTCGTTGCCTTCTCAATCTTTGCGGCCACGTTCACCGGGTCGCCGAACACATCGTTTTCAGTAACCGTGACTTCGCCGCTGTTGATGCTGACCTTGATGTGAATCGCGTGGGAGTCGTCTTTGCCGACGTTGAACTTGCGCAGCGTGTGCTGCATGAACAGGCCGCACTGCACGGCGTTGGTCGGGCTCTCAAACGTAATCAGGAACGCATCGCCGATGGTCTTGACGATCTTGCCGTCAAAGTGCGCCACGATCGGCATAAGCAGCTCGTTGTGTGTATCCAGCCGTGACATCAGGTCCTGGCGGCTGATCGTCTCGGTGTGCTTGGTGAAACCCGAAATGTCGGTGAACATAACGGTAAGATTCTTCTGCATGCGGCTGGTAGACATATGCTGGCTCGCTTGGTTTGCGTTCGCGGTCGACGCTGCAGGGCCTCAGACCGTAGACGATAGACCATCAACCGTTGATCGAGGGCCCAATGTATCTACCCAAGGGCGCATTTGCACCCGTTCCTACGCCGCTGACGCATGAAGATACGCTGGACACCAGTGCCCTGTCGGCGCACCTGAGCTGGCTGAAACGCGAAGGTCTGGACGGCGCGCTGATCCTGGGCACCAATGGCGAGTTCGCTTCCTTTACGCTGGCCGAGCGGCGTGCAGTCGCGGAAGCTGCCGTGAGGGCGGACTCGGGCCTGAAGCTGATTCTGAATGTCGGGAGCTGTGCCGTTGACGAAGCCCGGCAGATGTCCGAAGTCGGCGCCGACCTGGGCTATGACGCCCTGATGTGCCCGCCGCCTTGGTACTTTCGCAACGCGCCGGCCCAGGGCCTGTCGGACTTCTTCCGAAGGGTACTGGAGCATGCGCGCTTGCCGGTGCTGCTGTACCACATTCCGCAACTCACAGGCATTGCGCTCACGGACGAGCTGCTGGATACCATTTGCGGCAACACACGCTGCGCGGGCATCAAGGACAGCACCGGCGACGAAGCCGAACTTGGGCGCCTGCTGCCCCGCTTTGCGAGCCGCAGCTACCTGGTGGGCAACGACAGGCTGATTGCGGCAACCCTGCAAGCTGGCGGCCACGGCAGCATCACCGCGTGCGCCAGCGTAATCCCGGACCTGGTCAAGAGCGTCGAACGCAACGCCGATCAACAAGTGAAGCTGAACAGCGTGCGCGGATTGCTGGAAAAGTTCGGCCTGGGGCCGGCGGTGAAGGCCATCCTGCGCAAGAAAGGATTCGGCGACTACGCCACGCGCCCGCCGCTGACAGCGCTGCCGGATGCACAAGCCGAGCAGATGATCGCGATGCTGAACATGTTCGGCGCGATCAAGTGGTAATGCCTGGCTGTCGCTACTCCATGGCCTTTTTGCAGTTGCTCAGGATGATCATGCCGAAGCCCGTGCCGTAAGGCTTGGCGTAGCCGTAAAGCGGGTAGTCCCAGAAGCTGCCGTCGTCGTACTGGCCTGCCACGATAAGCTCGCCGAGCTTGTCGCCGTACTTGGGCTGATCGGCCTTTGGAAGCGCCAGCACGTTGCGCGACGCGTGATAGTGGCCGAAGTAGTAGTAATACGGTGCCGTGGCGTACCAGGCCTCATGCGGGAACTGGCGTCCGCGGCCGATCTCAATGAACACGTGCTCAGGCCCAAGAAACGTGTCAAGTTGCGCCTTCAGCATGTCCGGCGTCACAAGGCGACCCCACAGTTGCAGCGCGTTGTCGCCGGACTGGCTGCGGCCCAGGCTGCCGCGCGGCAGGTTGGCAACGCCCTGCGGGTAGTGCATGTGCCCGCTGCTGTAATAGTAGGCACCGTTGGGGATGCGGTGGCGCTGCAGGTAATCCAGCGCGATCTGCACGTTATGGTCGCGCAGGCCTTCGCCGTCGGGGTTGGATTCACTGCGACCAAGCCGCAGGTCAGACTTGAAGGCCTCATGCAGCGCCACCAGCGCCGCAGCGGTGGTGAATGCCGTGCTGATGTCGCCACTGGGGCGCAACGTGCGAAAGTCAAAGTCGTAGTAGCCCCAGCCACCGTCCAGCGACTGGTGGTCCAGCAGCCGCCGCAATTCGTGCTCGGCGCGCTTGCGCAACCGCGGCTTGTCTTTGGCAAAGCGCGCATCGGCCATGGCGCGCGTCAATGCCTGGACCATGTAGGTGTGCGACCAGACGTTGTAGAATGTGTTCATGGTCGCGCGCGGCGTATCCGGCGCGTCAATCAGGTACTCAAAGCCCTTGGCCAGTGCGGCATTGATCTCGTCGGTGGGCGGTTGCAGCAGCAGGCCCATCAGGCACAGCGCGGTGCTGGCGTTGCCCCAGACGTGCAGGCTGTTGATGCTGCCAAGATATATGTCGTTGGGGCGCTCAGTCATGTAGCCCCAGTCGCCCTGTCGTTTCTGGTTATCCAGTGCCCAGCGCACGGCGCGGTCCAGGTTCTGCTGGTACTTCCATCCGGCTGGCTGGGGCGTGGGATCGGGCGTCGGCGCGGGTACTACCGGCGCAGGCTTGTTGTCGGCACTTTTCGTGCAGGCGCAAAGGGTCAGACCGATCGCGGCAAGGATGATCCATGTTGGGCGCACGTGCACTCCTGCTTCTACGGCCAAACACTCAGACTACTCCGGCAGTGACACACCAACCCTGGCACCCGGCAGGAACTTGCCGTCGGCGTTGTCCACCTCGATGCGCGTGCTGACCTTGCCGTCACGCACCAGCATACCGATCAGCTTGACGGTGCCGCTGCCACTGACACCGAGTTCGTCGCTCTTCACGGAAACCTTGGTGCCCGGCTGATACTTGGCGCGGGCATTGGCCAATACCGGCACGGTGACGTGAAGCGTGGCTGTGTTGATCACAGTGACCAGCGCCTGTCCGCGGTTGACTTTGTCGCCCGCCTTGGCGGGCATGGCAACGCCGTCGTTGCCGGCAAGGCCGCCGGCCAGCATCACGCCGTCGTGTGGCGCGATCAGCACAAGCGCATTGGCGTCAGCTTCAAGTTTGGCCATCTGCTGGACGGCATCCTTGTGCCTGCGCTCAGCACCCATGAGTTTTGACTTCAGGTCAGTGTTGCCGTTGGCTTTCAGTGTCTCGATGCGTTGCATCTCCAGTTCGGCGCCTTTCACGGCGCTTTCAAGGTCCTGGTCACGGCGCGGCAGATCAACTTTCAACCAGCGGTCGTGGCGGTCCTGCGCCATCTTGTGGCGTTCTTTGCTCTGGGCCAGGCGCCGCTTGCTGCGGTTCAGCACAATGTCCTGGCTTTCCTTGGCGAGATCGTTGCCCTTGTACAACTTCTCGAGCTGTGCCAGCTCTTCTTCCTGGTCTTCGATGCTGAACTTGCTGCCCTCAAGGTTCATTTCGTTGTTGCGCACCTGCTGCTTGCGGTCGATCTCGCGAAAGAACTGCAGCTCTTCGCGGGCGCGCTCAAGGCGGCGCTGCGCCGCCAGCACCTGCTCGGGAAAGCTGTCTTCGTACTGCCTGGAAGCGTCTTTCATCGCCTGCAGCCCAAGCTCGGCGGCGGTCAGGCCTTCGCGACCGCGCTCAAGGGCCTCGGCGTACTCGGGCGCCTCAAGCTCGGCGAGTTTGTCGCCCGCTTTCATGGCCATGCCGGGCGTGGCGATCCACTTCAGCCGTAACTCGCCACTGTACGCCTGCAGGTCCACTTTGACTTCGGTCGCCTGGGCGGCTTCCAGCTTGCCGGAAAGCGCCTTGCTGTCGTCCTGGGCTTGCGAGATGCCGGCTACGGCAAGAGTGATCAGCACAGCAGAACAAATCTTAAGACGCATCGGAATGTCTCCGTGGGCACAGCCAGAATGAGGGAACACCATGAATACGCGTATCCCCCCGTCGGGGGAAGGAAAATTGTGAGGTTGCGGCAACCCCCGTAAATGACAACCGCCGCGATTTCCGCGGCGGTTGGGCCTGCTTGCCTGATCGGGCTACTCTTCGGGCTGATCTTCGTCGGGGTTGGTCTTCTTGTCTTGTGTCGTTGGGTTGTTCGGGTCGGTGGGCTGGGTTTTGGGGGTGTAGCCGTCTTTCCATCCGCCGTCGGTTTCACCGAGAATCCAAAGGGCTTCGCAGGTGCCGCACAGCTTGCCGAAGCTGGGGTGGCCCAGCCAGGTGCCGTCGGCATTACGTGTCTGCATCAGGGACTTGATGCAGATTTCGTTGATGTCCTTGAACTGGGACTTGCCGCAGTCCTTGGCTGCCATCAGCGTCCAGTAGTGGCTGAACAGCCAGTAGTATGCCGCGTTGAACCAGCGCTCAAGGTTGTGCGGGCTGCCGCCGATGCGCGGGTTGTAGTAGTACTCCATGCGCCGCACAACGTCGAGCTCGCTGCGGTAGCGAATGAACTGGTCGATGATCTTCTTCAGGTCGCCGCTCTTGCGCGTGCCGTAGCGGTTCAGCGCAAGCTCGCAGATGCCGTTGCGACCCTGGCAACCACGGATGTCGATGCCCATGTTGTTCGGGTGCTCGCGTGAGCCTGCACGGTACATGTAAGTCTCGGCGCCACCGTGTGCGGCGTCTTTCTCGCGCAGATTGGTCAGCAGGTTGGCGGCGCTGCGCAACGGCCCCTTGAGCGTCGTGCGCATGCCCTTGATGTCGATGTCTTTCTGGACATCCAGCAGCACAAGCAGTGCCGCCGCAGTGGCAAAGCTGGGGGCTTCACCCATTTCGGGGTAATATGCCCAGCCGCCTTCTTCAACACCTTCCTCGGCGTCGCCGGTTGTGGGTTCCCACTTGGGCAGCACGTACTTTATCTCGATCGACTTGCCGCCACGGTCCATGGTGAAGATCGCTTCTTCGCCGGCGGTGAGGTCCCAGTACGCGTCACGGAACGAGAAGAAATCGGCGGTCTGGTTGCCATTGATGGCGGAGAAGATGTCACCGACCTTCATGCCCGCCTTTTCGGCGGCGCCGCCCTTGTCCACGCGGTTGCACATGGCCCGGAACTGGCGGTCCACCGTCACCCCGAACTGGGGGTTGAAGGGCTGCGGCACGGCGTCGGCGATGACATCCGCCTCCATCTCCTGCCCGTCACGTATCCACTTGATCTTGAACTGCTTGCCGGCAGGCACCGTGCCCAGAAACTCAAAGAAATGGTCGTAGCCCAGCATCGGCGTGTCGCCAACCCAGGTGACGCGGTCGTCATCTTTCAAGCCGGCTTCACCAGCCGAAAGGTCGGGGCGTATGCCGTCAACGACGACGCCGTTGTCGTCGCCCTTGTCTTCTTCTTTGACTATGAAGCCGAACCAGCCCTCCGGGGCGCCGCTGGCTTCAATGGTCACGCTGGTTTTCCTCTTCTTCTCGCCGCGCAGAACCTTCAGCTTGATCTTCTTGCCCGGGACGATGCCGTTTTCATGCACGCGGAAGTCGTCGATCTTGCTGATAGCGTTGCCTTCGACCTCGTTGATGATGTCGCCGACTTCAAGCTTGTCGCGGCACGGGCTGAAGGGCAGGAACTTCTCGACAATCGGACCTTCGCCAACTCCCGGGCTGAGCTTCAGACCAAGGTAGCCGGGCCATGATGGCTTGATGCTGACGTCCTTTGTGAACTCGGCGCGGTCGCGCTTGATCTTGAGGCGCACCTTCTGGCCGCCCTGCCAGTTCGCCTCTTCAAGGTAGAAGTCCAGCGCGTTTTCGATGCGCAGGCCCTCGGCCTCAATGATCCGGTCGCCAACCTGCAATGCGACGCCTTCGGCGGTGCCGCCGGGGATAATTCTGTCAATCGGCGCGCCGCCGCGGTACTCGGTATCGGTGGGGGGCTTCATGACCACGCCCAGGCCAGCCGGGCCTGAGTTCTTGAGGCGGCTGCTGATGCGGGCCTTGCGCTTCTTTTCAAGCAGCTTGGCAGTGTCCTGCGGCAGTTGCAGGCGCAACATGGAGTTGACCATGCGGCGCGAAACCGCGCGGATCTCGTTCTTGAGTTCTTCGTCCTTGGTGACGACAAACTCACCGTGCAAGAACTTCAGCCCAAGCGTGTAGCGCCAGTTGGCGTACCAGACGCCCAGGGGCAGCTTGCCGCGATACACGCGGTCGATTACAAAGTTGACGGCCTTCTTGAGTGCAGCCTCAATGCGGATCGGGTCTACCTTGATGTGGTAGCGCAGTGAAACACCCGCCAGTGCCGTCGCGGAAATCGCGTCCACGGCCTGGTCCGCAGTGTCCGACAAGAGCGAACCAGACAGCTCAACGTCCCACGCGCCATTCTCTTTCTGGCTGTCGAGCAGGAACTCGATTGCCTTCACGATTGCTGCGCGAACTTCATCGTCGGCGGGCATCTTTCCCGTCAGGTCCAGCGGCGGGTCAGGTTTCCAGCCCGGCGGCTGCATGCCGGGGCCTTGCAGCGGCTGAATCCCCGATCCGTTGCCGCCGATGTCGAGCAGCACCCTGGTAGGGTCAAAGTCCGGCATCGGCGCCAGCTTCGGCTGCTCCAGGCCAGCCATGGTGTCGCCGACGTTCGAGACTTCCACGACCGGCGTCGGCGCAACCTCAGTTCCGCGGTAGTTCGTGCTGAACAATGCCAAGCCGCAAAGTACGGCAGGAACGAGAAGTGCCCTCTTAGAGAAGGAGTAGCCCATTGTGTATCCCCTCGGGCGCAAGCGCCGAAACTGCAACCACACCGGATGAGAATTCATGCCTAAAGACGCAATTCCTAGCTACGGAGTTCCAAGCAACTTCAAGAGGTTAATACGAGGTTCGGCAAGTTGTTGGCGGCTGGATTCTCCGATCTGCCACCCGAACGCAGAGTTTAGCAAGAAAGCAACGAAGGCACACAAAAAGCGTGCCTGGTCGTGCAGTGTCGCAATACAAATCAGCCGGCATTTGCATATCGGCAATCAGCGACCTCCAGCGCCTAATCCTCGCCCTCTACCTTTCGGTCTGGTGCCTTTTCCTCTTCCTTGGCTTCCTTCTCTTTGGCGTCTTTTTTCTCGTCGGGGCCGGGCGTGATCGGGCTCTTTGGTTTGTCCGGCTCTTTCGGGTCTTCCTTGTCGCGGTCGCGGCGAACATGGTCAGTGAACACCGGCGGCGCTGCACGCTTCAGGAACAAGATGGCCCAGGCACAGTTGATCAGGTTGGAGGTCGGCCCCATGTCAGGACGAAAGCCTTGGCCATTGCTCCAGCTGCCGTCGAGGTTCTGCGCCTCAATCAGCGCTTCTGCGCCGATCATGTACCAGTCAAGGCCATTGCTGAGCTTTCGCAGGCCGGCAAGTTCACACCCGCGTTCCACCGAATAAAGATTGTAGTACGTGCCTATGCCGTCGCTGCAGGACTTCATCACCTGACCGTCGGCCCGTGCCAGCATTTCCGGCGTGTAGTAGGTGGCTGCAAGGCGCAATTGCGCGCCATGAATATGCCTGGCGATCTCGAACTCGAACTTCTGGTCGAGCGCGTCACGCGACTTCAGCTCGTCGAGGCAGATTGCCAGGCTGCCGATGCCGGCTGCCGTAAACTGCATGGTGTCACCGCCGCGCACGACACTGTACGACCAACCTCCTGCCACAATCTTGCCCTTGTGCACAACGGCCGTGCGGCCAGTGCCTTCGCTTGCGTACTGGTACTCCACCGCAGGCGCGCCCTGCACTTGCGCATAACTGTCGATCAGGCGCTGCGCCTCGTTCTTGAAGGTCGTGGCAGAAACCTTGGCGCCGAGCGTGCTTCCGGCCTGGTAGGCCAGCACCGCGAACTGTGTGCAGGAATTGTCGCTGTGGGTCAGTTTTTGGCTGGGGTAGTAGCCCCAACCACCCTGCAGCCCGCGCGAACCGTCAAGCTGGCCGATGATTGCGTCAATCACCGCCATGTGGTCCCGCTTGACCAGCTTGCGGATTTTGACTCGCGCCGCCTCAAACTCTTTCGCCGTGTTTGCGCTGAACAGGCCGGCTTCGCGCATTTCTGGCTCGTACAGCTTCTGGTACGCCATCAAGATCAAGCCAGCGTTGTACGTGCCGACCCCGCGCTGCGACATCGCCTCGCACTGGGTCGTGAGCTTGTCAAAGCCCCGTGTGATGACTTCAGCGTCCCGCGAGTAACGGCCATGAAGCAGCGCCAGCAGGCAGACCCCGGTGTTCCCGGGCTGCTGCTCGTTGGTGCCGCTGAAACTGCCGTCGGAGGTCAGCCGGGTTTCAAGGAATGCGCAACCGTCTTCAATGGCAAAGCCGACGCGATCATTGAAGCTGCCGCTGTCTTCACGCTCTTGGCTGGCATGCAGCAAAGCCAGGGCGTGCAGATAGCGGCCGATGGCTGCCAGTGTATGCGCAGACAAGGGGCCGTTTCCGGCGCGCAGCAGACCGCCGCACAGCGCGACGCCGGCAAGGGCGGTCTCGGCACTTTCGATTTCTTCGCGCTTCGTAATGGTAGCTCCAAGGCCCATTTCGTTCAGCAGATTGTGTCGGCCGACGAATGCGCCGCGCATGTCGGCCTTGGCCGTTGAGCGTGTCAGGCAGTCGTGCCGCCAAACATCCATGCTGGTGCGGGCCGTGGTCATGTCTTTGTGCAGCCCCCACAGGAACAACAGACCGGCCCCCCTTGGCTCAAGGCGTTCCCACTGCTCCGACCACTCTTCCAGCTTGGAAGTGACGGCCTTGAGTTGCTTGCTCAACGTGCTTTGAATGGACTTCGGCAGCAGGCCTTCCGGTGCGTTCAGCGCCAGGCTCAGGGCCATCATGCCCATCTGGTTGGTGTGCTGGGTCTGGCTGAACTGTTCAAGCCGGGGGTTGGTGGTCCATCCACCCTTGCGCTCCCAAGCTTTGCACAGGGAGCGCAGGTCGGTTTCCCACAGTGAGGTATCGACCTTCACGCCCGAGTCGTGGGCGCAACGCAGGATCACAGCGCGCCACATCTGGTTCGCAAACCAGTTGGTGTGAACATTATCCTTAGTAATGAAGGGCGAGTTGATCGCCGTTGCGGCTTTCATCTCTTGCGCGGTCTTGTAGATCTTCCCAGCGCGCTCTTTCAGTGCTTCCGGCGAACGGGCGTCGCCCCGCAACAGTGCCGCGCGGCAGATGAGCGCCTGGATTGCCGCCGGGCCTAGAAGGTTGCCGGCTGCGGGGACCTGCGTGTCCATCATGCGGCGCAGGTGGTTGTCAGCGGCCGCCGTCAGCGGCATGCCGCTCTCGAGCACGAGCCACAGGCGCATGGCCTCAACTTCGGTGAATGCCTCGGCAGTACTGACTTCAAACGACTTCAACGAAGAAGGCCGGTAGCGCCGACCTTTGAACAGTTCTTCTTCAAACTCGGGGCGCAGCAGGTACCGCAGCGCGTTGTAAAGCACCTTTTCTTGCCGGCTGAGGGTGTCAGTGAGCGCTCGGGCGCGACTCAGTTCATCGGGGTCAATCGGCGCCGGTTTGATCGAGTCTTCCGCGGTAACCGAAAACGCGCAAACGCAAGCAAGTAACAGGGCGCATGGGAGGTAGCGAAGGATCCTCAATGTCTGCTCCGGCGAAAGGTCACACGACTGGGCAGACATAAGGTAGTGGATGGGCGGTCAAAGCCCAACACTATTGCCGATTCGCCATTGCGGATCAGGGCTCAGTGACTCGGTGCTTCGCGCTTTCGCAATTGATGCCAGCCGCGAGCCCCGAAAAAATACAACGTGCAGCGGTGTTGCCGCCGCCGCACGTTAGCAAGTGAATCAGACCGTTGATTCGGCAGCTTCGCCGTTGGCTTCGGCGTTTTCGTCTTCGCTGCTTTCGTTCTCATCGGACTCCGAGGTGAACTCAAGTTCCCACGGGCCGTCCGGTTCAAATTGCGCAAGCGTCAATTTGGTGATCACTTCGCTGGTGTCTACGTCAGGACCCCAGCTTACGCGGTCAACGGTGTCCTGGGCGGCGACGAGCTCAACGCTGTCTTCGTTGGCAACGCTCCACGGTGCCTTCTCAAGAGAAGCGCGCAGTTCCTTGAATGCTTCGCCCGGAATCAGAATGCCGTAGTGCCACGGCGCATCGTGCTGCAGCTCTTCAATTGTCGCGGCGTGCTCGCCATCAATGAAGATGTTCGTCTTCTCGCTCACTGTCTCTCCTGTACCCGCCGTTGCTCGTCGTGGTGGAATCATCAAGCCCGCATTCCTGCGGGCGTAAACTGGGGGAAAGCGCCTTGTCACCTTGCTGCTTCGGTCAACTTCGACACGAGTTTGAGGCGAAGAGGTATCTTCCCCTTTCCCTGCTTCCTATCTAATCGGATTTCCTTCCCGGTGCGAGGCGTAACACGGATTTTCTGGGGCAAGATTTTCGGGCCGACACGACTCCGCAGGTGCAAAACGCACAGCCGCGCTTTTGCACCGACGGCGTTGCAGCCAAAGGCAAGCGCCGCGACGCGCCACACACGCCTGAACGAACGCCCTGCGCAGGAACTTCCCGAATCGCCCTGTCAACCAAATACCGGGCGGTTAGTTCCGACCCCGCGGATACGACGCAACCATGTACAGCGTTTGGTTTTCCGACGTTACTGACACCCATCATGCAGTTTGGCACATAAGATCCACAAACTGCCAAGATTGCCCTGTCTGAATTTTTCCTGATTCCGTAACCCCAAACAAAGCAGGCACTTGCTCCAAACCCCATATTTCTCGCCTTTCCTCGCTAGTCGTACCCGTAACTTCTACTGTTACAATCGCCAGCGTCGGGCCCTCCCCGGCGTCCTGTTTGAAGGTTGTGGATTCCAATGGCCTATCGCGTTGTGAAACTTCCGCTCACTACCACGCGCACCAGCACGACACGCGGTCGTACTCTCGTTCGTCTGTCACGAAAGCGCGGCAAGCTCCCGCGCTCAAGTTTTTCCGCGTTCCAGATTCTGGCCCGGCGTCTTGGGCGCCACGAGTTTCGCGTTGAATCCGACAAAGAGGACGGCTGGCTTCGCTGGTTGCGTGAAGCCGGCGGCGCCAAGCGCCACGGCGATGCGCTGAAGCTGGTTACTCGCGGCGATGCCATGGCGGTTGTTGTACCCCTGGTCAAGGGTGTTGCTGCGCCGCGCATGGACGAAGTGATGCGCCTGTTTGCGGGACTTGAGCTGGCGCGGCAGCTCAGGGCCAAGCGCATCGGCAAGGTCGTCACACTGCTTTGGCCCGCGATCGACATTGGCGAATGGGGCGAAACCGGTATCAGCGCGATCATGCAGCGTACCGGCGAGCTTGAGGACGTCGGTTTTCGCGGCGGCGCCGTCCAGAAGTACATCGACGGTTTGCGCAGCACGTTGCCGGGAACCGGTTTTTCCAGCCTGCTTCTTGATCAGCTTGCCCGGGCCGCCGACGACGACCCTGACCTGTTCAAGGCGCGCCTGCTGCTTCGCTGGTTCGATGACGAGAACCTGACTGTTCTGAAGCCGACCGCATCGGCCGGATATGAACTGAACCTGCGCAACCTGTTCAAACAGATTCCGTTGGTTGCCGCTGTCGGCAGCGGAAGCCCCGTGGCGGGTGTACCCCCCGGCGAGCCCGTGCCCTACCCGGGCGGAAGTGCAACCGTGATTGAGGGCAAGGTCGAGAGCTGGCTGGCCAAGTTCGGGCTGCAGCCTGAAGAGGTGCTTGCCAGCGAAGTGCAACCCGACGATGCCGTGAAGCGCCACCTGCCTGAGGACATTCCGGGCGTGTTCAGCGAAGCGAAAGAGCGCGTGCTGTCTGAGCTGCTGCGCTTCGAAATGGGTCTGAATGACCTTGGGTTCAACCCCGAGAACGACATCAAGAAGCTGCTGACGAACACGGACATCGGGTTTGACAAGCTCCGTCAGCGCGCAACGACCGAAGCGGCACGCGAGGTGGACGTGAACGGCAAGCAGCTCGCCAAGCTGTTTCACTACCTGCTGCCCGACGGCAAGCCGCAGCAGGAGGTGATGAGCCTGCTGCATTATCTCGATTTTTACGGCCCCGACTTTCTTGAGGGGCTGCGCACGAAGCTGCAGTTCGATGACGTGAGGCACCAGGCTGTGTATCTGGCAGATGAAGATGCAGTCGGAGGTTAGCAGTCTAGTCAGCAGTTTGTTGTAGGCCGACCGGGCAACTGCCAGCGACGCCCTGACTGCTGAAGAGAGAACTCGTTTCGCGGTACGTGTGATGCCATGTTGCACGTGCACAGGGCCCGGAGCGTTTGGCGGCGCGCCGGGCCCTCCCCATTTGTGACTGTGGGCAGGAGGTGTGGCACGATCTGCCGGCGATCACTACACTGCGGGTATGCAGCAGCACACGAGCCAGCAAGATCTTCAAACGATCCGCGCGGCCCTTGAGGCGAACTCGCGCCTTACTTCACTTTCGGGCGCGGCGCTGCTGATTTCGGGGTTCTTGACCTTCTTTGCTGCCGGCTTTACAGCGCAGGCCGGCCTGGCAGTGGGAAAGGCGCGTGCGGGCCTTGGAGGTGACGCGCTGGAGCAGATGGTGCTGATCTGGTCCGCAACACTGGTGGCCTCGGCGGCGCTGAACCTGCTGGGCATGCTGCGGCGTGCGCGCTCGGACGGGTTTCCGCTGGCGGCACGACTTGGGCGGCGCGTCCTGTTTGCGATGCTGCCGGCGCTTGCGGTGGGGGGCGCGCTGACGCTGGCCCTGGTGATGCAGGGTTCGCTGCAATCGATTTTCGCGGTCTGGATGCTGTGCTATGGCGCGGCTCTGATTGCTGCGTCGGCCCACTCGTTGACCAGCGTGCGTATGCTGGGCATGTTCACACTGATTGGTGGCGCGCTTGGCGTGATCCCCTGGCTGGAACTGGACTTCGTGCTGTTCGTCGCGACGTTCGGCGCCGGGCACTTCCTGCTGGGTGCATGGGTAGGAGTACGATATGGCTGGTAAGGCAAGACTCAGCCCTGCCATTGAGCTTGACGGCGTAATACATGAGCGTGTGCGACTGGCAATCCTGTCCGCGCTGGGCAGCCACGGGCGCCTGAGCTTCAATGAACTCAAGGCGCTCACAGACACTACCGACGGCAACCTGAGTACGCATTGCGGAAAGCTTGAAGGCGCCGGTTTCATTCGCGCGGCCAAGGGCCTGTTTGGCCGTCGCACGCGCACGAGCTACGAGATCACCACGGCGGGGCGCGCCGCGCTGCTGTCGTACCTTGAACAGCTTGAAAAGATCATGGGCGAGGTGCGGGGCCATTGATCCGCGCCATACGGAGGCAAACATGCCGAACGAATTCATTGTGGTTGAGCGCATCGTGAACCAGCACGAACGCCATGACCCGGACGCCAAGAACCCGGGCTTCTTCGGTGTAGACAGCGAGACGATGATGCTGCGCAACTACGGACAACTGGGCTATGCGCTGGTCAGCGTAGTCACCGAACCCGTAAGCCACGACCAGTCGCGCAGGCTTTTCTACATGATGAAGAAAGCGTAAGCCTCGTTACGTGTCTTGCGGACGATGATTTCGCGCATGCCGAGCTGGCATGCCCGCTACCCCAAGCCCCGGCTTTGCCATGCTGATTCTGTGCGCGCCCGACAAATTCAAGCAGGCGTGTTCCGCAGGGCAAGCTGCGGAGGCGCTGGCGGCAGGGGTGCGCGACGCCGGCGCGGAGGCCCGCGTTCTGCCATTGGCCGACGGCGGCGAGGGCACACTCGATGTACTGAAAGGCGCGTTTCCGGTCAGCAAACAGGTGGCGGCCCGCGACGCGCTGGGCCGCGACGTGGCGACCGTCATTGGCGTGAGTGCAGACGGCAAACGCGCGCTGGTCGAGAGTGCGCAGGCCTGCGGCTTGTGGCGCCTCGACGAGCACGAACGCAACCCCCTTGAGACAGATACGCACGGTGTCGGCCAGATGATCCAAGCCGCGCTGGAACTGGGCGTGAACGAGATTCTGCTGGGCCTGGGCGGCAGCGCCACCAGCGACGGCGGCGCCGGCATGTGCGCGGCATTGGGCGCCAGGTTCTTTGGCGCAGACGACACCGAACTTCTGCCCACAGGCGGCCGATTGAAAGGCTTGCGCCGCGCCGACTTCAGCGGGCTCGACCCGCGTTTGAAAACGGTGCAGTTGCGCGCCATGTGCGATGTAATGTCGCCGATGCTGGGCCCGCACGGCGCAAGCCGCAAGTACGTCGTGCAGAAGGGCGGCACGACGCGCGCCATGCACAAGCTGGAAGAGGGCCTGTCGATCTACGCGCAATGCGCAAGCAACGCCGGCGCAACCGCCGACGGCCTTGAGCCGGGCAGCGGTGCTGCCGGCGGGCTGGGCTTTGGCGCACTGCTGCTGGGCGGCAAGCTGATCGAGGGTGCGCAGAAGGTGCTGGAGCTGATCGAATTCAAAACGTTGCTCAAGGGCGTAAACGCCGTGTTCAGCGGCGAAGGCAGCTACGACGAACAGACCGCCGACGGCAAGCTGATCGCCGCGCTGGCCCGCGAGTGCAAAGCTGCAAGGGTGCCGCTGGTGGTGCTGGCCGGCACAACCAGCCCCGTCAGCATCGACGGCGTGACAGCCGTTTTCACGATCTCGCCCCACGGCGGCCGCCTGCAGGACAGGCTGAGCGAAACCACAGACAGCCTGCGCCAGCACGCGGCGGCCGTCACACGACTGCTTGCCCGCTGACGCGTATTCACATGTCGTCCAGTGCGAGTTCGCTGTTCGTTGCAGAAGCCAACCTGAACATGGGCTGGGCGGTCCGACTTAATTCCTGAGAAGAGCCCATGCTGATCGCGCAAAAGGCGTGAGCCGCGAAAACGCGACAGAACGGCATTTCTTCGCACTTTGGTGTTTCCGCGGCTGGCAGCGCAGTCTGGTTGTTACCCAGGAGAATTCTCGCCGGACCGCTTAGTCGTCAACGTAGCCCAGCTCTCGCAGGTGTGCTTCGATCTTCTCTTCTTCGCTTTTGCCGTTGCCCTGGGCCTTGGGCCCATCGCTGGTGCTGCGGGCTCCTGTTGCCTGGTCCAGCGCCTGCAAGAAGCTCCGCAACCGGCTTGCGGTTTCGCCTTCCGCGCCGAGTACACTTTTCAGTTCGCGGGGGTCGCGCTTGAGATAGAACAGCCGCCGCGTCGGCACTCCCGCGAGAAACAGGTATGGGTCGATGTACGCGGCCCTGAGCAATCCGAACAGGCCCTTTCGAAAGTGGTGGCCGTACAGAACCGGCAGCACGCCCGGCCGCGCGATCACGCTGAGTGCCCGGCCAAGCTCTTTGAAGTACTTCTTCACACGTGTGGCAAAGTGCGGCGGGTGGTACTCGACGTATTTCCAGTCGGGTGTGCGCACGACGCGCGCATGTTCTTCACGGTGAAACGGAAACGGCACCTCGATCACCAGCGCGTCGTGGATCTGGCGGCTGGTCTCTTCCCATAGCGGCCGCAGGCTTCTGCCGCGAAAGCGCCTTTGGGGTTCAAGGCCGCAGACATCCAGCACCGTCGGCGCAATGTCAATCGTCTGCGCAAGACCGTCGCAGACCTTGCCCTGCGGCAGCACCTGCGGCGCGCGCATGATCATCGGTACGCGAATTTCTTCTTCCCATGGGTACTTGCCGTGGCCGGCGAGCCCGTGCTCAAAAAACATCTCGCCGTGGTCGCCGACCACCATGATCAGCGTTTCATCCAGCAGGTTGCGCTTTTCCAGCTCTGTGATCAGCTCGCCGAACTTCTCGTCCTGGTAACGCAGGCTGCCGTCGTACAGGTCGATCAACTGCTGCAAATCGGTCCGGTTGCGCACGCGCGAGAACGGCCGACCGCGCCCGTCTACCGGCCCGGTGTACTTCGGGTCGGCTTCTGTATTGCAGCGGTCGGGCTGGCGAAACGGCTCATGGGTGTCGATCGACCAGATCAGCATGAAGAATGGATCGTAGCTTTCGCCGCGCGCATCCAGCCAGCGCATGGCCCGCACGTGCAGGTCTTCACTGAGCGGCAGACAGTAGTCGTCGCCGCGCGAATCCTGGCCGCGGTCTTTGCAGCGCTGGATCGTCTCGGCGTCCTTGAACGTGTCCTCAAACAGGTCAAAGCCGCGATTGAACCCGCGCAGCGCCGACACCTGATACACGCCCGAAAAGGCCACAGTCTGGTAACCCGCGCCCTTCAGCATCTCGGGCAGCCACGGCATGTCGGGGTTCAGGGCATCGCGCATCTTGTGAATGCCGGTGCGCGACGGGTGCTGGCTTGAAAAGATGCTGGCGCCGCTGGGTGCGGTCCAGCCGCTGTTGGAGTAAGCATTGGAAAATGCCACGCCCTGTGCGCACATGCGGTCAAGGTTGGGCGTGCAGTCGCGGGGGTAGCCAAGCGCGTGAATGCGGTCAGCGCGCAGGCAATCCATGACGTAAAGGATGACGTTCATGCGTCGCAATATGCCGCAGGCAGGGCTTGCAGCATAGGGCTTGGGCAGTGGGGACAACGGCGCTCGCCAGGCCCCGGCCCCAAAGCCCCAAGGCCTGCTACCTTGCGTAGACGCGGCGATTTCGTAACACCGTGCGCCTCAGGAGGCATGGCATGACAGAACGCAAGGGGTTTACTCTGTGGTTCACGGGGCTTTCCGGTGCCGGCAAGACCACATTGGCTGAGGCTGTTTCGGCCCGCATGCAGGCGCAGGCCATCGCGCACGAGATTCTTGACGGCGACGTAGTGCGCACGAACCTCAGCAAGGGCCTGGGCTTCAGCAAAGAAGACCGTGACACCAACATCCGCCGCATCGGCTTTGTCGCGCAGTTGCTGACGCGCAACGGCGTGCCGGTGCTTACCGCCGCGATCAGCCCCTACAAGGCGATTCGCGAAGAGTGCCGCGAAATGATCGGCCCCGAGCGCTTCATCGAGATCCATGTGCATGCGCCGCTTGAGACACTGGTCGAGCGCGACGTGAAGGGCCTGTACAAGAAAGCCATCGCCGGCGAGATCAAGAACTTCACGGGAGTAAGCGACCCCTACGAGGCGCCGGAGAGCCCGCACGTACGCGTAGACAGCAGCCTCGAGAGCGTCGAGGAATCGCTGGAAAAGGTCTGGAAGCACCTGCTTGAGCGCGGCTTCATTCGCAAATGACTGCGGCCGCTTTGGCTCGCAATTTCGGCCCAGGCCGCTATAAACGCGCCCTCACGGGCCGTGAACGCAGAACACGCTGGAGTTGAACATGCCTTCGAACACACCGGTAGGCGGGACGCTGGTCAATCGCGTAGCAGCCAACGCCGCCAAACTGCGCGCGGAAGCCGAAAAGCTGCCGGCCATCACTCTGCACGCCGCCGAAGTATGGGACCTGAAGCTGCTTGCAATTGGCGGCTATTCGCCGCTGAACGGTTTCGTTAACGAGCACGACTACGCCAGTATCATCGCTCGCGGCGCATTGACCGACGGCACACCGTGGACCGTGCCGATCACGCTGGGTGTGCCGGGCGCGGGCAAGCTCGCGGCAGGCGGCCGCGCCGCGCTGAAAGACGAGCAGGGCAACCTGCTGGGCGCCATTTCCATCCAGCAGCTCTATCCGCGCCGCCTTGAGGACGAAGCCAAGGGCGTGTTCAAGACACTCGACGAAGCGCACCCCGGCGTGGCTCGCATTCGGGCCGCCGGCCAGACCCTGGTTGCCGGCGAAGTAGACGTGCTGCCCGACACCCTTCCCGCCACTGAGCAGGGCCTGATCTACAAGCCGGCCGAGGTTCGCGCCGAGATCGACAAGCGCGGCTGGAAGTCGATTGTCGCGTTCCAGACCCGCAACCCGATTCACCGCGCGCACGAATACCTGCTGCGCACCGCGCTGGAGACGGCGGACGGCCTGCTGATTCACCCGCTGGTCGGCGAGACGAAAAGCGACGACATTCCGGCTGTCGTGCGCACCGCGTGCTACCGAACACTGATTGAGAAGTACTTTCCCAAGGAGCGCGTGATCCTGGCTGCCCTGCCCGCGCCGATGCGCTATGCGGGGCCGAAAGAGGCGATTCATCACGCCCTGATGCGGCGCAACTATGGTGCCACGCACTTCATTGTCGGGCGCGACCATGCAGGCGTCGGCAACTATTACGGCACCTATGACGCGCAGCAGATATTTGAGACGTACAGCCCGGGCACGCTGGGCATCGTCAACCTGAACTTCGAGCACTCGTTCTGGTGCAACGGCGTCGGCGGTTACGCGACCAGCAAGACCAGCCCGTTCGGCAAAGAGCAGCAGCTGACTATCAGCGGCACGAAGCTGCGCGAACTGCTGGCAAAGGGTGAGTACCCGCCCGCCGAGATCGTGCGCCCCGAACTGGCCGAGATCCTGATGGCCTACTACAAGACTCTGTGATCGACCCCGGGCGCACGTAGGACAAGCAAACGGCAGGGCCAATTGGCCCTGCCGTTTTCAATCCGGTCTGCTGCTTACTGGGTCAGGATTCTTTCGCGGCGCTTGGCGAGTTCCTGGCGGTACTTCTCGCGGGCATCCAGCGCGGCCTTGCGTTTGTCCTTGTCCGGGTCATCGGGGTACTTCACGCGATGGTGGTACATGCTGGCCAGGCTCTTTGCCAGCGAGTCTTCGACAACTTTCCACTCCGCGATCGTGATGTGGCACTCATCAAACTGGCCATCGAGCAGCTTGTCGATGATCGCAGTGTGGACCATGGTCCGGATATCTTCCGGATGTGTCACGCCGCCCGCGAAGCGGCTTCGTGCCGTGGCCTCCACCTGGTCGGCGATGGCGGCAATGGCGCTTTCCTTGCGCTGGGGCTTGGGACCGGGGTAGCGAAACTGCCCGGCCTCGATTGTTTCGCCCTCGCGCATCTGTTCTTTGGCTTTGTAGTAGAAGTACTTGATGACGCTGGTGCCGTGGTGGCCGGTGATAAAGTCTTCAAGAATCGGTGGCAGCTTGGCCTTGCGCGCCATCAGCACGCCGTCGCTGACGTGGCTCAAAATGACCAGCGCCGACATCATCGGGCTGAGCCTGTCGTGCAGCAGCTTTGACTCGGGCTCGTTTTCAGTGAAGTACTCGGGTCGCACCATCTTTCCCAGGTCGTGAAACTTGATGCCGACTTCACCCAGCAGCGCATTGGCGCCGATGGCCTGGCACGCCCGCTTGGTAAAGTTGGCGACGTTCTGCGTGTGCTGCCAGGTGCCCGGCGCGCGCTGCTGCATCAGCGTGATCAGCGGGTGCTCGCCTTCCAGCAGTTCAATCAGGCGCAGGTCGGTAGTGATGCTGAACACGCGCTCAAACACCGGCAGCAGAAACGTGCTGAACACGCCGACTGCGGCGCCGATCACCAGTGCGCCGGCGGCCCAGAACAAGAGCCGAACCCAGGTGAACTCGCCCGCTGTTGACCAAACGCGCTCAACGCCGATCAGCCACAGCGCCACCACAATCAGCGCCGCCGCAACTCCGCCAGCCACACCCACCAGCGCCAGCTTGTAGCGCGATCGCAGGTTGCGCGTGAACAGCACGGCAGTCAGCGCGCCGGCCAGGGCAACCGTCAATGGAATCGGCTGGAACTCGTCGGCAGAAATCAGAACCACGGCATTGGCCAGCGTAGTGAACAACAGGGCGTCGATGGCAAAACGCTGGTCGAAGACCACGGCATAGGCGATGCCGCACAGCAGCAGCACGCCAAAAAGCACGCCCGGCGTAACCGCCGACTGAAGCATTTCGGGCGCACGTTCGGCCCCGATGACCGCAACTGCCTGGGTGATCGCCGCGCTGAGCAGAACGCTGGACGCATAGAACATCTGCTTTCGGCGCTCGCCGAACAGCTCGACCCGGAAGCGCGAAAGATAGAAGCCATACAACGCCACAAACCCGATGACGAGCATTGCCTGGCCGGCGATGCGGGCGGGATTCAGGTTGTCGTAGGGGGCAAGAATCACGCCGATCATGAGCAGCGTGAACGTGGCTGCACCGACTACGCGGGGCGTCCAGATCGCCCAGTCGATAGCCGTCTGCGAGCGCTCGTGCTCGCCGAGGCGTTGCTCAATGAGATCGAGTTTGCGCTCTTCCAGGTCGGAAAACGCCATGCGTTCTTCCGTGATTACCCACCAAGGGGCACCCCGCAAGTATAGCAAAGAAGGTGCGACGTCTAGGTGCTAGTCGGTGGCCCGGTTAGTGCGCGCTAGAAGTTGCGTCGCAGGCACCGGCGCGATGGCTACTCGAACTTGAACTTGTCGATGACTGCAAGCAACTGGCTCAGGTCGTCGTCGCTGACATCGCCAAGCACACGGTTGAGCAGCTTTTCAAACTCAGGGTCGATGCGGGCCAGTTGCCGCTGCCCTGCGCTGGTGATCTCGACCAGGTTCTTGCGGCGGTCGGAGTGTCCCCGGCGCCGGATCAGCCGCCGCACTTCCAGCTTGTCCAGAATCCATGTCGTGTTCGCGCGCGAAGCGATCAGCCTTTCCGCCAGTTCAGCCTGGGTCAGTGACTCGCCGCGTTTGTCGGCGCCGCGCAGTACGCGCAACGCGTTGTACTGGCTTTCCGTAAGTTCAAAGCGGCGTACAACGGCTGTGACTGCCCGAAACAACCGGTTGGCGGTGAACACCATGCGTGCGACGGCGCGGCTGCGTTTCAGGTAGGTATCATCCATGGCAAGATCGCTCCATTGTGAATGATTCTATGATCATTCAATGTCGATGGAATGCCGGCACGGCACACGCCACCACGGCATCCGGAGTGCATGCCGCACGCCCGCAAGACGCCGGCATCGCGCCGTGATACAGTCAGCGCGATGCCCGTGGCCGCATACTCCGACAAGAAACACAAGCTTGACTACTCGCGCCTGCGCCGGTTGCTCAAGGGTTCGGTCCGCGACGACGAGATTGCCCGCGCTCTCTACGCCAGCAGCGCCAGCGTCGTCGAGGTGTGGCCCAGCTGCATCATCGAGCCGGTCGATGCCGACGACGTGACGCGCGCCATGCAGTTCGCCCGCGAGCACCAGGTGCCCGTCACCTGCCGCGGCGCCGGCTCGGGCGTTGCCGGCCAGTCGCTGGGCCAGGGCATCATCCTTGACTTCAGCGTCCACATGCGCCGGACCCTTGAGGTCAACCCATCGGCTCAATATGCGCGCGTACAGCCGGGTGTCGTCAAAGACGACTTTGACGCCGAGCTTGGCGGCTTCAACATGTTCTGGCCACCCGACCCCAGCAGCAGCCCGTGGTGCACGGTGGGCGCAATGGTCAGCAACAACAGCGGCGGCGCCAAGTCAATCCGCTGGGGCACGGCCAAGGACTATCTGCTGGAACTCGACGTGCTGCTGGCATCAGGGGAGCGCGTGAAACTGCGCCCGCTGGATGTGCATGCCGACGGGCGAATTGAGTTTCCTGCCGACGCCGATGACGTCGAACGGCGCCTGGCGCAGGCCGTACTTCAACTGGCCACGGACAACGCCGGCTTGCTGCACAGTCAGCGGCCTGAGGCCACGCGCAGTAGCAGCGGCTACAACCTGTTTGAAGTGCTGCGAGCCCCCATTGTCGGCGACATCCAGCGCTATTACCCGCGCGTGGAGACCGACCCAGAGATCGGCAAAGGCAGGCCCGGCGTGCTGGATATGCCGCGGCTGTTCAGCGGCAGTGAGGGCACGCTGGGCATATTGCTTGAGGCGCGGCTGCGCGTGCTGAACTTGCCGCGCAAGCAGGCGGGCCTGACGCTGTACTTTGACAGCAACGAGAAAATGGCGCAGGGCGTGGTCAAGCTGCTGCCGACACGGCCCACCAAGCTCGAGGTGCTCGACCGCAGCTTCATCGACGTGGCGGCAAAGTCCGACCCGAGACTGGGGCAGGGGATACCCGACAAGTTGCAGAGCATGCTGATCGTTGAGTACTGGGACGACACCGCCGAAGCCACACGCGCCAGCGTCGATGCCGCCCTTGCCGCATGCTTGAGAGACGGCCCCGCCTTCGGCGGCGAGCCCGCCTACGACGCCAAAGGGCTCGATCGCGCCTGGACCGTGCGCAAGGTCGCCAGCCCGATCCTGAGCCGCGTAAAGGGCGACCTGAAGCCGACACGCTGGATTGAAGATTGCGCCGTGCCGCCCTGGAAGCTGCCTGAGTTCATCGCCAGCTTTAAGGCAATCTGTGAGCGAAACGGTTTCACCGCCCACCTGTTCGGCCATGGCGGCGAGGGCAACCTGCACGTCAACCCGTTTGCCAACACCAAAGATGAAGGCCACCGCGAACGCATGCGCAAGGCGGCCGACGAAGTGTTTGCCATGGTCAAGGGTTTGAACGGCACGATCAGCGGCGAGCACGGCGACGGCATCATGCGCAGCCCCTACCTCAAGCAGATGTACGGCGACGTCTACCCGTTGTTCGTGAACGTCAAAGAACTGTTCGACGAACGCTACCTGCTGAACCCGCTGTGTAAGGTGATCTACCGGGGCGATGAAACAGCTTCCACCGAACGCACCATCACCAGCTTCCTGCGCGTCGGCGACAAGTACGACCGCGTCACCACTGGCACCATTCTGGACACACCAGCCGTGCAGGAAGAGATCGAGAAGTGCCACGGCTGCGGCAAGTGCCGCAACTACTGCCCGCTGATGCGCGTCGGCAAAGACGAGAAGTACAGCGCGCGCGCCAAGGCCAACCTGCTGCGCGGCGTCATCAGCGGGCGCCTTGACGCCACGCTGCTGACCGACGCCGAGTTCAAAGCCAACCTCGACCTGTGCATCTCGTGCGGGCAATGCCTGGTCGAGTGTCCGACGCAGGTGGACATTCCCGGTATCGCGATGCGCTTTCGCGACCAGTATGTCGAGCGCAAGGGCAAGGGCGGCGCCGTCGCCGACATGCTCAGCAAGCCCGACAAAATGGGCCGCCGCGGACAAACCATCGCGGGCATCAGCAACAGCATGCTCAAGAACCGCTTCGTGCGCGGGCTGGCGCAGAAGATCACAGGACTGGACGAGCGCCGCAAGCTGCCCCGGTTCCACACGTCCCGTGGCGTGGCAAAGCTCAAGCCGCTGGATGTGCCCGCCGACGTCCGCGCGAACATGCCAGCCGAGGTGGTGGTGTTTCCGGGCTGCTTTGCCGAGTACTACGACCCCGACGGCGAGAAGAACACGCTGATCGAGATCATGCACGCGCTGGGAGTGACCGTGCACGCGCCCGAGCTGAACTGCTGCGGTATCAGCCGCATCACCCAGGGCGACAGTCGGGGTGCCGCGCGCGAACTGACCGAGAACGTACAGAAGCTGGTCAAGCCCGCGGGGCGCGGTGCAAGAATCGTATTCAGCGCGCCGAGTTGCCTGCTGGCAGCCAAGCATGAGTGGGCGCGTATTGTCGGCACGGCCGACGCGCAGGTGGTTGCAGGCGCCTGTATCGACGCGCACGAGCTGCTGCTGGGCATTTTCCGTGCGCCCGCGATGTGTCGCCAGCTTGTGCCCTTGACGCGTAAAGTCGCCTGGCACGAGCCCTGCCACAGTAAGGTGCTCGCGGTAGGCAACGCAGCGCGCGAGCTGGTGGACCTGCTGGATCACGCCTCGACGGTGAATCTGCAGGCGGGCTGCTGCGGGCTAAGCGGCACGTTCGGACTCAAGACCGACAACTTCGATATGTCGATGAAGATTGGCAGCACGCTGTTCAATCGCATCAACCGCGAGAAGCCGGATGTGGTTACCACAAGCTGCGGCATCTGCCAGACGCAGATCCAGCAGGGCGTGCAGACCAGCGAAGACGGCAAACAGGGCGTGCAGCTCGCGCACCCGCTGCGGCTGCTGTACGAGGCGCTGCCCAAGGCCTAAGTCGCATTCAGTTGTGGTTTGCAGTACTCGATGAGGCTGGAGTAACTACAGGCGCTTTCTCGCGCCTTGCGTGCGCTGCGGACTAATCCAGAGTTGCTCTATCCCGCGCGTGGATGAAACTTCAGCATCACGGAGCGCAGGCGCTTCTGGTCAACGTGCGTGTAGATCTGCGTTGTGCTGATGCTGACGTGCCCCAGCATTTCCTGCACGCTGCGAATGTCAGCCCCGCCCTCAAGCAGGTGCGTTGCAAAACAGTGGCGCAGGGTGTGCGGGTGCACCACCGCCGGGTTTATTCCCGCCTGCTGCGCGTAGATCTTGACCAGGTCCCAGACGCGCGTGCGCGACAGGCGCCGCCCGTTCTTGGAAAGGTACACGAAGTCGCTGGGCTTGCGCGCCATGGCCGGGCGCCCACGCTCAAGCCAGCGGCGCACTTCGCCCGCGGCACTTGCGGAAATGGGAACAATCCGTTCCTTGTTGCCCTTGCCGCGCACGGACAGATATCCCGAATCCAGGTGCAGCTTGTTCAGCGTCAGGTCGCAGACCTCGCTGACGCGCGCGCCCGTGGCATACAGCGTCTGCAGCAAAGCCCGGTCGCGCAGCACCAGCGGCTCGTCGCCCGTCGGCGCATCCAGCAGCGCATTCACCTGCTCAAGGTCAAGGTAGTCCGGCAGCGTGTGCATCACCTTGGGCGGCATCAGGTGCTGGGCCGGGTCGGCATCGGTCTTGAGCTCGACGCTGGCAAACCTGAAGAACATCCGTATCGCAGACACCCGCCGGGCCACGGTGCGGTCAGCAAGCTGCTCGTTGCGCTGCGACGACAGAAATGCCGTCAAATGCTCCGGGATCACGTGCGCGCTTTCATGCACGCCACGGCGAAAGCAGAACTCAAGCAAAAGCTCAAGGTCCCGCCTGTAAGCAGCAAGAGTGTTCTCGGCAAGCCCGCACTCATAGCGCAGGTAGTCAAGAAACGCCTCAAGCAGCGTGCGCAATTCGCAGGAACCACCACCCATGCAGACCCCCGGCGGACATCGCCAATAGGGTTGATCGGTTGAACCGGGGCACCGGGTTGAGGGGAAACGCAAAGCCGCGGGCCAATTG
The DNA here is from genome assembly GCA_025993795.1 of Planctomycetota bacterium. Lineage (GTDB taxonomy): Bacteria > Planctomycetota > UBA8742 > UBA2392 > UBA2392 > JADJRK01. The sequence goes on from JAMQHL010000034.1 coordinate 72,023, forward strand.
GCCCGCAGCGTGTGCGTACTGTGCTGATTTACGTCTTACGCCTCGCCGACCTTGATGCGGGCAAAGGCTGCAAGCTTGAGCCCGGCGCCAGTGTTCTTGACGTGCTGTTCCACGTTAACGCTGGGGTCTTTCACGAAGGGCTGGGCCAGCAGGGTGTTTTCCTTGAAGTAGGCGCTGACTTTGCCGTCGGCGATCTTCTCCTGGATGTTTGCGGGCTTGCCGCTCTGCTTGGCCTGCTCAAGGGCTATCTCTTTCTCGCGCGCAATGACGTCGGCCGGAACGTCGGCCTGGGTCAGTCCGATCGGGTTGGTCGCGGCCACGTGCATGGCGATGTCTTTGGCAAGTGCCTTCTCTGCGTCGGTTTCGCCCTTGCCGCCGGTGATCTTGACCAGCACGCCCAGCTTGCCGTCGCTGTGGATGTAGCTGCCGAAGAAGCCGTCGCCGTCAATCTTCATCAGCGACGATTTGCCAAGCTGCATGTTCTCTCCGGTCTTGGCGACCAGCGCCCTGATGGCGTCGGCAACGCTGCCACCTTGCGGGTGCTTCAGCTCAGCAATGTCGCCTCGGCCCGCCACTGCGGCGTCGGCGATGCCCTGCACCAGCTTTTTGAACTCGTCGTTGTTGGCGGTGAAGTCGGTCTCGGTGCTCAGGCTGACCAACGCGGCCTGCTTGCCGCCAGCCATGGCGATGGCGACCTTGCCTTCCGCAGTCTCGCGGCCGGCGCGCTTGGCGGCTTTGACTTCGCCCTTCTTGCGCAGTTCGTCAATGGCCTTCTCAACATCACCGCCGAACTCTTCAAGGGCGCGCTTGGCGTCCATCATGCCGCAGCCCGTGCGTTCGCGAAGTTCCTTGATCAGTGCAACCGTAATCTCTGCCATGTCTCGTCCTCAAAAAAAGGCTTGGCCCACAAGGGTAACGAAGCTCACGAAGAAATGACCGTATCTCGTGCTCGTTCGTGTCCTTCGTGGGGCCAGGCAATTTGCAGTTCCATGCTCTGATTCAACGATTCCCGGATCAGCCTTCGGCCTTGGGCGTCTCCGCTGCCGGGGCCGCTGCCGCGTCGGGCTTGCGGGCCGGCGGCTTGCGACGCACGGTTGGCGCCGGTGCCTTGTCGGCCTGCGATTCGGCTTCCTTGACCGCCTGCTCGGCGGTGGCGTCGATCTGGGCCTTCTGCTCGGCGCTGCGTGGTTTGCCGCGACCGGCGCGTTCGCGCTGCGGGCGGCGAGCGGGCTTTTCCTGGCGCGCGCGGGTTGGCTGGTCGTCAAAGGCGCGAATCTCGGCTTTCAACTCCATGCCCTGGCCGCTTTCCTTCAACTTGCGGCCCTCAATGCAGGCGTCAGCCAGCGACTTCAGCACGATCTGCAAACCACGCACGCTGTCGTCGTTGCCGGGAATGACAATGTCCACGCCTTCGGGGTTGCTGTTGGTGTCGGTGATGGCCACCACCGGGATTTCCAGCTTGTTGGCTTCTTTGATCGCGATTTCTTCCTGGCTCGCGTCCACGACCACAATGGCTGCCGGCAGCCGCTCAAGGGTGCGCAAGCCGTCCAGGTTGGCCTGGATCTTGCGCTTCTCGCGCGTCAGCACGGACTGCATCTTCTTGGGCATCTTGGCCATCTGGCCGCTGGTCTCAAGTTTCTCCAGCATCTCAAGCCGCGACAGGCGGCGGCGAATCGTGGCAAAGTTGGTCAGCGCGCCGCCCAGCCAGCGCTCGCACATGAATGCCTGGCCGCAGCGCAGCGCCTGTTCGCGCAGCACGTCTTTGGCCTGCCGCTTGGTGCCCACGAACAACACAGACGCACCGGTGCTGCTGATGTTTCTAAGGAAGTGGCGCGCAGTGATGATACCGCGCAGGCTCTGCTTCAGGTCAATGATATGGATGCCATTGCGCTTGGCCCGAATGAAGGGCTTCATGCGCGGGTCCCATTGCCGGGTGCGGTGCCCGAAGTGAAAGCCGGCTTCGATCAATGAGTCAGGGCTCACGAGAGGCACTTTGTCCGACCACGTGTCGGGGGCCTTCTCGGAATTCAATGTCGACATCGTTGCTTCGCTCATGTCGTTACCCTCATGGGTTCGCCGCGATCATGGGCCGTTCAAGCACAGCCCCGCAAACGCCCATGTTCTAAAGACTCGCAGCCGGCCAGGAACAGTCCCGGCGAAACGGCAGCAAGGGGCGGGAAGGATAGCGCCCGGCGGAATAGTGTCAATCAGGGGCGATGCGGGGTGCAGGGGGCTCATCGGAAATCTGAAAATTCTTTCTGCTCGTAAGTGGCTTTGCTGCCTGTGGTTCCTGCCTGCTGCCCGCTGCCTCCTGCCGCCTGTTTTGCAAGTCCTGTGTCCGCAGCTTCCTGGGGTTAAGGGACCAAAGAATGGTCCCGGGGAGTTTCAGGCATGGACGCAACCCTCGACAACATCATCCGCGAAATTCTGCGCGACCTCGACGCCGGCAGCCTCGACGATTCCGTCGAAG
>JAMQHL010000035.1 GCA_025993795.1 Planctomycetota bacterium
AGCGAAGCGAGCGGCGGGACGGAGACGACGGTTGACCGTCAAGGCCGGGTTACAGCCCGGCCAAAACCACTTGATAAATGGTGGGGAGTCCCCCCCCCGCGCAAGCGCGGTTAATCAGGCGCCTTGGGGTAGCAGTACGCTGGCTGCGTAGTTGGTTGGTACCAGCAGGTCGTTGATGCGTTCGTTGACCTCGTGGGCCGTCACGCTTTGCAGCATCTCCGGGATGTCAAACAGTTCGCTGCGCTGGCCGATGCTGCCCAGGTACGCGTACGCGGTGCTCTCCGGGTCATTGAATGCGCGCAGATAGCGCCCGAACACCTTGCGCCGCTTGCGCTCAATCGCACGCACGTCAATGCCGGCGCTGCGGGCCTCACGGATCAGCTTCAGCAACTCACGCTCCAGCGCGGCGGGGTCGTTGGTTTCGCCGCCGATCACGGCGTAGCCGAAGCCTGATTCCGCCTGGTAGCCCGCGCCAAAGTCGGCGCTTACGAGGCGCAGGTCGTACAGGCGCTCATAGGCTTCGCTTTCGCGGCTGAACATGGCGTCAAGGGCGATGGTGCTCACGAGATCGCGGCGTGTCAGCGCGTCGCCTTGTGGCATCACGGCATCTTTGAAGCCCATCAGCAGGCGCGGGCGCGAGATGAACATGCGGCGCTCGGCGCGGGGCTTGCCCACGGGCACAGGCTCAAGGGGACGCTCGCGGGTGATGCCGGGCGGCGGTGTTGCGGGCGCCCACTTCGCGCTCAGGGCCTCGGCCAGCTTGAGCACTTGCGCGGGCTTGAAGTCGCCGGTGACCAGCAGTGTCAGGTTGCTGGGGTGATAGAACGTGCCGTGGCAGAGCGCGAGCAACTCGGGCGTGACGGCGCTTACGGTCTCGGCTGTGCCGGCGATGTCGATGCGAATCGGGTGCGCGGCGTACAGGCTTTCGAGCAATTGCTGAAAGCCGACCCAGCCGGCGTGGTCGCGGTACTGGTTGATTTCCTGGATGATGATGTCGCGCTCGGTATCTACGAGCTTGCGGTCAAAGTAGGGCGTGAGCGCAAGTTCAAGCAGCGTGTCGAGGTTGGCTTCAAAGCGCTCGGTGCATTCAAAGTAGTAGGCGGTCTGGGTGTGGCTGGTGTGGGCGTTGCAGTAGGCTCCGCGTTCGCTGAACACATCGCTGAGGTCGCCGTGGGACTTCTTGAACAACTGGTGCTCAAGGAAATGTGCGATGCCGTTGGGAACGACCACGCGCTTGCCGTCGCGAAACCAGGAGCTGTCAGTGCTGCCGTAGTCGGCAACCACAAACGCAACCTTCTTCGTGAAGCCCCGCCTCGGTGCGAACAACAGGCGCATGCCGCACGAAAGCATAGCCTCATGGCGGATCTCGCCGATTTCTTTGTCGCTGATCGCCTTCAGTTTGGGCGCGAGCTTGACCATTACTCAACCGGCTTTCCGAGGCAGGTGATGTACACGCACAATTCCTTCTCAGGAATTGCCAGCAATTCATTCACTTCATCGTCAAAGAACCCGCCAATGCCGCTGACGCCCAGACCAAGCTTGATGGCCGCCACGTTCAGGCGCTGTCCCAGGTGCCCGGCGTCAAGATGCAGGTAGCGGTATGCTCGGCTGCCGTAGCGCTCGGTTGCTGCTTCAAGGTCAGCGGTATGGATGATCACGGCGCCGGCGTCGCGGGCGAGTTCTTGCCCCAGGCACAGGTGAAAGATCTCGCGAGTGACGTCGCCGGGGCGCACTTTCAGCAGCTCCATGAAACCGGCTGCGAAGTAGTACACGCCGGGATCAAGGCCGTCGATCTTGTTCACCACCACGAACGTTTCAAGCAAGCCGGTGTCAAAGAAGCGCGGCATAAGGTCCGGCCCCTGTTTCAGGTCGGACCGGTAAGAGAATGCCAGCAGGTCAGACAGCTCGGGCAGCGTCAGCGGTTTGCCCGTGAACTGGCGCGTGCTGCGGCGGCGCAGGATGGCGATTTCGATCTGCTCAGCGACGTCGGTTACGGGCTTTAGTTTCACGCCCTCGGCAAACTCGTACTTGGGGTTCACAAGAAACGGCTCGGCGCTGTGGTTGCCTTGTGCCGCGGCGAGCTTGCTGACGTCGTCACGCAGAATCGCACCGGCGTAGTGCACGTTCAGGATGGCGTCTTTGCCGGCACTGCCGTCGTGTTCGGTGCTGGGGCGGGCGGATGCACCGGCTCTCTGCTCGGGGGACTTGGCGAGGTCGTAGAGCGGAAACACGCCGAGCACGCCCTCTTTCTCTTCGGGAATCGCCAGCAGCTCGGCGACTTCGTGGTCAACGAACCCGCCCACGGCGGTCAGGCCCACGCCCATGCGCGGCGCGATGATGTCGAAGTTGCCCAGCACGTGGCCGGTGTCCAGCAGACAGCGGCGGTAGGCGCGCTCGCCGTAGCGCCACGCGCTGCGCCAGAAAACCGCGGTCGCAACCAGCGCAACGTCGGCGTGGCCAACGACGGAGTCATTGAAACAGGCGCGGGACAGGCGCTCGAAGGTCTGGTCGCCGGACGGCGCAAGGCCCCTGGGATACACCTCGACCAGGGCGTGGTCGCGCACGTGGTAATAGTAGATGCCGTCGGGGATATCGGCGTGATCCCGCACCAGCAGGTACAGGTCCGTTGGGTACAGCGCGCCCGCAGAAGGCGCGGCCCGAAAGTACATCTGCTGGTCGCCGCTGACGGCAATCGCCGTCACGCCGTTGGTGGCAAACAGAATGCGTGACAGCGCCGGCAGGCTTAGCGTGCCGTTGGGGTCGTGCAGTGCTGCTTCGGCTTGCCAGTTCTCGTTCTCGTTGGCTGGCAGAAAGGGGCGCAGCTCGATGCGTTCAGCCCCGGCGTAGTCTTTGAACTGGGCGGGCGGGTGGTTCCAGTCGATGTGGTGGCCCTGCCCGATCGTTGCCGGGTGGTACTTGGTCTGCTGGTGGTACACGGATGCAACAGTCTGGCGCGTCATGGCAGCCTTATAACAAACCGAACGGCCCATTTTTCGCCGCAAAAACCCCGCCGCGGACAAGTTTCCGGCGCGCCTGCGAGGGAACAGGCAATAACCGCGTTACAAAGCGGCCCTTCGCGCGTATTACATATAGACACTCAACAGGAGGACAAGCCATGACCAAGTGGATTGCCGCACTGGTTGCGATTTTTGCTGCCGGCATTTGCGGCGCGTTTCTGGTTCCGCAGGCAGAGGCCCAGCGGGCATTGGCGGCCGAGGCTGCTGAACCGGCAACCCATGCGCCGGAAGACGACTTCGTGCAGATGCGCCCGGGCGCGCGGCCCGAAATGCCGCCGCACGGCATGCCGGGCACATGGCAGATCGCCGAGACCAAGCGCGAGACGCTGCTGCTCAACACCGCAACCGGCGAGACGTACCGCCTGGAAGGCCTGGAAGGCAAGCTGCGCTGGACGCCGATTCCGCGCCCCGGCATGGATCGCCCGGGTATGGACCGCCCTGACCGGCCCGATCGACCGGGGGCCGATCGCCCCGACAAGCCGGCGCCGCGCCCGAATGCTGAGCGTGTGGAAGAAGAGATCCGCAAGCTGAAAGAGAAGCTGCGGGACGCAACCGACGAGCAGCGCAAGCGCATCGAAGAGCGCATCAAAGAACTGCGCGAGCAGATGCGCCGCGGCGATGAAGACCGTCCAGCCGACCCCCGCCGCCCCGAACCGCCGCGCGGCGACCGCGAACGCGAACGCGAGCGCGCCCCGGAAGGCGGCCGAGGGGACGATCGCCGTGCGACCGACAGGCAGATGGCAGAGATTGAGGGTGCAATCAAGCGCCTGCAACGCGAACTGGACGAGATTGAGGAAGCCATGGACGACGCGAACAAAGAAAAACGGGCAAGACTGCGCGAACGCGCCAACGAGGTTGAGCGGGAGATCGAACAGCTCGAAGCCGAGCTGGGCAGGCTGCGCAAGCGCGATTGAAGCATCGCAGGCCGCGACGGGGACAGGGCATATGCCTGTCCCCGCTTTCGTTGGACTGCTAGACTTGCGGCCCCTGCAACACTCCCCGTGGACGCACCATGCGACGCCTGTTGATCGCACTGCCTTTGCTGCTCGGGGCTTGCGCGGGCACATCCAAGCCGCAAGACACGCCACAACCCGCACCCGCCGAGGCCAGCGCCGACAGGCTCTCGCCCAGGCAGGCCTATGAAGAGGCAATCCGGCTTCGCGACAGCAACGAACTGACAAAGGCCGAGGCGCACCTGTACTCGGCTGCGCGGCGCGGCTATTCCGAAGCGCAGTATGAGCTTGCGATCTGGCTGTTCACGGCCCGCAATGGCCGCGAAGACGAGGCCGAGGGCGCGCAATGGATGGAGAAGGCGGCGGGCGCCGGCCACGCGGGTGCGCGGCGACTGATCTGGCAGTTGTACCTGCTCGGGCAGGGTGTTGAGCAAAGCAACGAACGCGCCTTCGACTGGCTGAAGATCGCAGCCGAAGGCGGCGACGCGGAAGTGCTGTATCACCTGGGCCTGGCGTATTTTGAAGGCATCGGCACGGCGCGCGACCCGGTCAAGGCGGCAGAGCAGTTCTTGTCGGCGGCGGACAAGGGCCACGGCGGCGCGTGCTACTACCTGGGCGTGATGCACCTCGATGGCGTGGGCGTGCAGAAGAACGAGCAGGATGCGTTCGCATGGTTCGCCACAGGCGCCGGGTTCAAGCACCCGGCGTGCTATCTGGGCATGGGCGACTGCTACCGCGACGGCCGGGGCGTAGAACGAAGCGTAAAGAAAGCCCGCGACTGGTACACGCTGGTGCTGTTAGCCACAGAAGACGGCGACCTGCTCGACGCAGCCACGAACCGCCTGGCCGACCTGGGCCCATAGCAACCGAACCAAGGCGCCCAACCGACCAAAGAGAACAGGAGCCCAAAGCGCCAGCGACGGGCATGCGGGCAGTTGCATGACCACCAGCTTCAGGCCAGGCCCATCTGGCGGGACATGGTGTTCTTCCCGGCGAGGTAGCGCTTCGTCTTTCCTGCGGCCTCTGCATCACGTGATGATCATCAGGCGGGGGCGCCACATGGGGGCGCGGACCTTGTGGGTTTTCATGCACACGAAGCGTTCCTATCATGCGCGCTTCCACTCATTCGAGGAACCGTATGCGCCTGATTATCCTGATCGCGGCTATTGTCGCTCTGCCGTTGTCGGCAGCGACTGTCACAGTCACCAATCTCAATGACGCCGGTGCCGGCTCATTGCGAGACGCTGTTTCATCGGCCTCCACGGGCGATGACATCGTATTCGACAGTTCGCTTGGGGGCGGAACGGTAACACTGACAACGGGCGAGATCGCGACGGGCGCAAAAGCCCTGACCATCACTGGCCTGACCGACGCCGGCGGCAAGCCGAACCTGACCATCAGCGGCAATGATGCCAGTCGCATCCTCGATGCAGGTGACAATCTCAGCGTCAGCAACCTGCGCTTCATGGACGGCAACGCGGGATTGAGCAGGGGCGGCGCTATCAGAAACAACGGGCCGTCGTCAATCAGCTGCAACAACTGCGTATTTGAAAGCAATCGCACGACAGGAGATCAAAGTGGTGCGCTGGACGGCGATATTTCCAACCTGACCGACTGCAGTTTCATCAGCAACTCGACTCCGATGAACTGGGCTGGGGGTGCAGTTTCGCTCATCGGTAGTGCTTCTTCGACGACAACCATACTGCGCTGCACCTTCAGCGGGAACTCCAGCGGCCGCGGTGGCGCCATATACGTCGAAGGAAGCGGCACACGCACAATCAACATCACAAACAGCACCTTCTCGGGAAATCAGGCAATGGCGACGGCCAGTGGCGGCGGCGGTGCGATTGCGGTCGACACCGATGGCACTGTCACGGTAAACGCCACGCATAGCACATTCAGTGGAAACACTTCGGCGCTCACCACGGACGGACAGTGCGTGTGGTTGAGGGCCAATAACTCCATCGGGCCCGCAACGGCGCAGTTCATGGCCGCCAGCAGCATTTTCACCGACTCCAGCGTCGACGTCATGTTTGCCCCAGGCGGAGGCGGCGGAACCGAAATCTTCACCTCGGCCGACTTCAACGTCTGCAGTGATGCGCCAGCGTGGATGACCGGCGCCGCTGACCAGACGACCACCGACCCCCTGCTTGCGGCACTGGCCGACAACGGCGGGCTGACCCAGACTCACGCGATCACTGCCAGCAGCCCCGCCTACAATGCGGGCAACCCCGCGGGCTCTGTCACCACGGACCAGCGGACACTGAACCGCGACGCCACCCCGGACGCTGGCTCGTTCGAAGTACAGCCCACCAGCAGCGGCGGCGGTGGCGGAGGTGATGACGATGAAAGCTGCTCAACGGGCGGGCACCAGACCTGGCTCTGGCTGATGATTCTAGGCCTTGTTGCCGCCGCAGTACTCAGGCCGCGACGGATTTAGATCGGCTGGGCTGCGTGTTTGCCGGCGCGGCGGCAAACAGGGCTCCAGGTTGCCGTAGCGCCGCATAGGCTCGACCAGGCTGGCAGGCACAGGCAGCGCCCGCCGGGCGGAGAAGCCTTGGGGCTGGTCACGCGCAGCGGGGCGGAACTTGCAGCGCCTTCACGATCCGTGGCGGTCTCCAAGCGGACGCCATCAAGCTACAACACGCCGCGACACAACCGGACGCTGGTGGTGAAGCACAGCCGGGCTAGCCGCGGGCGCCGCCTCTTACTTCTTTGGGGCCGGATTCTTTCAACTGCTTCAGCAGGTCTTTCTGCTGGTCGGTCAGGTCTTCGGGCAGGGCGTACCTGATTACTGCGTACAGGTCGCCGCGTGAGCCGTCTTCGCGCCGCAGCCCCAGTTTGCGCAGGCGAAGCTTGTCGCCGCTTCGGGTGCCGGCTGGCACGCTTAGTGTGACGGTGCCGTCCAGCGTGCGCAGGTCGACCCTGGCGCCTTCGATTGCTTCCCAGGGCGCGACCGGCACGTCGGCGAACACGTTGGCGCCTTCGACTCGGTAGATGTCGTCGCCCGCCAGGCGCAGTGTCAGGTACAGGTCGCCGGTTCCCCCGCCGCCCTGGCCGGGGTCGCCCAAGCCGCGCAGGCGCAGTGTCATGCCATCGTGGAGTTCTTTGGGTATCTTCAAGTCAATCGTTTTGCGGCCTCGCACGCGGCCAAGGCCGGCGCATGCCGGGCAGGCGTGGCGCTCGTCCAGTACGCCGCTGCCGCCGCACATCTCGCAGTCCTGGACGGTAGCGAGGCTGAACTCGCGGCTGCCGCCCTTGATTGCGTCGCTGACGGTCATGTTCAGTTCGGCCCGTGAATCTGCACCCCGGGTGGCCCGCGCGCGGCCTCGGGCGCGGGTGCGCATTTCGTCGCCGAACATGCTGGCAAAGAAGTCAGAGAACCCGCTGCCGCCGAACAGGTCTTCGAACTCGCCGGGGTCCATGCCGCGCCACTGGCTGCCGCCGGGGGGCGTGAAGTCCTGCCCGTGCTGCCACTGCTGGCCAAAGCGGTCGTACTTGGCGCGCTTTTCGGGGTCCGTCAGAACCTCCTGGGCTTCGTTGATGCGTTTGAACTTCTCTTCTGCGGCGGCGCGGTCGGCGTCTTTGTGGCGGTCGGGGTGCCACTTCATCGCCAGTTTGCGATAGGCCTTCTTGATGTCGTCAATGCTGGCGTCGCGCTTGACGCCAAGGATTTCGTAGTAGTCCTGGAATTTCATGGCTTTGGTTCCTGGCGGTTACTTTATCAACGTCTTTGGGCGGTGCGCACCTTCCCGGCCGGGCAAACCTCATCACCCCGTTCTGCAATCCTGTCGTGGACTGGCCCGCGCCGCTTTCTAAGCTCCCGGCAAAGGAGCCGATCATGCTGATCAAGAACCGCGTTCTCACGCCCGGGCCCACCGCGCTGCTGCCCGAGGCCCAATTGGCACAAGCCGCCGCATCGATGCACCACCGCACGGACGCCTTTATCCAGCTCTTTCGCAAGGTGCGCGGCGGGCTGAAGCAGTTGTTCAAGACCGAGCGCGACGTGCTGCTGTTTTCATCCAGCGGCAGCGGCGGCTTAGAGGCTTGCGTGGTCAACACCGTGCGCGAAGGCGATACCGTCATCTGCGTGAACGGCGGCAAGTTCGGCGAGCGCTGGATGAAGATGAACAAGACCTACGGCGCCAACGTGATTGAGCTTGCCGTTGAGCACGGCAAGCCTGTGGAAGTCGCCGCCGTCGAGAAGACCCTGAAAGAGAACCCCGGCGCCCGGGCGTTGTTTGTCACCGGCAGCGAAAGCAGCACCGGCGCGCTGCACCCGGTGCAACAGATCAGCGAGCTTACGCGCAAGACCAACACGCTGCTGTGCGTGGACGCCATCACCTGGATCGGCGCCCACGATGTGCGCGTGGATGAATGGGGTCTCGACCTGGTGGTCTGCGGCAGCCAGAAGGCGATGGCCATGCCGCCGGGGCTCGCGTTCGTCAGCATCAGCGAGAAAGCCGAGCGCGTGATGGCCGAAAGCAAGGGAAACCGGCGCTTCTACTTTGACTTTGCGCGTGAAAAGAAAGCCCAAGCGACGGACCAAACGGCGTTTACGCCTGCAATCAGCCTGGTGGCTTCGTGCGCCGCGAGCCTGGAGTGGATACTGGAAACCACCGTCGATGGCATGTGGCAGAACGCGAACCTGATCGCGAGCATGAGCCGCTCGGCGGTCAAGGCCATAGGTCTTGAGCTGTTGTCGCCGGCGCCCAGCGACAGCGTGACGGCGGTGCTGACGCCCGGAGGCATGGACAGCGGCGTGGTGATCAAGTCGCTGAAAAAGAAGTTCGGCGCGATCATCGCCAACGGGCAAGACCAGCTGCAGGGCAAGATCTTCCGGCTGGCGCACCTGGGATACTACGACTACCTGGACACGATGGGATTGCTGGCAGCACTTGAGGTCGTGCTGCAGGACGCGGGCATGAAGTTTGAAAGCGGCGCATCATTGAAAGCCGCCCAGGAAGAGTATCGGCGACTGACTGCTTAGCGCCGCCAAGTCGCCAAGTCGCCAAGAGACGCCAAGGAACTGCAAAGCAGGAACCGGATTCTGAGCTGGATGGGCTGGCCCGCGTCGTGATTGGAGCAGCAATTTCGGTGCACACTGTGTTGGGTCTGGGGTTTCGTGAGCGAGTCTGTGAAGAAGCTTTGTGCGTAGAGCTGGCCAGTATCGGAGTGGAGTTTGAGCGTCAGAAACGCATCGAGGTCATGTACCGGGGCACGAAGGTCGGCAAGGCCGTGATGGACCTGGTTGTTGGCGGCCGGCTGATTGTGGAGCTGAAGGCAGTAGATGCAATTCATCCGGTGCATCTGGCGAAAGCTATCAGTTACTTGCGCGCACTTGGCGAAGCTCTTGGCCTGTTGCTGAACTTCCAAGTAGCGCGCATGAAAGACGGAATCAAGCGGGAAGTGTGGTCTAGGTAGTCCTTGGCGGAACTTGGCGGCCAAGGCAGTTCGAAAAGAGGCAAGAGATGGCGAAGGTACTGATCTCGGCGAAGCTTGAACAAGAAGGCGTGCAACTGCTGCGCGCTGTGCCCGGCATTGAAGTGATTGAGGTCGATCCGCTGAACGGTGACGACCTGGTGGCGGCATTGCGCGGCGTGCAGGGCTTGATCGTGCGCAGCGAAACCAAGGTCAAGGCTGACGTGCTTGAGAAAACGCCTGACCTCAAGGTCATCGGCCGCGCCGGCACGGGGTATGACAACATTGACGCCAAGACTGCGGCGGCACGCGGCATTGCCGTGCTGATTGCGCCGGGGGGCAACACGGTGACGACGGCTGAGCACACGCTGGCGCTGATGTTCGCGCTGGCGCGGCACATCCCGCAGGCAAACGAGAAGCTGCACAGGGGTGAGTTCGACCGCAAGCTGGTCGGCGTTGAGCTGACAGGCAAGACACTGGGCGTGCTGGGCCTGGGCAATATCGGCGCCATTGTCGCTGAGCGTGCACAGGGCCTGAAGATGAAAGTAATCGCCCACGACCCCCTCACCACACCCCAACGCGCCGCCGAGCTTGGCGTGCCGTTGATGACGCTGGAAGAAGTGATTCGCCAAGCCGACTTCCTGACCGTGCACACGCCCATGCTGCCCGAGACCAAGCACATCATCGGCAAGCGCGCCTTCGAGATCTGCAAGCCGGGCATGCGCCTGATCAATTGCGCACGCGGCGGCCTGGTCGATGAAGCCGCATTGCTGGAGGCGCTAAACAGCGGCAGGTTGGCTGGCGCCGCGCTGGACGTGTTCGAGAAAGAGCCGCCGGGGGCCGATCATCCCCTTGTGCAGCATCCGCGCGTTGTGTGCACGCCGCACCTGGGCGCCAGCACAAGCGACGCGCAGACGAAAGTCGCCGAGATCATCTGCCGCAACGTCGGTAACTTCCTGACGGGCAGGGAATTCGTGGGAAGAGTGAACTAACACGTGTTGCGGGCATCCTGCCTGCACCCGTTACGGGCGTCTCGCCCGGGACAATGGCCAGCGCGAGACGTGCAGGCCGGATGCGGCCGAGACGGCCACAACACGGAGAACCCATGCGAATCAGGTCATTCACCCCGCTGTGTCCGCCGCCGCAACTTGCGCCGAAGGTTGCGTCGCTGCCCTATGACGTCGTGACCACTGATGAGGCGCGCGCGCTGGCAAAGGACAACCCGCTGAGCATGCTGCACGTCGTGCGCGCCGAGATTGACTTGCCGCCAAGCACCGACCCGCACAGCGACGCGGTGTACGCAAGAGCCGTTGAGAACTTCAAACGCCTGCAAGCTGAAGGGGCGCTGATACGCGAGCATGGCCCCTGCCTGTATGTCTACGAGCAGCAGATGGGCGCGCACACCCAGCGCGGCGTGGTAGCGCTTTGCCACGTGGATGACTACGACGCCGGGTTGATCAAGAAGCACGAGAACACGCGCCCCGACAAAGAAAACGACCGCACGCGCCTGACCAGCGACTTGAGTGCAAACGCGGGGCCCGTGTTCCTGACCTATCGCGACAGTGCGGATGTGCATGAACTGGTGGCAAAGGCAATGCACAGCGCGCCGGTGTTTGAGTTTACGGCGCCGGATGGCATTCGCCACGCGGGTTGGCGCATCGAGGGCGGCAACGAGTTGACCAGCGCGTTTGGCCACGTGCCCGCGTTCTATGTCGCTGACGGCCACCACCGCAGCGCCAGTGCGGCCCGCGTTGCACGCCAGCGCAAAGCCGCCAACCCCGGCCACACGGGGCACGAGGACTACAACTGGTTCTTGTGTGTGCTGTTTCCAGCCAGCGAGTTGAAGATTCTGCCGTACAACCGACTGGTACACGACCTGAACGGTCGCACACCCGAAGAACTGCTGAGCGAGTTAGGCGCGTGCTGCGAAGTGCAGGAAAACGCACCGCCGTCACCGGCCAGGCCGGGGCAGGTCAGCGTTTACCTCGCAGGCGGCTGGCACACCCTGACGCTGGAGCCGCCGGCCAACGCCGACCCGGTATCGCGGCTTGACGTGCAGATGTTGCAGCAGCAGGTGCTGGGTCCGCTGCTGGGGATCGATGACCCCAGAACGAGCGAGCGGATCAGTTTCGCGGGGGGCATCCGCGGCACGGATTACCTGAAGCAGCAGGTGGACAAGAAGGGCGGCGTCGCCTTCAGCATGTACCCGGTAACGGTGCAACAGCTGATGGACATAGCCGACGCCGGCCAGATCATGCCGCCCAAAAGCACCTGGTTCGAACCCAAGCTGAGAAGCGGGTTGTTCGTCCACACGTTTTAGCGGTGCGAGGTGTAAAAGCCTCAATCGTCAAACGCCGGCGAGCCGAACAAGTACGGAGCGGCGCCCTGTCTTGTCGCAACATATGTTATGCTATCGTCCTGATTCGAGGCCGATTTGTGGGGCCGAGAGGCAGACTAAACAATGACGCATAAGAAGTTCTCATTCACCATTCGAGGGGACGTTGAGCCGGAGAAGCTTCGGGCTGGCGACTTGGCTCACGTTCTTTTGGCACTCGAGCAAGCGCTGCTCGCTTCGGCAAAAGCATACCATCCGGATCTAACGCCTGATCTTCTGCGGTTTTCGTTGATTCGGGTAAAGAAAGGAAGCGGAGTTCTTGAACTCGTTGCTCCTGAAGAAGTTGCGTCTGCGGCAGTTGAGGACTCCCGGTTGTTAGCGGAGGGCCGAGTGGACGAACTCAAACCGGAGGCGCGGCCAGGTTATCGAGCTTTGTCCAATCAACTGGATCAACGAGGATGGCGCGGAGGATTCTCCGGCAATGGTGACTTGGGAATAGTAGAAAGCGATGTTCTGGGGAAAATTGAAATCCCGTTGGTTGAGCACCGAACTCGACTGTCTGGATCAACTTCACTCTATGGCCGCGTCATTCGAGTTGGTGGAGCGTCCCGACCAAAGGCCGAGCTAACGCCAGTGCTGGGGGGACGACCAGTCCCAGTACATGTAAGTATTGATCAAGCGAAGACGCTAGCTCGGCGGCTGTACACCGTCGTGGGCATCTTTGGCAAAGCCTTCTGGGACAGCACGTGGTCGTTCATCGAGAAGTTCGAAGCAAGCCAGATTCTTCCTTACCGCGAACAGAACTCTGCTCAAGAAGCGTTCGCTGCTCTCGCGGAGGCCGGCGGTCGTGTGTGGGAAGGCGTCGATCCCGATGAGTTCGTGAAGAGTTTGCGGGGCGAGGAATAAGCGTGATCGTCTTCGACACTCAAGCGACGATTTACGCGGTGCAGTCGGCCTTCGGGTACAAACCGGCAGATCCGAAGATTGCCGAGATAGTTAAGAAGGGAACGAGGTACCTGCTTGACCTTCAGGATAGAGGTGAGGAGGTCGTAATATCGGCAATCACTGCTGCCGAGTACTTGGCGTTTCCTGGGTTCAACGAGGAACAGCGGACGCAACAGCAGCGAGAACTCGAAACACGGTTCCGCATAGAAGCGTTCGACCACCGCGTAATACCCATTGCTGCGGAACTGGCTGCGAAGAAGGCAACGCTGGAAACAGCGGCGGACGAAGCTGGAACGTCGCGTCAAGTCATCTACGCAGACTTGAAAATCTATGCAACTGCAGTGGCGTGTAAGGCCGACTTGCTCGTCACCTATGATAAGGGCCTTCAGAGCTTGGCCAAGCGATTCGCACGAATCACGTACAGCGAGTTTCCAGGGGTTCAACGGAAACTGGTGTAAGGGCGAACGGTGCGGGCCGACGTCGGCCAGATCATGCCGCCCAAAAGCACCTGGTTCGAACCCAAGCTGCGCAGCGGGCTGTTCGTCCACACGTTCTAGGATCGGAAGCGCGATCAGCAGGGAGCCCCGACCGTCAGGTCGGGGCCTGAACGCAAAGGGCCCCGAGCTTACGCTCGGGGCTCCCTGATTTTTGGTGGTTCGAGTGCTTACACGCCTACGCTTTCGGGGAGGAAGGTGTGTTTTAGCTTCTGGCGTTCTTCCTCTAGCTTGCCGCTTTGGGCGTAGAAGTTGAACGGGTTGTCCCACACTACCCTCTGGATGTCCTCTTCGGTGAAGCCGTTGCGGCGCAGCTCGCCTACTGTCTTGGGCACGTTCAGGCAGTCGGATGGCCCCCAGTCGGCGCTGCTGTTCAGCATCATGCGCTCGGTGCCAAACTTCTTCAGGATGTTCGTTGCACGCTCGGGTGACAGCTTTGTCACCGGGTACACGGTGTGGCCGGCCCAATAGCCCGCTTCCTTCGTGATCGGGATCGTCTCTTCGTTGTTATGGTCGATCAGGCACAGGTCGGGGTTCATGCCGACTTCTTTGCAGATGTCGATGATACGCCTGGTGCCCTTGAACTTCTCGCGGTGCGGCGTGTGCACCATGATCGGCATGTTGGTCCGCTTGCCGAGGTCAAGCTGCTTGCGCAGGTATTCCTCCTCGGCGGGCGTGTGGCTGTCGAGGCCGATTTCGCCGATCGCCAGACACAGTGGGTGTTTCACCCACTCGGGCAGGATTGCCATCACGTCTTTGTTCACGCGCGGGTCGTTGGCTTCTTTAGGGTTGAGGCCGATGGTGCAGAAGTGCTTGATGCCGTAGTCGGCGGCGCGCTTGACCTCATAGTCGGTCAGGTGATGGAAATAGTCGATGAAGGTGCCGACGCTGGTGCGCGGCTGTCCAAGCCAGAATTGGGGCTCAGTGACGTGCGTGATGCCGGACGCTGCCATTTTCTCGTAGTCTTCGGTGACGCGCGAGATCATGTGGATGTGTGGTTCCCAGATACGCATGGTTTTCCTTGGCAAAACCCCAAAGCCCCTGTGGCGGGCCGACTATTGTGCCATTAAGTGCCGCAAGCGCACACAACCTGACGCTCAATCCCGCGGGCAGGTGCCTGACAAAGCTGTCGGAATCATGAGCAAGGCGGGCGGCTGCGATGTTTGACCCATCGCGCCGCCCGCCAGGTCTTGTGCGTATGACGTCTGCTAACCGCCGTTGCCGATCATTTTCAGCTGGCCGCGGCCGACGTTGGCGATGCCGCGCAGCATGCTGTAGGTCGCCTCGCCGATGCCGATGCAGTGAATCTCGCACTTCCGAAACACGTTCAGGCGGCGCACGTCGTCTACCAGGAACTCGCCCTGGCCGTTGTACTGCCAGTACCCGTACGGGCCCGGGAAGCGCAGGTTCTCCTGGTCTGGTGCCTTGGTGCGTGTTTCCGGGTCGCCGGTCTGGTCCCATGGGTCGCGCTTGTCAACCTGGGCCCAGTCGTCGTCAGTCGGGTCGCCGTCTGACAGGATGAAGATCGTGTCGGCGCCATCAAACCACGTGGTCCCGTCCACGTACTCGTATTCCTTGACCATGCCCCCCTTGGTCACCTTGAACGCGCGGTGGATGCCGCCGTGCAGGTTGGTGTCACCCATCAGCGTGCCGTCCTTGCGAATCTCGGTGGCTGGGCCCGGCTTGATCGCGTCCAGCTCGCGAATCGTGGCCTGGATGTTGGCGGGCGTCGCGGGTGTAAGGCCCTTGGTGGTCTTGGCAAGCTCAGCGTTGCTGCCGAACTTAATGACGCAATAGAACTGGTCCGGCTGCAGGGTCTTGAGCGAAAGCTTCAGGTACTCGCGCGCGACATGAAAGCGCACCTTGATCTTGTCCCAAGGCAGCTCGTCTTCCATCTCGGGTTCTTTCTTTTCGTCCTCTTTCTTGCCGTCTCCCTTCTTGCCTTCGGGCTTGCGGTGCTCGCCGCTGCCGGTGACGGGGCCGCTTGGCTCAGGCGGCTTCTTGATCTCTTCTTTGATCTTGGTGCTGACCGGCTTCATCATCGAGTCGGAAAGGTCGATCACGTAGACAATGCGCTTGCCGTTGGACTCAATGCCGACAAACTTGGTCGGCGGCGCGGCGGGCGCGTATTTGTCGTCCCGGGCGGGCTCTTTGTCCGGGTTCAGCAGCAGCTCAAGCCATGGCTTGGCGTTCACGTACAATTTGTCGGTGGCGAAAATCTCTTTGAAGTAGCGCGCCATTACCAGCTTGGTGCGGTCGTCGGTCTGCTTTTCCTCGATCAGCGGGATCAGCTTGAGCCCCGTGTTGCGGAACTGGTCGGTGCCTTTCTGCGACGTTTCGGTGGCCATGTTATGCGCGCAGCACTCAAGCAGCACGGCGCGTTCGACACCCTTCCACTTGTCGGCTTTGTCCAGCTCGGTTTCCCACCAGGCCAGGATCTTCTCGCTGCCGTTTTCGGCCAGCGCCTCAAAGGCCGCTGCACGCAGGAACAGGTCATTCTTGGGCTCGCTGACAATTGCGATCAGGTCATCTTCGCCGCGGTTCTGCTGGTGATGGATCAAGCCGCGGTACCAAAGCCACGCGTCTTCGGGCTTCTTGTTGGCTTCGCGCCATGTGACCCAGCCGTTGGCCCATTCTTCGTCGCCGAAGTACTGGGCGCAGATGCTGGCCAGCAGGTACTTGACGTGGTCTTTGGGTGTCTCGGGTTTGGCGTAGCTCTTGGTAAGGATATCCCATGCGCCCTTGTGCTGGGTCTTGGCCAGGCCGACGCGTCCGCGCGTTCGCATCTGCAGTGACGGGCGCTTGATGTAGTCGTCGTACGCAATCTTGGCGGGGCCGAACTCGGTGTCCTGGCTGATGCTGAAGCCGCCGGCGATGCACAGCAGCGCGATGGCTGCCAGTGCGCGTGGAATGAATCGTGCTTTCATGGATTGGCCTCGGTTTGTCCTCTATGGATACATGTAGCCGCGGCCCGTCCGCGGTTACGGTACTTCGCCTTCGGCCCAGTAGATCAATCCCATACTAACGGAGATGTAAGAGAACGGTTCGTGAAAACCGCACACTGTGACATTTGTATGACAGTTCTGATTCGGCAGGGGTGCCAGCAACACGAGTTGTGTATGCGATTGACGGGGCGCAACAGGCTGTTGCAGCGCAGTTGCCAATCCTGGAGCAGGATTGTGGCCAGAATTCGACGGGCCGGAACAAGCCTTCAATCCGTCCCAAATTGGCGCGGCCACGGATACCAGCCCCGTTGGGGTTTCCGTGGCCAGGCTCGGTTGCCTCTTGCTTACTTCCTGCGGCGTCGCCGTAGCAGTAACAGCGGCAGCAGCAGGGCGCCAGTGCCGGCACCGACTGTGCAGCCCCCGCCCGCGCGGGACGAGCCGGCGGTGCCGCTGTTGCCACCAGTACCGACAGCCGCGACGTGCAGTGTGAATGCGCGGCTGTCGCGGGATTGAAGAGCGTCGGTGACAAGCACGGTAAAGTTGTTGTCCCCGGCAGCGCTGGGCGTGCCTGCCAATGCACCGGAAGTTGGGTGCAGCGCAACGCCCAGCGGCGTCGCCCCGGACAGTACCGACCACGTGTAGGGCTGCTGCCCGCCCGTGGCTGTGAAGGTGACGCCAGGCCAGATCGCGCCGACCATTCCCGATGGCAAGGCGCCTGCCGAGGGTGCGGCAAAGAGCAGTTGTGCGGGGTCCACGGTCAGGTCAAAGGGTTGGTTTGCGCTGCCTGTGGAATCCTGCACTGTCACGGTGAACTGGAAGGCGCCGGCGACGGGCGAGGGCGCGCCCAGTAAGCCGGTGCTCGACATGCTGAACCCGGCGGGAAGTCCCGTTGCGTTCCAGGCCAGTGTCCCTTGTCCGTTCTGGGCCGCGAACTGCTGTGAGTATGCGCTGCCGGCGGTGCCGTTGGGCAACGGCGATTGGGTCGTGATTGACAGCGGTGAGGTGGGAGGCGTAAAGCGGATGAAGCGCCCCGCAGGGTACGTATCGACCTGGCCGGCGCTGTCCACGAAGTAGGGCATATCGACCCCATCAATGATAGTAGAGCTCGCGTCGCAGATGCTGACGGTGTGGTCGCGCGGCTGTACGCATTCGCAAATCAGGATGGCCTGGTTCGGTGGATTGGTAGGGTCGCCGTAATTGAACTCAATGATGCCGGTGTTCTGGTCCAGCATGGCTTTCATGCGCAGTGCACTTGGGTCCCAGCGCGTGGCAGAGGGATTTGGATCAGTCTCAAGCCAGCGCCATTCGACGGTCAGTACGCCCCCGGCAAAGTCCCATGCAATGCGGTCGGCGGCCGGATTTGCCAGGCCTGTGCCGGTCTTGGCGTTGGTCCAGAGCGGGGCGATGGTCGGTCCGGGCCAGTTTGAAGCATGATTGGGAATGGTGCCGGTTTCCGTTCCGTTTGCGCCCAGGATCAGGAACCCGTTGTCGCACACTTTGAATCCCGCGTAGACTTGGGAGAAATAGGAGAACGCAAAGCCGGCAGGCTTGATCTCACCGGTCAGTTGTTCGTTGCCAATGGACAGGCTGTTGCCGCCGGCAAGGTCGGCATAAGTCTTCGAGCCCGCCGAGACCGTGTAGGCCTGCGCGGTAAGCGCGCCGGGAACTGTGAGCAGCAGGCAGAGTGCGAGGGTTCTCATGTGCTTTCCTTTGTTCGACCTGCACCAAGCGTAACGATTTCGGTTGAGGAGGCACGAACCGCTTGCAGAATGGTTAACGAAAACGGAAGACCGGGAGACCTGATGCCGAATCGAAACGCCCTTGCCGAACGCATCCGGGTGATCCTGAAGGGACGCAGTCAGGCAGAGCTGGCGCGCAGAACAGCCAGCACGGGCGCAAGCGTCAACCGCTACCTGGCGGGCACCCGGGTGCCCGCTGACTTCTGCATTGCGATGGTTGAGCAGTTCGGCGTGAACCCGCACTGGCTGCTGACCGGCAAAGGCGTGCCCTACTCGGCCGAAATTGCGGCCAGCGGAGAGCAGCTCGCGGGTAGCCTGCTGGAGCTGGTTGAGGCCATGGAGAACGTGGCACGCATGCGCCTTGGCGCCGTAACCGGACAAGGGCGGACGCTGCGGGGCCTGGCAGATGCAACGCGCCGCTATGGCGAGTTGCGGGAGCGTCTTAACGCCCACAGCCGGCCGGTGCTCAAACGGCTGCTGAGCGACCTGGAGCACAAGATGGCGCGGCGGAACACGGACGAGGCGGAAGGATTGATCAACACCGCCGAAGAAGTCGCCAAATTCTGCGACGACCCGGCGCTGAGGGTTGCGTTGGACAGCTTCAGGGCAGAGCACGCCTACCTGTGCGGCCGGCGCGAAGAGGCCTTGCGCCTTCAGGAGGACGTGGTGATGCGCATGCTGCTGAGCCATGGCGTTCGTGACGAGGGCACGTTCCTGCAGGTGTTCAACCTGGCAAGCGCGCTGAATGACCGCCGCCGGTATCGCGACGCGCGACGGATCACGGGTGCCGCGCTGGCACTGGCCGACGATGCGGAGCCGCGCTGGAGGGCGTTGCCGCTGTTGCGCTGCATGCTGGGACAAATCTGTGTGGAACTGGGCGAGATGGATCGCGGAATCAGCTTGATGCACCGCGGCTTGGCGCAACTTCCTGATGTTGATCCGCCCGTGCAGATCGACACCATTCGCTACCAGCGCACCCACCTCGAGCGTGCGCAGCTGCTGTCAGGCGCACTGCCACTATCCGAACTGCTGGCGCGCAAGGACTACAAGCCTTGGCACTTCTACAGCGCGACATTGATGGCCCTGTGGCTGGAAGATCCGATGCATTTGCAGCTGCTCGCGAAAGACATCCCTGAGGGCGACCGCACGCCTGATGTTTCGGCGCGCATCGTGCTCGGGGCAGCGCGGGCGTTCAACGGGGCACTGCAGGGCCAGGGCAGAAACGCACTGGCCAGGCTGCGCCAGACAACCCAGCCAGCCGTCATCCAGGACCCGGCGCCGTTTCAGGAGTTCCTGGCCCACGCGCTCTGCGCTCAAGTCACGCTTGCCGCCGGGAACAATCGGGCCGCGAAGCGGTATGCCGAACAAGCCGCAAACATGCTTGCCAGCCTTGAGCCCGGGCTGGTGCCACCACTGGAAGTGCGTGCGATTCATTACCGAACGTTGCGACGCCTGGGGCATGACGCAGGGAACGACTTCTTTGAAAAGCATCTGGCCGCAGGCTACCTGTGTCTGCGGCATCCTGCATGAAGCGGCTTCCTAATAGGCCGGGCCGCGGAATGGGGCCCAGAAGAAAGTGCGCAGGTTGCTGAACTGGAAGCTGACCCCGAACGTGATGCCCTGGGTGCTGAAGCTGCTGCCATCCACGTTCATCCAGCGCCAGCCCGCGCTGACCATCAGGTGCCGGAACACCTGCACATGCAGCTTCACGCCGAAGTCATTGGCGCCCGTGCCGTCAAAGAACTGCTCACGCACCGCCCACGCCTCAATACCCAGCGGAAACACCGGCCAGACCTGCAACGCCGCTTTGAAACTGCCGCCGATGCGGCTGATGCCCCGCGTCTCGTCAAATCCCGCCAAGCCGATGCCAAAGTCGGCATAGCCCAGTATCGGGATCGGTATGGTAAAGCCCAAATGACCGCGCGCGTCCGTGATGTACGACCAGTCCTTGACCTTGCGTTGGCCTACAAGTGCGTGGCGGTCAGTGCGCGCAAATTGCGTGTAGCTGACGTCGGCAAAGAACAGCCCAAAGCGCGCGCGCATCTGGCCGGTTGCGCCGCGATAGCCGTTGGGCGTAAGCCACAGGTCAGACTGGAAATCAATCCAGAAGTCCCTCGCCACCAGGTCGTCGTTGGTGTCTATGCCAAACGGCCCGTCATAGAAGGGGTAGGGCGCGCGGTTGCCCCACAGGCCCCATGGCGGCTTGATGTTGAATTCGGGCTCGGGCTCGGCGGCGGCCAGCACGCGCGACACATCAAACGTCGCGGCGGGCAAAACCGCAGCGGCCAGCATCAGGATGAGAAACAAAGCCGCCTTGGCCATAGGGGGCGGAGTATAGGGCAGATTGGGAATTGTCGATTGCCGATTTCGAATTGATGCGTTCCCCAAGTGGTGCGGACGCGAGACTTAGGTCAGACTGTATCCATGCAAATCAGCGCAGACATTGCCTCACGATTGAAGCCGCTGCAGGCGCTGGCAGGCCTTGAGGCCACGCACCTGCTGATCAACGAAATCTACGCCAGCATCCAGGGCGAGAGCACGCACGCCGGCCGGCCATGCACGTTCATTCGCACCGCGGGCTGTAACCAGCGTTGCCGCTACTGTGACACGGCCTATGCGTTCACACAGGGCAAGCCGATGCACATCGACGAAGTTGTGCGCGACGCACTGGCGACAGGCACCCAACTGGTAGAAGTCACCGGCGGCGAGCCGCTGCTGCAGCTGCTGTTTCCAGAGCTGTGCCGGCGACTGTTGGCGGGTGGGCGTGAGGTGCTGGTCGAAACCGGCGGCAGCCATGACATCGCGGTTGTGCCCCCGGGCGTGAAGGTGATTCTTGACGTCAAGACGCCGGGCAGCGGCGAAGAACACGCCAATCACTATGAGAATCTGCATCGGCTTCGGACCGGCGACGAGGTCAAGTTCGTGCTGACCAGCCGTGCCGACTATGAATGGTCGCGCGCATTGGCGGAGCGAGAGAAACTGCCGGAACGAACGGTGGTGCTGTTCAGCCCGGCGTGGGGGCTGCTGGACCCGGCAGAACTTACGCGCTGGATGCTTGAAGACGGGGTTCCTGCGCGCTTGAACGTGCAATTGCACAAGTTCATCTGGGGTGCGACAAAACGCGGCGTCTAGCTTGCGGCGGTGCAATGGCGTAGGCTGTAGCATCCATGCCAGAACGGAAGACCAACAGCGACCACGGCGCGCCCGGACCCCACGGCGCACCGCGCGACGTGCCCGAGGACTCCGCGACAGACGACATCACGGATCTTGCCAATGAGATCGTGAGCGAGCACGAACGGCGGCGCCAGGCCGGCGAAACGAGCAGCGACCTGCGAGACGCGCCGGTAGCGGGCAGCGGCCCCCCCAGCAACCCGTACTTCATACCGCAGGAGACCCAGACGCAGGAGGCCAAGGCAATCCGGCCGCTGTCGGATGTTTTCGTTTCGCCCTTCGTCAACATGCCGCAGAACGACATGGTCGCGCTTGAGCCCGCCAGCGAAGACAGCACGCTGAATGAGGCCATCCTGACCAAGCGTCTGCCCCTGCCGCCCAAACAGGACGTGACGATGGCCGAGATTGAATCCGTCGTCGCGTACATTCCGGATGCCAAGGGCAGTAACACCGAGATTCGGCAGGTGCTGCCCCAGGCCAAGGTCCTTCAAGACCCCGGCCTGTTGTTCAATGACGACGAGCTGGACGAGATGCGCGCCCGCATGGACAGCGGGTTGCTTGGCAGCCTGGCGCGTGCGATCAAGGACCGTGTAGAGGCGCTTGTGCATGCCACCGCGGGCGTGCCTTTTGACCATGACTACTATTCGCTTCGCAGCGTCAGCTCGGGCGCATGGATTATCGAGAACCCGAGTCTGCTGGAGGGCGCCTTCGTCGGTCGAGTCTTCGGTGACAGCGAGATTCTGGGCTGGGCGTGCGAGGCGCTGCTGCGCAAAGTGCGCCAGAACGGCGGCCGCTTTCTGGACCGCGCCGGGGCCGACCCCGACACTCCGCCAAGCCGCGGCTGTGTTACGGCCATTCGTGACGTGGGCCTGGCCGCAGACATGCTGTCGCCCGCGCTTTCTGACACGGAGCGTGCAGAGGTGGCAAGGGTGCTGTACGACAACGCACGTCGCCTCGCCAACTTCATCAACGACCCGAACAACAACCCGCCGCCGGGCATCAGTGAAACCGGAGCGATGGCCATCGGCATGGTCGGCTTGCCGATGATGAATTACGAGGCCTATTACCAGAACGCCAAGCGCTGGGTGGACACCGCCGAACAGCGGGCGCAAACGCTGCTGGCCAACCGTGTGGCCGGCAACGGCCGCCCCGCCGCAAGCGACGTTGCCGGGTTGACCGAGCTGATGCGCTACCTGCTGCCGTTTACCGAGGCCTTCAAACGCTACCACGGCGACGACATGCTGATGGGCGAAGGCGGCAACCTGTCGCAGTTGCCGCGCTGGATGGCCCACCAGTTTGGCGCAAACCGCAGCGGGTTGTTTGCCAGCGGCCGCCTGCGCGTCGAGGAGTTGCGCGGCGCGACGCCGCTGCTGGCCAAGCTGGCCGACACATACCGCGATGGTGTGGCGCAGTGGCTGCTGCAGCAGATCAGTGTGGCCGAGGCGGCCAAGCGCGTTGGTGAAGAAGAGCGCATCAGCAGCAAGTACCGGCTGGAACTGCCGGCGAACGTCGGCATTGACGCGGTTCTAACGGCCTACTTCTATGACCACACGCTGCAGGCCACGAGCCCGGACCAGAGCATGGCGCCGGGCGCCCGCCTGTCCGAAACGCGCGCGGTCGTGCGCGCCGACTGGGACCCGGGCAGCACCATCGTCACCCTGCAGGCCGAAGCCGGCACCCTGCCGTATGTGCAGCTTGCCAGCAGCGGCGTGAACCTGAAGCTGCTTGCCGAACCCGACCTGTTTGAAGGACTGGGCGGCATGCAGGTGCCGGGCCGTGTACGCGACTACATCGACATGGGCGGCGCTGCGTACATGAACGGCGACTTCAAGGGGGTTGAAGGCAGCCTGGCCCAGCGCCACCTGCTGTACCTGCGCACGGAGGGCACGGTGCTGCTGTTTGACCGCTACGACATCGGCGACGGTCGCACCCAGCAGCGCACCGCGCTGCGTGTGGCAGGCGGTGAATCCGGCAGTGCGATAGACCGCGGTACCCTGGCGGTCAACGCAAGCGACGGCAGCGGCCGCCAGGCCCGCATGATTTTCTACAGCAACGGTTTTTCGCAGGGTGTTGAAGAAGGCGGCGACGGCAAACTGCCCGGCCTGGGCGTCGAGTTCATGCGCGGTCGCGGCGACCTGGCCACGCTGATCAACATCGGCAAACCTGAGCAGATGCCGCAGGTGCGGCGCATCAATACCGACGAGCGCGGGCGCGTCTACCGCACCACCATGGGCGATGGTGCCGTGCTGTTCAATGGCTGGCAGGGCGGTATGCCCCAGCAGTGCGGATGGGTGTGGACCGACGCGTTGATGGCGTTTGTGGACCGCCGCGATGACTACCCGGGACGCTATGTCGTGGTCAAGGCGACCAGCGTGCTTTCCTACGATATGCAAGAGGGCATCTACCTGGGCTTCGGTGCGAGCCACCCCGACGACCCGGCCAAGCCCGTTGAGTTCAGCCTGTGCGCCTCGGGCCCGCAGGCCGTGATACACCTTTCCACGCGGGCCCATGTGCGCGTGTCATTCCCGGGCCTCAAGCGCGTGTTCGTCGATGGCACCGAAGCCGACATCGAGGGCGACAAGCGCGTGTTCGTATTGAACCGGCCCCTTGAGCCGGGCCGCCACCTGATCGAGTTTGAGCACGAAAGCCCGGGGCCCGAAAGCAGCATCATTTCGCCGCGCGAAGAGCAATTTGTTGGTGGCGTGTTCAGCCTTCACGCCAGCATCGGAGACCCCATCGGCATCGACTCAGCGCGCCTGGTCATCGACGGCCAGTACTACGGCAGCGTGCTGAACCAGAGCCCCTGGGTCTGGAAGGTAGACGCGCGCCAGCTTGCCGAGGGCCCGCATGAAGCCCTGATTGAAGCCAGCGACGTGCTGGGCCACGTGCGACGCAGCACCGCCCGGGCGTTCAAGGTCGACAACACGCCGCCTGACGTGGAACTGCATGAACCCAGGGAAGGCAAGAAAACCCGGGGGCTGGTCACGTTTGTGGCCGACGCGCACGACCCCAACGGCGTAGAGCGTGTACAGTTCTGCCTGAACGGCAAGAAGGCCGGCGAGCCCGTCACCACGCCACCCTACGCCCGCGATATCGACACCACGCAGTTTGAAGACGGCGAGTACGTTGCATCCGCGATTGCCTTTGACGCCGCCGGCAATGTCGGCCAGAGCAGGGGTGCACGCATCATTCTGGCCAACAACGCGCCGCCGCCCCAGATCGTGAAGCTCAAGATCGTTCCGCCGGTGCTGGCTGTGCAGCCCCTTGAAGAGGTGCAGTTGCAGACCTTCGGCATCGACGACGAAGACAACGAGCACCCGGTGCGCGTGCAGTGGCGCAAGCTCAAGGGTGCGGGCGTGGTGGACAAGAACAACATCTTTACGGCACCGGGGACCGAAGGCCCCTGCGTAATGGAAGCACAGGTAGCGCACACTACGGTCCGCGCCAAGCTGCACGCCGTGGTTTCACGCGAATAGAGCCCGGCGGGTTGTGCTGCTGCTACTCAAGCAGGGTTACGCTGGTGCCTTCGGGGATCTCGCCCTCGAAATTGCGGATCGTGATGCGGGCGTTGGCGTTGCCGGCGACACCCTTGGCGATGCCGACGTTGCGCTCAATCACCTCACCGTCGGGCAGCTCGAAGCTGGCTTTGTATGGCTTCACCAGGTTCTTGGTCATGCTGAGAAATTCGGCGTAGGAAACCCTCAGGTCAATGTTCAGCACTTCGTTGCCCGGCATGAGCTCGACGCGCTTGGTTGAGATCACAGTGAAAATCAGGGCCACGGGTACGTCCTCCGGTATCGTGCGGCGGGCCGCACTTACTTCTTGCGCTTGTCCTGGAACGCCTTGACCACCTTGACTCGCGCGGCTTCAACTTCCGGGTCGTCCAGTCTGCGCAGGGCAAGATGGATGAATGGATAGGCCTGCTCGTCGGGCAGCGCGGACAGGTCTTCGAACAACCGGGTATAGAACGCCTCGTGCAGGATGCGCCGGGTGGTTACAGCCATCAGGTCCACCAGCGCGCCGTGGTTGTCGGCCAGCATGCGCTTGGCGTCAGGGGCGGACAGCGCCAGCGCCTTGGCCACGCGCTCGCGAGTGAAGATGAATCCCAACGCGCCCTCATCCAGCTTGAGGTACTGGGTATCCAGGAACGCGTCATTGAAATCAGGGGCTTCCATTGGGCGCGAACTTTACCCAAGCGGCGGCAAATCGCACCCAAGAAATTCGGGCACGTACACGGCACTACTCTTTCTTGTCCTCGCCCCCGGGTTTGTACTCTTTGACCAGCGGACCGAATGTGCGCATCCAGCCCGTGTAGCGCAGGGGCCGCAGGCCCTGCTGCTGCATCAGCCACAGGCAGTGAACCGTCTCGTCGGGGTCGCGGTCTACGTTTGAAAACACCAGCCGCGCCTGCACCTGAAACGGAAAGTCGGCGTCGCCGGGTTTTGCCTCACGCGCCAGCTTGCGCGACGTCAGGCGCTGCTGGTCGATCAGCTTCTCCACCAGGCGATCAAGCTTGAAGCTGCGCGATGAGGTCTGAAGCCCGTCACGCACGGACCACATGAGAAACAAACGGTCAAGGTCGGTCGTGCCCGTCGGCAGCCGTGTGTAGTTGAACGTGATGGCACGGATGTAGTAGTCGGCGTAGTACTCAATGTCGTGAATCGGGTCCAGCTCAAGGGCGCGCCAGATGCTGTCGGCTGCCAGGAAGAACGTCTCTTCCGCCTGCTGGCGCTGGGCTTTGCCCTCGTCGCCGGGCAGGTCGGTCTTCATAAGGCGTTCGGCCTCATAGACGGCGCACTGGCCCAGGCTCTGGTGCAGCTCGTGCTCGTCGGGCGCAAGTGCGATACCCTTGCGATACCACTCGATACCTGCCGCGTACTGCCCGCTGCCGAAGTAGGTGTTGCCCAAGGTCAGCTCGATGCGGCCGTCTTTCAACCTGGCGATGTCCTGGCTCTCGACCCACCTTGCCTGCACAGACCGGTCGAGATCGGTGTAGTTGGCGATCAGCGCATGCCATTCAAGCAACAGCGGGTTAAGCGGCTGTACCTGCAGCGTCTGCTTGATGCCTGCCAGCGCCCAGTCGCGGCGGCCGTGCCACAGAAACGCGTTCCAGCAGAGCTTGCCGCGCAGCATGACGTCGTTGGGGGCATGGCGCAGGCCGTCAATTGCGACCTGCAGGCAGCGCGTCTGCATTTTCTCGATTTCTTCGGGCGAGCCGCCGCCGGCGGCGAGCGCAAAGAAGACTTCATGGCCCCACAGTGCGGCGCGGCCGATGGCGGTTTCGCGCTTGGCAAGGTCTTCCCAGGCAATCCAGGCGTCGGTGGTCTGGCCATGCTCAAGGGCCGATCGAATCTCCATCAATGACTTCAGCGACTTGTCCTGCGACACTAGCCGTGGCACCGGCGCGTGCGGCACCTGCACCACCGTGCCGTCGGCCTTTGTAAGCGCGCCGATTCCTGAGGTCACGGCCGCCACGGCGGACTCCAGCGCGCTGATCAGACTGTCAGCGTTTGGCTTGCCCGCGCGGTCAAGCGTCACGGTTGCGTGCAGCTCAACGCCTTGGCCGCGGCGGTAGCGCACAATTGAGGCTGTCGGCGGCTGATCTTCTACGGGTCGCGCGTAGCTGACCAGAAACACGTACTCGGCGCCGAAAGTCGTTGCCGCATGCTCAAGTGACTCGAACTTCTGCGCGGGCTTGATCTCGCTGCCCGCGCGCGGAAGTTCTTTCAGGCGAAGTTGCGGCTGGTACCGCTCAGTGCGGATCAACGAGCGCTCATGAAAGACCTGCGGCAGGTACTCGAGCTGCTGCTCAAGCATCATGCGCAGGCCTGCGGCACCCGGCTTGGCCCACACCGGCAAGCCGGCTTCGGGGTCGTCGTCGCCATCGAACGCAGGCGCGCGCAGAATGACGGCTTTGTACGAGCGTTCGGGTACGCTGCCGGTGAACAGCCCTTCGGCTGGCAGGGGCTGATAGACTTCGTCAGGGCCGCTTGGCTTTGCGTCGTTCGGATCAGGCTTTTTCTCGGTGTCAGGAACCGGCGGCTTGGTTTCCTGGGCTGCGACCACGGCGACTGTGGCGCACCCGGCGCCAAAGATTGCGGCGAACAGCACGAACGCAAGCAGCGTGCGCGCCACTCGACGCCCCGGACTTGTCTGCATTACCATTACCACGGTGTCCTCCGTGGATAAGGTATGCAAAATCGGTTCCACACGCGAGAGAGCGCACAAAGTGAGCGCGGGCGGGCGCTTATGCGCCCGCCCGGCCAACACCTGTTACCTTGCGGCAACCGCAAGCCGCCTGCCCCGCAACCGTGCCGCCACAGCCACAAGGGCCGCCAGCGCAACCAGCGCAACCCAGTTTGCCCTGCTGTCACCCGTGGAACAGTTTCCGCCATCGTTGCCCTTGAGGCTGCCGCTTCCGCTGCCGCCGTTGCCGCCGCTTACGTTGATTACGGCGCTGTCTGCGACGACGGCTGTGCCCGCCAGGGAAAAGCGCAGAATGACGCTGCCGTTGCCGCCGGTGAGCACCAGGTCGTCGAATACGGCCACGCCGTTATAGGCAACGCCATAGAGTGTGCCGCCCAGGATGCCGCTGCCGGAAAGGATCTGGACACTGATGCCGGCATCGGTGGTTACCAACGTGTCGGTGGCGTCGCGCAACTCAACTTCGAAGCGGTAAGTGACGCCGTTGGCCATGGCGGTTGGCGCGTCTGTAAGGGCCAGGCTGTTGATGCCTGAGGGCGCGCCGGCGCAGGCCAGCACGCAAAGCGCGTGGTTCTGGACCACGAACGAGCCGTCACGCGTTGCCATACTGACCAGCATGCGCGTGGCATCGCCCGAGTAAGGCCGGTAGTCACCGGCGCGCGACTCAACGGCAAGCGCGGTATGGAAGTTCTCGGTGTTTGGCGCCGGCGCGTCGCCGAAGGCGAACACCGTGAAGGCACGGGTAGCGAGCACGCTGCGATACACGTCGCCGGTGTAGCCCGCGAAGTAAAGCACCTGCTGGCCGTTCTCCGTGCGGAAAGCCAAGCTGCCGCCGGCCGGGAAACCGTCAAGCGCATCCACGACCATCGTACCGTCGTTCATGGCAAGTACCGTCGCGCCGGACGAGTTCACGGCAACGTCGAGATCGGCTTTGTCAAAACGCACGATGCGCAACGGGCTGAGCGCGCCGAACGTCGCAGGCGGCAGGCCGATGTGCAGGTTTCCCATGGCATCAAATGCGATGGGGCCCGAAAACGGCGCGCCAGCGGGGCTGTTGATGTCAACCACCTGCGTTGCGGCTAGTGTGGTCTTGTCGATGATGAAGACACCGCTGATGCTGCCGCCGCTGCTGCCGATGCAGAACAGTCGGCCGAAGGCGTCGAACTCAAGGTCGAAGGGATAGAACGCGTACTGCGGCCCGGTCAGCACACCGCCGGTGGCATACGCCGCGTTCAGGGTATCCAGGCCGCTGCGGCGCAGCTTGTGAATCACCTGGGCACCACTTTCGATCGCATACAGGTCGGTCGTGACGAAGGGGTCAAACGCCAGGGAGTCAACGTAGGGTCCGAACACAGGGTTAGGCACGTTGAACAACGCCGTAGCTGCCGGGGTACCGGTGCCGGTGTCAAAGCGCCGGATCGCCTCTGCGGCGGAGTCATAGTAGTAGAAGTCGCTGCCGCTGGGGTCCCAGCCAGCGCCGCCAGGAAGTGAAAAGCTGATCGGGCCCGCAAAAGGCACGTTGTACTGGGCAACCTCGTAGCCCGGTGTGGTGGAAGCGAAGTAGGTTGTTTGAGCGGACAACAGCCCGCCAGCCGTCAGGGCGGCACAGATCAACAGAAAACGCATGTGGAACTCCGGAATGCCCGAGACGGCGCGTACTGCGCGTCTGGCAAGGCCCTCGCCCGCCAAACCACAACCACTGGGCACTCGGGAAGCAACGTGGCACGGGCAAATTGCTCGTGCCGCCGAGCCCTCCCGCGAGGGCGGTTGTGCAGCGCCACGTCAGGTCTTCTGACTTCCGGGCTTGAGCCTACTTCCGCGCCTTCTCGCCCCATGGGCAATGGCAGATGCGGTTTCGTTCCCGGTCACAGCGGCGGGGCCGTCCTGGATTTTCACCAGAGTTCCCGGGGATCCATGATCCCCAATGCCGTGGCGCGCGCAGTATCGCCACGCTGTCCCGGAAGTCAAACATTCCTTGGTGTGCCGGTGCCGTGCGTTGCTATCTTCCCCGCCATGGCGCGCAAAGGGGAAGATTCACCCGCGATGCGGCAGTATCGCGAGCTGAAAGATCAGCACGTTGGCGCGCTGTTGCTGTACCAGATGGGCGACTTCTACGAGACCTTCTTCCAAGACGCCAGGCAGCTTGCCGAAACGCTCGGCATCACGCTTACCACCCGCGGCGACGACCAGGCCGGCAACCCCATCGCCATGGCGGGCTTTCCGTTGCGCGCCCTGGACCAGCATCTGCCGCGCCTGCTTGAAGCGGGCCTGCGCGTCGTGATCTGCGAACAGGTTGAAGACCCCGCCGAGGCCAAGGGGCTGGTTAAGCGTGACGTCACCCGCGTGATTACACCGGGCACTGTGCTGGAAGAAACGCTGCTGGATGCCCGCAAACCCAGCATCATCGCCTGCTGGCTGCCGCCAAAGGGCAAAGCCGCAGGCGGGTTGGCATGGGCTGAGTTATCGACCGGCCGCTTTCAGTGTTGCCCCGCGCAAGAGGGCGATTTTGCGCCCGCGCTGGCGCGCCTTGAGCCTGCCGAGCTGCTGCTGCCCGAAAAGCTGTGGGCCGAGCAACGGGAGCGCATCCTGGCATTGCGTAGCGAGACCGCGGCCAGCCTGACCGCGGCGCCGGACTTCAGCTTTGATGGCAAGCGCGCCATTGCTGAGTTGCACCGGCACCTGGGCGTGAAGACGCTGCGTGGCTTCGGGTTTGATGATGAGAAGGATCCAGGGCTTGCGGCGGCGGGCGCGCTGCTTGCGTACCTTGCTGAAAACCAGCGCGGCAACATCCGGCACATCCGGTCACTGGAGCGCTTTGACCCGCGAGAAGTCATGGCGTTGGATCGTGCAACGCTGGATGCGCTGGAGGTGACCCACACCCTGCGCGAGAGCCGTCGCAGCGGCAGCCTGCTGGATTCGCTCGATCGTACGGCGACGGCCATGGGCGCGCGCGAGTTGCGCAGCTGGCTGACGGCACCACTGACCGACCCGCGCAAGATCAACTCCCGACATGCCGCAGTCGATGAGCTGGTACACACGCCGCGCCGCCTGGGCCTGCTGCGCGAAGCGCTGGGCGGCTTGCCTGACCTGGAACGCCTGGCCGGCAAGCTGGGCAGCGCGCGCGCCACCCCGCGCGACCTGGCGGGGCTGCGCCTAGCGCTGCGACGGTTGCCGCTGGTGCGGGGAGCACTTGCCGGATCAGAGAGCGCACTGTTGAGCTATGCCTCGGACTCGCTGGATGCCCTGGGCGACCTGCGTGAACTGCTGGAATCACGCCTGGCCGACGAGCCGCCGGTCAACCTCAAAGACGGCGGCGTGATCCGCCAGGGCGTGAATGCCGAGCTTGACGAGTTGCGGGCGCTGGGACGCGAGGGCAGCGGCTGGATGACACGCTATCAACAAACCGAAGCCGAGCGCTCGGGCATTGCCAGCCTGAAGGTCGGGTTCAACTCCGTGTTCGGATACTACCTTGAGGTCACCCATGCGCAGGCAGGCAAGGTGCCCGCCGACTACATTCGCAAGCAGACGCTGAAAGGCGCTGAGCGCTACATCACACCGGAACTGAAAGAGTACGAGTCAAAGATCCTGAATGCGGAAAAGCGTGTTCACGCGCTTGAAAGCCAGCTGTTCAGCGATATTCGCGACGAACTTACGCGCGAAGCCGCCCGATTGCTGGCTGCCGCCCGCCTGACGGCATTGGTGGATGTGCTTGCGGGCTTGGCCGCAGTCGCCCACGAACGCGGCTGGGTGCGCCCGGTCATGGATGACAGCCGCGAACTAAGGGTACTGGGCGCCCGCCACCCGGTGCTCGAGTCAACGCTGGAGGCGGGCAAGTGCGTGCCCAACGACCTCACGCTGGGGTCAGGCGTGACGATGGCGGTCGTTACAGGCCCCAATATGGCCGGCAAGAGCACATATGTGCGCACGGTCGCGCTGTGCGTGCTGCTGTCGCAGGCGGGCAGCTTTGTGCCGGCCCGCGAGGCGCGAATTGGCGTCGTAGACCGTATCTTTACGCGGCTTGGCAGCGCAGACGACATCGGGCGCGGGCAGAGCACCTTCATGGTGGAGATGGCCGAGACGGCGAACATCCTGAACCATGCCACGAGCAGAAGCCTGATTGTGCTGGATGAGGTGGGGCGCGGAACCAGCACCTTTGACGGTGTCAGTATCGCGTGGGCAGTCAGTGAATATCTATTGCGTGAGGTGAAGGCTCGCACGTTCTTTGCCACGCACTACCATGAACTTACGCAGCTCGCGTTGCAGTTCAGCGGTGTGAAGAACTTGAATGTGGTCGTGCGTGAATGGAATGACGAGCTGATCTTCCTGCACCAGATTGCCGAGGGCGGCGCCGACCGCAGCTACGGCATCCATGTGGCCAAGCTGGCGGGCATCCCTGGCGACGTTGTCTCGCGCGCCCGGGCGATACTGGCCAAGCTCGAAGCTGACAGTCCGGTCCTGTCCGGCAAAGCGCTCACGGGACAGCCGGCGGGCCCGACGCTTAAACGACCACGGCAGTCGCAGCTCAGCCTGTTTACGGTCAGTGAGAACCGGGCGCTTAGGGCGCTGGATGATCTGGACACGACGAGTGTCACACCGGAGCAGGCGCTGGCCGAGCTGCTGAGGTTGAAAGAAATCGCACGGGACTAGGCTGCGGTCCGTGGAAATTCGCGACAAATAGCAAAAAACAAGTGGTTAAAGACCCCCGTGACTCACCAGTTGTTCAGTATATTGGAGGGAGTTTTGGGCAATTGCCATAAATCGTCATACCAGCATAAGTACAGTTGCAAACATATCTTACAGATTGAACATGGTGTGTCAGCCAACACATTTAGTCAAGTTCCTCAGCCCCTTTTCCTTCGACGAACTGCGGCTGACGAGGTACAGTTATCGCCTAAGAGCCAATGCAAGTTCTCACTCCCCTTCTTGCTCGGTGGCAAACCGTGACCAAGTATTATACCACAAGCGAAGTCGCAAAAATTTGCAACGTGCACCGAAACACGATCATCGGTGCGATTCGCAAGGGCTTGCTCAAGATCCACCGCACGCCCGGCGGACACGCCCGTATCAGCCAGGAAGACCTTGACGATTTCTGTCACCGTCGCAGCCTGCCCACGACCTCGCTGATCTCACGCAACAACCGTATTCTGGTGTTGGATGCGGACAGCCAGTTCGTCAGCGTTCTCAGCAAGGGCTTGCAGGAGTATGAGTACCAGGTTGAGGCGGCCCGCGAGCCATTTATGGCAGGCTACCTGCTTGGCAAGTTTCAACCCAACATCGTGTTGCTTGAACTCGCGATTGGCGACGTGAAGGGTGAAGCCGTCTGCCGAAGCATTCGCAGCCTGCCCAAGCAGCGCGATACAGCGGTGGTCGGCATTGCCGCAAGCCGCGACCAGGACGCCCTCGACGCGCTGGTGGACAGCGGAGTGGACGACCTGATCCAGAAGCCATTCGAAATTGAGGTACTGGTTGAGCGTATCGTGCGCCTGATCGGCCCCGTCGTCCAGGGCACCACCGGACGTGCTACTACAGGCCGCGTGTCAGGCAAGATCTCGGGCAAGATCACCAAGCAGATCCGCAAGGGCGAAAGTGGCGAGGTTCTCGACGACAAGCTCACGCGTAAAGCCACGCCCAAGCAAGGCTTCCGCACCACCCATGACGGCGTGCTGACCCGCGCGGAAGACGACGACGATTTCAAGCCGGAGTAGCCAGTCGGCTTCCCTCAGGCACAGCCCGGCGTACGTCGGGCTGTGTCATTTTCAGTCGCTCAAAGCCCCAGAACCCGGGCCATCGTGTACTCGCCAGCGGGCTTGCCTTGCAGCCATTCGGCGGCCTTGATCGCGCCGCGGGCGAACGTGTCGCGTGAGCTTGCTTTGTGGGTCAGCTCAAGACGCTCACCTTCGGCGGCGAAGATGGCGGTGTGGTCGCCGACGACGTCGCCACCGCGCAGGGCATGCATGCCGATTTCGGGGGTCGTGCGCTGGCCGGTCTCGCCGTGGCGGCCATGGCGCACAACCGTGTCGGGGTTGCGCCCGTTGCCCTCGCAGATAGTGCGCAGCAGGCCCAGTGCGGTGCCGCTGGGCGCGTCAACTTTGCGGCGATGGTGCATTTCAATGATCTCGATGTCGTAGCTTTCGGGCAGGCTGGCGGCCGCGCGTTTTGCCAGCGCGAACAGCAGGTTCACCCCCAGTGAGAAGTTGGGCGCCCACAAGGCGGGGATATGCGCCGCAGCCTGTGTGAGTGCCGCCAGTTGCGTGTTGTCCAGGCCGGTCGTGCCACTGATCAGCGCTGTGGCGTGCTCGACGCATTCGTGCACGCGCGCGCTGAACCCGCGCGGCAGGGAGAAGTCGATCAGCACGTCCGCCCCGCCTGTGTACCTGGGTTTCAATTCAGTGTCGGCGCCGGCCTGTCCGATCAGTGACCCGTAATTCTTTCCGTGCTGGGCAACGTCGATCGCTGCGACGATCTCGTGGCCGGCTTCAAGTGCCAGCACGGCAATGCGCTGGCCCATGCGGCCAAGCGCGCCTGAAACGGCGATTCTCATGTGTCACCTCGCGCCCGATGATGAGATGCGCGGTGGCCGGGTCAACTGCGGAACGGCTTGAACTCAGACGAATCCTCGGGTGCCGCCTCTTTGGGCACCGGGGGTTCGGGCGCAGGCCCTGGTGCTGAGGGCGCCGCAGGCGATGGCGCGGCCATCGACAAGCAGTAGTCGCCGCGTTTCTTTGAGCCGGTCAGTTTGCGGACTGCCCAACGGACGCCGCTTTCAAGTAGTCACAACATGGATACACCTCACACAGAATAACATCCGGCGGGCGCAGTTGCTTCCCCTGCCGCGCCGGATCGGGCACAATAGTGGCGCATGCGGTGGCTTTACCCAGACGAGCTGGACCACGAAGAAGCGGCTTCGCGCCGCGCCGTGATTTCCCGCATTGAGCACTGGTGGCAGGCCTTTGCCAGGCGCCGGCACGACATTGCCGCACTGTTCACCGGAGAGCAGGATTGGGACCTCGCGGCATTCATGCGCGAGCATCTCGAACGCGTCGATGAGCGACTGTCCTGGGAGTTCGGCCCGGCGCTGGCCGGCGACGGCGACCGGCTTGTCGTCACGCCGGAAGGCGACCTTCGTCTGAGGCCTCTGGTGGACGAAATCATCCGGCGCGCGCCCCGTCTTGATGGCTGGGAGTATTACCACTCACGCCTGGCCGAGCCGCTGGAGGTTGCGGTCAGCACAACCGAAGAACTCACCGAGCACGCGATGGGCCGCGTGAACGTCAGCGCCAGCGTGCGCTCGATGAACCGGGTAGACCTTGCCTTCTGGATGCCGGACGCCGCCGACAAGGAGTTCGCGCGCGCCCAAGCCGTGATTGCCACGGGCCACCTGCTTGGCGAAGAGGCGCTGTCCCGCTGGATCGGCAATGTGGAGGTGCAGACGCAGCGAGAAGGTGACGCATGGATGCCGCTGGATGCGCTGCCGGG
Source organism: Planctomycetota bacterium (assembly GCA_025993795.1). Classification (GTDB taxonomy): domain Bacteria; phylum Planctomycetota; class UBA8742; order UBA2392; family UBA2392; genus JADJRK01. The sequence continues at coordinate 34,701 of JAMQHL010000035.1, forward strand.
CACAGTATTCTCGGAAGTCGCGGGGATTGACTCAGTGCTGCCGGCAAAGCCGCTGCATGAGCTGGTAGACGAGCTGAAGTGGAGCCTGTGGCGGTTGACACCGCCTGAGCGCCAGGACTACGCGCGGCATGAAGACCTGCTGATGGGCAGTTCAGCCCTGGATGAGATGTCGCACTGCGCGCAACTGGGAGTGCCGTTTGATTCGCGGCGCTACAGCAAGGTCGGCGAGACTTTCGCCTACGTCAAGTTTGACGGCGAGGGCCGAAAAATGGCGGCGCGCATGCAAGAGCGCAAAGCCTTGGAGGCTGCCTTGAACACCGCGCTGGTGACGGCTGGCGTGGGCTGTGTGGTGGGTACCGGCACGGGGCGGCGATACAGCTATCTTGACCTGGCGCTTTCGGATGTGGCCAAGGCCCTGCCGCTGATTCGCGAAGTCGGCCGGAGCGTTGGGCTGGCGAAGCGCTCGTGGGTGCAGTTTCATGACGAGCATTTGGGCGACGAGTGGGCAGGCATCCATGAGGACACACCGCCCCCGCCGCGCTAAGGTTGAAGCCGCGCCACTTCCTTCACGTTTGCCGGGGCCGGCCCGCTGACCAGGCTTTCCTTCAGCACAATAGGCAGTTGCGTTTTCGGGACCTTGATCAGCAGGTAGGGCTGCTTGATGCCGGGGTCAACGCCGCTGGGCGCCCTGAGATGATACGTGATCGTGTGTTCGGATGCTCCGGCCACAGTGGTTGTGTCAACGATGCGACTGATGCGCATGTCGCCGGGCAATGCGACAATCACGTTCTCGGTCTTCCAGTCAATCCAGTCCGGGTCGCGATTCTTGCGGCCCGACATGTCTTTGCACAGTTCCGTGAATTCTTGCTGGTTTCGTGCCAAGCCGAACGTGGCTTCGGATGTGCCGCCAGTGAGTTCTGACTCAACGAAGTTCACGCCAAACTTGCGCTCAGAGTTCGTGATCGGGGTGCCCTCCTGCCACCGTGGCTCTTCCCCAAGCATGCCGTAAACCGGATGCTCAATCACTATGTCCACGGCAAGGCGAGGCAAGGCCCACACGCCATAGATGTTCTCAAACTCCGGGTTGCCGCGAATCTGGGCCACAGGCGCAACTACGCGCAGTACGCCGCGTTTTGCACCGACACCGACGGTGAACAGCTGCATGCCGCCCTTCAGGCCCTTGACGCGCGTTCCGAAAGCGGCAAACGCGATGTACTTTCCGAAGTCCGGCGACGGCCACACCTGGTCAACCGGGCCGATAGCGGCCAGGGCGGCAGCCCACTCATCGACGTTCTGGATCACGCGCACTTCATTCAGTGTCGGGCCACCGACTCCTGTGATTTCGAAGCCCGCGTTCCAGTGAAAGCTGGGGTCAGGCAGGCCTGTCATTTCCCGGTGTGCGACCTTCTTCCAGCGAGGGTTGATCTTCAGCCCCTGGAGGTTCTCCTCGACCACAACGGCGTAGTCCGTGGCTGGGAGAACAAAGAGTCCATATGGCGTGACAGCATCCGCGCCGTTCACGGTCTGGTACGTGTGCTCGTCAATGCGGACAGTGAATGTGGCGCCCTGCTCAAGAATCTCATGGACGTAGTAACCGCGGCTGTTGGTACCGTTGCCCCTGAATACAGCCAGCACCATCTCGGTCTTGAAGTCAACCGCCGGAACGGGCGCGGCGCGCCTGTTCTCTGACACGCGCCGGTGCTGGCTCCAGAGATTCTCCCAGCGGTCTATGTCCGTCACGAATTCTATGGACGGGCGGGTCATGCTGCTGTCGGCGCCGGTCCATTCGCGCAGGACGCGAAAGCTGTTGCCGCTCGGCACGTCCGGCTTCGGGTCGGGTTTCACGTCGGGCTTCTGGTCTTCGTCGGGCTCGTGCTGCTGTGCCGTCACGCGCTCGCCATTGAACATTGCGCTGCCAGTGAACAGGCACAGGGCAAGGCTTCCGGCTGTGAGCCAGCGTTTCTTGTCGATAAGCATTTCGTTCTCCGTTGCGCTGAGTTCCAGTTGGTCTGCCAGTGAGTCCAGCATCCCGTTGCCGGGGATGCCGATGCCAGCGACGGCCCGCCCGTCCATGTCGCTTACGCGCCCGCCGCCGGCGCGCAACTCGGGCGCGCCGTTTGCCAGCAGGTACCAGCCGTCAGTAATTTCCACGTGGTCCGCACGCACGCGCCAGCTTGCGCCGTCGCTGGCGGTTACGCCCTCCGGCAGCGCATCGGGTCGCACGAGCAACCACGCCATCAAGCCGATGGCCAGCACGACCGACGCGGCCTGCAACAGCCGCCACGGCGTGATCAAACGGCCCCGGGGCGCAGGTTCTGTGCGCGATTCGGCTGTTGCGTCAGAAGTGTCGGGTAGCGTCAACCGCGCAAGCGTTTGCTCGATCAGGTCGGGCGGCTTGTGCCCGCCTAGCAGTTCTTGCAGGTCGAGCTCGATCAGTGTGTCGGCGTAGTTCATGGCTTCACCTGCGCTTCGATGCACTCGCGTAGCTGTTGACGGGTGCGCTTCAGCAATGACTTGGCGGCGTCCAGCGTCGTCTCGAGGGCCTGGGCCACTTCGGCTTCGCTGCGGTTGTGCGCGTACTTCAGCTCGATGGCCTGCCTGGAGCGCGCGGCCAGCTTCGCAAGGCAGCGTTGCAGCGAATCAAGCCGCGCGTCGGCGCTGCCTTGCGGCGATGCGGCGACCCACGCGGACTCAGCGGCGTCGGCATCCAAGGGTTGTTCGCGCGAGTCCTTGCGGCGACGGTTCAGCAGCAGGTTGCGCGCGGCTTTGCGCAGGTAGGCCGCCGTGCTCTCGCGCGAGACTTCGTCAATCGGGTTCCGAAAGATGTAAAGGAAAGTTTCCTGTGCCAGGTCGTCGGCCAGTGACGGCTCAGCGCCGAGCAGGCGCAGGAAACGCCAGACGTCGGCCTGGTGTTCGTGCATCAGGCGGATCAATGCCTCGTGTTGTGTCATGAGAGCCTGCATCAGTACACAAGCACGCGAGGCATGCGGAAAGTGGCGATGATTCTGGAATGACCGGGTGCACTTGTGCAAACCGGCAATGCCCAGCGCAGGCTTTGCGTGTTATTCGCGAGTTCTTTAAAATGTCGGGAACGCGCGGGTGGTCTTTGGCGTATCAGCGGCAACAGGAGATCGACCCATGAAAACGCCCGCCCGATTCGCTGCCTCCCTGATTGCCGCCCTGGCCTTTTTGGCTGCGCCCACGTTTTCGGCTGATATGGCTGCCTGCCCGGCCTGCGAAGCCGAGCAAGTGCCAGCGACGCAGAGCCCGCCAGTTCTCGATGAGATTGTGGCACCCGCACCGACCGCCTACCTGTGCGTTGATCCCGTGATCCCCGCGCCGACGTTCTATGTGTGCTGTGACCCCTCGGCCCTGCCTGAAGGCGGACGCTACACCATCGAAACCGAAGAAACGTTGCGCGACACAGTGACCGACGAAATCGTCGAGCAATAGGATCAGCCGTACAGTAACTTCCCGGTTACTACGAGCGCGGAACCGACCATGGCCACGATGTTGGCGATGATCAGTACCCAGTTGCGCAGCATGAGCCCGTAGCCGAACCAGCTCGCGACCGCGCAGAAGGCGACCAGAAATGCGGCAAGCGAAACGTCGCGGGCCTGTTGCGACGCAAAGATGTTGTACGCCTGGATGTAAAAGAACAGGTTGCCGCCGATCCCGACCACGAACATGTAGCGACCGTAGAACCGGCGAAGCGGTGTTTCCGTGGCTGGTTGTGTTTGCATGCAAGTGCCTCACCAGAGGCCGGGAAACTCAGAACTCGAGAAAGAAGCCAAACCGCAAGCGCACACTCTGCCCCGCCGCCCGGTTGGGCTCAAGCTTTGACGGCAACCCGAAGCCCATCAGCTCATGGTCTTCCCGCTCGCTGAGCGTGAAAATGCCGAACGCCGTGACCGTGGGAAACACCCGCACCGATAGCTCGAACTCAAAGCCCTTGATGTTTGTGTTGCGCGATTCGTTGTTGAACTCGGGCACCAGAGCGTCGGCTTCAATGTAGAAATAGCGGGCGCTGACATGGAAGTCCCAGCGCTCTTCGAACTGTTCCATGCCCCAGCTTGCGCCTACGTCGAAAGCGATGTCGTTTTCTTCGCCGTTTCGCGGGTTCTGGCGCACGGCATGAAAGTTGAGCACGCCGTGGGCCCATACCTTGACGCGTGCGCGCCTTGTGCGCAGCAGCACGAACTCGGCATAGGCTTCGCCGATCAGGAACTGTGACTGCACCTTGCCGCGTTCATCCAGCACATTGGTCGTCTTCTGGATGTAGCCGAGGCCCAGGTTCTCCGAGAATTTCTCTTCGCCGTCGTACCAGTGAATGCCCGCAGCAACCCGGAACTCGATGTCGCTGTTCACATCCGGGGAAATCTTGCCGTCCTTGGTGCGCTCCAGTTGTTCAAAGGGCGCAAAGTCCATCCGGAACTGTGCCCCCAGATAAACCGGGGGAGTGTCGGTGTCGATGGCGGGTAAGCCGACGCTGTTTTGTGCGAGGTAACTCTGCAGACCAATCACCTCAAGCCGGGGGATAATGCGCCGCCACGAATCCGGCAGAAACTTGTCAATCCGCAGGCGTTGCGACAGGCCCTGGAAGTGATAGTCGCGGTCAAACAGGATTTCCGTTCCGGCATAGGGACTGGGAAAGCGCCCTGCGGTCACGATAAACCGGCGCTCAAGCTGAAACTCGATCAGAAACCGGTCCACCGCCAGCGTCGGGTTCGCCCCGAAGCCAGGCAGCGGCAGCCACGCCAGCGTCGGCACGGGCTTTCCGGCGCCATCGACGGCGCCCGTGGTAAGGCGCAGGTCGTACCGTACCAGTTGGCCTGCCAGGTCAAACGCCGTGCCGAAGACGCCAAGGTGCAGGCGGAACTCAGGGCGACTGAACGTCTCGGTCTGGCTTTCAAACAACATGTGGTAGCGCAGGCCGATATCGCCGTACAGGTTGACGAGCGCTTCGCGGCGCAGTTCATCGTCAAGCGACTGCCGCTCCTGCTCGCCGACGCGGTCACGGAGGTTTGAAAGCTCGGCTTCAAGGCGGGCCAGGCGGGTCTTCAGGTCCTCGATGGTGGGGTCTTCATCCTGTGCCAGCACAGGGCAGGCGCAAAACGCCAGGATCAGCGCGAGAAAATACTGTAGAGGACGTAGACGAACAGGGCGCCCAGCGCAAACGTCACGCCCGAGATTCCGACCAGCGTCTTCCACAGCGCCTCCTGGGTCCAGCCAATGCCGATGTCTTCACTGACGGCAACACCCGCCAAGTGACCTTCTATCTCGCCTGTTCGGCCGCGCGAGTCAACCTCCTCCCAGATCGATTCCAGGTCTCCACTCAGGCGGCCTGATGCGGCAGCGACGGGTACGGCTGTGTGCGTCCCGCTGCGGCGGTCTTCTTCCCACTCAGCTTCCACGGCTTCGCGCAGGGCTGACGACGCAGCCACCAGCTCGTCCAGGTCAGCCGGGAGGGCAGGCCGGGCCAAAGGCAGCTCAACGCCGTCAAGTCTCTGGGATGCTTCGCGGATGATGTCCTCAAGCGAAGCCGGGGTCCCGCCCAGTTTGTGCTCAATGCGATCAACCAGGTCGCCGATGGCGCGGGTAGGTACGCGCTTGCGTCCTGAGCGTGTGGTGCCTGTGGGCCGGGTGCTTGCGGCGTCTTCGGCCGGGGGCGTGACCGGTGCCGGTTGCGGAACAACCTCAAACTCATCGGTGTCGTGCAGGTCGGCAGATTCACTAACCGCGGGTGCTTCGATTGCCGTGTCGGCGGAAGGGGCGGCGCGGCGCGTGCTCACGGCTTCAAGGTCTGTGCGTGACTGCTCGCTGGCCGTGCGAAGTCGTGCAGCGACCTCTTCGGCCTGCTGGATCAGCCGCATGGTCTCCTGCCGTTCTTCGCGCACGCGTCGGGCCAGCGCGTCAGTGATTCGGCGACCGCTTTCAGGTGCTTTGCGGCCAGAAGCCGATGCAGCGCTGACGGGCTTCCGCCGGTCAGAGGGCCGGTGCTCGGCCAATGTCGGGCGCAGGGTTGTGCCACCGCGCGGCAGGGGCGGCTCTGCAACTGCCGGTTCGGCAACGTCTGCAACGCTGACTTCTGGTTCGTCGGGGTAGAAGTTCCGCTCTTGGTCTTCAATCACCGGGGCGGCAGGTTCTGACGCGGGTTTCTTGATGACTCGCTCGGTGATGCGGTCCTTGCCCTGAGGGTCCGGCTCGCGGTCGGTGTATTCGTCTTGTGTGTCAAGTTCATCGTCAAGTTCGGCGTCCGTATCGAGTGACGCCTCGAGCTCTGAATCAAAGAATGATGCGTCTGGTTCCGCTGTGTCGGGCGCAAAAAGCTCGGGCACCAGGCGCTGTGAGGCAACGTACTCCGCGCGCTGCTTGAAGTCGGTATGCACGCGCTCAGGCTCGGGCAGTGGTTCCGGCTGTTGCCCCGCATCTGGGCGCTCGGCGCGCTTGCGTTCAGCCCTGCTGCGGGTGCTGTAGTCGGCGGCTGTATCAGATGCTCCCAGCTGCTTGCCCGGGGGCGGGCCGCTGTCTGCGGGCTGCAACTCGCCCGACGTCTCGCCGGACTTCGCCGCTGCGGTTTCGCTCCTGGACAGAATGTCTGCCACGTAGAACTTCTGGGTGTCTCTGCCCGAGGCGTGGCGTTCAGGCGCGACGGCGTCCAGTTGGGGTGGTTCATTGCCACGGCTGGCGACGATGCGGGTAGCCGCCTCGCTGCCTGTGGGTTGCGGCAGGCGCGGCGGACGGCGGTCTTCTTCGCGGAATTTGTCGGTGTCCTGGCGGTCGGCTTCGTCGATATCGTCGACAGCGTCCAGGGCTGCGGGCTCAAGGGGCTGCGGCGCCAAGTCCGGTTCGAGCGCCGGTTCAAGGTCCAGCGGCTGGCCGCTGTTGACGACGTTGGGCGAAATCGTCGGGAACGGTTGGCGCAGCGGTCCCTGGGGCCCGCGTGTGTTGTTCAGGCTCTGTGTCTGGTTGTAGAAATTCACCGTGTCCCGCACCACGCTTTGCGGATTGCGCGGGTCAAGGTCCATGCGCGGATCGACCTTTGAGGTGATCTTCTCATCTTCCGGGTCGCGGCCTTCGCGGACGACCAGCCCTGTTTCTTCCTCGCCGCTGTCAGCATCTGAGAGCAGGTCATTGACGCTGAGGCGGTCCTGCTCGGGCAGGTGTTCGGCCTGCATTTCCAGCATCCCGGTATCGCGCTCAGCGGGGTTGTATGGCCGTTTGCCGCCGGGCAATTCGTCCGTGCGGGGTCGAACGGTTGGCAGGCTCTTGCGCTGCTTCGCAGTCGCGTAGTCGGTTTCGTCCTCTTCGTCGAGGGTATCGATGGTGTCGAGTTCGGGCGAAGTCAAGTCAGGCACGCTGTCCAGCTCTTGCACCGGGCTCAGGTCAAGCGACTGCAATTCGCCCGGTTCGACATCCAGCGACATGGGCTGCGCCGAGGGCGCCAGCGGGGCAGGCGAGTGCATGGGCTCTGGTGAAAGCAGCGGCTCAGGCTCCATGAACGCCGTGTCCATGGGCTCAGGCGTCATTTCCGCAAAGGGTTGTTCGTCAAAGACGGTGTCAGAGGCCGCAGGCATGGTTCGGTGCCCGTTGCCGCCGGGATAGGGCGCGATTTCTGTGTCCGTGCTGCCGTGGCGCCCGTTATCGCCGTTGCCGTCTTCGAAACTGCCGGTGTCGGCGGGCTGCAATTGGCCTGAGCCCTCAAGAAACGTGGCAAAACCAGAGACATGGTCCGCGCTCTCGCCCGGGAAGTGCCCGGTGAGGTCGTCGCGCTTAGCTTTTCCAAGGTCTCGCGGCATGGTTTCGGCCCGCCAAGGGCCATTCCTCAGTATAGCGAAAATGCCAGCCGCAAGAGCCACCGAATCCCGGTTCTATCGCACCCAAGTCAATTCGCCCTTTCGGGTTATGGCGCGGCGGCCTGCGGCTTCGGGATGTATGGCAATTGCGGCAATGTCGCCCGGCTCAGGGGCGTCGCGCAGATCAAATCCTGTTGGCGGCGAGGCGTCGTAGTCCGCCCACCCCCGGCGCGCGATATCCGTCGTCGGGTCCACCCAGTCCGCGCGCCGCAACATCAGTGTGTCGGGACTGGTTGGCCAAGCCGCGTGCCTGAGCGCATGATCGCTTGCAGCACGCTGAATGCGTTGCAGGCGCGCGTCGCGCAGTTCTGCCAGCCGCGCGGGCATGGTCTGCGAGCGCGATTCCATCAGGGTCCATTCTTCTGCTTCACGCACCAGACGGGCGGTCGAAAGGGTGCCCTCGGGCGTCAGCTGGCGAATATAGGCCTCGCGCAGCGCGTTTGTTTGCAGCCACGCCAGCGAAAGTGTGATGGACGGCCCGACCAGTTCTGCGGGGTCGCTGGCACGGCGCGCATTGCGGGGCGCTTTGCCGGCCCCGCCCGTGAGGTCAACTTCGGCGCGCATCTCTGTCATGCCCAGCCGGTCACGACCGAACCAGACGCGGATGTCACGTTCGCCAACGCGAACCTGCGCGATCACGTGGTAGGCCAGCGCAGCGTCAGGCAGCGGCGGCACCTGCCAGCCGTCAAAAGCATCTGCGGCGGGCGCGGCCCAGCGATAGTAATTGCGCTCAAAGGCGCGCACGGCGGCAACACTGTGGTTGCCGCTGAGCAGCTCCTGGCGCAGCGCACGGTCAGAGAACCCGATTGCGTCGCGGATAGCAGGTTCGTCGCGCGCCGCCATGGTTGCGACAGCGGCGGCGAGGTCGTGTTGGCGACCGTGTGCGCCGATTGCCACCAGCCAGGCAGCGGGGTCCAGACTTTGCTGCAGCTCTATTGCGCGGGCTGAGAACCCCTCGCCTTTGCCCAGATTTTCGCGGATCGCGGCCAGATTACCGGTGCGCAGCGCACTCAGGGCAGCCTCAGGCGAGCGGAATGCCGGCGGTTTTTCCGGCGGTGCGGGGGTGCAGGCACAAATGCAAAGCACGAGGACAGCGATGGCTGGTCCTCGTGCGGATGATCTGCGCGTGCGCATGTAACCCAGTTACTTTTTCGCGGCGGTTGTTGCCATCTTCTTGAGGCGCGCCTTGAGGCGGTTGGCGCGGCCCGTGGGAATGATGTTGCGCTTGGCAGCCTTGTCGAGCTTGCTTTCGACGGTCTTGAGGACCTCGCCGGCTTTGCTGTCGGCTGCCGTCGCTGCGGTGCGGTAGCGCTTGATGAAGTGGCGCAGGTCGGACTTGACCGCGCGGTTTTGCGCACGCCGCTTTTCGTTCTGGCGGTGGCGCTTGCGAGCTTGTGCTGAGTGAGCCATGCGTTCCTCGTAAACAATTCGTCCCCAAAGGACGGGCGCGAAAGTGTAGAAATCTCTGGGACAGTTGGAAGGGCTGGATTTTATGGAAAGCCCCATGCTACCCGGCCCCTCGCAATATCAGTTATCGCGGGCCTTGCGCCGTGCGTCCAGTTCCTGTCGGGTCAGCCGCTTGGTGTCCTCAACTTCCTGGTAGGCGATCCCGAACTGCTCGATCAACTTCTCGTCCTCGGGCGGCAACTGGGGTTTCACATCGTTGAGTTCGGCCTCGGCTTGATCGGGCTCGCCAAGCCGGGCCAAGCATCGCGCCATGAGCAGGCGCGCCTCCTGGCGATCGCGGACGGTGCCGTCCTGTTTGCGCAACGCTTCCTGGAACAGGCGATAGGCTTTTGACCACCGCCCGGTCTCGAACTCGTTGCGCCCCATGTCAAGCGTGGTCACGCTGCGTCCGATCGTGCCTGCGCCCTGCTAAGCCGCACCGGAAGCCTGCTTCAGCTGCTCGATGCGTTTTTCCACGTCGCGGAACTCCATGTCTTCCATGTATAGCTCGCGGAAGCGATTGAGCGCGCCGTCGGTGTCGCCCTTGGCCTGCATCAGGTCCGCTTCGAGGTACATCAGGTCTTTGCGCAGGTCTTCGTCGCCCTCGCCCAACTCTTTGTGCACGCCCTGGAAGGCCATCTCCGCCATTTCCAGCCGGCCCATGCGCAGCAGGCAGTCGCCCATCATCACGCCGGCCTTCTTGCTGAACTTGGGGCTCTTGATCGCCTTCTGGAAGTGCTTGAACGCTTCCTGGTGGTCGCCCGCGTCGTACAGCGCCTTGCCGAACATGTAGCGCTTTTCGAGGTCCGTGGGTGCAGCTTCGACCTGCCGGCCGAATTCAACCAGCTGGAACTTCTTCTTTTCCTCGCGCACCTTTTCGGCGTGCGCCTTGTAGGCCGCCGCTTTGTCCGGCTCGGTCTGCGCGCGCTTGAGGCAGATCTGGATCTGGTTGTCGTAGTGCAGGTTCATGTACTCGGCGGCTTTGTCGCCGACTTCGGTTGCGCTGGAATCGACTTCGCAGAACGCCTTGAGCCGGTCGTGGGCCTCTTTGTACTTCTTGCGCTTGGCCAGAATCTCGCCGATGTTGCGGATGGCGCGCCGGTCAAGCGGGTTTTCCTTCAGCTTCTGTTCTTCTTCAACAAGCAGGCTGTCGGCGTCTTCTTCGGTGATCACGCCCTTGCGCATCTTCTCCAGCTTGTCGGCTTCGTCGCGGTTCTTGACCAGCTCATAGCTGCTGGTCGCCGAGCCGAACTGCTTGTTGTAGCTCTTGGCGGCAATCTCTTTCTGAAGCGCCTGCAACTGCTTGTCATTGGGCGACAGCTTGACCGCGCGGCTCAACATCTGGTTCGCTTCCTGCATTTTACCGGTTTCGCTGTAGCACTTGGCCAGCAGGCTGAACAACTGCGGCGTCTGCTTGTCGGACTTGATGTCGGCGGTCTTGGCCGTGAACTCAAGTACCGCAAGCGCGGCTTCCGTCTTGTTGAGCATCATCAGCGCTTCAGCCGAGCGCAGGTTGTACTTGATACCCTTGGGGTCTTTGCCGACCAGTTTCTCGGTCTCGATCAGCAGCTTTTCGGGGTTCTTGCTGACCGCGATCGTCTTGAGCCCCCCAAGGCCGAAGCCCTTGGGGTAGCCATCCTGGTCGTACTTGCGAATCAGGGCCAGGCGATAGTTGCGGTGCGCGTCCACGTTGCCCGGGTCGGCTTCCATGGCCGATACGTACATCTGAATCGCGTAGTCGTAGTTGCGCTTCTTGAGCGCTTCATCTGCCTTGGTGATGAACCTGCTTACGTCTGCCATAGCCGCTTCCTCAGTGCGAGAGAGCCGAATAAACCATCCAGCAAGGCCTTGCGACCCGCCGATGTGACGATGGCCCGGTATGGGGCCGGACCCCCTCCGCGGGTGTTTGAACCCGGACTAGGCATTGTGTCGCAATCGTTATCCTTTCGCAAGCCCGCGCCTGTGGTTGTAAGCGGCTTGCAACCCGCTACACTCGGGCGTTTGAGGTTGAACGTGTTTACGATTCGAAGATACCCCGACCCGGTGCTGACCACGCCCGCCCAACCCGTGACCGAGTTCGGCCCGCGGTTGGCACAAATCGTTGAGGAAATGTTCCTGACGATGTACAGCGAGCGCGGCGTTGGCCTGGCTGCGCCGCAGGTCGGCATCAGCAAACGCATCTACGTGATCAACTGCGAAGAGGATCAGCCCAGGGAAGGCGAACTTGCGCTGATCAACCCAGAGGTCGTGAGCGTTGAGGGCGAACAGTACAGCGACGAAGGCTGCTTGAGCTTTCCCGGCCTGTTTGCCAAGAAGCGCCGGCCGATGCGTGTCACGATGAAGGCCCAGGACGTTGACGGCAACTGGTTTGAAGTCACCGGCGAGGGCCTAAAGGCCCGTGCGCTGCTGCACGAGCTGGACCATCTTGAGGGCAAGGTGTTCGTCCAGGACCTTGAGCCCGTCGAGTTTGTCAAAATCCGCAAAAAGCTCGAGCTGATGAAACGCGAAGCCAGACGGGCCAAGGCGCGGGCGTAGTGAGTTGCCGGTTGTCAGCCGGACCAGATCGCCCCAGTCCCATGCGGACAACGGATCACTGAAAACGACTCCTCACCAGACCAGCGTTGCGCAGTCCATGACCGTGCCCTCAACGCAGGTCTTGGCGTAGCGGAAACCATGTGGCGTGTCGGCTTTCACCTGTGACACGCAGCCGTTACACACGCCATAGCCGCAGGCCATAATGCTTTCGAGGCTGGCAAAGCTGGGCACGCTGGCGGCAACGCACATCTCGGCTACGGCCTTCATCATCGCCCAGGGCCCGCAGGTCAGCACGACTGCCGGTTTGCCGCGCAGTGCCTTCAACTCAGCATCAAGCAGCGCGGTAACACGGCCCTTTACGCCGGCGCTGCCGTCTTCGGTTGCCAACAGGATCGGGGTACCGGCATCAGAGAAGCGCTTCATGAACGCGAGGTCCTTTTGTGCGCGTCCGCCGGCGAGGAGAACAAGCTCGCGGTCTTTGGCCCACTGGCGTGAGAGGTGCAGGAAAGGGGCCAGCCCGATGCCCCCGCCGACCATGATTACGCGAGTGGCTGGATTCTCAGGCGCCTCAAACGGGTGACCCAGGGGGCCATTGAGGTTCAGTTTCGCGCCCGCATCCATGCGCGCAAGCAAGCGGGTGCCCTGGCCGACCACATGCCCGAGCAGAGAAATGCCCGTCGCTTTGCCGCGCACGTCCTTCAGAATATCGAAGCTCGAAAACGGCCGCCGCAACAGCGGAAGAAGTTCGCTGCGGACGCGGATGTTGACGAATTGCCCGGCACCCATCTTCGCCGCCAGCTCAGGCGCGTCCAGGAACAGTTCAAAGTAGCCGTGCCCGAAGTCAGTGCGCCTCGTGACAGTGCATTCATGCAGCAGCCTGTTGCGTTCCATGGTGACGCACTATGCGCGGGAAAAACACCCTGCGCCAGTGGTCGCTGCCGTTAGTCCTTTTCAGTCTTTGTGCCCATGGTGGCTTCCAGGCCGTTGATCAGGGCTTGCTTGTCGGCGTCGCCGAGGCGCGCTTCGGGGTGCGTGGGCAGGTAGATCCACATCGGCATCTCGCCATCGCGCACGGACTCGGCGGCTTCGTCGGCTTCTTTCTGGGGCTTGTTCCATTCCGAAAAGTTCAGCTTGCGGCGGCCTTCGTCGGTGTCGCGCTGCACGAGCCACGAAACCGGCGCGATGTGCGAGTACCACGGCCACACGGTCTCGTTGCTGTGGCAGTCAAAGCATGCGGCCTTGGCGAGTTCGCGCGTGCGGGGGCTGTCCCATGCCGGCTCGGCGGTGACGGGCGGGTTGGTGTGATCGCGCCCATAGGGCACAAGCTGAATCACGGCAGCCAGCGCCAGCAGGCCCAGAAGCGCGGGCTTGATGAACCGACGCTTCTTCTTTTTCTCTGTCATGTCCATGCTCCCGTTGACCCAGTCGATCCTGATCGAGGCGAATATCAGGACAACAATATCCTCATATAACGTCCCAGGGGCGCCTGGGCTTTCCGCAAAAAAAGGAGCCCCGGCAGGTGCCGGGGCTCGAACGGAATCACGGGCTGCTACCCTAACCGGCGTTCCAATCCTGTGGCTGCCGTGTCGAAGTTTTGAAGTTCGTCCTCGACGGTCATCATGAAGCGGCCGGCCAGCGCCCCGTCTACCAGCCTGTGATCGAACGCCAGCGACAGGTAGACCATGTCGCGGAAGCCCCAGCTGTCTTCGGTCACCATCACCGGGCGCTTCACAATTTTGCCCGCGCCCATGATCCCGCTTTCCGGCTGGTTGATCAGCGGCATGCCCATGATCGGGCCGAAGCTGCCGACGTTGGTGAGCGTGAATGTGCCGCCGCTGGTGTCGTCTGGTGTGAGCTTGGCCTGCTTAGCGCGGTTGCCCAGGTCGTCCACGGCGCGCGCAATGCCGACCAGGTTCAGGTCCTGGCAGTTCTTGATGTTCGGAACAATCAGGTCACCGTTGTCGAGTGCCACGGCAAACCCGTAATTCACAAACTTCTTCACGATGATCTCGTCTCCGTTGATCATCGAGTTCACCATCGGGTAGCGCTCAAGTGCGCGGCACGATGCCCAGATAAAGAAGCTGGTGTAGGTCAGGTTGAAACCGTACTCCGCCTTGAAGCGCTTCTTGATGCTTTCTCGGAACTTCACGATGCCGCTGATGTCCAGTTCATGAACCTGGTTGACGTGCGCCGCCGTATCCAGCGTGTTGCGCATCGCGCGCACGATGGCTTTGCGCACGGTGCTCATCTTGACGACTTCGACGTTTCTGCCGGCCAGCCCGAGCTGCTCAAGCGTCTTCTTCTCGCCAAATGCTCCGCGCGCGGGGGCCGCGACGGTTGGGGCAGCGGCGCCTGCCCTTTCGGCTGGCGCGGGTGTCGCGACGCGGTTGGTCAGGTATTGCTCCAGGTCGCGCTTGCTGATGCGGCCGTCTTTGCCGCTGCCGCCCAGGCCCGAGATTTCTTCAAGGCTGACGCCGGCTTCCTGCGCCATGGCGCGCACGACCGGCGAATAAAAACGCTTGCCGTCGCTGCGCGGCACTGGCGTGGTGCCGTGCGATACGCGCTGCGCAGACGCGCCCGCCATCGCCGCATCCTTGTGGGCGGCGTGGGCAGCGTGGGCAGCGCCGTTGCCGGAACCGTTTGAGCCTGCCGCGGCGGGCTTGGCTTCACCCTTTGGTGCCGGTGCTTCCTTCTTTGGTGTGGCGGCGGCGCCGGTTTCGCTGCTGATCTTGGCGATGACTTTGCCAACCTCGACGACATCGTCGGCTTTGTACAGGATTTCGGTGATGGTGCCGCTGGCGGGCGCCGGGACTTCGCTGTCCACCTTGTCGGTGGAGATGTCGAGTACTGTTTCGTCTTTTTTCACGGTGTCGCCGACGTTCTTGACCCAGCGCACGATTGTGGCTTCGGCAATCGATTCGCCCATCTTGGGCATCAGCATCTCGAACTCTGCCATGGTAAATCCTTATCAGTGATCCCAGCCCGAACGATAACAACGGGCCATTCCGTTTACACCCTCAGGTGAGCAGCTCGATCCAGACGGCGCCGTCGCGCACGTGCACGTCAAAGCGCTTCACGCGGATGTGCTCCGACATGAGGCTTTTGCCCGTACCAATGTCAAACTGCCATCCGTGGTATGCGCAAGTCACTACGCAGCCGGCGATGTCACCGTCGCTCAGCGGAAAGTACATGTGCGGGCACGAGTCTTCTATTGCGTGGAACTGCCCGCTGATGTTGAACAGCGCAATCGCCTTGCCTGCGGCGGCAAAGCTCGCGGCGGCGCCCGCTTTGGGCGCGTCTTCAAGGCTGCACAGGCGGTGTTGCGGCATCGTGCGCAACATAGCGCGCGTGAAGTGCTACAGGTAGATGCGAACGCCGATGCGCAACAGGTCGTAGAAAACGGCAAACGTGCCGCTTGCGTGCGGCCGGTCAAGCCACCCGACATTGCTTTCAGTCAGGGCTGTGCGCCAAGCCAGGCCGGTTTCAATGAACCCGCGCACCACGGGGCTGCCGAATTCGAACCCGAAGTAAGCGCCCGCGCCCGCCGAGACCGTGGTTTCGGCCGGCCCGCCGCCGTCCACCAGCATCAGCGCCGCCCGAAAGTCGAGATAGATGCCACCTGTGCGCCAGTTGAGAGCGCGCAGTCTGCACCCAACCTCAAGGTCAACACTGCCAACGTCGACGTCGTCATAGTGGCCCTCGTCATCCCTGATCCGGATCGAATGGGTCCAGCCGGACATGCCTACAGTCAGCCCGATCTCTTCACGGAACATGATGGTCATCTCAGCGCCCAGGCCGCCGCTGGCGCCTGCGGGGTCGGAGGTAAAGCGGGTGTAGGGCGTGATCCAGAAGCCGAAGTTCAGCCAGCTAGGCTCGCGGGCTTCCTCGGCCGGTTTGGGGTGGTGCGTCTTCTTTATCCTGGAAGCGGGTTCCTTGTCCCCATCGTCCTCATCGGAATCCGCTTCGTCGCCGTCCCCGGCGTCGTCGTCTGCGTCATCTGCAAACAGGGAGACGCGCAGCGGCTTGCGTTCGAAGTCGCTCAGTCCGGCAGTCAGAACTGAGGCAAAGCAGACGCACAGCACCAGAATCAGAAGTCTGAACATGGGCACACCTCTTGAGAGCCATCATTTCATGGCGTCGGAGTGCGTAATGCCACACAATTCAGGTGTCTTCTTCGGCATCGGGGGCCTCGGTGCCGACCAATGCGCGGATTTCGTTCACGATCGCCTTGCGGATGGCGATGCTTCCATACTCTTCGAACGTGCCATGGATTTCGGGGTCGAAGTCGTTCATGGCTTCAAAGAACGCGACCGCGCCTGCCTGGCTGAAGTCGCCCTCCTGGATTGCTTCCAGCACGATGTCGGCAATGTTCTCGGCGTTGGCGCGTACCATGTCGAAGTAGAACTCGGTCAGCGCATTGCGCGAATCAACGTCGCCCTGCTCTCGGTATTTGTCCCACAGCTTGCGCAGGTCACGGCCGTCTTGCGTGTGCGTGGCGCCGCGTACTGTCGGGCCTTCGTCGGTTGAGTTCTGTGTGTCGCTCATGCTTCCTTCTTGCCCGATCCCTTGCCGGGCCAGAGTTGCCGGATCAACAGCCCTGCCAGCATGCCACCCAGGGCCGCCGCGAGTGACCCTAACAGTGCGGTTGAGAAATCCCAGTGCGCGAACAATCCGCCGACCAGCACCGCCAGGGCGCAGAGCATAGCCAAGCCGTCGGCAAGCCGTTCATGCATGGCGACTCTCTCAGCCCTGTACGCGCGATTATCGCCCTTGGGCGTATGTGCGCAATCCCCGGCAACCGGCGCAGGGTACGACCAAAGCCAAATGAAACCAGCCGCCCGGGTGCTCTCCCGGGCGGCTGGCAGGTCTGCTGGGGGAAAGAGGGGGTTGCAAATGGTGGCTACTCGTCGTGGCGCGCGTACAGCGCGATGGACTCTTCCGCGATGCCCTGGCGCTTGAGTTCAGCCACCATCAACTGGGCGTCATACAGGTTGCTGTAATAGAAGCTGTACACGCCGGCCCGCGGGTCGCAGTAGCTGACAAAGTAGCGGGGCAGCTCTTTCAGTGATTCCTCCAGCAACGCGCGCTGGATATCGGTCGTGCGGCGGACGGGCCCGCGCCGCTCATCAAGGCGGCGCTCCATGGCGGTTTTGGACATGGCTGCAACTCCTGGTTCTGGGGGCCGCGAAACGCCGCCCCGGCAAACCCAACATCGGCGCAGAGCAAGGGGGTACTTTAGGGGAAGTGCAGACGTTGCATTCGGCTACGCTGTTTCCAAGTGTCGCACCGCAAATCAGAATCCGCGCCATGGGTCCTGAACCAACATCCCCGGGTGCGCGCCCGAAGTTGAAAGATGCGCAGGCGCAGATCGACTGGTTGACGGCCGCGTTGCGCTGGTACAACCATCTTTATTACGCAAAGGCACAGCCCGAGATCAGCGATGCCGATTTCGACGCGCTGATGCGTGAGCTTGAGGCGCTTGAGAAGAAGTACCCGCTGCTGGCCCACGCCGATTCGCCGACGCGCATGGTGGGCGCCGGCGCGCGCTCGGGCCTGCCGCCGATGGAACATCGCATCCCGATGCTCAGCATCGAGAACGCGATGAACGAAGCCGAGGCGTTGGCGTGGCTCAAGCGCATCAGCGACGACGTCGGCGACGTGGAACTGATCTGTGAGCCCAAGTACGACGGCCTTTCGTGCGAACTGGTGTACGAAAACGGCACGCTGAAACTGGCCGGCACGCGCGGCGACGGCAAAACCGGTGAAGACGTCACGCCCAACATCAAGACCATCGCGTCCGTGCCGGTGCACCTCAATGACACAAGCCGCAAGGCGCCCAGGCGACTTGAGATTCGTGGCGAGGTCTATATCGCCAAATCCGACTTCGCGAAGCTTAACGAGCGCCTTGAGCGGGAAGGTCTCAAGACCTACGTCAACCCGCGCAACACAGCATCCGGCAGCCTGCGCCAGATCGACGCCCGCATCAGCGCGCAGCGGCCGCTTTCGGCTGTCTGGTACCAGGTGGCCAACCCCGAAGACTGCGGGCTGACGAGCGTGAAAGGCGCAATCGCAGCCATGCGCGACTGGGGTTTTCGGACCAGCGCCGAGATGCTGGCGGGAACGAAGCTGAAGGTGCAGACGTTCACGGGCGCAGAAAAGCTGCTTGAGCAGTACCGCGCATACGCGGGGCAACGCAACGAGTTGCCCTATGAAATCGACGGCATGGTCGTGAAGGTGAACGACTTCGCCGTGCAGAGCGAGCTGGGTGTACGCAGCAAGAGCCCGCGCTATCTGCTGGCGTTCAAGTTTCCGCCCCAGGAACGCGAGACGGTGTGCGAACGGATTGAATTGCAGGTCGGCCGCACCGGCGCCGTTACCCCGGTCGCGATTCTTGCGCCGGTGAAAGTCGGCGGCGTTACGGTTACCCACGCGTCATTGCACAATGCCGACGAAATCGAGCGCCTTGGCCTCAAGCCCGGCGACACCGTCATGGTCCACCGCGCGGGCGACGTGATTCCGCAGGTGCTGAAAGTGACCAACCCGGGCGGAGGCAATGCCTTCAAGTTTCCGAAACGCTGCCCGCGCTGCGACAGCGAACTGGTCAAGCTCGCTGACGAAGTCGTGATCCGCTGTCCGAATCATCTGGGTTGTCCCGCACAGATGCTGGGGGCGATTGAGCATTTCACGTCGCGCACAGCCATGAACATTGAGGGCCTGGCTGAAAAGAACATCCAGCAGTTGATCGACGCCGGTTTGGTCAAGAGCACCGCCGACCTGTATGCGCTGAAAAACAAGCGCGACGCGATGATTGAGCTTGAGCGCTGGGGCGAAAAGAAGGCCGACAAGCTGATCGCCGAGATTGAGAAGTCACGCACGCCGACACTGGCGCGGTTCATCTACGCGCTGGGGATACGCAACGTCGGCGAGACGGTGGCCGGCTTGATCGCGGGGGATGTGGGCAGCATCGACGGGTTGATGGCCGCGACAGAAGAACAGTTGAACGATATCGATGGAGTCGGGCCGGTGATCGCGGGAAGCGTGGTCAGGTTCGTCCACGACGAGCACAACGAGCCGCTGATACGGCAACTGCAACGCCACGTGTCGCCGCAGGCGGTCAAGAAAATGGCAGCGGGCGAGGGCAAGTTCGCGGGCATGACGTTTGTGTTCACAGGCGCGCTGACAAAGTTCACGCGCGAATACGCCGAGGCCATGGTGCGCGACCGCGGCGGCAAAGCCAGCGGCAGCGTAAGCAAGAACACCAGCTACGTAGTGGCCGGCGAAAAAGCCGGCAGCAAACTAAAGAAGGCCAACGAGCTGGGCGTAAAGGTAATCAGCGAAGACGACTTCGCGGCATTACTCTAACCGTTCAGTGTCAGCTTTTTGAACAGGTCGTCCCAGCCGGCTACGCTGGCGATGGCGCTTACCTGGCTGCCGCTGTGCAGCTTCTCCAGCTCGGCGTTGCGGCTCTTGGGAAAGCGCACGGTCACCTTGGTGCCGCCCGGCAACTCGCCCTCTACGGTCTTGCCGTCGCGCAGCGAGTCCGGAATATCAAACCCGAACGTGCTGTCCACGCGCTCGATCTTGACTTTGACAGGCCAGACACGGCTTGCGTTGGCCTGGACCAGCTTGTCGCGGTCGCTGCTCATCAGGTTGCCGGCAGACAGCGCCGTGACCAGCTCATCGAAACTGCCGTCGCCGGCAGCTTCGGCTGGCGCAGGTGCTGCACTCTCAAACGGCTTGGCGGCGTCAAACGCGTCGCTTCTGGCTGGCGTGGCATAGGCGTTGGCGTTGAAGGCGTCGCTCTTGCCCGGGGCGGCATAGGCGTTGGCGTTGAAGGCATTCGACTTCGAGTCAGTGAACGCCGACGAAATGTTGGCCGCCGAGTACTTCTCAAAGGGCGACATCTCAACTTCCGAGTTCAGATGTGGCGCCGCGAACGCATCATCCATGTTCACGGGCGACGGTTCCTTGTATTCCGTTGTCGAGCGGCCGGTCTCAATCTTCTTTTCAAGCTGCTGGAAGGCTGATGCCACGTCTTCCAGGGCATGCTTGCGCTCAGCCGGGTCTTCGTCGCGCGCGGCGCGGCGAATCACTGGCTCCGGCAGGCGGGTGGAGGGCGTGGTCGCTGCAACCGGCGCGTCAAACAGGATGTTGGCCGCGTCGGATGCCCTTGGCGCAGAGCGAGCAGCGGTCGCCGCCGGCTGGGTGCCGGCCAACTGGTGAAACGCAGCGTCAAACGTCTCGCACAGGTACGCCAGGTCGCGAGCGTTAGCTTCAAGGCTGTCGTACTTGTAGGTGACGCCGTTTTCTTCCCAGAACAGGGTGCGGCCGTCCAGGCGCACGCCGGGGTGGCGCCCGACAATGGCGAGCAAGGCCTGCTTGACCGGCGCGATGCTCAGCAGTTTGTGCGCGCCCAGCAGATCGCCCGCCTTGATAATGAAGGCCGCGTCGATGGCGGGGTCGCCGATCTGCACGTCCTCGCCGCCCAGCATTTTGCCGACCTTGGAGAAGAAGCCTTCTTTATAGAGCACGAGCCCCGAAGGCATCGGTGAGCTGACCGTCGCGTGGTATTGCGTGTATGTGCTGCGGTTCTTGCCGCTGCCGCGGGTGATCGTGTTGATGCGAATCTGCGTGCGGCCAAACCAGCCGCTCATGCCGCCGTATGTGGTGCCCATGTACTGCAAGTTGTTGCGCTGGGCAAAGGTGGCCCAGTTCTCACGAACCATCTTCTGGTGCTTGGCGCCCCAGACAATCGCGGCAATGACGATGCCGACGATGAAGATGATAAAGATGAACGCATAACCGCCGCTGGCCGCAAGCATGGAATCCTCCCGTTGTGCCAGCATACGAAAAGTCATTGGCTGTGCGCGTTCCAAGATCGCGCGAGATTTGGAAGCGCGTGAGCCGGGCGCGCCGCCGCAGGCGCTCCCGCCCTCGCTGAAGCTGCGGCGGGCCGCCCCGCGACACAGCCAAGCGGCATCGGCTTCCAGCCGATGTCGCGGCAGGCGGCTTGGCGCCGGGGTGTGTCAGCAGTGGCATGCCGATGGCGCAAAGATGGTTATCACATTATCAGTTCTGATTTGCCCCTGTACCCTTCACGCGGCGCTGACTTCAGGTCTTGATAGTATCATTTCTTTTCGGCCGCCTGTCGGGAGCACCCATTGCCCCCTGCGCCTTGAGCGCCCGGGGGGGACCTGTGCC
>JAMQHL010000036.1 GCA_025993795.1 Planctomycetota bacterium
CACGTCACGGCGCTGGTCAGCAAGCCATGGATGAGGTGCGCAGGGCGGAGAGTGAGCGCAAGCCGCTTCCGAATCGGCGCACCGCTGGGGAAGGTGCCGGATCAATTCACGACGCAACTCGCCCCGCCCAGACCCAAATCCACATGAATCAGCGAGGAGCCCAAAATGAGCGGCGCAACAGGGCAGGCCGATAGGCAAGCAACAGGCATAAGATAGTCTCCGGACTCTCACGGGCCGCACTAGCGCCTGATGTTCACGTCGGGGAACTTCTCTTTCAACGCGTTGATGCCGGCATCGGAGACTTTGGGGCATTCGATCAGCCACAGTTCCCGCAGATCCTTCATGTTTTCCAAGTGCGCTAACCCGGTGTCAGTGATCTGCATATGTGAGAGATACAGCTTTTGGAGCTTGCCGTGAGTCGCGAGCACTGCCAAACCGGCATCAGTGATCTTGCTGCATTGGATCAAGTCCAGAGTCTGAAGCTCAGTCATAGCTGACAGGTGCCCGAGACCGGCATCTGTGATTTTACTGCAGTTCCTGAGGCTCAGATTTCTCATGCGGTTGAGGCCTGCGAGGCTCTCCACCCCGGTGTCGGTGATCTCAGTGCAGCTCCGAAGGTTCAGCATCTCGAGACGCCTGCTGCTCTTGAGGTGGGCCAGTCCCTTGTCAGTCAGGTTCGTGCATTCCGTCAGCCTGAGGACACGCAGGGCCTTCAGTCTCGCCACGTGGGAAAGGCCGTGATCTGAAATGCCTCTGCAGTAATCGAGATTGAGCGACTCCAACTCCAGCATGCCCCCGAGTTCAAACAGGCCCGAGTTCGAAACTTCTTTGCACCGCACAAGCCGCACGCTGCGCAGCGGCAGCACGCCCTTGATTGCCGTCAGGGATCGGTTGGTGGTTGTGAACGGGTCGCCGGTGTACTCGAGGTACTGACTTTCGTTGATCGTGCCCTTCCAGCCTTCTTTCAATTCTACTTTGCCCTGTTCCCAGGCGCTCAACGCCTCTGCGTCGGGTTGCGCAGGATCCGGAGGCGCAGTCTCGTAAAGCTGAAACCAGCCCTGCGTCTTCGGGATGGTTACGTCGCGATTGGTCAGCCGCGGTAGTGGCTCATCCGTCTCGTCGGGCTCGTCAGCGTCGGGGGCGTTGACCTGCTGATTCTTGACGCCCCCTTCAGCGCCAGCGACGTTCGACTGTTGGCCAGTGTTTTCGAGGTCTGGTGTCGGGTTCGAAGCGTCGCCGCCGCACCCAGCAAAAGCCAGGCACACACTCAGGGCCAACGCAGTCGCGGTCACTTTCATAGTGCACCCTCTTTGGTTTTTGTCGCGATACTAGCTGCGGCAGGCCGTAAGCGCAGATCTTTTTTGGGTGACGCGCATCCCTTGAGGGTCATCTGACCTGCCTCACCCCTGTCCGATGATCACAGCAGTTGCGAGGCGCCTTCCTTTAACAGTCGTTGGGCCAGGCTTCGGCCGCAGCCTGCCGGATCGGCGATGTCGCCTGCTTTTTTGCCGTGGACGCGCTGGGCACCATCCTGGCTCAGCACGCAGCCTTGCAGGTGAATCGCAGAACCCTCGGGGCAGATCGCAAGCGCGCCCACGGGCGCCTGGCAGCCTGCGCCCAGCTCGTTCAGGAATGCGCGCTCGGCTGTCACGGCCGCAAACGTGCCCGCGTCATGCAGCGGCACCAGCAGTTGCGCGGTTGTGGGGTCGTCGCTTCGGCCCTCGATGGCCAGCGCCCCCTGTCCGGCTGCGGGCAACCAGTCGGGCGCTTGCAGCCAGTGAGCGCGCAAGCCTTCGATGCGCATCTCGGCTTCGTCAAGCAACGCCAGTCGCTTGAGCCCGGCCGCGGCGAGGAGGCACGCAAACACCTGGCCTTCGCGCAGCTTCTTGATGCGAGTGTCCACGTTGCCGCGAAACTCCATCACCCGCAGATCGGGCCGCAGCCGTGCAAGCTGGGCGCGACGGCGCAGGCTGGAGGTGCCGACGGCCATGCCGTCTGGTATCCAGCCCAGCGGCAGAGCGCTTTCGGCGGTGCTGTCATCGCGCAGGATGGCGACGTCGCGGGTGTCTTCGCGGGCGGGCGTGCACAGGATTCGCAAGCCGTCCGGCAATGTGGTCGGCAGGTCTTTCAGCGAGTGCACGGCGATATCGCATTGCCTGGCAAGCAGGGCGTCCTCAAGCTCTTTGGTGAAGGCACCCTTGCCCCCGAGCTCAGACAGCGACGCGCCCAGGTTGCGGTCGCCGGTGGTTTTGATCTCGATGATCTCAACAACCAGCCCCGGATGAAACGCGCGCAGTGCATCCGCCACTTGCCGCGACTGCGTAAGCGCAAGTTTGCTGCCGCGCGATCCGATGATAATTTTCGTTGTCATCAATAACTCGCCAACCCTTCTTCCAGGTCGGCAATCAGGTCATCGACGTGCTCGATGCCTACGCTCAGCCTTATCAAGCCGTCTGTCAGTCCTGCCTTCTCTCGAAGCTCTTTGGGAATGCTGGCGTGGGTCATGCTGGCTGGGTGTTCGAGCAGGCTTTCGACGCCGCCCAGGCTCTCTCCCAGCGTCCAGACCTGGCGTCCGCTGACGACTTTTTCGCCGTCGGCGACGCTGCCGTCGATTTCGAAGCTGATCATGGCGCCGTAGCGCTTCATCTGGCGTGTAGCGACGTCGTGGTTTACATGCGTGGTCAGCGCCGGGTAATGGATTTTCGTGACACGCTTTTGCTCAAGCAGGTAGCTCACGATCTGCTCGGCGTTATCGCACGAGCGCTCAACCCGCACGCCCAGCGTCTTGATGCCGCGATGCACGAGAAAGCAGTCCAGGCCGCCCGGCACGGCACCGCTTGCGTTCTGGTTGAAGCCAATCTGCCTCGCCAGCGCCTCATCTTTGGTGGCGCACACACCCAGCACGACGTCGCTGTGCCCGCCCAGGTACTTGGTGGCGCTGTGCATGACGATGTCAGCGCCCAGTGACAGCGGCTGCTGCAGGTAGGGCGTGGCGAAGGTGTTGTCCACAACGCTGATCGCCTTCTTTTCCCGTGCCAACCTGGCGAGGGCCTGGATGTCGCTGACCTTGAGCAGCGGGTTACTGGGCGACTCGATGAACAGCATTTTCGTGTTCGACTTGAACGCCGCGCGCACGTTGGCGACGTCGGTGGTATCGACGAAGCTGAACTCAATGCCGAGGCGTTTGAAGGTCTTGTCGAAAATGCGAAACGTGCCGCCGTAGACGTCGTCGGCGCAGATGACGTGGTCGCCGGCGCTGAGCAGCTTGGTAATGGTGTCTGTGGCGCCCAAGCCGCTGCTGAAAGCAAACCCGTACTCGGCGCCCTCAAGGGCGGCGAACACGCTTTCGAGTGACTTGCGCGTCGGGTTGCCGCTGCGCGCATAGTCAAAGCCCTGGTGCTTGCCGGGGCTGCTTTGGGCGAAGGTTGACGAAAGGAAGACGGGCGGGTTGACCGCGCCGAAATGGTTGAAGGGGTCGTATCCGGCATGGATGGCTAGGGTGTCGAAGTGCATGTCAGCTCCGGTTCAGGTCGGGTGAGTATAGGGCAGCACGCCAGACTTGCGAGTTGGCAGTTACTAGTCGGATACCCCGATGTCAAATGCAGGACCCGGCGCCGTGGTCAGCACGCGCCGGGTGGTTGGGTTGGATGTTGGGGTGGGATGGGTGACTGGCGCCTGCTCCAGACGCCGGGGCTAACGCTCACGCGCTGACCCTGTGGGTGTTTGTTACGGGTGTGAGGGACTGACCTCCCAAACGTAAAGCGGTGATACAGGGGACCGCGATCGAGCAGCCCCGTGTGCTTTCGCAAATCTCGCCGGGGGATCGCGGCCCGAATTCTTGTGCGGACTCATCCGCCTAATGGAACTGTCGGGTGTGTAGTGACTTGCGCTTGAGGAAATCCGCCGCCTGCTTGACCATCGGGGCCGCATCGCTACACTTCTCGCCCCTTATGCGCCCGTCCGGTTGGACGGCTTGCATGGCACGGTGTCCATGCAACATCCCGGGCTGCGTTTGCCCGCCGATGGCCTGAACCGAGACCTGGAGATTCCATGGGTCGCTACACAGGGCCGAAGCACCGCGTATCGCGCCGCTTCGCCGAAAACCTGTACGGCAGCAAGAAGACACCGCTGGCCAGCAAGCCGTACAAGGCAGGCCAGCACGGCCGCGACGGGCGTCGCGGCAAAGCGTCCACCTACAGCCGTGGGCTGAACGAAAAGCAGAAGCTGAAGTACTACTACCAAATTCGTGAACGCAGCATCCGCCGCATTTACGAACAGGCCAACGCCATGCCCGGCAACACTGGCGAAAACCTGATGCAGTTGCTTGAGCGACGGCTGGACAACATCGTGTACCGCATGGGTTTTGCGCCCACGACGCGCGCTGCGCGGCAACTTGTGGCGCATGGCCACGTTGAGGTGAACGGTCGCAAGACCGACCGCGCCAGCTATGTCGTGGATGTCGGCGACAAGGTTGCGGTCCGGCAGAAGAGCAAGGCCCACCTGCAGGTGCAGGAGGCGATTGCGCAAAAGCCGGAACAGATCAGCTATGTCCGGGTAGACCTGGAGAAGGTCGAAGGCGAGCTGATCCAGATCCCGCGCCGCAAGGACATCCCGGTGATTGCCAACGAGCGCCTGGTCATCGAAATCATGGGCCGCTAGTCGGTCTGTCAGTGATCACGAGAGCCGCGGGTTTCCACCGCGGCTCTTTGCTTGTGCGGTTACGCAAAACCACCAAAGGAACGAACTGCCAGTCGTGACGCACGTTCGTACACTACCCTCTACTCAAACCTTCGGCATTTGGGGGCCGGGGGAGACCCTAGATCTTGGAGCCAGTCCCGCTAAGTGACGAGGACCTGGTTCGCCGCGTCTTGCGTGGCGAAACCGAGGTTTTTGAGCACATCGTCAAGCGCTTTGAGCGCTTGGTGTACGGGTTTATGCTTCGCAAGGTTTCTGACACGGGCGTGGCACAGGACCTGGCGCAGGAAACATTCCTGATCGCCTACGAGAACCTTAACCGCCTGAAAGACCATGCGCGCCTGAAGTCGTGGATCATGGGCATCGCGGGCAACCTGGTTCGCGACCACTACAAGCGTCGCAAGATGGCCGGCATGCCCGAGGGTTTGGAGGTTGAGCTGACGGGGCTTGACCCGCTGCAGACTGTTGAGCAGCAGGAAAGACACGAGTACCTGTACAAAGCGCTGATGCAGCTGTCAGATCGGTACCGGGCTGTCCTGATCAAGCGCTACCTGGAAGGTCAAGAATACGACGAAATCGCGCAAGAGCTGGGACTGAGCATCGGCGCCGTAGAAGTGTGTATGCACCGTGCGCGCAAGGCTTTAGCACTGGTGATGAAGGAGTACTTGCCGGACATTGACCTTTAGCACTTTGCGGCTCCGCAAAAGGCAGAAAACCGCTGTAAGCACACTCGCAAGTCTGCCACCTAAGCATTGTAGCGTAGAAGTGGGCCAAGCCAGATGACACACGACGAACTCCAGATCCTTATGCAGCGCGCGATTGACGGCGTCATCATCGATGCCGATCGCGACGTGCTTGCACGGGCGCTCAAGGCTGACCCGGTCCTGCAGGGCGAGTTCGACGAGTTGCAGTCAGTGCACGCCGCCACTGAGCAGCTGTTTCGCCAGATTTCCCTGTCGCGAGACTTCTCTGCCCGTGTCATGCGTCGCATCCAGGGCGGAAGTGTTCCGGCCGATGACAGCATCGAAAATGTGCGCCTTCCTGAGCAGCGCCCTCTCGGCGTGCGCAGCAAGCGCCATTCGCTGGTCCGCGTTCAGCGCCGCAGGTTGCGCATTTATGCGGGCATTGCAGCGGTCAGCGCGGCTGCGGCATTCCTGCTGTCAGTCGGAGTGATCACTGGCGCGTTCTCGCGCCCTGTCGAAACCCCAATCACGGAATCTGCAGACAAGGACAGCCGGGGCGGGCCCGGCAAGGGAGGGGATCACCGCACCGACCCTTCCAGCCGTGTCTCAGAGGAAAGGGAAGCTCCGGCTCCGAAGGAGCCCGGAGCTTCCCGCGATACTACACCCGAAAGCATACCCCGCGACTCGGCAGGCGGCAACAAAGCGCCGCGTGAGCGGCCTGTAGAAGGCGCCCCGCAGCCCGAAAAGAAGCCGGATGCTGTTGTTGACGGCGAACCAAAACAGCCGGTCACAGAGCCCGCGCCGGAATCGGGGCAGCCTGGCCCTACGGAGAGCCCGAAACCGAAAGGCGAAGTCGAAACCGGCCCTGAAGCCAAGCCCCAGCCAAGTGATCGTCCAGCAAGCGAGGCCGCGCCGCGACTTCCCGTTGGCAGGCTGGTCATGCTGTCGGGTCGGGCGGATATCCTCGGCAGCGACGGGAAATGGTCCCGAGTGGACGATGGCGCCCAGATTTCAACCGACATGCAGATGCGCACGAGTGCCAACGGCGTCGCGATGCTGATGACAGACAACGGCACGATGGTTCTTGGCAAAGGCACAGAAGTTGCCTTCAACGGCAAGGGCACGGTTGCGCTGGTCAAGGGTGACGTAAGCCTTGATCGCTCGGTCGGCAGTGGCGAAATCGAGCTGTTGTGCGACGGCTACACGGTCAACCTGCGCCAGGGTTACACGATGGTCTCGCGGCGCAAGAACGGGTTTGGGCTAAAGCACGTTGCCGGGTTTGCGTATGTTTCGCACGACGTGCAAGGCTCGATGCTGCTGGACCGTATCGGCGAATCTGAAGTTGAGTTCGGCAAGCCGTTTCCGACGCGCGACGACCAGGCCGAGTCCAAGCCGGCAAGAATCCTTCTGCCTGACTGGAACGGTGATGCGCGCGCGAGCCTGATTCTTTCCGGCGTCAAGTCAGCACTCGATGCTCGTGACATGAAGCGCGACGAACGCAGCTACGTGGACAGCAACCTGTCCAAGAGCCTGGCCAGGCTGCTCTGCCACTCGGTAGACGATGACTATGTGCTTGAGTTTGTTCAGGCCGCGATCGCGAACCCGAAGTTTCACGGCAAGCTGCTGGTACAGGTCGCAAACGAAGTTGAAAACGCATTCTGCGACAGAGCCAACCTGGACCTGGAGCTGAACTTCATCGCCCGTTGTGCTGGCCGCGCGTCGCATCTGGGTGAAGATTTCAAGGCTTGGAAGCTGGCCTTTGAGCAACTGATGCACCCGCCCGTGCAGCGCCCCACGCAGCCTACGGCAACTGCAGGCGACCCGGATTGCCCCGCCGAAGCCGGCAAGGTCAAGCGCGTAGAAAAGCCGCCCGCGCCAAAGATCATCAAAAAGACGCCCGACCAACCCGAGGGCGAAAAGAGTGGCGAAGGCAAGCCTGAACCGGACGCAGCGAGCAAGACGCCCGAAAAGAAAGATGACGCGAAGGGCCCCGCGCAGGAATAGACCTGGCCTCGGGCTGCAAGCCCCCCCGCAGCCCAGCCCCTTGAGGAAGCGAGCCGGCAATTGCCGGCTCGCTGTTTTGCAGGCACTCTCGGCAACGCTGTTACTTGGCCGCTTTGTCGTTGGCCCGGTTCAGCCACACCTTGATGTGCTCACGGACCTCTTCGTAATGGGGGTCACGGTTGAGCGCCGTCTGAAAGTGCTTGGCGGCTTCCGCGTATTTGCCCTTCAGATACGAAAAGCGGCCGCCAAAGTAGGCCGTCTCGAAGGCATCCGGGTTCAGGTTGTGCAGCGTGCGCAGGTTTGCCTCGAGGGCCGGCAGATCTTCCGATTCAAGGTTCAGGCGCGTGACCTTCAGCTGCTTCGTGAACTCGCGCAGATCGTCAGCCTCGCTTGATCGCGGGTCGCGCGGCAGATAGTCCTGCCGCGCAATGTGCATGCGTAACGCACCCTGCGGCTCTGCCTTCAGCATCTCGTGCACCGGCACATACACGTAGTGCCCGTATGTGTGCGGCCCGCTTGAAACCCACATCTGGCCTTTGCTGACATTCATGATCACGCTGTGCGCGCAGATGCCCCCGTCGATGGCGTTTCGGTTGCCGTACCCCAGTTCTTTGTCGCCCCGCCCCTTGCGGTCGCGCAAAATCGACAAGCAAACGTCCTTGTTCACTTTGCCGTGGTGCTTTGTGGTCAGCTCTTCCAGCCGCTGCCAGCGATACAGCGTGGTCGCGCGCTCGATTTGCTCTTTCTGCACGGGATCGGCTTGCCACGGCTCGCCCAGAAAGTGATTGCTCTGCAGCAACATGCCTGGCTTGGTCGCTTCGCGCAGCACGCAATGGTCAGGCGACTTCTCAATTACTACGGCGCGTTTTTCGTCGCGGCTGGCGACCATGTACGAATCACTGACAAAGACCTGAGCCTCGCGCAGGATGCGATGAGCGTCTTCGATGGTGCGGGCCTGTTCCAGCACGCGCTTGACCAGCATGCTGACCGGCGTGCCGATGCGGCCAAACCCGGTTTCGTCGGTGCGCGCGGCATTGATATGGATGCTGATGCCAGCTTCGTTCATGCCCGTCACCGCGCCTGCCATGCCGGCCCATGCTACGTGGACATAGGCCAAACCGTCTTCGGGCCACACATAAAGGATGCACTTTTCCTTGTCGAAGATCTCACCCGCCTCCCAGTCAAAGTTGCGGGCGACCCACAGGTCGCCGCCTTCGCTGGCGTCGCCCCACGCGGCAAAGGCCGTGCAGCCGATGATCTCTTTCTCGGCGACCAGGGGGTTGTCGATCAGCACGTGGCTGATGTCGTGCGCTGCGTGATAGTTCAACACGCGGTGATACAGGGGCACGCCTTCGTCGGGGTAGTGATCCGTGCTGCCTTCGACCAGCCCGAGTACCTCCAGCTGCTCCTGCTCGGACACGTGGTCTGGCAGGTGGCGGTTGTTCACGGCAATCAGTTGCTTGAGCAGCCAGAACGATGCGGCATTGGGCAGAAACTCGCGGGCCGTGCTCAGCAGGTGGCGTTCCTGTTGCTCAAGCAGCTCGGGCGTCAGCCTGGCGTTGGCGTAGCCGCGCTCCCATGGCGTGCCGGAAAGCGCGATTTCGTTTACGCCATCGCGGCGCCTGCGCCAGTTGGGCCCCAGACGCGTTACGCTGCGGTCATCCAGCGTGGCTTCGCGAAGGTCCTCTTCCGCAAGTGAACGATCGCCCGTGAACGTCGGGGGCTCGGCGATGCAGAAGTTCTTCACGTAGATCGAAAGGCTGACCAGCAGCCCGATCACCAGCGCAACGCCGAACATGCCAAGCCGCGTTACCCACCCGTGGATGCGCGGGACGCCGGTTCTTGCCGCGCGCAGGCTGGCAATTTCAGCAGCCATTGACTCGTGAACCGCCGATTTCAGCCGTGCCGCATCCATCTCGCCTTTCAGGCCGGTGGTCTGCACCGGGGGCAACACCTTCATGACCACGTCGGGGTGGTGGACCGCCGGACTGCCCTTGCGCACGCAGGCACCGGTGCCCTCCAGCACCACCGGCACGACCGGCACGCCAGCTTCAATGGCCAACAGAAAAGCACCATTCTTGAAGCGCTTGATGTTGCCATCGGGGCTGCGTGAGCCCTCAGGAAAGAACAGGATGCTGATGCCGTCCTTCAGGTACCGCAAGGCGGTTTCGAAACCCTGCGGGCGCTCAGGGTCGCCAGCCTCTGTGTCATCAACTCGAATGTGGCGGGCAAGCTTGTTCAACTCGCCCATCAGCGGAATCTTGAGCGTCCACGGCTTGATGAACCAGCGCGCGTTCACGGGCAGCAGCAGCGCCATCAGGATGTCGAGCATGCTCTGGTGGTTGCAGACAATCACACAGGGCGTCGGAAACGCGTCTTTGCGCACGTTGATGCGGCGCTGGCCGCCAAACGGGTAAAGCCGGAAGAACCAGCGGGCCACCAGCTTCTGCGCCCGGTAGAACGCGTCGCCGCGGTGGCGAGAGATAAAGCGGTCAGCAAGCCAGTACGGAATCTCTAGGATAAACAGCACAAACAGCAACTGGGCCGCCAGCAAGCCATAAGCGGCGGGCGTGCGCAACGCGTTCATAACGACGTTACTGGGCGGCGGGTACGCGGATGTGGTTTGCTCATTCACGACGTCAGTGTCCACTTGCTTATGTGCCGCCCATGCCTGAGAATACAAGTGTGGGTCGGCCCTTTTCCCCTTGGGGGCGGCAGTATAGGTATGGCAACGGTTTCTATCCGCAATCAGGTACAGCAAATCGTCGCGCGCGAATTTGAACTCGCGCAGGGCGACATTACGCCTGACAAAGACCTTTACGACGACCTCGGTCTGGACAGTCTGGATGCCATCGACCTGGTTGTCGCGCTCGAAAAGGCATTCGGCTTCAAGGTAGAGGAAGGCGCTGCCCGCAAGATCCGCCGCGTTGAACAGCTTTACCAGTTCGTCGAAGAGCGCAGTGCCGCCTAGATCAGGCGGAGTGTCAGCTCTGCAACCTCAACAGCGCCATCGTACAACGTCGCCTTCACCCGCCGTCGACCTTCCACTTCCGGATCGAGCGTGAGCCGCAGCGCAAGCTCGCGGCCCGGGCCTGTCGGGGCCATGAACTTCGCGCGCGTCACCTCGGACAACCGCAACTCTGTACCCGCGAGCCGTGAAGCTAAACCGACGACGGCGGCGATCTGCACGACCGCGGGCAGCACTGGCCGACCGGGAAAGTGTCCCTGAAAAAAATCTTCTGCCCCCGAAAAGCGCAGCCGCGCCATGCACGTGCCTTCGCCGGACTGAAATTCCAGTGTTGCTGCCGCGATGTCGTCAGTGAGAGGCATGGCGGTTAGGGAAGCATTCCCCGGCAGCCGGGCAAGCACAATCGGATCGAAAGCCCGCGACGGAAGTCGCGGGGCCGGAGACAGCGGCTGTCAGTCCCCGACCTCGAACACCGCGTCGGGCCACGGTTCGTCGCGTACCGTGAGCTCGGTGAGCATGATTGTCAGCTTGTACGGTGGGCCGTTTGACTGCACGCCGCGCTCGCGCAGCACGATAGTCGTGGGCACGAACATGCCGCCAATTTCCTGCCATTCGTAATGATCGACGCGATACAGCGAGCGGTCGTCGCGGCGAAAGTCATACCAGTCCACATGTGGCGGCTTGCCGACAACGTGTGCCCGTAATTGCCCGTGCTGTCCGGAGAACTCTGCGGTTGCGCCGCTGGGGCCCTGCGACAGCACCCGCGCCGGCGCAGCAACCAGCACATCACCGATCTCGCCCAACGTGGTTCGATAGCGAACCCCGCTTCCGACTTCCAGCGACTCCAGCAGAAATACGCGGCGAATGTCGCGTGTGATGTTCTCAAGGACTCGCGCGTCCAGCTCTTCCGCCGCGAACAACACGCGACTGTCCCCGCCCACGCCCACAATATCGAACAGCTTGATCCCCTGTTCGGTCATGCCCTGCAGGCGAAACCTGTCATGTCCCTGCACGATCAAGTAGCCAACCAGGGTGCGCGTCGTGACGCGAAAGTCGAGCGTCACCGTCTGGACCGCCTTGAACTGCGCCGGCCAGCGCCTGTTGAATGCGCCGTGCGCGCTGGTTGCAGCGTCGTCGGTTGCCGCCGGCTCAATCCGCCTGTATGGGTCCGTTTCGGCGCAAGCGCTTAGCAGAACGCTGAGCAACATCACGAGCGCTAACCCCTTGCTGGCGCTCGGGGCTCTTGTTCTACGGCATCGCTGGTTCTGGTCAGTCATGTTGGACGTTCTCACTGCGCCCGAACTCCAGCAGTGTCGGCACGACGAACAGTGTCAACAGCAGCGCCGAGGTTACGCCCAGCGCCGTCGTTATGCCAACGCTGAACAGCGCCGGGTGTTTCGCCAGCGCCAGGCTGCCGAACCCGAACAGCGTCGTCACCGCCGCGACCAGCACCCCCGCGCCGGCATGCTGCAGGCGTTTGGCGGCATGCCCGGGACCGGTGCTGCCGCGCCAGGTCTGCACGAAAAAAATGCCGTAGTCGATGCCAAGCCCCGCGATGAAGACCGTCACGAGCGTATTGATGATGTTGAACTTAATGCCGAACAGCCCCATCAGTCCCAACGTCCAGACCATGCCGCCGACAACCGGCACCAGAGCAATACCGACCTCGCGCGCACTTCTGAAAGTAAGCGCCAGCACAACGATCACCAGCAGCAGGGACAGCCCGCCCATCAACAGCAGGTCCGACTGGATGAAACCGACCATCCGCGCGACAAAGTCGGCCTTGTTAAGCACGATTGCCGACGGCGCAGCTGCCCGCAACTCGCCCATACTTGACGCGTCCATGGTTGCCGTCGCGCCGACCGACACGCCTTCATCACTCTCGCTGAGGTAGCTGCCCAGCAACGCCCACATCGGCTTGGCTCGCAGGTTTGATGGTTCCAGAAACGCGGGTGGCGTCGCCATGCGAATGCCGGCGAAAAGCTCGGCAAACCGGTCCTCGATCTGCTGTTCGCTGAAGCCCAACTCGGTGCCGGTGTCCGGCCGTACCGCACGCGCCTGCGCCATTGCGCGCTTCAGGGCAGATATGCGCTGTTCGCTAAAGAAGCGCCGCCAGTGTTCAAGATGCTGATCCTGCGTTCTGCGGGCGGGCAGCACCCACGCCAGCCCCTCATATCCGGCCGAAAGCCGGTACAGCGCCGCCGAATTCAGGTCATTCTCACGCAACGCCGACTGCATGTCATTCCCACTGCTGACAACCAGCGTGCGGCTTAGCGTGTCCTGGCCAAACGCCTGCTGCACCGCAAGCTCTGAGGCTCGGGTAGCGTCGCTCTTGCCGTCAAGATGCATCACGTCGCCGTCGAAACCCACCAGCGGCAGGCAGGCACCCAGGCCAAGCGTTGCCGCCAGTGCCGCAACCAGCAGCGGCACGCGCAGTCTGCGCCGCCCCGCGTTCAGCCGACCCAGCACATTGGCCAGCCCGTGTGCAGAAACAGACTTCGGCCCGGCAACTCGCAGAAGCTGCGGGCCGGCCAGTAGCGCAAACACAAGGGCCCCCGCAATTCCTGCCACTGCCATTTCGGACAATTGGTGCAGGCCGTCGAAGCTGGAAAAGCGCAACATCAGGATTGCCGCCACTGTCGTCAGCGCAGCCACGAAGGCGGGACGCCCCACGTGGACAAGCGCCAGCACCGCACGCTGCGGGCGGTCCCCTGTTTCGCTGCCGTATGTCGTGACCAGGTGGATGCCGTAATCAACGGCAATGCCAAGCAGCACAGCCGAAAAGCCGACAGTGATTGCACTGAGCTCGCCGTGCATCCAGCCCTGCAACCCAAGCGCAACGACAAACCCGAACCCCACGCTTAGAAGCGGCAGCAGGATCGGCGTCAGGCTGCGAAAGACGATCAGGAACAGCAGCACGATCGCGATCAGGCTGGTCGCAATCGTCAGGTGCATGTCACTGCGCAACACAACGGCGTTGTCAACGCTGCTGCGGTGGGCGCCGATCACATGGGCTGTGACGCCAGTCGGCAGAGCGGCCCCCAATCCGTCCATGAAGTCGCGACCGCGGCCGGTGTCGCTGGACGGCAAGTCGGCCTCTACAAAGAGCACGGCGAAGCGTCCGTCGGCGCTGAGAATGCGCCCCACGCCGTCGGTCTTGCCACGAAACCCGCCGTTGAGGTGTTCAAACCGTCGGAACACCAGCTCATCGAACCCGAAGGGGTCGCGACGAAACGTGCTGACGACGCTGATGCCCTCTTTGCCGGCCTGCTCGTCCAGAAAGTCCTGCAGGCGCGCCGCAAAGTATTCTCGTGTCAAGCGGGGCTCAAGCTCGGCACGAAATGCATCGTCAAAAAGCAGCGGCGCCTTGCCCGAATACAGGTTGAAGATGTCCTCCCGCGCAGCCCGGTCAACGCGCGACACCACACCCTTCACGCCCTCCAGCTTGCGCAGGTTCGTGTCGGCTTCGTCGACTGCTGCCGCGAGCGCGGCCGGATCGTTGCTTTCCAGCGCGATCACGATGCGCTCCAGACCACGATAACGCTCAAGCGCAATGCGGGTTTCGGCAACGCGAGGTTCGTCTGCCGGCAGGAGCGCAAAGACGTCCTCGGCAAACTTCACCTGCACTGCGCCGCCGGCGGAAAGCCCGAGCATGACCAGCAGCAATACAGGCAGCACGGCTTTGCGCCGTGCCAGAAAGTGAAAGCTGCGTTCAAAGGGCCCCATCAGGATGCGATCGAAAGGACGACGGAATCTAGTGCCAAGCGGGCTTGGCAGAAGTGCCAAATTTCAGGCAGGTACGTCCGTCGTCGAGCGCACTTCGCGAATCAGGGCGTCGGTCCCCAGAATGGTGCCCGCGACGGCAAAACCCGTCACGCACGCGCCAAGTATGCCGGGGGCGCCGGTGCCCGCGCCTGTCACATACAAGCCCGCATAGCGGGTACGGCGCCGCACACCATTGCGCCCTTGCGCCGCCATACCAGGTTGCAGCCCATATATTCCGCCGCCGGGGTAGCGCGCGTAGTCACGAATTGTGAGCGGTGTGGCGGCGTCCACAACCTGCAGCTTCCGGCCCGGCATGTGCTGCCGGACCGTGGCCATGATGTTGTCGGTCAGTTGCTGCTTCAGCGCGCGATAGTCGGGGTCGCGGCGCGGCGTGCGCGTGCCCTGCCAGCGCCCGAACCATTCCATCCGCGCAGCACCCACCGCGCTGAACAGTTGCGGGCTTGTGGGCGGCAGGTTCACCACCGCGTCTGCCGGGCCACGCAGCGGCGGGTCATAGAAACAGTCGGGATCATCATCGCGCAACAGATAGTGGTTGCTGCCGGAATAGTCACCCATGTCGCCCTCGGCCACGCCGTACACACAGAACAAACCGACGCATTCGGGTGCGGCCTCAAGTCGCTCGCGCAGGGCGCCGCGCCAGGCGTCGGGTGGCATCAGTGCCTGCGCAGCGCGGGGGTGCATCGCAAGAATGACTTCGGGGGCATGCAGCACCGTGCCATCCTGCAACTCAACGCCGGTCGCACGATTGTC
Source organism: Planctomycetota bacterium (assembly GCA_025993795.1). GTDB lineage: Bacteria > Planctomycetota > UBA8742 > UBA2392 > UBA2392 > JADJRK01. The sequence goes on from JAMQHL010000036.1 coordinate 14,887, forward strand.
CTCAACCAGTACTCGCGCGGCCGGCGCACGGGTACGCAACCCGCCACCCAGGTCGCGCAGCCGGTCAAGCAGCGCATTTGTGATCGCGTCGCCGCCGCCCACAATGTAGTGCGGCCCCTGGATTGCACTGCCCACTACCGGCGCGTGAATGGCCAGCGGCGCCGCATGGCTCGGCGCCGCGTACAGAGATGACTGTGCCAGCATCAGCGAACGCAACCGCGGGCCGGCACCAACGCTGCGCAGATACTCGCCGATGCTGACTTCGTAGAGTCCGCGGTCGTAGGCACCGTCCGCCTCGGGGGCGAGCGCGTGCCAGTTCAGCGATGCTTCAACCTGCTTCATGCGAGCGATGTACGTTGCCACGGTTGCGGCTTCTCCCGGGCACTCGCGGGTCAGCGCCATGCCTGTTGCGTCCCAACCCACGGGAACGCAGAAGTCGCCGCCGGGCAGGTAAACCCGGTCAAAGCACTCGCGATTCATCGCGCGGGTCGGGACCTCCACACCCAGATAGCGGAACAGTCGCCACATCAACTGTCCGGCACCGAGCGAGCCGACGTAATGCACGCCTGCATCGAAACGGCACAGCGTGCCGTCGCCAGCCCGCCGTGAAAACATCTGCATGCAGCCGCCGGGCACGTTATGGGCCTCGATCACCAGCGGCCTCCGCCCGTGCCTGGCCAGCACGATGGCCGCAGCCAGGCCGCTGATGCCGGAGCCGACGATGATCGTCGTGGGCGCTGCGCGATGTTCGCTGCGGGGTGCTGACGGGATCGCTTCCAACGCCGGACCCCCGCCTATTCCACCGACCGCAGCACAATGCCGGCGTTGGTCCCGCCGAAACCGAAACTGTTCACCAGTGCATTGCGCAGTCGGCGCTCGAGCACGCTTGCGGCAATGCCAATCCGTGGCGCGTCGGCTTCCTGCGATTCAAAGTTGATGTTCGGTGCAATAAACCCGCCGCGCATCATCAACGCGGTGTACAGCACTTCCGAGGCCCCGCTCATCCAGCACTCGTGGCCCGTCATGCTCTTGGTGCTGCTGACCGGCGTGTGTTCGCCGAACACTTCGCGAATCGCCCCGGCCTCTTTGGCGTCGCCAATCGGCGTGCTGGTGGCGTGCGCGTTGATGTAGTCAATGCTTGACGCGTCAATGTTTGCGTTGCGCAGGGCGCCCTGCATGGCGCGGCGGGCGCCGTCGCCGCTGGGCAGTGTCAGGTGCTCACCGTCGCTGGAGAATGCGTAGCCTGTTACTTCGCAAATCGGCTTGCCGCCGCGCGCCTTGATGTGGCTTTCGCTTTCAAGAATCACTGTGGCTGCGCCGCCACTGGGCACAAGCCCGTCGCGCGACCGGTCAAAGGGGCGACTTGCGCGGGTGGGTTCATCGGCGCGAAGGCTGAAAGTGCCTAACGCGTCAAAACTGGCCATGCTCTCCCACGTGATCTCCTGCATGCCGCCGGTGATCACGACATCCTGCATACCGGCCTTGATCAGCAGGTAGCCCTGTCCCACCGCATGGGCGCCGCTGGCGCACGCCGCGGCCAGTGTCCACGCCGCGCCCTGGGTGCCCAGCAGCGTGTTCAGGTTCATCGTCGGGCTGCTGTTCATGGCCTGGAAGATGTACCCGCTGCCAAGCTGCTGCGTGGTGCGGTCGCGACGCACCGCGTCGGCGATTTCGACGTTCGGCGCGCTGGTGCTGTCATTGCCGACAATCACGCCCGTGCGCGGCGTGCGCAGGTGCACTGGCTGCAAGCCGGCATACTCAACCGCCTCCAGCACCGAGAACGCCTGCCACTGCGCGCTTTCATGCATTGTCTTGCGCGCCTTGCGGTCAAGGCGCGCCCTGGGATCGAAGTTCCTGACCGAGCCCGTCAGCGGCGAACGAAAGCCCAGCTCTCGCCGCCGTTCATCGACCACGATACCGCAACTGCCGGCACGCAACGACGCCTCAATCTCTGCCAGTGTGTTGCCAAGGCAGGAGATTGCGGCAATGCCTGTGATGAAGACACGTTCACTCATGTTTCGTGTTCGTCTATCAGAACGTTGACGCGCAAAGCGACGGAAGGCTTGCCCCTATATGTACATGCCGCCGTTTACGCTCAGCACGTGGCCCGTGATGTAGCCTGCCTCGTCAGAAGCCAGAAACGCCACGGCAGCCGCAATCTCCTCCGGTCGGCCGAAGCGCTTCAGCGGGATCATTTTCTCAAGCTCTTCTTTCGGTAGTTCCTTGACCATGTCGGTCTGCACAAACCCGGGCGCCACAACATTCACTGTAATGTTGCGGCTGGCAATTTCCTTGGCCAGCGCCTTGCAGGCGCCGATCAGTCCAGCTTTGCTGGCGGAATAGTTGACCTGGCCGGGGTTGCCCGCTTCGCCACTGAGGCTCGAGATCGCGATGATTCGCCCGGCGCGTTTGCGCAGCATCGGCCTTAGACACGCCTTGCTGACGTTGAAAAAGCCCCCGAGGTTGGTGTTCAGCACCTCGCTCCATTCGATGGCTGACATCGTCGCCATCAAACCGTCGCGGGTGATGCCGGCATTGCTGACGACCACGTCGGGCCCGCCTTCCGCCTCGATCAGGGCCTCTATCGCACGGGTTGTGGCCTCGGCATCGGCGACGTTGAACTGCACTGGCAAAGCACTACCGCCCGTCTGCTCAATCTGGGCGCAAAGTCCTTCGGCAGCGCCCTTGCTTCCGGCGTAGTTGACCCAGATGCGGTATCCGTCACGCGCCAGGCGTTCTGCAATCGCACGGCCGATCCCCCGCGACGCGCCTGTCACAAGCGCAATTTTGGACAAAGCCTGTCTCCGTTTCGGATGCTTTACAGTAAGCGTGAACGGTGCGTATATTAGCGCCTTCACCGCGCGCCAACAGGCCGCGATGCGTTGGGCCGAAGGGCAGGGTTTCGCAAGTGGATGCACTCGTAGACCAGATCAAGACACTGATCATTGATCACCTGAACCTTGAAGACGTGGATCCGGCGGGGGTAGACCCGCAAGCGCCGTTGTTTGGCGAGGGTCTGGGCCTGGACAGCGTGGATGCGCTTGAGCTGGTCATGCTCATGGAGACGACGTACGGCGCCAAGATCGGCAGCAGCGAAGTCGGCAGGCAGGCATTTGCCACGCTAAACTCGCTCGCGAACTTCGTTCACGAGCATCGCACGAAGTAGTCAAGCACACCCATGGCTGCACAGGCGCCGCCCGTTGCTATCACTGGCCTTGGCGTGATCGGCGCCACCGGTCGCGGCGTTTCAACGATGGATGCCGCATTGCAGCAGGGCCGCGAGGGCGTGGGCCCGCTGACGTTGTGGCAAAGCCCCCTGGATTTCCCCGTCGGGCAGTATCGCGGCCCGCGGCTGGAAGACCACCTGCCGGCGCTGAATCTGCCCCCCACGTCGCGCTCAGACATGCTGGCGCTGGTCGCGGCCCAAGAGGCATTGCAGCAGGCGGGCCTTGCACCGCCTGCCTTGTCGATGGCCCGCGCGGGCGCATATTTGGGCCAGAGCGTCTGTGGCACACTTACCAGCGAAGCCGTCTACATCGGCGCGAAAGAGAGTGCGGCAGCGGGCGACACCGGAAAGCGCTCCTACGCCGGCCTGCTGGTCCACGAGGGCGCGAATACGCTGGACCTGATGGCGCGGATTTTCGGCCTTCCCGGCCCGACGTTGAACTTTCTGACCGCATGCAGCAGCGCGGCGAATGCGATCGGGCTTGCCGCCGAAGTCATACGCAGCGGCCGCAGCGAAGTGATGCTGGCAGGCGGCGCCGACAGCCTGAGCAACATTGTGTTCAACGGCTTTTGCAGCCTCAAGGTCGTGAGCCCGGACGGGCCGCGCCCCTTTGATCGCCAGCGGCAGGGCATGATGGTCGGCGAAGGCGCGGGCGTGCTGGTGCTGGAGAGCACGGCGCACGCAAAGGCACGAGGCGCCAAGGTGCTGGCCCTGCTTACGGGCTACGGCCACTCCTGCGACGCGCACCACCTGACAGCACCGCACCCGCAGGGCCGCGGCGCCATGGAAGCCATGGCCGGCGCGCTGCAGCAGGCCGGTTTGACAGCGACCGACATTGGATACATCAATGCGCACGGAACCGCGACCCGTGACAACGACGACGTCGAAGCCAGGGCGATCGCGCAGGTATTCGGCGACCGCACACCCGTCAGCAGCACCAAACGCTTCTTCGGCCACACCTTGGCCGCCGCGGGCGGTGTAGAGGCCGTCGTGTCTGTTCGTGCGCTGCAACTGGGTCAGCTGCCCCAGAACCTGGGCACGCGCGACCCCGAGCCCGGTCTTGATCTGGTGCTGCAGCCGAGGTCGGCGCCTGTGAACCACGTGCTTTCAAACAGCTTCGGGTTTGGCGGAAACAACGCGGCCCTGATTTTCAGCAGGAGTGAATGATGGATCCGCAACGCAAGCTCGAACTTGACCAGGTTTACGAAGCCGTGTTCATCGCGGCTGATCACGTGCATGCCGCACTGGGCCGCGGGCTTGAGCCGGAGCTCTATATGCAATGCCTTGCCCATGAACTCGAACTGATGAAGGTAGCAGTGCAGCGCAACATTGCCGTGCCCGTGCTGTACCGCGAACTGCGCGTAGAGCAGGGCACGCTGTTGCCGTTGGTGGTAAACGGGCTGGCAGTGGTGAACGCACGCAGCGAGCCATCCCTGACCGCCGAGCACGACATGGCGATGCAGGCGCAGTTGCGCGTGAGCGGGTTGCCGATGGGAATCCTGCTGGGTTTCGGTACTCCGTCGATTCGGGGCGGCATGCGTCGGGTCATGAACCCGGCGCCACGAGTGTAAGCATGGGCATTGTCGTCACCGGCATCGGCGTTGTCAGTTCGCTCGGCGCGAACACGGAGGCGTTTCGGCGCGCACTGCTGGCCGGCGACTGCCCCTGTCGCCCGCATCCATTTCGTCGCATTGACGGCAGCGTGGTCACCGCGCCCGCGTACATTGCACAGCCGGCAGACGCCGCGGGCCTGATTGAACCCAAGAAGTTGCGCCGCATGTTCCGGCTGGCACGCATGAGCGCGGTGGCGGCGCGCCAGGCACTGCAACAAGCGGGGCTTGACCCGGCGGGCATGGACCCCGCCAGGCTCGGGGTTGTGTTCGGCACCAGCATGGGTGCGCTTGAAGTGACGCAAAAGTTCGTGGATTCGTGGCTGGAGCAAGGGGCGCAGCATGCGTCGCCGCTGCAATTCATGAACAGCGTGCATGGCATACTTGCCAGCCAGGTGGCGCTGGATGTCAATGCAACGGGCGTGAACCTCACCACCGCGCAGCGCGATATCTGTTTCGAAGCGGCGCTCGACACTGCATGCAGCCTGCTGGAGCAGCGCCGGGCAGACGTGATTCTCGTGGGCGGCGCCGATGAGCTGACTGACCTGTTGCACGAGTTCGGCTCGCGCCTGCACCAGTTCACGCTCGATCTTGCACAAAGGGGCATTGACCCCGGCACGAGCCGCAGTGCCGTCATCCCCGGCGACGGCGCAGCGGTGGCAATACTTGAACGCGACGACTCGCCACGCGCCCCAATGGCGCGCGTGGAACGCACAGCCATCGGGCGCCATGACGTCGGCGACGATGTTGTGTCGCTGGCCATGAATGCTGCGAGCGCGATTGACCTGATCACCACGGCGCTGGACGGCAGCCGCCGCGCAGCGAACGTCTACAAGCGCGCAAGGTATGCGGTGCCTTCCGTGAGCCACCTGGGCAGTTTCGGCCAATATCCATGCGCGGGCGCACAGCAGTTCGTGGCCAACGTGCTGATGCTGAACCACCGTGAGGGCTATGCACCCCTGGCCAACGGCAGCCCCGGGCCAGCACAAATGGCGCCGAAATGCATCCTGCACGACGCGCGCAGCGTCAGCGGCAATCACGCAGCCTACGTTCTGTCACGGGCGTGACCGCTACCGGGAACATTGGTCTGGCAAAGTCGCCGAGCGAGTAGTTGATTGTGACCCGCCCATGCAAAGCCCGATCAAACTGATCAAGACCTACGCGAGCTTCGTGAAGTTCGCCCACACCGTGTTCGCGTTGCCGTTCGCGATCGTTGGGATGGCGGCCGCCCACGCGTTGCCCACGGCGTTCCTGACTCCGGGAAACGTGACGGGCATGGGCGCCGGGTTGGATGGCTTTGATCAACACTTGCAGTTTTCGTGGCTGCTGCTGGCGCTGATCCTTTGTTGCATGATTGGCGCCCGCACCTGCGCCATGGCGCTCAACCGCATTCTCGACCGGCGCATCGACGCTGCTAACCCGCGCACGGCTGGGCGCGAGTTACCTTCGGGCAAGATGACGCTGGCGCAGGCATGGACGCTGGCGGGGCTTGCCGCGCTGTTTTACTTCGGCGCATGCTTCATGATCAGCCCGGTCGTGGCCTGGCTCAGCCCGATCCCGATCACGCTGATGTCGGTCTACCCGCTGATGAAGCGGCTGACTGCGTTCTGCCATGTCGTGCTTGGCGCCAGCCTCGGGCTGGCGCCAGTGGGCGCATGGGTAGCAGTGCGGGCCATGTCAGACTACGCGCCGGACCCAGGCGAGCTATTCGATGCCGCCGCAGGCTGGCGCGTGGAGTTGTTTGGCCGCGACGCGATGGCGTTCGGGCTCGGCTGGAGCGCAGTGACCGAGCTCGCGCCATGGCTGCTCGGTGGCGCGGTGATGCTGTGGGTGGCCGGATTTGACATCGTCTATGCCCTGCAGGATGACGACTTCGACCGCGCCCATCGCCTGCTCTCGATTCCGGCGAAACTGGGACGGCGCGGCGCACTCTGGATCAGCCGGGGCATGCATGCGTTGAGTGCCGCGCTGTTTTTTGGGTTCGTCCATGTGCTGGCAAGCCCTCCCCCGATGCGCAGCGGCATGGATGTTTCGCAGTACACTCAACTCGCCAGCTGGGTCTGGACCGCACCCTGCGTGATGCTGGCGGGCATGCTTTACCAGCACTCGCTGGTCAAGCCGCACGACCTGTCGCGCGTGAACCTGGCGTTCTTTACCGTCAACGGCGTGATCAGCGTGCTATTTGGCGCCATCTTCGTGGCCGCCTGGCTGCTGAGTTAGCCAATGACGGTCCACATGCGTGAGCTTGGGAACTCCGCCTGTGCATGCCATTAAATTGCCACAGTCCCCGCAGGCGGGGTGGCAGTGAGTGGTGTGGGCGTCCCGCCCGCAGAGCCGTGGGCGTCTCGCCCACGGCCTACGCAGCCGTGATGACTGGCCTACCCCCGGAGGCTTCTTGCTGCATGTCTTCTTGCTGTTGCTTGCGGCGGATCATGGCCGCGTCTACCAGCGCTTTGAAGTTGGCGGCTTGGGGCGAGACCTTGGCGGCTTTCACCAACTCAACATAGAGCTCAGCCGGAAACTCGGGGACCGGCTCAGACGGGTCGCCCCGGTCAAGCCGCTCTTCCATCTTCTTCACCCACTCCTGCTGCATGGCGATCTTGCGATCACGGTCAGCGAACATCGCAGCCAGTTCCGGGTCCGCAGCAATCTGCGCAGGCGTGGGCATGTCAGGGTCAGCAGCAAGTGGCATCGGCATCTTGCCGATGGAGTTGCTTTGGCTTGCCGCCAAAGCCGACACAGGCCAAGACGCCCGCGCCACGCTTGAAGTGCTTGCGCCCTGCGGCCGCTGGGGCTGGGCCGCATCG